>JAFWKJ010000011.1 GCA_017511375.1 Bacilli bacterium | reverse complement strand
TATCCTTCACTAATTAACTTATCTTTTATTTGCTTTTTAATATCTAATGCTTTATTTCTACCACAGTGTAGTAGTTTCATTAGATCTGCTAAATTACACCATTGTTTAGTTATTATTTTCATAGTTTCTTCAGCACTCATTATTAAAACCTCCTGTTATTTCATCAATTATTGCTTGCATTTCTGCTTGCTCTTCTGGTGAAGCTTCTTCATTTGAAATTTTCTGTCCACCCCAATATCCATCACCATAGAGTGGTGGTTCTTTCTTAACTTCAATTTCATTAATTTTTAAAATATGAATATAATTTTGTCTATGGCCGTTTTTGTCAATGTAACCCTTTGGTATACCTTCAACATAAACATCTTTTCCAACCTTTAATTCTATTTTGTAAGAATATTCAACATACATTCTTGCACTAAAAAAGGATAAGTTATTCTTATCCTCACCATTCTTATCTTTGTATAATTCTTTTTGACATATATCAAACCAAATATAATCTTTATCAACTTTATCTCTAATACTAGTAATATATCCATGATATTTTATATAGTCTACTAAATTTTTCATTCCTAAACCTCCTTTACCTTTTACTAAGGCCTTTGTATAACTATTATATTTATATATTATCTTTATTTATTATGTAAGTATATTATATCTATATTGTAAGAAATATTATTCTATTATGTTAGAAATTTATTTCTAATGAATATTTTTCTTCTAAAACTTTTTGGATTATCAACTGTTATATATCCTTTATCAATTAATACTCTGATTAAAGCTGATATAGTCCTAGTAGAACACTTTAATTTATCAGCATAATATTTATTAGATCCAAATGCATATCCTTTTTGATTTGAATTAGAGAGTAGTAGAGTAAATAACACAATTGCACTTTTACTCAAATTATCATCTAATAAATCATAGTATAACTTTCCATGATTCTTGCTCATTCAAACACCTCCTTTCTCAATTTTTAAAAACCCACAAATGGGATAATACAGCCCACAAAACTGCAATTTTTAACTATAATTATTTAAGAGCATAAGAGAATGATATCAGCACAATAAAAAAAGCCTTATTTTATAAGACTTTCGTGTGATATCAAACTTATTTTGCACTTGCAAAATTGTCCCACTCATATGGGATATTTATTATATAAAACCATTATATTATAAGTAATAACTGTGGGCTTACCTATGGGACATTATGTTTTCATATCTATAATCACCTCCTAACGAGTGGGATAATTAAAAAAGAAGATGTATTCCATCTCCTTTGATAAATTTTTCCTACAATAGCAATTTTAACACCTATAAAATTCAAAGTGAAGTTCGTTTACCATATGAATTTCAGATTATTTAGGTATTCGTTTACTATGTTGTTTTTGTCAATTTTTCCATATTTTACTATATTTTATCACTATTAAATATTATTACAAGTGGTGAATTATATAGGTGTTTTGAGGGTGGAATTTCTTCATTTTTACCTTATAATTCCACTATTTTACTATATTTTATCACAACTAGAGATATTTACAAGGGGCCTTTGAACACCCCTCTAGGGGGTACTATTTTTGATTTAAAGCCATATTTTATAAGGTATTTTTAAAAAATAATAAAGAATAGTAATTTTTACTTTTTTATTAAATAAAAAGCTAATAATAGTCAAATAGTGATAAAAAATGTCGAAATTATGCTATAATCATATATAGAAAGGTAGTGTTGCTATGAAAAAATATACAATTGATAATTATTTAATTGATATTGATAAATATGGCTTAAAAAAGACATGGCACGCAATACTATCAAAAACATTAAATAATACATTTGATTCTGATATTTTTAATATTAATAATTATGGTGAATTATATGAAATAGGCTTAGAGCATGTAAATAAGATTAATAAAAAAGAAATGGGCAAATATTATACTCCAAGAGATGTTTCAGACATAATGTCTAATTGGTTAAAGCCATTAAAAGGAGATAATGTTTGTGATGTAGGATGCGGAGCTGGAAATTTAATTTTATCCTATCTTGATAATTTAAATAATAGTGATGCAATTGAATTAATTAGTAATGGAAATATATATTTGTATGATTTAGATGATATTGCATTAGAAATATGCAAATATTCAATTGCTATAAAATATGGTAAGGAATATCTAAGAAAAATACATGCTAAGCATTGCGATTTTTTAGATAAAGATGTTAAATTGCCTAAGAATTCAAAGGTAATATCTAATCCACCATATTATAAAATAGTAGAGGATGGAAAGAATTGGAAAATTACTAATGTAATATCAGATTCTAGAGAATTGTATTCTGCGTTTATTGAGAAGATTATAACTCAAAGTAATTCATCTGTTATTATTACTCCATATAGTTTTATTGGTAGTGGCAAGTTTTATTCATTGAGAAAAGTTATGAATAAATATAATGGATTTGTTGTTTCGTTTGATAATGTTCCTGGAAATATATTTAATGGAAGAAAACATGGAATTTTTAATTCTAACAAAGGTAATTCAGTTCGTGCAGCAATTACAGTTGTAGAAAACAGAGAAAATGTTAAAGGATTTAGATTTAGTCCATTAATCAGATTCAAAACTGAGGAAAGAAATAAAATGTTAAATAATAATGTTTTATATTCTTTAATAAATGATAGATATCAAATAGTTGATTCAAAACACAAAGCATACTATAAATGTCATTCCGATTTATTAGATATTCTTGATATTTGGGAACAAAAATCACATAAAAAAATGAGTAATTTAATTGATCAAAACACTGGGAATGAAATATATTTACCAACAACATGCAGATATTTTACTGTAGGATCTAAGAGAGATTTATTGAGGGATGGTAAAAGGATAATTAAAGTTAAAGATAAAAATACATACAATTATGTCTATTGTATGATGAATTCTACTTTTGCATATTGGTATTGGCGATTGTATGATGGTGGAATAAATTGTCCATTAACTATTATTAATACTATTCCTGTATTTTTAGATTTATTTAATGAAAAACAATTAAATAAAATGAATTCTTTAGCAGAAGAAATGCAAAGTAAAGAAAAAGAGTATTTGGTTTATAAAGTAAATGCTGGTAAAAAACAAGAGAACATTAAATTCCCTAAAAAGTATAGAAATGAAATAAATAAGCTATTCTTTGATGTATTGGAAATTGATGAAAACATTAGTGTGTTGAATAAAATTCATAGTAGTTCGTTATTTGAAGAAAGTGAGAGTGAAGAAAATGAATAAAAAAGAAGCAATTAGTGAATTAATTAACACCATTTATAATAATAATTCTGATCTAATACTTTCAGAAAGTGATATAAAAAGATTGAATAACTTTTTCAAAGAAGTTGATCAATTTAGTAAACAGTTTGATACATTTTTAGAGGAAAACTCTGAAAAAACAAAGGGTATTTCTAAATTAAAAAGTGGAAAATATGAAATGGAAAAACAATATAACCAAAATAAGGCATTGCAGCCAGGCATTCTATCTGAATGCAATTATGTTGAAACTCTAGCAAAAGTGTTTAACTTGAATAAATGTCTTGATTTTGATAGAACTCCAATGAACCAAGTTCCAATTGAATGTAGAAATTATCTTAACTCTGGATATCAGACATTTTCCGCAGCAAGATATTTATACTATAGTACAAAGAATCCTGATATTTTTATATTTCAATATGGTAATCCTGCAAACGGTGATGCTGAAATAATCATTAATGGTAATAAAGTTAGACTAGAATTCAAAGAAAGAAATGCTAAAGCTGGAGAATATGATATTACAGGATTATATAATGACGAAGGTAAGTTATTAATATCTGACGATTTTAGAAAAAACACTCCTGAGTATATACCGTTTATTGAAAAATTTAATAATGAAACAAATGTAATAGAACAAATTGGTCATAATTATAATGATTTTGACGATGAAACTAAAGTTTTATCTGTTATGGAATACTTTGCAAGACACGATATTGATGCTATTGTTTCATCAACATCAAATAATGAATTAGTTGTACTAACACCTGAATGTGTAAAAATAGAATTACCAGATGGTAGAAGGATAATTACGACAGAGAATAGTGAAATAAGAACATCAGGAAGAAATCACAGAAAAATATTTACCAAAAATTTATTTATGAATGTTCTAGACCAAATGAATGCTGTAGAGATAGATAAAGATAAATATGAAGTGTCACTAGACAATGAACTAGTAGAAATAGTAAATGGTCGTGGCACAAGTACACCAAGTAGAATTAAATTCAACAAAGTATTTTTTGTAGATATTAATAATGCTGTTATTGAAAATGACAAAGTCGTATTTAATATTAACGATGTTGAACAGTTAAAACCATCAATCTCCATGCATATAAAAATTAATGCAACAAAGGATGAATTAAAGGATTATTTTGAAAAGAAAGATTAGAGATGTAGGTGTTAATTTATGAATAATGAATTAGGATATATCTATATTTATAAATGTGTTGTTGGTTCAGGATCTGATGTTTGCAAAATTGGAATTACAAAGGATTACCATAAAAGATTACAACAACATGTAAGAACTCCTTATTATGGATTTTTGCCATATGTAGAATTTACAACAGGAAATCCAATAGCGACGATATTTAAGGTAAATGATTATAGTTCTGCTGATGCAATAATAAATAAAGTATTTCATGATAACCAATTTGGTAATTTTGAAATATATTCTATAGATTATGATGATGCTATTAAAAAATTATACGAAGAATTAAAAAACACAAATAGACTAATTGAATTGATAAAAGATAATTATAGTTTATATAGCTTTTTAAATAATGATGAAGTAAATGTAAAAACGAATAAGAAAGAATTTGAAAATATTAGAGAACAGTTATTGGTTAAATATAGTGATTCTCTTCCTGAAGAATTAATGTCTATGTTAAAAGATAAAAATACATTTATTGAAAACTGTCATTCACATTACACAACTGGTAATTATATTGAATTTCCATATAATCTTGTATTAGATTTAAATTATAACAAAGCAAGGAGAATAGAAATATTAAATAAACTAAAAGCGCTTCTTTAAAAACGTGAAAGGAGGGTTATTTATGCATAAATTTTCGGAATGGAATGTAATCGATCTTCATATACATTCAAAGGAAAGTAACAAAGTTAAGGATAATGATTATGATGGTATAGAATATTCTGCTCTAGATTTGCTGAATAAATTAGTCAATAATGGTATTAATGTGTTTTCTGTTACTGATCATAATTGCATTAATAAGTCATTATATGAAGATTTAAAAGAATATGTAAAAAAAGAAGAATACAATAACAAAATTGATTTTGTTGTAGGTGTAGAATTAGACATTAACGATCCAGAAATATATAGCGAGGTATTTCATTGCTTGTGCTTTTTTGATACAAGAGATATTGATTTAATTGAAAAGTCAATTGATGATGTCTTTGAGAATAAAGCATTAAATTTGAGAGATAAAAAAGAAAACTATCCAACAATATCTTTTTTATTCAAAAAATTAGCAGAAAATGGTATACAAAATATTCTTTTAATTCCACATTATAATAATAAGAGCAAAGGTTTGCCAAGCAATATAGCAATAGATAATTTAAACTATTTATGTTTTAATGCATATGAGGATTCTAACAATATAAAAAATGTGCAAAAATCTCTTAATATATATAAAAAAGCTGGATATGATAATTTTCCATTTGCTGTATTTACTGATAACCATAATTTAAGTATTTATCCTAAAGATAAAAATGGTAATAAAAATGAAATTAAATGTTATATTTTAGGAAATATAGATGACCCTTTTAATGCAATAAAAACTGCCTTTCAAGAAGCAAAAATGAGAATAAGTTTGAGTAATATTCAAGGAATGAGAAGTATCTCACTTCCTGAAAAATATATACATCAGATTATTGTGGGAAGCAAAACATATAATTTATCTCCATACCAAAATACTATTATTGGAAAATTTGGAAGTGGGAAATCATTATTATTAAAAAAGATCAAAGATGGTAGTGACAGTTTATACAATGATAAAAAGTACAAAGAGTTTTATGATGAAAATGAAAAATCAAAATTATTTGTTGACACTCAACAATATAATTCTTTAAATGAATTATCAGAAAGTAATTATAAAATATATGAGTTTATACAACAAGAATCATACTATTACAAAAATGAGTTTAGTTTAGATGATGCAAAAAAATTGTTTGAACAGCTGAATATAGAACATAAATTTAATGATAATATTAAATTTTCTTTTAATAAAGAAACTATTATTAATAGTTTTAATGATACAAAAAATATTATTGAAAAAAGAGATGGTAAAAATAATTTAAATTATGAAAGAGCTTTTGATAATAGAAATTATTATTCCTTCATCACAACTTATTCAACAAATGATATTGACTCTAAAATAGCAATATTAAATGATGCGTATAATTCTAGTGAAAGCTTAAAAAATATAAGGCTTAATGATAATATACCTATTTTCACGGAGAATGAAACAAATGATGTTTTAAATTTTATAAGATTAATAAGCAAAAAAATTTGTATATTACAAAAGTATGGTGAATTGAAAGTTGATAATTTATTGCAAAAAATATTAAATAAGTATAATGATGAATATGTAAATAATAATGCCAAAGATTTAAAAGATATTCTTATCAGTGACATTGATGATTTTAAAATTAAATTAAAGTCTTTAAAACTAGAATGTGATAAATTTGAATTAATATTATCTAATTCGAAATATGAAGAAAATAAGTCTAATAAAACAGATAAAATTGTTGACAATTATAATATTAGTTGGAATTACAGCCCAGAACATGAGTATAAAAGTATTATTGATCAATTAATAAAAAGTGATAATAGAAGCGATAATTTATTTAAATCTATAATTAAAACACTTACAAATAAAGTTGATAATAATTTTTCTTCTAATAAAGATTTTAACTATCATATAAGTAAATATATTACTTATGCAAACGAATTATTTACTACTGAAAATGTTAAATATGATATTTTAAAAGATGGTAAAAGTATGTTAAAAAGATCTGCTGGAGAGAAGTCATCATTATTTATTGAATTTATTTTTGATCTGTTAGAAAAAGATCTTTTAAACAATACCGGTATATTGTTAATATTAGACCAACCAGAAGATAATATTGATAATGACAACATTTTCATTCAAATTTCTAACAGAATTAGAAATTTGAAACATAAATATAAAAATTTTCAAAGTATTATTGTTACACATAATGCAAACGTTGCTATAACTGCAGATTCTGAAAATATTATAATAGCAAATGAAATATTAGATGATGCTGGCAAAAAACAGTTTAACTATGATTTTGGATGCATTGAGAATAAGAAATATATAGAAAGAGTTTGTAAAATTCTTGAGGGTGGGAAGCAGGCTATGGAAAAAAGGACAATTAAATATGGTATAAATATAATTAGAAAGGTTGAGAAAGATGGAATTTAAAGTATATTATTATAAAGATGAAAATAAATGCATTATATGCAAAAAGGAAAATAATTTTCCTGCTTTTGAAAGTGTCAACAATAAAGATAATATTATAATAGACTTAGACACAAAGAATGTGGAAAATATTTATGATTTCTTCAGGGATAATGTTTTAAAATCAATATTATCAGAAGGAGAGAATATCTCTATTGATTTTTCTGATATTGAAAATCAACCTTTCTATTCCGAAGACTCTTTTGCAAAATTAATTTTATTAATAGATGAACTTAAAAGTAAGTCTAATGAATCAATAAATGAATGCTTTATTTTAGAACCAACAACAGTTGAAAATAATGATTCAAATCAACAATAAAAAACAACCAGTTATGAAAAAATCATACTGGTTTTTATTATTAAGTTAATTTTTATAAATTTTTGTTAATTGATTTTTATATTTGTCAAAGTTAATATAAATATATGATAATTTATCACTCAATTCCAAATGAAGTTTTTCTTTAGAAAAAGCAATATTATTAATTATTAATTTTATTATTATAATCGGCACAATAGCAATTAATATATATCCTATGGATGTGCCATATATAATAGATATTTTTGTATAATCAATTTTTTGATTAATTGGATCATAGGCTACAGCTAATATAGATGCTATACTAACTAAAGCAGATATAATATGGCCCCAAAAACTCGACTCTATTTTTATTGATCTTTTGGAATTGAAATAATCTATAGCTAATTTTAAATCATTTTTAGTTTTGAAATTATATTTCTTTAAAAGAGTTATTAAATTATTTAAATTGCCACTTTTCAAAATATGTAAATAAGCTTTAAAATTATCAATAAATTTATTCTTATTAGCTTTTACATTTTTTTTAATTGTTTTATTATAATCAATTAAAAGATATGCAATTACTAGTATAATAATTGTAATAAAATTATAGTTTTTAATATTATTATCTATTTTTGCTGTAGAAAAAACAATTGTAGATATTATAGCACTTATCCAATAAAACTTGGTAAATTTTACTTCTTTTGAATTTTTTTTGTATTCTTTTTCAATTCTTTCAAACATAGTATCCCACCAAACATAATTTTGATAACTATTATAGCACTTTATGGTGCATTTGGTAAATTTAAAGATGGAATAACGCGTAAAAAATGTCTTTACATTAACTTTTACATTAACACCTATACAAATTTTGATAAACTATGATAAACTGATAAGACTTGCAAAGTCTTATTTTATAAGGAATTTAAACTTTTGTATAAGAGATAACTCGCCTAAAAAATCGACCCCCTGAAGACACCGTCGCGAGACGGTGTCACTTTTTGTTTATAGAAAATATTCATTGAAAATGTATGATATAATTTTGTATGAGAGGTGTAAATATGAAAGATAATCGTGAAAAAGTGGTTGTTATGACAAGTATTATTAGTATCATTTCTAATATTGTATTAGCAGGTTTTAAGGCATTTGTGGGACTGCTTGCTAATTCCATTGCAATCATTTCAGATGCTGTTAATAATTTAAGTGATGCATTATCTAGCATAATTACAATAGTTGGAACTAAACTTGCGGGAAAAGCTCCAGATAAAAAACATCCTTATGGATATGGAAGAATTGAATATATGACTTCAATGATAGTATCCGCAATTGTATTATATGCAGGTATTACTGCATTTGTAGAATCGGTTAAGAAAATAATTCATCCAGAAGTAGCAGATTATAGTACCATTACTCTTATTATTTTAATTGCAGGTATCATTGTGAAGTTTGTCTTAGGAATCTATGTTAAGAAAAAAGGAAAAGATGTGAATTCAGATTCTTTAGTAGCAAGTGGATCCGATGCATTTAATGATGCAATTCTATCGATCTCTGTTCTTGCTTCTGCCATTATCTATATGATATTTAGTATTAGTTTAGAAGCATATGTGGGTGTGTTATTATCTATATTTATCATTAAGGCGGGACTTGAATTAATTAAAGAATCTGTTGATAATATACTAGGAGTTAGAGTAGAAAGTGATTTGGCCAGGTCTATAAAAAAGGATATTTCTAAAGAAAAAGATGTTCAAGGAGCATATGATTTAGTTTTAAATGACTATGGACCAGATAAATATTTAGGTTCCATACACATTGAGGTTGCAGATACTTTATCTGTTGCAGATATAGATAAGATTTCTAGGAAGATTACTAAGACTATACTAGAAAAGTATGGGGTAATGTTACATACGATTGGTGTTTATTCTGTAAATACGAAAGATAAAAAAGTGATGGAAGCAAAGAAAGAAATAACAAAAATAGTTTTTGCTCATAAGGGTATATTACAAATGCATGGTTTTTATCTAGACGAGGAAGATAAAAGTATTAGTTTTGACATCATTATTGATTTTAAAGTAAAGAACCGTGAAGAAGTTTATAGAGAAATATATGAAGAAGTGCAAAAAAAATATAAAAATTATAAATTAGATATTAATCTAGACATTGATGTAAGTGATTAAAACGCTTGATTATTATTTGTGTTATAATGATAATAGGTGAGCCTTATGAAGAAAAAAATGATTATACCTATGATTGTAGGATTCGTTTTAATCATAGGAATTATAGGATGTTTTCTATGGAATAATAGAACTGTTTCTATTATTACATTAGATATAAATCCTAGTATTAGAATTAATCTTAATAAGAAAAATGAAGTAAAGAAGATAATTGCTGTTAATAAAGATGCGGAAAAGATTGTTAAAAATATATCGTTAAAAAATGATAAAAAAATAGAAACTGTTATTAATAGAATAGCGGATGAAGTTGAGGGGAATGGGTTTTTAACGGAATTTAATCTAGTACAAATTATCCTTTATACAGATGGCAATATTACCTCTAATAAAGTTAAGGAAATGCTTGGAAAAAGTTTTAATGAAGATGGTATTTCTGCGGATGTAGTGGTTGTTAAGAAGATAACGAAAGATGATAAAAAGCTTGCTAAAAAGTATAACATGAATCCTGCGAAGGCGGCTTATATTAATTCTATCATTAAAGATAAACCATATATGAATGTTAAAGATTTAGTAGATAAATCCGTTGGTGAAATTAAAAATTCTAAAGAGACAGGTTATTATTGTGAAAGTGGTTATATTTTAGATGGGGATAGATGCCTAAAAGAAAAGAAACGTGTCAAGGCTTCTACAGGGGATATTTGTCCTAATGGTTATTATGATTATAATGGTAATTGTTATGAGATGAATGAAGGAACGATAACGGACAAATTGATATGTAGAGAAGATTCTACTTTACAAGGAAATATGTGTATTGATAAACAAATATATGATGCCGTTCCAAAATGTAGTGATGAATATGATGGTGGTTTAGATAAATGCGTAGAGAAAAAATACGTTGGGGATGCGGTAGAGTATTGTAGAATTACCCCTGGAGAAGATCTTTTATACAATCATAGGTGTTTGGGAAGAAAACCAACGATTAATGGTGGATGTCTAGGTTCTGATGTTGTCATAGATGGTTGGTGTTATGATACAAGCGCCACTTCTGGATATGAGGCAGATTGGAAATGCGAAGTGAATGGGGAAATCCAGTTTGTAGAAGCCAATGGAGATCATAAGTGCTATGAAAGAGTATATTCAGATGTTCCTTCTTATATTTGTGAAGGAGAAGGAAAGCTTGAGGGTAAAAAATGTGTTATCATTCATAAAGAGAGAGCCTTTAATGAAAGGATTTGTCCTAATGGATATACGAAAGTAGATATGGATATTTGTATTAATCTTAATAATATGGTTAGTAAAGAAAGTGGATTTGTATGTGATTATCCTGATTCTAGAATGATTGATGATACCTGTATACTTTATGATGCGAAAGAAGCAAAAAATCAATAATCTTATTATTGAATAATTATGATATTTTAAGAAAGGAGGTATGTTTTATGAAAAAGTATTTTAAAGCGTTGTTAGTTACTTTGTTATTATGCGTTGGAATCATTGGATTAACTGGTTGTGATAAAGCTAGTAAGAATTCTATCGTTGGGACATGGGAATATAAAGATTCTTCCGCTTATGTATATACTTTTAATGAAGATGGAACGGGAGAATATAGTGGTATGAAATTTACATATACAACAGATGGAAAAAAGATTTCTATTACTTATGAAAATAGTAATGCTTCCTTTGACTCAACTTATGAAATTAAGGATAATCAATTAATTATTAAGGATTCATTAAACAATGATACTATATATATTAGAAAATAAAGATGAGTAAAATGTGGCCAGAGATATCTGGCTTTTTTTGATGTATAAATACTATTGAGAGGATATGGTTTGTGTTATAATGAGAATGTAATATTTAGGAGATAAGATTGTGAATTATAAGGTTATTATTTTAATAGTAGTTTTTATTGTGCTTTTTTTATTGTTTTTACGTTATAGATTTATAAAAAAAAGACGTTGTGTTCCTTTTTCGGGAGGCAGTTTTCAACTTATATTTCATACGAATGGTGGGGATGAAATCCCTAATATGCATGTAGGAATTGCGTGTAGCCCAGATAGCTATGATGATATTCCTATTCCTGTCAGAAAAGGATATCAATTTGATGGATGGTATTTTGATAAAGAGTTTAGTAAAAAAATAGAGTTTGAAAATAGTAGGGAATTTAAACCGGTTCCTGATTTGAATCGATATAAATGTGTGATAGGGTTTCAAGATATAGAAATATATGCTAAATGGAAAAAGGAATGATTATAATGAAAAAGATTTTTATTTTATTTATATTTTTAATTATAGTGTTTTTGGTGGTGTTTTTTATGTTTAAGGGAGTTTTTAATAAAAAAGAGATTAATTCTATTAAGGAACTTGCATATGATTTTTCAGATGGTAGAAGTATGTTTGGAAAAGTGAGTTATCATTTAATATGCAATGACAAATGTATTCTTTCTTCTAAATTAGATGGTTATCCTGATGATGAGTTGTTTGAAGTAGAAATGAATCGTGAGGATGTAGATAAAATTCTAAAACTTTTACAAGAAAATCGGGCTGGTTCTTGGGATGGTTTTAATAAAGCAGATTCACGCGTGTTAGACGGCAAGTCATACAATTTTAAGGTGGTTACGCAAGATAATCAAACGGTATCTGTTCATGGTTATATGGCTTATCCTAGAAGATTTAATGAAACGATAAAACAAATTGTAGAAATATTTGATAAAGCCAATGATACTTTGTGTTTTGATTTGTTAGAGCATGAAAATTATAAAGGCTTTAAGGAAGAAGATGTAACAAAAGTCATTGAGGAATTCTATGGTGAGGGGGGAGTTTCTACAAAAGAATATAACACGAAAGAAGAAATAGAGGGGATTGTTAATCGTTTCAAAAAAATAAAACTTGGTATTGAAACAAAAAGATCTTGTGTAGATAATACGAAAATATATAGATTTATTATGAAGGATGGAAAAGAATATATGATAGAAGAAGAATGTGATTGGTTTGTTTTGGATCAAAAGAATTATATTTCATTTTATAAAAACTAATGGTTTTAGTAAGGAGATTATAAAATGATGGATTTTTTTAATAATACTCCTCCTATGTGTGGAGGTCGTCATGAATCTCACATCGATGGATGTAGTGAGGTTATACAATCAAAAAATATTGTATCTTTTTGTTATGTTGGTTCTGATTATATGGTCTCAGCTAAGAAAGAAGGAAATGTTGTACATATTTATGCAAGTGGTGGGGGCAAATATAATAAGAGAGATGGCAGTTATTTTATTATTAAATATGACACAGAAGATGATAGCATTTTCAAAAGTCTTCAAGAGGTAATTGATCAAAATCAGGAGACTCGCGGAAATGGATTTTGCACAACCGTCGATGGCCTTCCTGCTGGGCTTGGAGATACTTTAGATGTTATTTATGACTCGGGAGAGAAAATCTACAAATATTCGAATCAATGTATTACGGTTCATCCTAATTCTGTGAGTAGTTTTTTTGAATTGTTTCATGAATTTGTAAAAAAAGATGGTTATGAATTTAATTCTGCGGGATCTAATGTTCAATTATTTGATGACGCAGATGAAGAATACGTGCAAGGAAC
This sequence comes from Bacilli bacterium, assembly GCA_017511375.1. Taxonomy (GTDB): domain Bacteria; phylum Bacillota_I; class Bacilli_A; order RF39; family UBA660; genus UBA3789. The sequence goes on along the minus strand of JAFWKJ010000011.1, from coordinate 66,613 downwards.
TTGGAAGGGAAAACATTTTGGGGATGAAATCGAAGTGACCTTTAAAGATAAACTAGTGACCATAAAAGTGAATGGAACTATTACAGAGAAAAATAGTGAGTTTATTATTATCGAAGGTTTTGTTCAAAAAAACAAATTAAAAGAAGGAAAAGATGGTTCTTCAAAATATGACTATGAAGACTTTGAAGGGGTCCAATGTTTTGCGAAAAAGAATTGGTTTACGATGACAGGATATTTTCATAATAATTCTTATTCTACTTGTGATTTAATGAACTTTGATAAAGAAAAACCTGCGGAGGAAGAATAACTTATATGATAATAGATGGTAAGCTTTTGCTACCATTTTTTTTGATGAATTTTCTTATCTATTTGTAGAATTATTTTTTGCTTTTTGCTATGATATTATTAGGTGGTATTATGATAATTACTCAAGAAGATATTAAAAGGGTACTTGCTTTATACGATGACGAAGATATTCCTTATGTTTTATCTGATTTTGTTGTTAAAGTAATGGCATCCAAAGGTATTTCGACAGGAAAAGAAAATCGCCCTAAAGTGAAAATGAAAACAAGAGGTGATAAAAATGACGGAACAAGAAAATGATTTGTTATGGGATGCATATTTTTATCCGGGGACGGAAGTTTTAATAAATCATTATGATATAAGAGACCCTGAAAGATTAAAAGAAGTTGATGCATCTTATTCTTTTGAAAAACTTTTAGAATTAAGAGAAAAACCACTTGATTTGGGATGTGGAAAAGAACATTTAAATGCTATCCATCAATTTGTATTTGGAGAGGTTTATCCTTTTGCGGGGAAATACCGAAAGGTGAATATGAGAAAAGCAAGAGGAACATTTTTCTTTATTCACGATCCTGATGATATGGAAAAGGAACTTGATTCTTTGTTTGCGGAAATAGAGGAAAGATTAAATCATTGTCATAGTAAAATAGAATTTTGTGAATTGTTGTCCAAGTTGTATTCCTCTTTAATTTACTATCATCCTTACCGAGAAGGAAATGGTAGGGTTGTTAGAGAATTCCTTCGTGAATTTTCTATTCAAAAGAGTAGTGAGTTGGGCTTGGTTAAAATGGAAATAGATTGGAGTAAGATTAATCATCAAGAATTAAATCAGTATATTGAAGTAAGTCATTTGTTTCCTTCCTCTACAGCCATGTTGTTTATGAATGCTCTTGTGGATTTAGATGATTCTAAGAAGGCAAGTCTTTAAAATGAATCTTAGGCTTCTTTTTTTTAGGAGGGTTTATGAAAAAGCAAATTCGAAAGGAATATTTAGAAAAAAGAAATAATATTTTAAATAGAGAAGAAAGATCTTCTATAATTTGTAGTCTAATTCAAAAACATCCTTCTTTTCAAACTTCTCAGATTGTTGGGATATATAAGAGTTTTATGAGTGAAGTAGATACGAAAGATATTATTGCTTCTTCTTATATGTGTGGAAAAATAGTATGTTTTCCTAGAGTAGAAGGGGATGATTTGGTTTTTTATAAGACGGAAAAAGACGATTTGTTTGAAAAAAGTTCTTATGGAATAGAGGAGCCTTTTAAAAAAATACAAAATCGCATAGAACCAGATTTAGTGATAGTACCAGGAGTTGTTTTTGATGAAAATGGGGGTCGTATGGGTTATGGAAAAGGATATTATGATCGCTATTTTGAAAAACATTTTCCTAATAAAGTTGGGATTTGTTTTCGGGAACAACTAATCGATAAAGTACCAATGAATTCTCAAGATATTTTTATGGATTCTATTATTCATGATTGACGCACTTTACAAATCAACCTTTTTTTGATATAATATACGGCATTGATGGGGTGATTTGGATGGATAAAAAGATTCATAAAAAATTAAATATGATAGAGACTGTGTGTGTAATAATGTGTGTTATATGTATGAGTGTAGCTGCTATAGTGCACCCTTATCAACTTGCACTTTTAAAAACATTGTTTCTTGTGATTGTTTCTATTGCGGAAATACTTGTTATTTCGATAGAATTGTTATTGTTTTATTTAGAAACAAAGAAATATAAATTTATAACGATTGCCTTTTACTTGATAGAGTTGTTATCACTTATGTTATTCAATATGAATATTCCTTTTTCAGGACTATTTGTTCTTACATCATTTAGTATCCTAAAAAATGTATTCCGTGTTATCAAAGTGGAGGAAATATATCCGTTATTAGCTTATTATGAATTGTGTAAAAAATATGGAATAAAAGTGAAAAAGCCACGTAAGCCAAGAGCTAGTGTTGCGAAAAAAACTGCTGTTCCTGTTAAAAACAAAAAGAAACGTTCTGTTAAAGAAGAACCTACTTTTGCTTAAATCTAGTTTACGACTAGATTTTTTTTTGATAGAATATAATTGGAGTATAGTGTAGGAGGAAGTAATATGAAAATATGGAAATGTATGGGATGCGGTAACATTGTTGCTGTTTTAAAAGAAGGGGCAGGAGTTCCTGTTTGCTGCGGAAAAGAGATGCTTCTATTAAAAGAAAATACAGTAGATGCTTCTGTAGAAAAGCATGTTCCTGTCGTAAACGTTGATCAATCTAAGGTAACCGTTACCTGTGGGGAAGTGCTTCATCCTATGGAAGAAAATCATTATATTGAATTTATGATTTTAGAAACAAATAAAGAAGTTAAAATTCAATCTTTACATCCAGGAGAAGAGCCAAGTTGTGTTTTCACTTTAGGAGAAGAGGAAACTGTTGTTGCATCTTATGCTTATTGTAATTTGCATGGTTTGTGGAAGAAATAATAGGTGATTTTATGAAAACGGTGGTTATTACTGGTAGTGCTAGAGGTTTTGGATATGCCATGCTTTCATTGTTTCGTCAAAAAAACTATCACGTTGTTCTTTGCGATGTGAATGAAGAAGAATTGGAGAAGGCAAAAAGAAATTTAGAAGCAATTTCCTCTCAAGGGAAGATTCTGGCTTATAAGATGGATGTTACCAAGGAAGAAGAAATACAACATCTTATTTCAAAAGTGTTGGAAGAGGTTGACACAATTGATATTTGGATTAATAATGCAGGTGTAAATCAACCAATGTACCCTATTTGGGAATTGGATTCTAAAGTTATTGATCGATTGATAGATATTGATTTAAAAGGAACTATTTTATGCAGTAAATGTATTATGCCCATTATGTTAAGACAAAAGAGTGGAGCTATTTATAATGTGGAAGGCCATGGATCTAATGATGCGACTATTACAGGTTTATCTATCTATGGTACAAGTAAGAGGGCTGTTACTTACTTTACAGAGGCACTTGCGAAAGAGTCAGATGATGCAGGTGGATATGTGAAAGTGGGAAAAATCACGCCAGGGATTATGATTACTAATTTTATAGGAACTTCTATGGGTGATGGTGATAAAATTGAGTTGGATGAAAAGACAAAAAATGTATATAATATTTTAGGAGATCCTCCCGAAGTAATTGCCGAATATATGGTTGAGAAAATTTCTCAAAATCAAAAGAATCATGCTAAATTTGTTTGGCTTACGACTGGTAGGGCTATGAGAAGATTTATAGGAGCTTTGTTTGGTAAGAAGAATCATTATTTTGATTCCTAAAAAAACCATGATAGGTTGGTGATAAAAATGGATAATGAAAAAAGAATAGAGTTAGAATGTGACTACTGTGGGGTGCCTATTTCTATTAGTGATTATAGATGCCCAAATTGTGGCGCGAACTGTACAGCTAAAGTTAAAAAATACAAAGAACAACAAGATAAGCTTCGCGAAGAAGAAAGTAGAAGGAATGCGGAGTATAGTCAACAACTTTCAGCGGATATAAGTAAGGCTTTTAAAGCGCCTTTCATTTTTATCTTTGCATCCATCCTTATTATTGCGGTTCCTATCACAATGGCTATTATGATTAATACTTCTCATCGTAGATCTAATGCATTAAATACTTCTTACAATGCGAATGTTGGTTTCAATGAAGTAGGAGAGATAGAAAACTATTCTGTAAAGTTAGATTCCTATGAATTATATTCTTATGTTTCAGATAACTTTGCTAGTTTTTATAATACGCCAGAGGGATATCAAAAAATTGCTTTTCACTTTATCTATCATAATAAACAAAAAGAAAAACAATATATTTCTTCTTCTATGATTCATTTGAAGGCAGATGGATATCAAGTAGAATTTGCAGATTTAAAAGCAGGAACTTCCGAAAGGGTAGAATATGGTAAAGCTAGTTATATTTCTATTTTGGAAACCTATGCTGATTCTATGGATACGATTCAAGGATATATCGGCTTTGTCGTTCCTAAAGATGCTAAAAAATTAAAGTTTGCTTTTGGAAACGTTATTATAACCATGGATAATCCGGTCTATGAGGAAACGGAATCTGAAGAGGTTCTTGAAGAGGATGAAAAATAAGATATCGAAAGATATCTTTTTTTTCATAAAAACATTTTATTTACATATATTATTAATGAAATTAGCACTTATGTATTGACAGTGCTAATTCTTAGTGGTATAACATAGATGTAAGGAAAAAAGATGTCCTTGCAGGTATTAGATTCATATAGATGTGCTACCATTCATGGCTCTACACATTCAGGAAAGGAAGATGATGTATATGATGATTGTACCTAGAAGAAACTATGATTTGTTTGATGATTTTTTTGATGATCCATTCTTTACTAAGGCTGATAAACATCCAATGCCTATGATGAAGACTGATATTCGTGAAGGAGAAAATAACTACATTATTGATGTTGATTTACCTGGATTTGATAAAGAAAACATTAAGATAGATGTAGAAGATGGTTATTTGAATATCAATGCTTCTATGAATACAAAAGATGATCAAGAGGAAAAAGGTAAGTTTATTAGACGTGAGAGATATTCTGGAGAATGTTCTAGAAGTTTCTATGTAGGAGAAGATGTAGAAGCTGAAGATATTAAAGCCTCTTTTAAGAATGGTATTTTAAGCTTAGAAATTCCTAAGGTTGATCCAAAGAAAGAATTACCTGAAAAGAAATATATTGAAATTGGAGAATAGCTTTGCTATTCTTTTTTTTGTTTGTTATAATATGGTTGATTAAAGGAGGGGTCATTATGGTAATCCTTTCAGTAGATGAAAATGATGGAATAAGAATTGATAAATACTTGTCAGAAAAACTAGAGTTATCTAGAAGTAAAATTCAAAAACTGATGAAAGAAGAAAAAATTATTGTCAATGACAAAGTAGTTTCTAATTCTTATATGGTTAAACTTGATGATGTGATTGAAATCAATGATAAGCTAGATTATTCGATTACGGTAGAAGCGGAAGATATTCCTTTAGATATTATTTATGAAGATGATGATTTTCTTATTATCAATAAAAAAAGTGGTATGGTTGTCCATCCTGCTCCTGGGCATTATAGTGGAACACTTGTGAATGCCTTGTTGTATCGATATGGTCCTTTAGCAGGAGAGGATTTTAGACCAGGAATTGTTCATCGTTTGGATAAAGATACTAGCGGTTTGATGTTAGTGGCTAAAACAGAAGAGATGCTTGAAAAATTATCTTCTATGATTGCCGATAAGAAAGTAGAAAGAAGATATTTGGCGATTGTCGATGGAGTGATTCCTCATGAAACGGGTACGATTGATGCTCCTATAGGAAGAGATAAAAATAATAGACAAAAAATGGCTGTGACAGATGTGAATGCCAAAGAGGCTATCACCCATTTTAAAGTATTAGAAAGGTTTGAAAAGAATACACTTATTGAGTGTATATTAGATACAGGAAGAACACATCAGATACGTGTTCATATGGCGTATATTGGTTATCCTGTGAATAATGATCCTCTATATGGTAAAGGAAAATGTAGTGAATTTGGACAAATGTTACATTCTTATTTTATAAAACTACAACATCCAAAAACAGGAAAAGAACTGTCATTTGAGGTGGAAGCTCCTAAAGAATTTCAGGATAAATTAGCGATGATGAGAGAGAAGTAAATCTATTTTGATTTGCTTTTTTATTTTGTGTTATCATGATATACTATATTTAATAGGAGAGTATTTGTATGGAAGATGAATTAGTAGAAGAGATAATAAAATTAAAAACAGATATGGTACTAGCTAGTACAAAGTATTCTATTTCCGGTAGGAATCAATATAATGATATGGCAGTTCTTAATTCTGTTGTTTTATCTTGGTTAGATTCTATTAAAAACTCTCAGGATTTAAAGTCAAAATATGAAATGTTTAAAAGAATGGACTTTTTTTTGAAACGTAGTTTTTTGTTTGATTATGTGCAGTCTGCTGCTGTTGAAAAAAATAGTGCGCTTGTTCAGCATGCGATTTTGTTATATCAAAGATTAATAGAGGATGAAGAATATCAATCTTTATCTCCTAAATGTGGATTTCAGTTATCAGAGAAGTTTGGAAGAGAATCTTGTTATTATGATGGGACTTTGCAAAAACAAGTTCAATTTTACTATACTTTTCGTGATAAAATTGGTTCTATTTATAATGAATTATTACAAAAGGGGGTATTTAAGAAATGAAATACAATCCCATGAGTGAAGATGATTATGAAGCAATTCGATGGTTAGAGGAAAAGAGTTTAGAATTACCGGCTTTAGAAAATGCTTGGAAACTTTTAAAAAGTTATTATGAAGAGTGTAAGAATGAATTGAAATCTTTAGAGGATAGTCAATCTCCTTTTATAGATTTGAAAGAAAAAGATGAAGTATATAAAGCGGTAAGGGAAAAGTTATCGAATGAAATATTTGTTAGAGAAGTAGAAGAAGTTTTTGGGTTCTCTAAAGAAGATATGGAGGAAGCTCTTCAACAAACTAATCATGATTCAAAACAAGAGTGGATGATTGCGAAAGTAATGAGACTTTATAATATGCATTTAAAATTGGCTCATAGTGCAAGAATCACTTTTATTGCGGAACAGTCTTTAGAAAAAATACCAGAAGGGGCTAATATAGAAGTGTTACGCCGTACGGTATTACTATCCGCTTTATTACATGATGTAGGAAGATTCTATCAAGCCGCTCATTATAATAATTTAGATGATGGACGTATGAGACGCTCAGAAAAACAAATTGGTGATTTGGAAGTGGATCATGCTGTTGCGGGTTATTATTATTCTTTAGCGAGTGCTTTAGAATTACATAAATTAGGGGTAGATGATAATGCAGATGAAGTTCTTCGCTTTATTACTGAATCTGTTGCGGCTGTTGTTGTAAAGTGTCATCAAAAGAAGAATTCAGCTATTAGTTATTTTGATTATGCTGGATCTAGTAGTGCCTTAGATGATTTACAAATGGTAGGAGATGCGTATCTCTTTATTAATGAATCTTATGATCAAGCTCGTTTAATGAATATGGATGTAAAACATCAAATGAATCCTAAACATAAAGAGTTTATTGATCAATTTATTCAAAAAATAAAAAATATTATATCTAGTAGAAGAATTGATTATTCTGTTGCGAGTGGTTTCCAAATTGATGAAGGAAGATTCAATCGAGAGTTTCAAGAATTAGATGAGGAAATCCATGATGTATTAGGAAATATTCATGGATTAAGTAGTGATGAAGTAAGCAGTAAGATTGTGGATATAATGAATCGTAAAGTAAAAGAAATATCCAGTGTGGAGCTAGATGAAAAAGAGAAAGAACAATATAAAACAGAAATAGAAGAGGCTCTAAAAGGAATGCTTGATTATGATATTGCGTTATCGATAGAGGACCGTCTAAAAGCAGGAGACAGGACACCAAATGCTGTTCGATATTTATTATCTTCAGCTATGTATATGACGATGGATGCTGATAAAATAGATATTTTAAATCAAAGAGCTCTGGGTATTTATAATACAAGTTATCGAGTTCATACGCTTGAAACATTCCCAACGAAAGATCAAAGTTTAAGAGAAATCTTAAATCAAAAATTTCATTTTCATTTAGATTCTGAACCAATGATTCTTAATTCTAAAGTGATGGGCGTTATCAATCATATGAGTAGGAATGTAAGAAATATGATTCATGAAAAATTAGGAAATTTAGATATTTTTGATATAGAAAAATTTCCAAATGATCAGGAGATTATTGTTTATCATGATAAAGTTGTTATAGGAGGAGTAGAATATCCAAGTAGTGAATTCTATCATATGTTTCAGGATGAATGGATTTCTTATGTATCAAACAACTTACAGTTGAATTCTTCTCAAGACTTTAGAAGTTTTAAAGAACAAAACTATGATTTATTGACGATTGGTATTTCTAGAGAAGATTTAGAAGATAATCTAAAGAATCAAAGTGAAGATGAAAAAATATCAGCTTTTAGAAATTTACTTGTGAGTGATGGCATGAAAAAAAGATTTATGTTAGAAGCAGAAAATGGGATTAAAAATGGATGGGTATTAGATAGTGAAAATAGTGAAGATATGGTTCATGGAGCTATCAGTGGTTTAATTTGGCAATTGAATCAATTTATTATGGTTAATATGAGAAATAAAGGTTCCTTTGAATTTTTAGAAAAATATCATATTTTAGATCAAATCTATGAACAATATTTAGAGAAAGATCCTATTGTAGCAGGTGTACTAAAAGAATATATTGCGTACTGCAAAAACTTTGTTCAGCAAAGTTTAATAGAAATAAAAGAGGATACTTTTACAGGAGAAGATTTGACGGAAATGAGAAAAAAAGTATATAGTGGATTTGATGGAGCTAGAGCTATTAGTCTATAGGAAAAATTCATTGTTAGGTATAATATAGATAGAGGTGAGAATATGGAAATGATTGTTCATTTACATCCAGAAATATTTGACATTGTTTTACAAGGAACGAAAGATGTAGAAATCCGTGTCAATGATGAAAAGAGAAGAGCGTTAAAAGTAGGGGATACTTTAATATTTGTTAAGCGTCCAGGAGAACAAGAAAAGTTAAAGACAACTGTAAAGAACTTAGTCTATTTTTCTTCTTTTGAAGAAGTATTAGATGCCTATGATATGGAAAGAATTTATTTAGAAGGAACAAGTCATGAAGAGTATCTTCAATTAATGAAACAATTTTATTCGGAAGAAGAAGTAGATAAAAACGGAATTGTCGCAATTGAATTTGAACAAGTAATGGAATCATAGGAGGTCATTATGAAAAAAAAGAAAAATCAAATCATCAAAAAACAATCTCTTAAGAAGTTTTTGGCTATCTTAGTTGTTTTTCTATTGGTATTTGGGATTGGATATATCCTTGGGATAGGTAGTATGAATATGGTTCCCAATCTAGATATTCAAGAGTATAAAAAAATAACAGAAGTAGAAGATGAGAGAGTTAAAAACTTAGTGGATACTCTTATGGCAGGGGGAGATTGCTGGAATGTAGAGGATTATGCAAATGATCATAAAGTGGATGTTAAAAACATTCCGGATGAAAGATTATATCAAGTAGTACAATGGGGAAGTTTTTATAAAAAGGGACCTTCTACCGTTCCTTTAAATGATTTTATTGCTGAGATGAAAAATTATTTTAGTATTGGATTTAATTTTGATCCTAGTAAGATTAATAAAGAAACATGTAATCCTTATAGTTATAATGAAGAGAAACAGGAATTTGTTGCTCTAAAAATAGCTTGTATCGATCAATGTGGACCTAATCGTACACTTTATAAAATTATGGATGTAGAAGATAATGGATTTGATTTAAAAGTTACAGTTAATGTATTATTTGGTTCTCAAGCAGAAAGTGTTCATTATTATGCCGACTATGAGAGACTTCAATACATAACAGATGATTATGAAAACATTGATCAATATTTTGATCAGGGTAATTCTTATTTATTTACTTTTTTAAGAGTAGATGAGAAGTATTTGTTTGTTTCAAGTGAGAGAATATAAGAATCTTTTTGGATTCTTTTTCCGTATATAAGGAGAGATTACGATGAATAATAAGAAAAAATAGATAATAGGATTTTTTTTGTTGCTTGGGGTATTAGTAGTTATACAAATTGTTTTTGGAGGATTCTATTTTTATCATTTTTGGGAGGAACTTATTCCTGATATGATTATTCTAATCTTTGTAAGTTTTGTTCTTATGATTGGTCCTTTCTTATTTTGGATTTTTAATAAAAAGAAATTAAATTATAAAAAAGGAAGAAAAATATGTTTTTTTAATAGTTTGATTTTATATCTTTTGTTTGCGACCCCTCAAGTAATTGTGGTATTGAGAGGAAATACAAATGAGGGAATGTATTCTTTTGATCCTATTAATCTCTCTAAAGTTTTAATTGTGGTTTATTTAATCGTTGGAATCGTTTATTATTTTATTAATATGTGTTTCTTTGTAGACAATAAAAAGAAAGAAGAGAAGTAAAATGAAAATCGTTTATTATGTACATGGTACTACGACAGACAATGCTAGTCATAAATGTAGTGGTTGGAGGAATGCGCAACTAAATGAGTTGGGAAAAGAGCAAGCCATTAATTTAGGAAAAAATACGCCTTACTCCTTTGATGTTTTATACACATCGGATTTAGATAGAGCCATTGAAACGGCTCATCTTGCCTTTTCCTCTTTTCAATCCATAGAAGATAGTAGATTAAGGGAATGTAATTATGGAGATTTGGATGGAGAAGATAAGAAACTTGTTGTGTTTGAAGATCATATTCAGGAACCTTTCCCTAAGGGAGAAAGTTTAAAAGATGTTGAGAAAAGAATGAGAGAATTTTTGAAAGAGTTAGAAAAGAAACATCCTAATCAAACGATTGGTATTATTGCCCATCGAGCACCTCAACTTGCTTTAGAAGTCATTAGTAAAAATATTTCATGGGAAGAAGCAAATAAGGGAGATTGGAGAAAGACAGGTAATTGGCAACCTGGATGGGTTTATGAGATCCATCTCTAACTAATTAGTTTACAATAAGTTGACACATTTGCTTGCGCGCAAATGTTTTTTTTATTACAATTATTTTAAGATATTATAATTTTAGGATGGGGGTATTTCTATGACGAAAGAAAAAGATATCGAAGAAATAACTAAAAGAGTAGTTGATAGTAAACAATTAACTGAGGAAGAAAAACAAAGGGTATTAGGAGAAATCAAATCAGGAAAACTGTTTGATTTTCATACAGGGTATCCTTCTATTGATAGACCTTGGCTTAAGTTTTTCAAAATGGATAAGTATTATACTATTAATAATGACAAGACTGTATATCAGGATATTTTAAGTCAAAATAAGGATTATATGAATGATACAGGAGTCATGTATTTAGGGGCAAAAATATCTTATAAAGAATTGTTTCAACAAATTGATCGTGTAGCAAAATCTTTGGAAGAATATGGGATTAAAAAAGGAGATTTTGTAACGATTTGTTGTGCAGGAATACCAGAATGTATTTACGTTGTATATGCGCTTGCGAAAATTGGGGCTATAGCAAATATGATGGCACCTAATTTTGATGCAAAACAAATGGGGGAAAGAATTGCTGATTGTGGTAGTAAACATTTAATTGTATTGGATTCTTTTTATCCAATTATTAAGGATACGATCAAAAAAACTTCTGTTGAAAATGTAGTTGTAGTACCTGCACTTAATTCTAGTCCTTTGAGATTCTTACCAAAGAAAAAAGAAGAAAAGATGAGTTTTGACAACGAGGTTTTATGGAATCAATTTATCAAAGATGGAAAACATAGAACGGTGCCAGCAACTATGGATTATGAAAAAAATTATCCATTCTGTATGGTTTATTCTAGTGGTACTACGGGGCCATCTAAAGCAATTGTGTTGTCACATGATAGTTTTCAAAATTCTGTATTATCCTATAATGCCAATACAATTGATCTTAATAGAGGCCAAAAATTATATCAGGTTGTTCCACCTTGGTATTCTACCGGTTTAAGTACTTCCGTTCATTTACCTTTACATGGTGGGATGATTGTTTTTCAAGATCCTAGATTCGAAAGAGATGTTTTTGTTAAAAATATTATTGATCATAAGCTTCATTATGCAATTGGTTCTACCAGTTTATATGAAGGATTCTTAGATGAAAAATTAACAGCTGGAAAAAAATTAACAGAATTTTATTATCCTGTTCAAGGAGGAGAAGCTCTTAATCATGAATTGAAAGAAAAACTGGAAGGCAAATTTAGAGACATGGGTGTAGATACCAAAATGATTGTTGCCTATGGTCAGTGTGAATGTGGCGCTCAAGTGACAAGTCAATCACAACGTATTGATCATCCTGCTGATTCAGTTGGTATTCCTATTCCAGGTGTTACAGTGAAAATTGTGGATGAAGATTTTAATGAACTTCCTTATGGACAAAGAGGACAGATTGTTGCTAATACACCTTGTGGAATGCTTGGTTATTACAATAAGCCTGAAGCAACCGACCAATACTTTCATTATGATGAGTCTGGTGTAAAGTGGAGTTGTACTGGGGATATCGGAAGCATGGGTGAAAATGGAGACTTATTTGTAAATGGTAGAGCGGGAGATTACTCTATTGTTGATGGAAATAAAATCTATAACTTTGATGTTGAAAACGCCATTAGAGGAGAAGAAGATATTTCCTTGTGTGATTGTGTCAGCATGATAAGAGATGGAATAGAAGATGGTTTTGCACTTCACCTTATATTTACAGAAGAGAAGAGAAAAGAATATGAGGAAGATGTTGAAAAATTATATGCTCGTTTAAGACAACTACAAGAATTGATTCTAAGAAATACACAAAATATGGATATGGTTCCTACTGAATTTAAAATTCGTACTTCTTTCCCACATAAACAATTTGGAAAAAGAGATACAGAGGCTATGAAACTGGAGACAGAAGGTTTCATCCATATGGATAAAGATTCTTTAGTAAAAAATGATGAAAAAGTATTCAAAAAAATATAAAATTCTTTTTATATTTTTTTTAATATGATATAATTTAAAGGTAGGATAGGAAGTGATTTATGTGATATTTACTAATATGACCTTAGCGATTATTATGTGTTTATTGTATTCTATATCGCTAATCTTTATTTTCTTTTCAAAAAGTAATGCGAAAAATGATGAAACAAAAATATATAAGATTATGTTGATTCTTAATACAATAGGATTACTATTACATTTAATAGCGGAAAATGTTTGCTACTACTTATTAAAAATTCCATACTTTGTATCATTTATTGTGTTAAAAGGTATGTTGATTTATTATTTCTCATTTGGTGTTATTCTATTAAAGTATCTTGTTGTTGCATCCCAATTGAATAATAAGAGAAAGATTCATACTGTTATCAATATACTTTTACTTGCTGTATGTGCTTCTTTCTTGTTCATGCCAATGAACGTTCATAGAGATGCTGAACAACTTATCTTTTACACTTATGGATTGGATTGTAATTTAACTTATTATCTATCTGCCGTAAATATTCTTATTATGATTGCTATTTTAGCATTTCAATATAAGAAGATTCCAAGAAAGAAAATTATACCACTAATTCTATTCGTAATTGGTTGTACTATTTCTGTTATCATTCAAAATAAATATCCGCATATTACAATTGTTGATTTAGTAGAAGCAGTTATTTGTTGTTTAATGTATTTTACGATTGAGAATCCTTATGAAAATAAAGAGGAACCTGATCTTTCAGAAGAAACAATTGAAGAAAAATATAGAAGATTACGTGAAGCTAGATTGAAAGAAATAGAAGAAGAAAAAAGAAAGCAAGCAGAAGCTGCTCTAACAGAAGGTTTGGCAGCAGAACAAACAAGTCAACCAGAAGCTACTCCTGTCATTGTCGAATCAGAAGAAGTAAGTCAACCAGAAACCAGCTCAGAAGAAATATTATAAAAAGGGTAAGGTTACTCTTTTTTTTATAAAAGGAGAGATGTAAATGAAATATCAAGAATATAATCCAGTTCCTGGGTGTGGTTGTGTCATTAGAACCTTTTCTAAATTATTAGATAAAGATGTTTCTATGATTAAAAATGATTTAGAAGAGATTGCCAAACAACTAGAATGTAAAGCGACAAATGATATAGAAGTATTTGATGAATACTTTAGAAGAAATCATTATCAAAAAAAGAACATAGATATTCCTGTAAAGGATTTAGATATGAAAAAAGGAAAGTATGGGGTATTTTGTTTTAAAGAAGATGACTATCACATGTTTGCTATTGTGGATGGAATTATCTATGATAAAAATCAAAGATATTTAGATATGAATGTCATATCTATTTATGAATTTGTTGAAAAATAGACAGAAACTTTACAGTTTTATTTGATTAAAATTTCTAAATTTATTAAAATAATGTTAGAGTATTTTAATGTTTATTAAGGTGGGGGTTATTATTATGACCAAAGATGAATTGAGTGAATTAGAGAGAAGATTTGAATCATTAAGTCCGGAAGAAAGAAAGGGTATGTTTGATTCCTGTTATTATCAATCAAAAGGTTTAACGGGTTATGCTTCAATTGATGAACCTTGGATGAAGAACTATCAACCAAGGGCAAGGGAAATTGCAAGTAATATTATTAAAGATCGATCTATATCTGATGTGGTGCTAGAAAAATTAGAGGAACATAGTGAAATTGATGCTTTAAAATATTTTAATTCAACTATTTCACGTCCGAATTTTAAGATGTTAGTAGAAAAATGGGCAAAGGCTTTTCGAGAAATAGGGGTAGAAAGAGATGAAATTGTACCAATCTACGGAACTTTTTTTCCAGATGTATGCGCAATGATTCTTGCTTTAAACCAAATTGGGGCTACTGTTTATCCATTAAAACTAAGCCAAAGTAAAGAGGATTTTAATAGAGAAACAGCTGAATCTAAGGTTGCTATTGTGTTTGATGGAATGTGGAAAAATGTAGAAGATATTTTTAGTGATGATAGATTTAAATATGTAATTGCAGTAAGTGCTGCAGATGGAGTATATCCTCCTTTAAAGCGGGTTATACAGATGAAGAGTTATTTGGATGCGGTAAAAAATAAATCTTTGATGCCTTCTTCCAAAAAATATTTGCATTCTAAGGATATGATGGAAATGGCAGATGCATATCGGGGAGAGTATAAAGAACCTTTTAAGGAAAATAGAATAGCATTTATAAATCCAAGTAGTGGTTCAACAATTAATGGTCAGGTAAAAGGGATTATGTCAACAAATGAGGCTGCTCTTGCTCAACTTGCAAAAACAGAAGCTGCTCAAATACCATATTTTAAAGGGGATTCAGTTTTGACAAATTTACCACCAATGGCATCTACTGCTATGTTTTGTTTGTTTATATATCCTCTATATAAGGGCTTAACATTAATCGATGAGCCAAGGTTAAGTGCTGATAAATTTTATTCGCAAGTTATCAAATATAAGCCACAAGTAGCTCTAGCATCTGGTAGTTTGTGGAAGAGATTCTTTTATGATTTAAAAGCAGATGCTAAGAAAAATGGTCTTCCGGATTTAAGTTTTTTTAAAATGCCAATTGTTGGAGGAGAATCTATTACTCCTGGAGAATTAGATGCTATCAATGAAACACTTAAATTATGTGGCTCTCCATCAACCATGTTTGATGGTTATGGGATGTCAGAATTGTTTTCTGTTTTTTCAACAGAAAAGGAGGAGACAAAACGCTTAGAAGATAGAAACAAACCTGTTATTTGTACGGGTCTTCCATTTCCTAATATTCAGGCAGGAATATTTGATGAGAATGGGAAGGAACTAAGATATAATGAGCGTGGAGAATTATGCATGCGAGATAAAGATATTGTGATGCGTGGATATTATAACAAGCCAGAACTAACAACGGAAACACTAAAAGAGGATGGATGGCTTCATAGCGGAGACATTGCAGAGATAGATGAAGAAGGATTGGTATATATTTATGGAAGAAAAAGTGATAAAGCAATTCTTCCTAGTGGGAAAGAAGTATACTTGTTCGATATTGCCAATAAGATAAAAGAAGACAAAAATATAAAAGATGCAATCGTTTTTTCTATTCCTTTGGCAGATAATAGTAGTATCTTATTAGCTCATATTGTTTTCGAAGATTATTTTTATGGTGATAAGAATAAAGAGTTAGAACTAATTGATCAGTATTTAGAATTAGTATTTGATGGTGAGTTAGTAATAGCAGGATATAAGGAACATGTAGACGGGTTTGTCGTTTCTCCTACTTCTTCGAAGGTGGATAGAAATGCGATGTATCACGAGAAAGATGACTACAAGAAGATTGTAAATGGTGAAGAACTTGTCATTGGATTAATAGAATCAGAGGATGGTCTTACAAAGGTAGATACTCCAACAAAAATAAAAAAAGCAAAAGTATTTAAAAAGCAAATGTAATATTTGCTTTTTTTATGTTATAATGTTCATAGTAGGTGAATAATATGTGGGGTATTTTGTATTTATTTCAATCATTATTATTTGTGTGTTTACTAGTAATTGTTTTTAAATCAAAAAAAAGTATAAATTCAGAAGAAAACAAATTATTTAATATTATGACGATTGAAGAAATAGTAGTGTTGATAACTGAGATATTGTTAAATGTTGCCGTTAATAATCTTGGGGGAAATAACGCCATTACTATTGTTTTAGCTCGGTTATTTTTAGTAGAGATATTTTTTTGGTTTTGTGAGTTTTCAATTTACACATATTATATTACTAGGGCAAGAAAGATAGAATCTGAAGAGAAACGTAATAAAGTGTATAATTTTGCTAAAAGTGTCATTGGTGTAATTATGATAATTGGCAGTCTTTTATTTGTGTTTTTACCAATTCAAATTATGATAAGCGGAGAAGAAAAATATAGTTATGGTCCTGCTGTTAATGCATTAAAGGTTGCATTGGGATTGGGTTTAACATTTTGGTTAGTTCTATTAGTGGCAAGTCGCAAGGATATAAAGCAAAAACAGTTTGCTCCTATTTATGCTGTAATATTATTACTCATTGTAAACTTAATACTGCAAACAGTTAACCCATCAATTTTAATTGCATCTTCAACAATGGCGTTTACTTTATTTATAATGTTCTTTACTATTGAGAATCCTGATTTGAAATTGGTACAGCAATTAGAAATAGCTAAAGAAGCTGCGGATAAGGCTAATAATTCTAAAACAGAATTTCTTTCTAGTATGTCTCATGAGATTCGTACGCCTTTGAATGCAATTGTTGGTTTTAGTGATTGTATTATGGATGCTGGAAGTATTGAAGAAGCAAAGGAAAATGCTAAAGATATTGTCAATGCTAGTCAGACTTTATTAGAGATTGTTAATGGAATACTTGATATTTCTAAAATCGAAGCTGGAAAGTTAGAAATTATTAATACAAAGTATAATCCAAAAGAAGTGTTTACAGAATTAGCCACTTTGATTACTCCTAGAATGAAGGAGAAGGGGTTGGACTTTACATTCTTTATTGATCCAAACTTACCTGCCACTTTATTTGGAGATAAAGCAAATATTAAGAAGATTGTTACAAACTTTTTAAGTAATGCGTGTAAATATACAGATCATGGATTTGTTAGATATGAAGTTCATTGCGTCAAGTTAGAAGATTATTGTAGATTAGTTATTTCAGTAGAAGATTCTGGTCGTGGTATTAAGACAGAAAGTGTTGACAAGTTGTTTACAAGATTCCAAAGATTAGATGAAGATCGTAATACTACAATTGAAGGAACAGGACTTGGTTTGGCTATTACAAAACAATTAACAGAATTAATGGGTGGAAAAGTAATTGTTCATACTGTATACGGAGAAGGATCAAAGTTTACAGCTGTTATTAATCAAAAAATAGATTCTATGACAAGTGTTGAAACCCCTAAACAATATACACACCTAGATTTAACAGGAATTCGTATTTTGGTTGTGGATGATGCTCAACTTAATTTAAAAGTTACAGATAAGTTATTAAAAAAATATGGAGCAGATCATGTAGATCTTTGCACAAGTGGTTTTGAATGTATTGAAAAAATTAAAAATGGCGATGAGTATGATTTATTATTCTTAGATGATATGATGCCTAGAATGAATGGAATTGAAACATTCCATAAATTAAAAGAAAATCCTAATTTCCACATTCCTACCATTGCTTTAACAGCGAATGCCATTACAGGAATGAGGGAAAAATACTTGGCAGAAGGATTCAATGATTATCTTGCTAAACCAATGGAACAAAATGAATTGATTCGTGTCTGCAATGATTTGTTGGGAAGAAACACAGGCTTTACGGCTAAGATTGAAATCCCAAAAGAAGAATTAGAAGAAAAGAATTCTGATGTAATTCCTGTAGAAGAAAATATTGAAGAAATCATAGAAAAGAAAGAAGAACCGGTAACTAACGTGGAGAGTCCTCCTAAACCATCTGAGGCTGAGGAGTCTGTAAAGGTTTCTGAATTTACACCTGTGATTGCTCCTACTACCACTGCTCCTGTTGTAAATTTAATTCCAGTTGTTGATATTCATTTTGGAAAGGATTCTTCTAAGGAAGATAAAAAGGAAACAGAAGAAGTGTTGACGGAGGAACCATCTCATGAAGTCCTTGAAGAGATAGCTCCTGTTGAAGAGACCCCTGAGAAGGTGGAAAATCTTTCAGAAGAAGTTATAGAAGAACCTGTAGTAGATTCTCAAGAAGAAGTGTATGATAGAAGTTATCTTGAAAAACATGGGGCTGATATTAATCATGCATTAGAGCTACTTGGTGATATGGAAATGTATAATGCTACCATTCAAGATTTCTTAACAGAAGTAGAAGATAAATGGCAAAGACTTCAAGATTATAGAGATTCTGGAGATATGAAGAATTATGCCATTGATGTTCATTCTTTAAAAAGTGATTGTAAATATTTAGGATTTATGACTTTAGCAGATATTGCTTATCAACATGAATTAAAGAGTAAAGAAAATGATTTGGAATATGTAAGAGAACATTTCCCTGAATTAGAAGAGGAATATAAAAAGACTTTAGAGGTCGCTAAGAATTATTCTTCTCATAATCCTGTAGAAGAATAAAAAAGAACTATGTTTAGTTCTTTTTTTATATGTTTAATAAATAGATGGATAAAGAAAGAATTGTTGCAAAAATAGAGAGTGCAATATAAGGAATCAAATAATACTTCATCTTGTTTTTTAAAAGAGAGGTTTCCTCATATAAGAAAAGAGTAGATATAAGAGTTAATAAACATACTACGAATCCTAGAAAATTGTTTTTAAAGATAAAAAAGATGATTGTAAAACTTTGGTTTAGTACATAATTTATTAGAAGAGTTCTTTTGTAAGAGTTGGGTATTTGTTTTAAAGAATAAGAATTTACAATATGATAGACTGTATATGCTACTAGAATATAAATAATTGTCCAACTAATGGCATAGAAATAATTGGGTGGTGTAAAGGAAGGGGTTTTTATTTTATTTAAGTAATTATAATCTATCTTTAATAAACTGGTTAAAAACCAGGGTAGGAGACATAATAAATATGTAAACAATTTTTTTATCATTTTATCACCTCTTTTCTTATTTTATGTTTTATATTATAATATTATTAGTCTTTTAGGAGGAAATTTATGGAAGAACAAATTATGCTGGATGAAAAAAATGTTATTACAATGAAGTTGCTTCATTATTTCATTACTGAAAAGAATTATAATCCTATTATTTTACAGGGTGTGGATAATGAGATTTGGCTTGAGAATTTAGATGAGGATTGTAAAGTGATTCGTATTGTTTCTAATTATATTCATAATGATGAACAGTTTGATTTTGATGTATTTAAAACGAAGAGAATCTTAAAAAAGATTAAGAAAAAGACCTTTTCATTTAAAATCAATGTTATGAGTATTTTTTTATCTATGGGTGATAATATACAGGAAGATATTAATGCAGATCCTAATTTAATGTGTATTAATGTTAAAGAAGAGAAAGATCTTAAGAAGAATAAATTAATTCAAAATGTTTTTCCTGATTTATCTGATAAATTAAAATATGATGAAAAGGGTGTTGAATTATTTATGAAAATAACAGGCGATATTAATAAACATAATAAAGATGATGCGAGAAGATTAGAAAAAGTATTTAAGAATAAAGTTCCTTATATTACTTATTTCTTAATTGCGTTAAATTGTATTTTCTTCTTTGTACCTAAGTTATTGGGTCAATATAATTATGTGGTTAATTTGTTATGTGTACATGGACCTAGTATTCGTGCAGGACAATATTATCGTTTACTTACGGGAATTGTGATGCATGCAGATTTAATTCATTTATGTGTTAACTGTTATTCTTTATATGTAATTGGTTCTCAAATAGAAAGTTATATAGGAAGATATAAGTATGCGATTATTTATCTTTTCTCTGGTTTAACAGGTTCTCTTCTTTCTATTACATTCTTGAAAAATGGAGTATCTGTAGGAGCAAGTGGAGCTATCTTTGGATTGATGGGGGCTTTATTATATTTTGGATATTATTATAGAGTTTACTTAGGAAATGTAGTAAAAAGTCAAATCTTGCCACTAATTGTTTTAAACTTAGCCTTTGGTTTCTTTGCGACAGGCGTTGATAATTTTGCTCATATTGGAGGATTAGTGGGTGGAATTATTATTACGATGGCATTAGGAATTAAAGATAAGTCCTCTACCTTTGAAAAAGTGAATGGTTGGGTTATTGCCTGTGTATTTTTGGCTTTTTTAGGGTATATGGGATTAGTATTAGCTGGAAGATAATTAAAACCACAATTATGTGGTTTTTTTCTTTCCTAGTTAATTTCTTGTATTTACTAATTGAAAATGGTAAAATAAAATTATGATATTATAGTGAGGTGATATTATGCCACAAGAACAGACCAGTTTGTTTGATATTCAAGAAATTGATACAAAGAATATTGCAAAAACCTTAAAAGAAGTTTATGCATCTTTGGAGGAGAGAGGATATAATCCAACCAATCAAATTGTTGGATACTTGATTAGTGGTGATCCTGGATATATTTCTAGTTACAAAGAAGCTAGAAGTAAAATTCAAGAGATTGATCGCGCTAAGATAGTTGAAATTTTATTATTAGAATTTCAAAAGAATAATAAATGAGATACTTAGGATTAGATTTGGGTAGCCGTACACTAGGTGTGGCGGTGAGTGATAAAACAGGGACGATTGCAAACAGTGTAAAAATCATTCGTCATCATGAAGATTATGAATTGTTGGTACGAGAGGTTTGTGATTTAGTTCGTGAATATGAAATAGATGGAATTGTTTTGGGGTTTCCTAAAAACATGAATGGGTCTATTGGTTTAAAAGGAGAACTAAGTATAGATTTTAAGCAAAAGTTAGAAGAAGTGCTTTCTATTCCTATTATTTTACAGGATGAAAGACTAACGACAAAGAGCGCTACGGATATGCTTATTTCAGGGAATGTTTCGCGTAAAAAACGAAAAGAAGTAATTGATTCGGTTGCGGCGACTATAATATTACAAAGCTATCTAGATAGGAGAGAAAAATAATGAAAAAGAATACTTTTAGTATGATTGATGAAAATGGAAATGAAGTCATATATGATGTTTTATTTACATTTGAGAGTGAAGAAACAAATAAGAATTATATCGTTTATACAGACAATTCTAGAGATGAAATAGGAAATATAGAGGTTTATGCTTCTATCTATGATCCTGATGATCCTCATAGTAAATTAGAGGCTATCAAAACAGAAAAAGAATGGAAAGTAATTGAAACAATTTTAGATACTTTACAAGAAGAAGTTCGTAAGAAGAAAGAAAATGATGAAAATAATGAGCAGTAGCTCTTATTTTTTGGAGGAAGTATGGCAAAAAAGAAGTTAAAACCTAAAGTAAAACCATTTTTATTTCTTTTTCTTTTTTGTGCGCTTATTTGTTTTGGGGTTGCTGGAACATGGCAATATTTAGAAAGCCCTGTGGATAAGAAGGATAAAAAGGAAATAGAAGTAAAAATAGAAAGTGGTACCAATTCTACACAAATTGGGGAAATCTTAAAAGAAAAACATTTGATAAAAAGTACATTACTATTCAAGTTACATCTAAAAATGGATCATGTTGGGTCTTTAAAGGCTTCTACTTATAAATTTAGTAAAAGTATGAGTTTACAGGAAATTATTGAGGCGTTAGAAAAAGGTGTTATTAGTAATGATGGGGCGATTAAAATCACATTTAGAGATGGGGAAAGAATTCCAAGTTACGCAAAAATAATTTCCGAAAAACTGGGTGTTTCTTATGATGATGTTGTTGCAAAGATGAATGATAAAGAATATCTAAGTAGTCTTATTCCTAATTATTGGTTCTTGACAGATGCCATTTTACAAGAGGGAATCTATTATCCTTTAGAAGGTTATTTGGCTCCAGAAACTTATTATTTTGAACAAGATGCTACGGTAGAAGACGTTGTACAAAGATTACTTGATCAAACAGAAAAGAATTTAGAGGATTATAAAGATATTATGAAAGATGATCCACATTATTACATGACGATGGCTTCTGTTGTACAACTAGAGGGAAATAATACGGAAAATAGAAGTATGATTGCGGGCATTTTTCAAAATAGAATGGATTCTGGTATGAATATGGGTAGTGATGTAACGACTTATTATGCTCTACAAAAAAGTATGAAAGAAGATTTAACAGCAGATGATTTAGCAACGGTTAGTCCTTATAATACACGAGGAGCTAATATGATTAGTAAAATGCCAATAGGTCCTATTTGTAATCCAGAAATGTCAAGTGTGGAAGCTGCTACCCATCCTACTAAGAGTGATTATTATTTCTTTGTAGCAGATAAATATGGAAATATTTTCTATACAAAAACAAATCAAGAACATGACAAAAAAGTGGCAGACTTAAAAGCAAATGGAGATTGGATTTTTAGTTAGGAAGGATAATATGGAAAATGATACTACCATACAGCAAATGAGAGAATATGCCATAGAACATAAAGTACCAATTATTACCGATGAGGGGCTTCATTTTTTAGAGGACTATATTAGAAGACATTCTATTAAGCGCATTTTAGAAATTGGTACGGCTATTGGTTATTCTGCCATTTGTATGTGTAATGTTTCTCCCGATATTACTGTAACAACCATTGAAAGAGATGATGCTCGTTATTTAGAAGCAGTCAATAATGTAAAAAAAGCGGGTTTAGATCAACGAATTGAACTTATCTTTGGAGATGCTTTAGAAGTTTATTTAGATGATACTTTTGATTTGGTTTTCATTGATGCAGCGAAAGCGCAAAATATGAGATTTTTTGAAAAATATGAATACAATTTAAACGAAAAAGGAACGATTATTACCGATAATATGAATTTTCATGGATTAGTGTTTGAAGAGGAAGAAAAAATTGAGAGTAGAAACTTAAGACAGTTAGTTCGCAAGGTAAAAGACTATAAAGTTTTTTTAGAACATAATACCAAATATCATACGGAATTTTTAGATGTAGGAGATGGACTTGCGGTCAGTGAAAAAATCTAAAACAAGAAAGAATCAATTCTTTCTTTTTTTATGTTTTTAATATATAATATTTGCGAGGTGCATAGGATGAAGTGCTTTGTAGAAATGAGTCATAAACAGGAAGAGATTCCATCTTGTGATGGAATCATTTTACCTTTAGAGGGTTATGCGGTTGAATCGATTTGTATGTATACCTTGGAAGAAATAAAAGAAATCCAAAAAAGTTTTTCTGGGGAAGTTTTTGTGAAAGTAAATCGTAATTTTTTTAATGAAGATTTAGATGGATTAAAGTTTGTATTAACAGAGTTGGATGCTTTAAAGGTGGACGGAGTTTTCTTTTATGATTTAGCTGTCCTACAAATAAAAAGAAATCTTCATCTGTCTCTTCCGCTTATATGGAATCAAACACATATGGTCAACAATGTTCGTACCTGTGATTATTATCATGAAAAGGATGTTTCTTATGCATTGCTTGGAAAAGAAATAACTTTGGATGAAATCAAAGAAATTATTACAAAGAGTAAGATGTCTTGTATGGTAGAAGTGGTATCTAGACCCTCTGTTGCGTTTAGTAAGCGTAAATTAATTTCTAATTATTATAGTGATTTAGGTGAAAAGGGTGAAAAAGAACTAATTGTGAAAGAGAAAGTTTCTGGAGATATTTATGATGTAAAAGAAGATGAATATGGAACTTGTTTTTATCTAAATACCGTGATGAATGGTACTTCTATTATTCAAGATCTATATGAGGTGGGTTGTCCTGCTATTATTATGAGAGAGTATGGTGTGGATGATTTTTATGAGTTGGTTGAAGATACCATGGATTATATAAAAAACGGATGTAAAGATTCTTCTTATATTTCTAAATATAAAAAGTTAGGGGATAGTACTAATTTCTTTTTTAAGAAAACTATTTATAAGGTGAAGTAAATGAAAAAGATAGAATTGTTATCTCCTGCTGGAGATTTAGAACGTTTGAAGGTGACCTTGCTTTATGGAGCTGATGCTGTCTATATTGGTGGACAACATTATAGTTTGAGAGCGAATGCTAAGAATTTTAGTGTTGAGGAAATTCGTGAAGGGTGTCGTTTTGCACATCAATTGGGGAAAAAAGTTTATTTAACACTAAACATTGTTTTCCACAATGAAGATATGGATGGAGTAGAAGAATATATCCAACAAGTCGTAGAAGCTGGAATTGATGCTTTTATTGTAAGTGATCCTTTTATTATTTCGCATATTAAGAAAAACTATCCACAGGTAGAAGTGCATTTGTCTACACAAAACTCTACGAGTAATTATGAGGCCATTCATTTCTTTGAGGAAGAAGGAGTAGATAGAGTTGTCTTAGCTCGTGAACTTTCTAAAAAACAAATTGAAGAAATCATAAAGAATATTTCTTGTGATATTGAAGTGTTTATTCACGGGGCTATGTGTACGTGTTTTAGTGGAAGGTGTGCTTTATCCAATTATGTTACAAATCGGGATGCGAATCGTGGAGGTTGTGCTCAAGTATGTCGATTCTCTTTTGAGAATGAAGATAAAAAAGAATTTACTTTTGCGACAAAAGATATGAATATGGCAAGATACATTGAGGATCTAATTGATATAGGAGTATGTAGTTTAAAAGTAGAAGGAAGAATGAGATCTCTTTATTATTTAGCGGTTGTTATAGGAACTTATCGAAATATAATAGATGATATTTATTCTCATACTTTGACAGAAGAAAAAATGAAAGTATATGAAGAACGCTTAGATCGAGTTGCTAATAGAGAAACTTCTACGCATTTCTTTATGAGAGATGAAAATTATAATGATCAATATTATGGGGGAAGAAGTGAAGTTTCTAATCAAGATTATTTAGGACAAGTGATTTCTTATGATAATGAAAAGAATCTTCTTCAGTTTTATGAAAGAAATTATTTTGAAGAGGGAGACACCGTAGAATTATTTACTCCTAACGGAGATCATATAGAATTTGTAGTAGAAGAATTGTTTGATAAAAATAAGGAAAAAATGGATGTTGCTAGACACCCAGATGAAATCTATTTTATTAAGCAGAAACTTCTAATAGAAGTCCCAGAGTATTCTATGATAAAAATTGTTCGTAGAAAAAAGTAGGAGGTAGTTATGACTAAAAATGAGAAAATAGCGAAAGAAAACTTTTTAAAAAAAGAAATGTTTTTGAGTGAATATGCAACCAAAAGTAGTGAAGCAGTTCGTTTAAAAGAAGAGGATGAAAAAGAAGATATTCGTACGCCTTTTTTTAGGGATATTGATCGCATTATTCATTCTTTAAGTTATACACGTTATATGGATAAAACACAGGTTTTTACTCATAATCAAAACGATCATGTCAGTAAGAGAATTACGCATGTACAAATGGTTAGCAAAATCGCGAGAACGATTGGTAGAGGGCTTAATTTAAATGAAGATTTAATTGAGGCGATTGCTTTGGGTCATGATATTGGCCATACTCCTTTAGGACATATGGGAGAATCTTTACTTAATGAAATATCTTTACAGGAATTAAATGAGTATTTTGCGCATAATATACAAAGTGTACGTCATTTGAACTTTGTAGAAAAAAATGGAAAAGGACTTAATCTTTGTATTCAAGTTTTGGATGGTATTATGTGCCATAACGGGGAAATATTACGGCCAATTTATGAACCTCAAAAGAAAGATGTTCATGAAGTGGTGTTGGAATATGAAATGGCTTATAAAGATTTAAAAAAGGCTAATCAAAATCGTCCTATGACATTAGAGGGATGTGTTGTACGTATTAGTGATGTGATTGGATATATTGGAAGAGATATTGAAGATGCGATTATGATTGGGAAGATTAAGAGAGAAGAAATTCCTAAAAATATCGTAAGTGTTTTAGGTTGTACGAATAAGGATATTATCAATACGATTATTTTGGATATTATTAATCATAGTATGGGGAAACCTTATATCAAATTGAGTGAAGATGTTTATCAAGCTTTATTTGATTTAAAAGAGTTTAATTATGAACATATTTATCGATATAGTATGACAGAAAAAGAAAAGGATCATTATAAGAAAGGAATGAATAAAATATATAAACGATATTTAGAAGATATTAATCAAGAAAACCATGAAAGCGTTATATATCGTTTTATTGAAGAACAAGATTCTTCCTATCTAGAATCTACTTCTCCTCAGAGAATTGTGATTGATTTTATTGCGGGAATGACGGATGAAATGTTTTTGCGTGAAATTAGTTTATAATATTGCATTTTTCTGTTCTTTGTGATATAATGATTGCACTATTTGAGTGGGGGGATTGTATGAAAAACTACAGTTTAAATGATGAGAATGCAGAACAGTTCATCACGAATGTGTGTGCTAGTTCTGATGGAACATTAATTGTTGAATTTGCAGATGGAAAAGTTTTTCAACATATAGAGGCTTGCGATGAAAATTTAGAAAAGATTATTGCAGCGCAAGAGGAACAAGCAAAAAAGGGAATTGAAAGTTATAGAAAGTTTAAAAATAGAGAGCGTTCTTCTGCTTTTAAAACAGCTGTTTCTGGTTTAGGAATTGCTGCCGCAGGAGTAGGGGCTACTTTTATTCCTACAATTCATGAGATGGTTCAAACTAATCATCCTGCTTTAGTTTATACAGGAATTGGAGTTGTGGCTATTTTAGGAACTATTCCTGCTTATTCTAAGTTACGTAAAAATCGTCAGGATGTTGAAGAATTAGATAAACTTCGTTATCGTGAAGAACATTTGGAAGATTTACAAAATATCTTTAGTTATCCAAATGCTTTGGTTGGTGTAAATCCTAGATTGGCAAAGTGGATTCTTAAACAAGATGATCCTTTCTGTATTTTATTTACAGATAAGTATAGTCTTCGTGATTTACAACAAATTGTATCGAATATAGAAGTAGAAAAAACTTTTGATTTTACTTATAAAGAAACTACTAAGTAAATTTGGATATTGTTTTTTATTTTTAGATGTGATATACTATGGCATGTTGAGTCTAGTGATTCACTATTTAAATTTTTTTTTACTATAAATGAGGTGATTTAAATGGTTAATAAAAATACAGTTTATTTAACACAAGAAGGATTAGATGATTTAAAAAAGGAACTAGATGACCTAATTAATATTCGTCGTCCTGAAAATATTCAAGCTATAAAAGAAGCAAGAGCTTTGGGAGATTTATCTGAGAATGCAGAATATGATGCTGCTAGAAATGAACAGGCTCAAATTGAAGGTAGAATTAAACAACTTGAAAAAATGCTAGAAAATGTTTCTATTATTGCAGAAGTTGCTACAGATAAAGTAAGTATTGGAAATACTGTATCTATCAAATATGTAGATGATGATGAAGAAGATGAGTATAAGATTGTGGGAAGCCAAGAAGCTGATCCATTTGAAAGTAAAATTTCAAATGAAAGTCCTATTGCGCAAGCTTTATTTGATCATAAAATAGGAGATATTGTTACAGTAGAAAGTCCTAATGGAAACTACGAAGTAGAAATAATTGATATAAAATAAGCACTTACGTGCTTTTTTGTTTTATAAATGATAGAAAAACTTCTATCATTTTTTTATTTTCTCTTCCTATTTTTTCCTAAATAAGGTATACTGAATATGATGATAATAGGGGAGTGTGTACTTTATGATTATACGTAAGCCTTATGCGTTCTTGATTAAGAACTTTCGTAAGATACATATTGCATTATTGATAGTTGGTTTGTTCTTAATATATAGAACGATTGATATTTCTAGGTTTGTTAATACATATATGCGTGAAGGTATTTATGATTTATATGCAAACCCTGTCTCTAAACATATTTCTTCTTTGGTTATGTTTTGCGCTTTCTTTATGATTGTAGGAAGTGCTTCTTTATTGTTCTTGTTATTACATAAAAAGAAACCTTGGAAGACTTATTTGATTCCTACCATTACTTATGTTGCTTTATTTTTAATATTAAGCATGATTAGAAGTTTCTTTGCTGATTATAAAGAAACGATAGATCCAACAGATTTGCGTTTTGCTAGAGACTTATTATTGATGGTTATGTTGGGACAACTTCCTGCTTTGGGAGTTTATGTCATGCGTATTTTTGGATTAGATATTAAAAAGTTTGATTTTAATTCTGATTTAGAGATGCTTGATTTAAGTGAAGAAGATCGAGAAGAAATTGAAATTAGTATTGATTTTGATTTTAATACAGTTAAACGTATATGGAAAAAACTGATTCGTAATATTGGATACTTTTATAATGAACATAAGATTATTAGTAAAACGATTATTGGTGTTCTGATTGTTATGTTCTTATATAATTCGTATGTCTTTATTTTTGTTACGAATAGGACCTATAAACAAGGACAAACTTATAAAGCTAATGGGTATGTCTTTAAAGTTACTAATTCGTATTATACGGATAAGGATGTTAAAGGAGAAGTTATTTCCAAAGATAGTAATTTTGTAATTGTGGAAGTTTCTGTTAAAAATAGTAGTGCCCCAAGGAATCTTAATATTAATAATTTCCATTTGCATGCAGGTTCTAGAGTTTATGAGACAACTGAGACAACGTATGCGAAAGAATTTGAGGATTTAGGAAAATGCTATAGTAAAGTGAAAGAGATGAAAAGAGATGAAGAAGGTACTTTCATTTTGATTTATAAAGTTAATAAAAAAATACGAAAAGGAAAATTTGTTTTGTATTTTCAGGAAAAGGGTGGCATTTTTAAATTAAGAAAAATTAAACTTAAGATTAAAGATATACGAAAGGTTGAAAAGACAAAAAAATTAAAATTAGGAGAGTATTTTGATGTTCCTCTATATGGGAAAGAGGATTCTATTAGTATAGAAGAGGTTCATTATAGTAAATCTATTGATTATAAAATCAATAAATGTACTTCTGAAGGGTGTGAATTGCAAGACCATACTTATATTGCTCCAAAGAACTATAAAGTCATGGAAATTGTCTTCTCTTCAGAGTCTTATGAAGCCAAAAACATGATTGACTTTTTATCGAAGTATGGTAGAATTAATTATAAAGATAGTAATGGTAAAGAGAAGTCTTTGGATATCAAATTTGCTGTTACAAGATCTTATTTTGGAAAGACGATTTACTTAAAGGTTCCAGAGGATTTTGATCAAAATAAAAATATACGTTTAGAGATTACGGTTCGTAATAAAGATTATAGTTATAAACTATCATAGGAGGACTTATGCAAAAGAAATATGGCGGTATTAAAATTATTGTTGTACTTGCGATTGTTGGCTTGTTTGTATGGTTCTTAGTGATTTCTCCTATGCTAACTTTTAGACATAATGAACAAGTGTTAGAAGATGCTGCTAGACGTTACTATGAGTTAAATCCAGATAAATTACCTACAGGAGAAAGAGTCAAAACTCTTTCTTTAAACACGTTATATAAGCAATCTTATTTGAAAGAAGATTTTAAGGTTCCTAACTCTAAAAAACTATGTTCTTTAGAAAAAAGTTGGGTAAAAGTTAGACGTGAAAATGGTGCGTATAGGTATTATGTTTATCTAGACTGTGGTTTGATAACTTCTCAAGTTGATCATAAAGGACCTCAAATCAAATTAAATGGAAAAGAGGAAATGACTGTTAACTATGGGGAAAAATATAAAGAACCTGGTGTTAGTAGTGTTGTGGATGATAAAGATGGAAAATTAGATCCTAAAGATGTAACCATTAAAGGAGAAGTTGACACAAATAAAGTGGGATCTTATGAAATTACTTATTCTATTTCTGATGGATTTGGAAATAAGACAACGGTTACTAGAACGGTTAACGTTATTAAAGTTTTAAGTGGTATCGTCAAAAATGATTTGAAAGAGATTAAAAATTATGTAGGAGATGCTAGCAATAATTATGTTCGTCTTTCTTATATGTATTTTAGAATCTTTGGACTTGATGAAAAAGATAATGTCATTTTAGTAGCAGAAGAAGATGTTGATAATGTTAATTTTACAAAAATAGAAAAATGGTTAGATGAAGTCTATATTCCAAGTTTTACAGAGGAAGCAAAGAAAATGCTTGTAGAAAGCAAGTTTTGTAATATGAGAATTGATAAGCAAGATTTAAATACAACACAATGTACTTCTTATACAGATAAAAGATATGCTTATATTCCTTCTGTCATTGATGTTAATAGAGCGCAAGGGAATGGTTTTAATTATATGAAACCACGTACTATTTCTTGGGTTGGAAATAGTGAAAGTGATAATAAAGCATATGTTACAAGGGTGTCTTTCTTCTATAATCAAGCGGGTAAAGATTTCTTGTCTTACAGTGTGAATTCAAATTATGGAATTCGTCCTAAGATTGTGATTCGTGGGGATGCTTTGGTAACAGATGGGGATGGTTCTTTAGAAAATCCATATGTATTTGGTGAGACAAAGAAAGCTAAAGGTGGAACCTTATTAAACGAACGCTATATCGGAGAATATGTTGTTATTGGTGGAACGCCTTGGAGAATTATTGATACGCTTGAGGATGGAACGACAAAAGTGATTTCCGTTGAAACAATTGGAAATAGACAAGATAAACCTCAAACATATTCTAATCCAAATAGTGCAACATTTATTTACGATCCTAAAGATAAAGAAAATTATGGATATTATATCAATAATAAAGCTAGTCAATATATTGATACTTCTTACTTTGTAGCACATGAAGTGAAAGCTCCTGTGTATAGTGGCAAGATTACTTACGGAGAAGAAAAGAAAACGAATACTTATAAAGTAAAATTATCTCCGCCTAATATGTATGACATGTTTAGTGCACAAACATTAGTGAGATATGGAGATATGCAATCATATTGGGTTATTAATTCTTCAACTAGTAAGAAAAGAGTTGGTGGGGCGATTACTAATTTAGGTACTCCAATAAATGAAACGCCATTTCCAAATTATACAACCGCTGGTGTTAGAGCCGTTGCTTATATTAAAAAAGGAACTGTTATTAGTAATGGTTCTGGTACGGCTGATTCCCCTTATAAATTGAAATAGAAAGGATTGGTAGGATGAGTGGTAGAAAAAAGAAATTGAGTATGAAACTCAAACGATACAACGTCATATTGATTGCATCATTAGTTGCATTGATGCTATTGCTGGGCATTTTGATGATTTTTCAAATGTTTGGTTATAGTGGTGATTATAAGGTTGTATCAAGAAAAGAGAATATTGAAAAATCAAAAAAGAGTGATGGAAAGGATTTTGAAACCATTGGATGGGTTAGGGTTCAAGGAACTAACATTGACTATCCGTTGTATGGTTTGTTGAGT
Source organism: Bacilli bacterium (assembly GCA_017511375.1). Taxonomy (GTDB): domain Bacteria; phylum Bacillota_I; class Bacilli_A; order RF39; family UBA660; genus UBA3789. Next base: position 34,885 of record JAFWKJ010000011.1, on the reverse strand, counting down.
ACTGGATATGATTATCCTGTTACCAAGTCCTACTTATGGTCATTAAACTTAGATAGTGAATTTCATAGTACAATGCTTGTGTATGGACACAACGTGATGAATTTGGGTGCTCCTCCTGAAGCACATGGTGATGATTTCGTTCGAATGGAAGAGTTGATGAATTTTGTGTACTATGATTTTGCTAAGGAAAATCAATTCATTCAATTATCTATTGATGGAAAAGATTATCTATATCAAGTATTTGCAGTAAACTTTATGTATTATAAAGACTTAGATAATTATCCTCATGGAAATTGGAGTCAAACTGCTACCAATTCTTATATAGAAAGAATTATGGAAGAAACAATTTATGACTTTTCAACAAAATATAAGAAAGATGACAAGATATTATCTGTTGTGACATGTTCTAGATTCTTTGGAGATGGAAAAAGTTATGATTTGATTGTTACTGGTCGTTTGGTAGGAGACGAGGAACCAGTTAAATTGGCTAAGGTATATAGAAATAAAAATTATGAAAAAATTGCCGAAAGGTTGAAAGGAGCTGATGAAAATGAAGAATAAAAAAATATATGGGGTTGTATTTGTTTTATTAGTGCTTGCTTTCTTGTTTGTTCCAACAACATCTGTTTTTGCGGCAAAAAAGTGTAATCCAGACCAAAAAGATCCAGAGGCAGAAGACTCTTGTGGAACGAAAAGCACCTGCGATGCAGAGACAAAAAAGTGTAAGTGTCCAAAACCTTCAGATGTTGAGTTGCCCAATATTACTCAGGTCATAGAAAATAAATATGATTTGCAGTTGGAAAGAAATGCGTCTGGACAATTTGTGGTTACGATGCAAGTAAAAGATCCTGACTCGAAGTATTGCAAACAAACTTTTCAAATATTAAAAGTTAATAAAGTAAAGTATGATAATTCGGATGATCATATATTATCTTGTGATCATAGTTCTGTTGTACTTTCTGAAGGTATTACTGATGAAGACACTCCAACTGGATTAACAGGTATAACGGTTATTTTACGAGCTGAAGATGTTGGCTTGAATCTAAATTTGCTTGAAGATGGTAATCAACATCCTTGTTATTATGATTCTATTAAAATTAGACTTGAATCATCTAAAGGACAAGCTAAGGAATACTATGAAACAAAGGACTGTCCTACTGTCGCTTCTACAGCTACAGGAGCAAGTAGTACTAAAAAAATAGATTGTGAGTCTGAGAAATGGGAAGATATGCCTGAAGGATTTGCAAGAGAGTTTTGTAGAGTAAAATCTGCTGCTTATCAACATGAGAATTCAAAAACAGAGCGTGTTTCTTCTTGGGTTAAGATTTCAACAACCGATCCAACTACTTGTACGGATCCAACTAAGTGCTCTAGTGTTGATACAGTTAGTAATGAAGAAGAAAAAGTAGTTTATAAAGATTCAGAAATTGGCGCAAGCGGAACGTTATCTGATTCAACTATTAACACATTTAAGTGTAATTACAGTCTTGGTGATTCTTCTTTAGGGGATAAAGTATTGCCAAGTGTTGGTAGTATGGAAACGGCTAAAGGGGATGCTTATTTTACTAATAATCAACAATTATATGCAGAACACACTTTTGTAATTAACAAAGGTAAATATCAATACAATGTTGATCAAGGGCAACCTGCAAAAGATGGTGCTACTATTTCATGCGTTATGAAATGTTCAGAAGCGGTTGAGGTTGAATATGGACCTCCTATTGCAACAAAAGCGGGCGCATGCTTTGAATATAAAGTACGTGTTACTAGCCGTGTCAATTGTGAAATGCAGCAACCTCCAGCTTTGCCGTATCCATATACTAAGAGTTCAAGAATCCACATTGAAACGGGATATGTGGATAAAACCACTCATGAAGTTGTGGAAGGTACTTCTACCGAAACTGGTACTGGAGAACAGACCAATATTGAAGAATCTAAAGTTATAAAAGATGGAAGCGCAAGTTGTCGTTATTGTGATCCTGTTCCAGAGTGTTATGGATATGGAAGATCATGGCGTCAAGGTGGTCCAAGTGATGAATACGATAGCTGTATTAATACTTGTGATGGAGGTGCTTATTCTAAAAAGTGTTCTCAAAAGTGTTATAAAGAAGTGTATGGTTCTAATGCTGTAGCAGGTGCACAAATCAATGCAGAGCTTTTGGAATTGGCTGCTGATAAACTTTCAAAAAGGACTACAATTATGAGTGATGACGATATGCGTGACTGTATGAGCAAAGTACAAGGTAAGTATCCTGGAGTTACTGATGAGCTTGCAAAATGTGTTTGTGTTGGGGACGAATATGATGATCCAAATGAAGAACATTTAGGTTGTTATTTTAAAACAAGTAAAGGTATAGAATGGTTTGGTGTTCGAGATACAACATCACGTACTGCTGATTGCGGATGTAGTGGTTATTCTGATTGTAAAACAAAATGTAAAGGTATTGAAGGTAGATGGTATACACATAATCCAGATGGTAAGTATCATAATGGAAAATATATCTTGCCTGCAGGAATACAAGATGGATTCTGGAGACATGTATACTCTAATCTTGATGAGTTCCCAAATGGATATTGTGATGATAATTGTTGGTGGAATGATTGTAGGTCTGAGGCTACTTTAGGTACACTTTCATCCTTAACACCAAGAAAGGATTCTGATGGTAATATCATACCTGATGGGGGACAAAATAATACAACTGCTGGAACAATTTATTATAATGATGGATACGCGCAAATGGATTTAATTATTAATATGAGACAACGAGATAAGGCAATCGAAGAATGCGAAGGACATGCTAAGTGTAGTACAACACAATCTACATACACAATTAGTGCTGGTTATAGAGCAAAGAATTCAGAAACTATTAACTGGTATAAATTCCCATATAATGGACAAGATACGATTCAACATACAAGTGGTACTTCTGTTGTTGGTACATTTGCTGATGCCAAGACAACTATCTTCTCAGATTATCCTAGTGAAGGACAAGGAAGATTAGGTTGTTATAAAGAAGGCGATTCATCTGCAGACTTATATCGTTCTACTTGGGGATTCCCAGGATCTTGGAGAAATAAGAAGACGGCAGAATTGTCATATGATCCAAGTGGTAAGAGTGGAAAGGCATGGGTTGAGATTAAGGATAAATACTGTGTTCCTCTTAACTCAGGAGCAGTTAATGTTGAGTGGTGGAACCAGTACTTTAATAGATATATTAAACAAGAAGGTATTACTGTTACATCTACTACAAATGAATTGAATGAATGTATAAGGCAAGATACAACTACGACAATTACTAAATATTATCCATCTAGTGTTAACACATGGAATATTCATGCGGAGACAAGAGATTTTGGATACTTTGGATGGAATATAGATGTTGATTGCTTCTATGCAATCAATACGGCTCCTTCCTACAAGAGGGAAGATGAAGATACAAAGGTTCCAAGGCCATGTGGTGATGAATATGACATTCGTACGGTTGACCTTGAAAATATGTTCCCTGGTTCTGGGGAAGGGCCTAAAAAAGAAGGTAGTTCAACAAGTGGTGAAAGTAGGGTAGCTGGATTTAACTGGACAAAGGAAGCTACTGTTGATGCCGATCGTTATGCTAATCCTGATGATCCAGGTAGTGGATATCTAAGTAACCCTGAAAAATATCTTGATGCTGTACAACAAGAGGCAAAGAATAAAGGAACAAAATATTACGATAATGATAAACTTGATTATCAGTTTATTATAGGTGCTAAAGGATTAAGAGCATTACGAAATAGAGGTAATCAGTTTGGATCTTACGGAGATTTCGATGACAAAAACTTCTATATTGATAGGAATGGTATTTCTAGATATTCAAGTGATGTCATTCGTGGAAGTTACTTTGATCAGGTTAAAGCACCTAATCCGAAGAGTAAGGCCGTTCAATGTAATAACATGGTAAATTACAGCAGCGATAGTTGTGATACTGCTGTTCACGGTGGTTAGGAGGTTGAAGATAATATATGAACAAAGGAATTTTAATTGTTGGAATTATTTTACTTGCTTTGATTGCATTAAATTTGTTGAATGTTATTAACAATGTTGCAACTGGTAGTGAATTGGATTACTATTTGCTAAAAGAGACTACAGATGCTTCTTTACAGGATGCTATTGATCCAATGTTTAGAACAACGTGTGGTTTATATCGTATCGATAAAGAAAAGTTTGTTGAAAGCTTTCTTTATCGATTCGCTTCCAACGTAGATGAGACAAGAAGTTATAAAATAGGTTTTTATGATATCAATGAGTTACCACCTAAGGTTAGCGTTAAAGTAGATTCATTAACGACTTTAAGTTTTGATGCTACAGATGGTGGAGGAGAGAATGAACATGCTGTTATTACTACTACCTATGATGCGATTCTAGAGACCAATTATATATCAGATGTAAGAACTGAAGTTGGTTTAAAAGATAAGAATTCTACAGAGTGCAAGAGTCTACTTAAATTGTATGACCTTGAGGCCGAAGTATAAAAGATAAGGAGGATAAAAATGGGAAATATTGCTACTGGATTTCGTAAATTTATGCAAAATAAAAATACAGTTACGGTTGTAGGTGTGGTGCTTGCCATCTTTGTATTATATTTTGCTTATACAATGCGTATAAAGAGTTCGATCAATCCTATTACTGTACCATATGCTGCGGAACAAATACCTGCAGGGGTACAGATTACGGAACAAATGATTTCTACTAGACAAGTTCCTCCTTCAATGCTTGAAGGGGAAGTTATAACGAACATGGGTGAGATTGTGGATAAATATTCTGCAGCCGATGTTGTTATTCCTGAAGGAAGCTTGTTCTATAAAAGAGCAGTTGTTGAAAAAGAACAATTACCTGCTAATATCATTCTTCAGTATCCTAAGGGATATGTGTTATATAATTTAGCGGTTAACTCTGAATCTACTTATGGTAATTCGGTTTATCCAGGAAATTATATTGATATTTATTTGAAAGCGGTAAATAGGATTGATGAAGATGATCCAAATGCTTTAACAAAGGATGCTGATAAGATTATGTTAGGAAAATTATTCTCTAACATTGAAGTATTAGCAGTAAAAGATAGTTCAGGTAGAGCTGTGTTCCAAAATATAGATGAGGCACGTGTGCCAGCTATGGTAGTATTTGCATTACCAGAAGAATACTATATTTTGATGAAAAAGGCAGAATATATGAGAACTTATGATACGACTTTAATCTTGGTTCCTACTAACGAAAGTTTGAAAGATGAACCAGGACCACTTGAAATTTCAAGTGATGAATTAAAAGAGTGGATTAATAGAAATACCGTTTGGACGGAGAGTTAAAATAAAGAATTAAAAGAATAAAAAAAGGGATGTGAGTTATATGAACGAAAATATATTTGATAAGTTAGACTTTGGACCATTTCGTGCATTATTGGACGATGATGATATCACCGATATTTCCTATGATAATAATGGGCAAATATGGATTCGTTCGTTAACTCAAGGATCTATGAGAGTAGAGATTGAAGGTGCCACTCCTGAATTTGTTGAGAAGTTGGCCTTTCAATGTTCGAATGTTATGGGTACTACTTTTAATAATGCGAAGCCTTTCTTGGATGCAGAATCTGCAGAGTTACGTATGAACTTCGTTCATCAATCGATTGCAACAAATGGAATTGCACTAGTTATTCGTAAAACTCCTGCTAAGATTCGTTTGGAAAAGGATAAATTATTAAAAGAAGATTACTTTACTGAATCTGTTCATGATTTCTTAATAAAATGTGTACAAGGGCATTGTAATATTATGGTTGCTGGAGAAACTGGTTCTGGTAAAACAGAGTTTGTTAAATATTTGGCAAGTCATACAATTACAAATGAAAAAATTATTACGATTGAGGATACCCTAGAGTTACACTTGGATAAAATTTATCCACAAAGAGATATCGTGGCTATGAAAACAAACAATGTAGCTAGTTATTCAGATGTATTAGTTACTTGTATGCGTCAGAATCCAAAATGGATTCTACTATCAGAGGTTCGTTCTGCAGAAGCTGTTTCTGCGGTACGTAACTCTATATCATCTGGACATAATATCTTATCAACTATTCATGCTGATAAGGCATCAGCTATTCCATATCGTCTTTATTCCTTAATGGAAACGGATTTGGATGTCCACCAATTCTTAACGACCATTTATCGTTATATTCAATTGGGTGTTCATATTAAAGCTTTCTATAGTAAAGAGTATGGAAAATTCCATCGTGAGTTAGATGAAGTGGCTGAATTTTATGTAGATGATAATAATGAACCAAAATCAAGAATTATTTATCAAAAACAAATGGGTAAGATGATGATGTGTAAACCGTCTGCTCATTTGATTGAATATCTTGAAAATCAAAATATTCAAGTTAGGGATATTATTAAAGATCTTCCTGATGAATTACCTCTTATGGAAGTGACGGATGATGAATTTAATAACAGCCCTGAAGAAGAAAATAAAGAAAAAAATGAAACGAAAGATAATACAGGAAATGGGCCTGTATTAGTGGGTGTTTCTGAGGAGAATAAAAGCGTTCCTGGAGCTAAGCCAGATGAAAAAGAAACTGTTTCTGTTGGAGCAGAATTGGGAAAAGAACAATCTAAACCAATTATTTCTGAATCTGGCAATGTCCAATTAAATGCTTCTGTTGTTTCTAAAGATGTTCCATCTTTAACAGCAGCAGATCCTAAGGTTTTGGCTGCTAATCAAGTAGGGGGAACTCCTACAGTTCCTAACAGTGCTCCTGTTGCAGTACAACCTGCCCCTTCTTCTCCGCCAGTAATTCCTGTTGCGCAACCAACGGGAGCAGTACCTGCTGCTCCAGTTCAACAGCCAACAGTTGCTGCACAATCAGGAACACCTGTAACACAACCAGCTGTTGTAGCACAGCCTGCCGCAGTTATTCCACCAGTTGCTGGTGGAGGGGCTCCTGTTGCTCAAGTTGCAGCTGCGACCCAAGTTGCTGCCAATGCTGCAACTCCTAATATGACCCATGTAGATGGATAGATTGGGGTGAATATATGTATTTTGAAGAACTTTTTATCATTATAGGTTTTGTTGTTGGAATCTACTTGTATCGTAATTATAAAGGTGAAAATGTTGGAAAATATGTTGCTGGCCAGGTACAAGGAATGTATGAAAAATTTGCTCCTTATTCCTTTCGTGTTGTTCATGAAAAAACAAAACAATTAGGACAGGAATATACAGTAAAACAATATACATTTCAAGTAGTCTTATTTGCTGGATTTGCGGGAGCTGTTTCTTATTTATACTTTTATAACTTAATTATAAGTATTATATATGCTGGTGTAGCTGTTTCTTTTGTTCCTTATATTGCTTTTTTAAGATGTAAAAAAGTATATTCTGAATTTATATTTGAGCAGATACAGGTATATACATCTAATACGATTATGGAATTTGGTACAACCCAATCGTTTGTAAAAGCGTTAGAGGGTGTTGCCAATTCAGGAGTATTAGAAGACCCTGTTTTAGCAGATGTAAGACAGATGATTAATATGAGTTATGATAATGGTACCATTGATGAAGCGTTAGATTATATGAGTAAGTTATATCCTTACTATATTGTTAAAAACATGCATCAATTGTTCCTACAAATTACAAAAGAGGGTGCTCAAAACTCAGCAGATTCTTTAGAGAATATGCAATTAGATATCGATATGCTTGTAGAAAGTGTATATCGTGATAGGGTGGAGAGAGCATCTTTCCATAAATCTTTTGTTCAATTTGGTATTATGCTTTATTTATTAGTCATGCTGGTTCAATATTTGTTAGGTAGAGATACCTATTTGGAATTATTGGATAGATGGTATGTTCAATTTTTAATGCATGGTGTTTTAATTGTTAATACATTTTTCCTAATTAAAGGTGAAAAATATTATTATGAGAATGTAGGTGCTGAATAATGGAGATATTAATTGTAGGTGCTATTATTATGTATGTCCTTATTTATAACAATACAATTGATAAGGACAAATTCTTTGCTGATAACCAAAAATATTTAGAGTCTTTAAAAGAAGATGATTATCAATTCTTGGTTTATGCAAGATATGGGGAAGATGTAGATGTAGATCAATTATATTCCAAAAGAATTACTATGGCTTTTGTAGGATTCTTATTTGTTCTTGTTCTATCTATCTCTAGAAATAATTCTGTAGAAATTATTAATGCTCAATTCTTTTTGAACTTAGTAGTTGCTGGTGTTGTTGCTTTTGGTATATTTAAATTACCATATTGGCAACTAAGAAGTTATTATAAACAACATTTACAAGAAATAGATGTTATGTTGCCATACTATTTAAAGAGTTTAGAAATTTTGATTCAACACTATACAGTTCCTGTTGCGATTGGTAAGTCTATAGGTGATGCACCAGAAATATTTAAACCTGGTCTTCGTAGAATGATTGATCGTATCAACTCAGGGGATGCCTCTGTAGATCCTTATATGGAATTTGCTAATAATTATCCAGTTAGGGATTCTATGAGAATGATGAGACTTTTATATCGTTTAGGAATCGGTTCTCAAGAAAGAAAACAGGAGAGATTGATGATGTTTTCAAAGACAGTTTCATCTCTTCAAGCTAAAGCTCGTGAGACAAAATACAAAGAGCGTTTAGATCATATGGAAAGTCAAACCATGGTCATGTTGACTTGTACAGGTATTGGCGTAATGCTTGTAATTTTGATTTCTATGATGATGGTTTTCTAAATGTAAATTAGAGTTTTACATATTGATTTAGAAATATATATTTGTTATAATTTTAATATATGGAAGGATAGGTGATTAGATAGATGAAAGCTGCTACAGGTGAATTAAACTTAACGGTTATTACTTTATTAGCTATTGCTGCTGTTATTGCATTTTTCTGGTTAATGTGGCCTCAAATTCAAACGACCATCAACAATCAATGGTCTAATATCAATACTTATAAAGGAAACTAACAAAAGAGGTTTAGGATATGAAAGAGGCGTTTGGAGGAATTTTCAATTTTGTTTTTCTTGCAATTTTTTTGGTAATTGCGATTGGATTGTTAGGATTTACTTTTTCGTATGCCAAAGCTTTTAAAATGAAAAATGCAATTATTGCTACAATTGAAGAATATGAAGGAAATCTTGGACATTCTGGATGTCAAGCAAAAATAAAAAATGAAGCAAAGTCATTAGGATACAATAAGATAAGTAAAAGTTGTCCTAGTGATTTTTCTGTTTCCCCAGATGGGTTTTATTGCTACTCTTCGGTTACTAGAAATATTCCAGATACCAATCCACAGATGAAATCGAGGTATTATACTGTGGTTGTTCAAGTTGATATTGGTCTTCCTCTTATTAAAAATATTGTAGGTTTCTCAGTTCTTGAGGTGTCTGGTGATACGAAAGAGATTGTTCTTCGATAAACAGAAAAAAATTTTGATGGTGGTGTGCGAATATGAATGAAGGATTAGGTAGTACAGTTATTATTGCAATAATTGTTGTTTTTATTGCTCTTGTTTCAGCCTATATGGCTTACAATGTCAATTATACAAAGGCATTTCGAATGAAAAATAAGATTGTTGCTACGATTGAAAAGTACGATGGAGATTGTACAAATACAAATGGTTGTATGGGAGAAATAAAAACATATGCTGATAAAATTAGTTATCGTCCTAGTACTACAAACTTTTGTGATAATAATAAATATAAGCCTAATATAAATGTAATGGATACTCAGTATTTTTCTGATCCGGGTTTTTGCTTATATAAAGTAAAGGTTCGTAAAACAGAATCAGGATCAGGGGAAATTGTAGACGATAATAATCATCAATATGGTTTTTATTATCGTGTTGCTACGATTATTAATATTCGTGTGCCTATTATTGAAAATATGATGCAGTTTAATTATGTATCTGGAGATACAAAGGATTTCCATGATAAAAAATATAAAAATAATTAAAAAATAAAAAAGAATGTATTAAAGGGAAGATGATTGTTGATGGATGTTGTTATTGCTAATCTTTTTCAAGAACAATTAGAAAATCTTGATACAGATGTTATAAAATTCGTTAGAGGAGAATATGATGCTAATGAGATTATAGGAATGTTTCAAAACTTTTACTATAATCATTTAATCATTGATGCAACAGCGTTAAAAAACCATAACGATTATAATGTCTTTGGAAGATTAGTAAAAGGACTAGATCCGGATAGAATCATTTTTTTGTTGCCTGAAGGAACGGTATTGTGTACCCCTGGCTTTTTACAACAAATTATATCTTTTGGGATTTATAATTTTACGACAAATGTCAAGGGCGTTTCTTATCTAATTAAGCATCCAAATAACTATCAGGATGTTGAAAAGATTGTTCATATGGCTACGATGCAAAATACGAATCCACCTGTTGCTCAAGTTGCAGCAAATGCAACTTTTTCAAGTAATCAGGCAGGTGGTTCTATGACTCATAATGAAGGGCAAAAACCTATTATTATTGGAGTTCATAATATTACTGCTTCTGCAGGAGCAACTACTTTGATTTATATGATGTTGAAAGAATTGATTCAAGTATATGGTTCTGAAAATGTAATAGCAATTGAAATCAATAAAATAGATTTTAATTTCTTTTATCATGATAGAATGATTTCTATTAGACAAAGTGCTTTACAGCAAACTTTAAATCATTATTCTAATATGAAAGTTATTTTATTAGATTTAAATGATTATAAAGAAGCAGCTGTTTGTAATGAAATTATCTATTTAGTAGAACCTACAACGCTTAAATTAAATCGATTAGTTCAGAAGAATCAATCTATTTTTAGTAGTTTGGTGGATAAAAAGGTTGTATTGAACCAAAGTATTTTGCAAGCAAATGATGTATATGATTTTGAAAATGAAGCGGGTGTTGAAATTTTCTATAACATTCCGCCATTAGATGAGAGAAAACGAAATTCTATTATTTCTGATTTTCTTTCTCGGTTAGGATTGATTGATCAATCTAATCAAACAAGTGTTTCTAAATCAAGTAAAATTTTTGGTTTATTTAGACGTTAATAATTGACAAACTGTCGTTAAAAATATTATAATTGGTTAAGAAGGAGTGGTTGCAATGGTAGATCTATTTCAAATCGGTGATGTATGTGGAGGTTTATTACCTCTTGTTAGAGTTATAAGAAAAGGTGTTTTCCCAATTTTTCAAATGGGTATTCCAATTATCTTAATTTTACTAGGTACAATTGATTTGGGAAAAGCTGTTATTTCTAGCGATGAAAAAGAAGTTAAAGCTGCACAAAGTCGATTAATTAAAAGATTCGTTTATGCTGCGCTTGTTTTCTTTGTTGTAACTTTTGTAACTGTATTAATGAATATTGTTTCTCAAGGACAAGTAGATGCAAATACTGATAGCTGGAAAAACTGCTGGGTAGCAGCTGGAAAATAATTAGAAAAGAATGGCAATTTAATTGCTATTTTTTTTTTCATTTGATATACTTAATATGATATAATGTATACGGAGTGATTTACATATGAGAAGTGTATTTTTTGTTGTTATATTTACATTTTTATCATTGTTTATGTTCTATCCAGTTCATGCTAAAGCATTAACTGTTTCTGATTCTATAATGATAGCAGAGGATTATCAAGCATATCCTTTGGTTGATCAATATAATCAACCACAAGACTGTACAGGAAATGATTCTATGTTGGGAGATCCGAATGTAGAAACTTCAGTTGCTTGGTTGCTAGATAAGATTTTAACTTATGTTACAATCGCTGGAATCGTGTTAGTTGTAGTTTTAAGTAGTTTGGATTTTCTTAAAGTTATTGCGAAAAGTGATGATGAGGCGATGGCGAAAGCTGTTAAGAAATTATTAATAAGATTAATCCTTGCTGCTTTATTATTCTTTGTTCCAACTATTACAAATGCAATGCTTGACATATTTGGATTAACATCTGAATCTACCTGCGGTATTGGTCAATAAAAGGGGTGATTTGAGTGGGTGATTCCTACACAGAAAAAGCCAAAGTATCTAATGACATTATAAGATCTGTTTTTGCATTTTTAGATAGACCAGCCTATTGGTTACTAGGAATTGTATATCAACTGTTCTTCAATGTTGCTTCTGCAGATTTATTTAGTAATGATACGATTATGAAATTTTATGGAAGAGTCCAAGTGATCCTTGGAGTTTTTATGATGTTTCAATTAGCTATGACTATTCTGCGTGGAATCGTTGAACCAGATAATTTTACAAAAGAAAAAGGTGCAGGCTCTTTATTGCGAAGAGTCGTCATATCTTTGCTTTTAATTACGGCTTTAATGCCTGTTAATGTTGGAAATCCTAGAAATGAATATGAAATTCAATTAAATAACAATGGTTTGTTGTTTGGTACTTTATATTCTTTACAATATAGGTTGTTATCAAATAATACCATTGGACGTTTGGTTTTAGGAACATCTAGCGAGTCATCTACTTTTATAGATTCTAGTGACGATGATCTTGAAACGTCTTCTAAGATATTTACTTCTACTGTGCTTAAAGCGTTTTATCGTATTAACTTAAAAGAAAATTATAAAAAAACAACAACAGGAGATCCTGCGACTTTAGCTGAAAATCGTATGTGTGATATTCCTAGTAAGATTTTGGAAAAATATACAAAAGTCGATGCGGATCCAGGAGAGATTATTAGTTTGGTTAATGAAGACTGCGATTCTGACGGAGAAAAAAGATATATGTTTAATTACATGCCATTTGTTTCTACGGTTGTTGCTTTGATATTTGTATTTATCTTGTTAAGTTTTACAGTAGATGTAGCAGTTCGTGCTGTGAAACTTGCTGTATTACGTTTAATTGCCCCTATACCACTTATTTCTTATATGAATCCTAGTGGTAAGGGAGATGAAGCCTTTAAAGCTTGGACAAAAGCTTTGACAACAACGTATTTAGATTTGTTTATTCGTTTAGCGGTTGTTTACTTTGTTATTTATTTAATTCAAGACATGATTGCACATGGTGTTGTTATGAATCATGGTAGTGGTGTTATTGGAGTTCTATCCTTTATCCTTATTTGGATTGGTTTGTTCATCTTTGCGAAACAAGCCCCTAAGTTCATTAAAGAAGTATTGGGTCTAAAAGGAGATGCCGGAGGTAAACTATTCGGTGGATTTGGTGAGATTGGAGCTGTTGTGGGAGCTGCGGCTGCTGTTCCCGGAGCAATTGGTTCTGGAATTGCCAGTGCAAGAGCTAGCCGTTTAGCGGATAGAGAACGAGCAAATGCTGATCCAAATTACAATCCTGACAGTATTTTAAATAGGGGAAAACATCTTTTGTCAGGAATTGCTGGAGGAGTAGCTGGAGGTGCTACGGGAGTAAGTGCGGCGATGAAAGCAAAAGATCATGCTGGGCGTGCTGCACTGGATGCCATGGCAAAAAGAAATACTGCTGCTCTTAGTGCTGGTCGTAGTGGAGGTACTTTCTTTGGTGCAGTTGGATCGGATATAGGACAATTGGTATCTGGTGAATCGGCATATGACAGAATGGAAGCTGGTTGGAAAGCAGAAGAACAAAGACTTAAAGATCGAGAACTTGCATTAAAACCACAACAGGATGAGATGAAACGTAGAAAAGATGCTAATGCTCATAGACAAGCTATGATACAAGAGGTTAACTCTAAAGCTGATGATAGTCTTGATACAAGAGGTAGTTATGGATCAATTACAGATGCAAATTATTATCGATTTCATTCTGCTGTTGAAGCTGCAAAAACACGTGGTGTTGGTGTATCAGCTGATGGTCAATGGTTTGAATATGGTGGTCAAAGAATTAGAGTTTCAGAAATGGATGTTTATGATAATGAAATTAGGAAAGCAAACCGGAATAATTACTATGAGCAAGCTCTTGCTGGAACAATAGACAATGCTGTTATACAGGGTGAAGGAGCTGCTTATGAACGAGAATCTGGTCATACTATTGAAACGGATTTCAAGAATCTTAAGATTAATACTGGAGCAGAGGGAAGAACTATTGATAGCGTTAATGCTCAAATTGCTCAACAAGTTCAAGAGATTAATCAGAGACGTTCTGCTATTAATGATGAAAGACAAGGATTCAGAGGACAAAGTGCTCAATCTAATGCACAGCGTTTTAAAAAGAAATAATAGAATAAAGGTGTGTGATATTTGTGTATGACAATTATTTAATTCCTGCAAATACGAAGAGAGGTCAATTGATCTTAGGATTATTTAGACCGATGGATTTGTATTTGTTTGGGGGAGGAGTATTACTTACATTCATATTGATTGCTTTCTTACCATTAACAAGTACCATGGTTACGGTCTTTTGTTTGAGTCCGGCGGCTATCACAGGTTTTCTTGTGATGCCGGTGCCATATTACCATAATATGTTAGTGATTATTATAGAAGCATATCAATTCTTAACAAATCGTCAAAGATATAGATGGAAAGGTTGGTGTTATAGAAATGTCGTCATCAAAAAACGTAAGAGACGCGGGTAGTGGATTTACAGAAGATTGGTTACCTGTTAGAGCTATCCAAAATAATATGATTATTACAAAAGATCATAATAAAGTAACGGGAGTTAAGATTACTCCACGTAATATCTTTATTTTAGATCCTGATTTACAAAATAATATTTTGATTGCGTTACGAAACTTTTATAACACAATCGATTTTGAATTCTGGTTAGTAGTTGCGGATAGACCCGTAGATATATCTGTTTATATGTCTCAAATGCAATTACTATTAAATGAAACAAGTTCTCCAGCAATTCGAAAACTTATCTTACAAGATATCGATAAAGGAGAAACCTTTATTCGAAATAATGTAGTAGATACGGAATATTATTTCTTGTTTAAAACGAAAGATGCTGATATGGCACAAAAGAGAGTTCGTCAAATGATTAATGGACTTGCTACTTGTGGATTAAATGCTTCTATGGTTAGCAATTCAGATTTAAGATTAATCTTAGAGAACTTCTTAAATGGGGGAAATACTACGGAGTTTGGAACGGTGATGCCAGTATGAGTACAGGATTAAGAAGTCAGTTGGCTCCTAAGGGCTTACAATTCAATGCGAGTGATTTTTTCATTAGTGATAAGTATGCAACTATTTTGACAGTTGTTTCTTATCCTAAGTATATTTCTCCAGGTTACTTATCAAGTTTAACAAATATGTCTGGAATTAAAGTTGTTATTAAACATATTCCTGTATTGTTTAGTGATATGCAGAAAATGTTAAATAAACAAGTAGCTGAATTAAAACAAAAATATCAAGATGAAAGAGATCAAACTACAAAAGAAAGAATTAGACAAGATGCAGAAAGTTTGGAATACTTTATTTCTATGCTTGCTGGTAGTCAAGCTCGTATCTTTGATTTTCAGATGCATATTATGATTACAGCTGATACGAAAGAAGATTTAGAGTTAAAGAAATTAAATGTAAAGAATTATTTGGATGCGATGGAATTAAAAGCAATTTCTTTGAGATTTGAACAAGAAAAAGTTTTAAAATCCATTCTACCAGTTTTCCCTTCTCAAGATATTGAACAGAGAATTGGTACTCCCATTCCTTCTGTTACGATTGCAGCTATGTATCCATTTATTTTTGATAGTATTAAGGATCCAGGATTATCTACTTTATTAGGAGTTGATTTTTCTGGAGGAGTTATTTTATTTAATCAATTTTTATATAAACTTCGTAAAGAAAATAATAGAAATAATGCTAATATGATTATTTTGGGTACTTCTGGATCTGGCAAATCTACAGCAGCTAAGTTGTTACTTCGTACGCATATTCGTAATGGATGTCAAATTGTTATTATTGACCCAGAAGATGAGTTTAGAGAATTAACACAAACTTTTGGTGGAGATACCGTAGATATTGGAAAAGGTGGA
The DNA here is from genome assembly GCA_017511375.1 of Bacilli bacterium. Classification (GTDB taxonomy): domain Bacteria; phylum Bacillota_I; class Bacilli_A; order RF39; family UBA660; genus UBA3789. Next base: position 18,950 of record JAFWKJ010000011.1, on the reverse strand, counting down.
GAGTTTGGTTTAATTAACCCATTGGAAATTGTTATTGATGCAGATGAAGAAGAAATTAAACAAGGACTTGGATATACAGTTCTTACAAGAACTCTACAATTTTTGAAAGCATTTATGAAATATTATGATCCTTCTATTGAAGAGGATGTTCTTACGATGTTTTCTGAGATTGTTCAAGATACTTATCGTCGATTTGGAATTGATTTTAATACAGATTTTTCTAAATATACTTCTCAAGATTATCCAACATTTAGTGATGTGTATGCAACGATTAAAGGTAGACTTATGTCTATGACAGATCATACACAAGAGAGAGATATTATGGAAAGACTTGAATTAAAAGTTCGTCCTATTACGAAAGAATTGAAATTTTACTTTGATGGTCATACTACGATTCGTAAAGGTAGTGACTTCATGGTATTTAATATTAAAGAATTAATGAATAGTGATTCTACGATTAAAAATGCTTTGTTCTTCAATGTACTTAAGTATGCATGGGGACTATGCTTAGATTTTAATGTAGATACAGTACTTATGGTAGATGAGGCTCATGTATTATTAGGAGATAATAATGCCTTAGGAGCTGATTTCTTAGCACAAGTACAAAGACGTGCTCGTAAGTATAATACTGGTACGGTAATAATTACACAACAACCTTCTGATTTCTCAGATCCTGCGGTTATTACACAAGGGAAAGCTATCTTTGATAACTCCTCTTACTATTTAGTAATGGGTCTTAGAAAACAGGCTGTTGAAGATTTAGGATTACTCATTGATTTGAATGAGAGTGAAAAGGAAAGTATAAAACGTTATTCTCAAGGAGAAGCGTTGTTCGTATGTGGAAACAGGCGTATGAGAATTAATGTGGCTGTTACACAAGATGAATTAGATTCCTTCGGTTCTGGTGGAGGATTCTAGAATGAATTGAAGTTAGGTGGTGGTGTTGGTGGCATATCAAGCAAGGCGCGGTAACAAGGAAGATGATTATGATGCTTCTCAGAATTATTCTGAGCAGAGAAAAGCGCAAGATGACCGCAATACAAGAAACAATGCTAATACAATTAATAATGCCGCTGATGTTGCCATGGCTTCTAAACATCCTGTTGCTGCAGCAATTGGTGCGGGGGTAAAAGCTGCCGATAAATTAACAGGTGGTAAAAGTACTCAAATGCTTGGAAAAGCCATGACGAGAGCCAATAAGATGAATCCTGCTGGAAAAGCGGTTCAAGGAGCTTCTAATAAATTGGCTGAAAGTGGTGCAGGAGATAAAATTGGTAAGGCTGCTTCCCTTAAAAGTAGTTTCTCTGGTGGGGGAGCTTCGAAGCCAGGAGACGCTGCGGGAAAAACAGGTGGTGCTGCTGGAAAAGCGGGAGAAGCTGCGAAACCAGGTGGTGCTCTCAATACAGGCAGTATGCCAAAAACAGGAAATGCATCTAATACAGGAGATAATGTATCGAATATAGCAGCAGGTGCAGGACCTCAAAAAGCAAAAGAAAATTTATCTACAGGAGGCGGGGATGCGACTGGAGGAATGTCCAAAGCACCAGGCTCTAATAGATTGAGAAAAGGAGAACAAGAGAGTTCTCCTTCTTCTAGTGAAGGAACAAGTACTGAAAGTTCAGAGGAATATAGGAGTAAAGGTTTTGGAAGTTTTTTCTTTAGAAAATCTGTTGTGGCAATTATTATTTCAGTTACTCCTTTCTTTATAGTTATTCTATTGCTTTTAGCTCTTGTCACGACGGTTACAAGTATCTTTGATGATTATGATGATGCTTTTGGTATGAGTGACGAATTAGGAGAAGAAACAGGAGGAGTGGAGTTTAATCCTTCTTCTAAAGAACAAAAAAGGTTTTTAAAACGTATAACGAATATTCAAAAGGAGTTCCAGCAACAAGGAAAGTCTTTTGATGCGATGAAGATTGTTGCTATTTATCATTCTTTGGTATCCAGTAATGTTTCTATTAGTTATGATGATGTAACGGAGGATGATATTCGAATTTGGGCTGATGCCATGTTCTCTAATAATTATTATAGTGAAGAGACATTTCGTGAAAATTTAACTGTGAATATTTTTCCTCATTATAAACCTCATGAATCAAGAGAATATTATGAACACATGACAGATGAGGTATTTGATTATCTAGAACGTTATTATGATTTGATTGAAGTGGAAATGCCAAGTTCTAATTGTGCAGCGATTGGAAGTTGTTCTTATAATATTAAAGGATTTTCATTACCTGGTCGAGGAAATGTTGTTAAAAACATGCAAATAAGTAATCTAAAAGTTCGATTAATGGAATGTGGAAGGCCTTATGGAAATGGTAGTTATAATACACCTATTAATCAGGATTTAGTAAACTTTGAAGATTATGTTGCAGGGGTCGCTTATGCAGAAGTTGGTCCAAGTGCATCGGAAGAAGTATTAAAAGCACAAATGGTTGTAGCTAGAAGTTTTGCTCTTTCTAGACCTACAGCTATGGGAAATGCTAATGGAAAAAAACTAGTTCAAGAAAACGGACAATGGATTCTACAGATATCTTCTTGTGTTGCGGATCAAGTGTTTTGTAATATTGATTTGGGTTGCTCTTATATGGGTGGCGGAGATGGACAAGGTGGTATTGTTCGTAGTGGTAATGTGCAAGGAGCTGTTAGACAAAGAGCAGCTTTACCTCAAAATCACGTTCTTAGACAAGCTGCTGCCGAAACGCAGGGAGAAGTTTTGGTAAATGCCCAAGGTTATATTATTAGTGCTGCCTATGTAGATACCGATCAGAAAAAGTGGGCCTCTCTTGCTAGGCAAGGATTAAATTATAAACAAATTCTTTTACAATCCTATAATAGTGGATCTCGTAATTATGGTGCTTCTGATATTGTAAAAGCAGCTTGTGGTACGAGTGAAACTAATAATTGTATTTCTACAGGAGAATATTCTAATTGGAAACAAACAGATCCAAAATGGAGTGGGACCCGTATGGGAGGAAGTAGTAGTACTTTAGGACAAATTGGATGTTTGGTTACTTCTGTTTCTATGTTGATTGCAAAGAGTCAAGTTCCGGTTAATATCAATCCATTTAATCCAGGAACCTTTGTAGAATTCTTAAATAAACATGGAGGAATTGATTCCGGTGGAAACTTCCAGTGGGGTGTAGCTACGCAGGCAGCACCATCTTTCCACTATCAAGGAAAAGTGGATGTTTCCGGAATGAGTAGAAATGATAAGTTAAATACGATTAAGGGAATTGTAAACCAACCAGGTGTCTATGCTGTTGCTGAAGTAAAAGGAAATACAGGACAACACTGGGTTGCTATTGATAGTGTGACAGGATCTACGATTAATATGATGGATCCATCATCTCGTTCGAGAGATATGTGGGCTCAATATAATTGGGCTAATACCTCTACGATTGCATATTATAAGGTTGGATAGGTGATATTATGCCAAGTAAAAAAATTTATATCATATTATTTATCATGTTATTAACATTTGGAATTGTTATGTTTATTTTCTATGGAATTCCAAATATAAGAGAAGAAAACATAGAAGGGACCTTTATTGTGGGAGATAATACCACATGGGTATTACGAGAAAAAAATTGGTCTTTCTTGAGATATACTTCTTCTATGGATTCTTATAGTTGGCAGACTTTTCATGTGTTTGAAGATAATAATTATAAGGGAGATTATTATTTATGGCATGATGATAAATGGTATGTTTTTGATGAAAAAAAAGAAGCAATTAATTTAAGCGGTAGACTATTTGCTTATAACTCTAACGTTGATTTGAAAGTATTTGATTTTCAAGAATCAAAAATTGATGATTATAGTTTTGTCTATGAAGTATTAAACGAAAATGGAATTAGTTCCAGTAGTCAGTTTACTTCTTCTTACAAAGTTTCTTTAGATTTTGATGGAGATTCTATCGAAGAGGATTTTTATATTATTAGTAATGCCTTACCAATAGATTTTGAACCAGAGACAACTTTTTCTATTGCTTTTATGGTTAAAAATAATGTAATTTATCCCCTTTATACGGATGTAAGTTCTAATAAAGGTTTGAATGGTTGTAAACCTTTTTACCATACGTTTGTGGATACAAATTATGATGGAGTTTCTGAAGTAATACTAAGTTGTGGAAAATTTAGTGCTACAGATCAAGTTGATATGTTATTTCAGTTTTATGATGAGAGATTTAATTTACTAATTTCTAATCAGTAACTAATGACAGTTTGTTAAAAATACGATATAATAAGGAAAGAAGGGAAGAATTGGTATGAAGTTTAAGTTTCGTGCAGATCCAGAAGATTTACTAATATTTATCATGTTTGCAATCTTCTTGTTTTATATTGTTTGTATTACGGTAGCTAACATTCATATGTTTGCCATGGAAGGGCATCTTAGTGGTTTAAATCCAATTCCTGCTTTTGATCCTTCTGTTATTAGTGCGACATTTATATTTTATATATTAGCTTTATTGGGAATCTTTGCTAGTGTAAGTTCCTGGTTTTTTGATCGTGAAAAAGGATTTGGAATTACTACAGATAAAAAGGATAAAGGTTACTCAAGATGGGCAAAGGACAAAGAAATTAAAGAAGAGTTAGATTGTGTAGAACTTACACAGAGAAATTCTAAATCTGCAGGAGTACCTATTCTTTTGAATGAAAAAGAGATGTGGGTTGATAATGGCGAGTACCATTCTTTAGTAATTGGTGCTACTGGTTCTGGTAAAACACAATGTTTAATTTTACCAATGGTTCATAGTTTGGCTAAAGCAAGAGAGTCTATGATTATAACCGATCCTAAAGGTGAGATTTATGAAAAGACTTCTAATATGCTTAGAGCCAGAGGCTATCAAATCTTATTATTAAATTTCCGTGATCCACAAAATGGTAATGCTTGGAACCCAATGGCTTTGCCATATCAAATGTATAAAAATGGAAATCATGATAAAGCGATAGAGTTATTAGATGACTTAGCTTTAAATATTTTGTATGATGATTCTAATAAAAATGCAGATCCTTTCTGGGAAAAAACATCTGCTGATTATTTTTCTGGTGTTGCCCTAGGGTTATTCGTAGATGCAAAACCAAATGAAATTAATATCAATAGTATTTCTTTAGCAACAACAGTAGGAGAAGAAAAATTTGGTGGTTCTACTTATATTAAGGAATACTTTGCCGGAAAAGATCCTAATAGTGCTGCTAGTATCAATGCTTCTAGTACGATTATGGCACCTAGTGAAACAAAAGGAAGTATTTTATCTGTTTTTAAACAAAAAGTAAAATTATTTGCATCTCGTGAGAATTTATCAGAGATGTTAAGTCACTCAGATATAAATTTAGAGAGTATTGGAGAAAGACCAACGGCAGTGTTTATTGTTATTCAGGATGAAAAGAAAACATATCACTCTTTAGTTACGATTTTATTAAAACAAATCTATGAAACTTTAATAGCTGTAGCCCAAAGACATGGTGGAAAATTACCAATCCGTACCAACTTTTTATTGGATGAGTTTCCTAATATGCCACCATTAAAAGATGTTACAACGATGATTACGGCAGCTCGTTCTAGAAATATTCGTTTCACGATGATTATTCAGAACTTTGCTCAACTTGATGATGTATATGGAAAAGAAACTGCAGAGACGATTCGTGGTAACTGTGGAAATATTATTTACTTAATTACTACCGAGTTAAAGGCACTCGAAGAAATCTCTAAAATGTGTGGAGAAGTCAAATCTAAAAAAGATGATAAGACTGCTTCAACCCCTTTAGTTACTGTTTCTGATTTACAAAGAATGAAACCATTTGAGGTTATTATCTTAAGAATGCGTAAACAACCATTTAAAACAAAATTCACCCCTTATTTTAAATTGAATTGGGGAAAGAAATATCCTATTGCAAAATATCCAACTAGACCAAAACAAGAAGTTCATACTTTTGATATTAAAGAGTATGTTAAAAATCAGAAAAAAAAGAAACTTTTAGAAATGATGAATTCAGCAGATGAAAAAGATAGAGAAAACGCTCAGTTTTCTGCTATGGATGGTATGCCAAGAATGAATCCTATGGCAGACCAACTTCCTCCTGAATTACAAGCAATTCGTGATAGAAGGGCACATGCACAGCCTAATCCAGAACAAATTCCAGATTTTTTAAAACGAGAAAGAGTAGATTCTCCTTCTAAGAAAACAGAATCTGCGGGTATTCCTTCTTTTGATGAATTCAAAAAACAAATGGAAGAAGAAAATGGGTTTAATCCTTTTACAGAAGATACCGTTTCTAAGGTTCCTACGGCCAAGTCAAAACCTGTTTATGATGATTATGATGAAGAGGATGATTTGGGATTTGATGTAGATGAATTGGTTCGAAAAATTGATGCGAAAATTGCTGAGTTAGAAGAAGAAGAAAAGAAGAACAAAGAGGCAGAAAAGAAAAAGCCGGTTGTTTCAGAACCTTTCATTTCAAAGACAGTTCCTATGAAGGAAGAAAAGATTGTACCTGATATTAAATTGACAGAAAAGAAAGATGTTCCTGTTATTAAACCTCTTTCTGATATTAGACCAGAAGTAGATATAAGTTTGGATGATGATTCAGAAGAAGAGGATGATGATTTCTTTGACGACTTTTTTGATAATTAGAAAGGAGGATAAGTATGAATGGTAATATAGTAAAAAAACCAAATAAAGATGAAGTGGAATACGAAGAAGAAGAAATTGAATTAGATGAAGATGACGATGAGGATGATTCTTCTTCAAGACGTTTAATAAGTAAAGATCTTGATCCTAAAAAAAGATTGTTCCTACTTATGGGTGTGATTGTAGGGGCAGTCCTTCTTCTCTTATTGATTTTATTCATTGCTTCTTTATTTACTTCTAGATCCTATGAGTATGAAGATATTGAAAACATTTTGAAAAATGCGGCTATTTCTTACTTTGCAGATTATCCTGATAGTTTACCTCAAAATGATGGAGATGTTGTGGAAATCGATTCTTCTAATTTGGTATATGCTGGAAAGATGAATGATTTATCAAGTTATCGAAATGATGGGGAACCTTGTACAGGAAAAGTACAGGTAGAAAAAGTTGGTGGAGAGTATGTGTATACACCTTTCTTGAATTGTGGTTCGAACTATAATTCTGTACCACTAGCTACCAAAGTACAAAATGATAATCCAGTTACTTCTAGTGGAGAAGGATTATATAGTTATAATGGAAATTATGTTTTCCGCGGAGAACAAGTTAATAATTGGGTTCAATTAGAAGAAAATTTATGGAGAATTGTTAAAATTACTCCAGAGGGAAATGTTGTTTTAATTCATTCTACAGGAATTGAATATTCTCAACCATGGGATGATCGTTATAATGAAGAAATGGCTTATGAAGCAGGCCTTAATAAATATAGTGTAAGTAGAATTAAAGAATATATGGAAAAAATATATGTGAATCCTGATGAAGATATGGGAGAAAAAATATTATCTGATAAAGATAGATCTAAAATTGTTGCTCATACGTTATGTGTAGGGGGAAGAACTGCGACGAGTCAGTCTAAAACGAATAGTGAGGAGTGCCGTCAAAAAGTTCAAAACCAAAAGTTGGGATTACTAACACTATCTGATTATTTATATGCAAGTCTTGATTCTAATTGTAAAAGTGCAGAAACAAAATCTTGTATGAATTATAATTATTTGGTTTTAGGAGATGATTGGTGGTTAATGACACCTGATTCTTCAACAACTTGTAAAGTTTTCAAAATAGGTCGAGATGGTTCTGCTACGGTAGAATGGGCAAGTTCTTATTCTAGGGTTCGTCCTGTTATCTATTTAAATAGTAATGTAATGTCTGCTTCTGGTAAAGGAACAGAGACAGATCCATATACAGTTAAGTAGGAATCTATCATAAGATAGATTCTTTTTTTTGCATTAAATATTTAGGAGGTGCATAGAATGATTATTGATATACGAGATGCTTCTAAATATGCAAAAGGACATTTAAAAGATGCTCGTAATATTCCTTTTTTTGAATTATATTTACATCCAGATTTGTATTTAGATAAAAAATCAACTTATTACTTATATTGTGATACAGGAGTAAAAAGTAAAATCTTAGTAGTTTATTTGAATAAACAGGGATATCATTGTGTCAACATAGAAGGTGGATATGTGAATCACTTGTTTAAATAAGGATTATATACTATAATAAACGTGAAGGTGATGCTATGAATGCCATTGAATATTTTGTGGGACATAGTACGGATTTTATTTCTTCCGGAGGGGTTTTTGTAGGCTTTTTTTTGGTGTTTCTTGAATGCTTTGTTCCAGCTTTACCCTTATGTGCTTTTGTAGCTTTGAATGTAAATGCCTTTGGCTTTTTACTGGGAGTTTTTATTTCTTGGATAGCCACTTGCTTAGGAAGTTATATTTGTTACCGGTTCTTTAGTTTTGTTGAAAAAAAAGTAACACAAAAATATATGAATAAGAAAACAGTTCAAAAAATAAAAAAAGGAATTGATAAATTTAAAAAGATACGTTTTACAGAATTAGTACTCATTATTACGTTACCTTTTACGCCATCTTTTTTAGTTAATATTTTATGTGGTTTAACGAGGATGTCTCAGGAAAAATTTTGTTGTGCCTTGTTGATTGGGAAATGTTTTTCCATTATCTTCTGGGGCTATATTGGTAAAAGTTTATTAGAAAGTCTTACGGATATGAAATCTATTATTTATATTCTTGTTACGTTAGGACTCGCTTTTATTCTTTCTAAAATGATTAATCGAAAAATGAATTTAGAGTAGGTGATATGATGGATATTGTTATTATTGTTTTATTAGTTGTTTTAATTATTTTAGTAATTTTGTCTCTTGTGAAAAATATAAATGAAGCACAAATTACAGAAAGACTAGGACGATTAGAAATACAAATGGTGAAAGAGATGAGTGATTTTAAAGGAGAAATGTCTCATACACTGAATGATGATTTTACGAAGTTCAATGAAGGAGTAGAGAAGAGACTTCTTTTGATGAATGAAAAAGTAAATGAGCGATTAGATCAAAATTTTGAAAAGACAAATAAAACTTTTATGAATGTTATTGAAAGACTTTCAAAAATAGATGAAGCGCAGAAAAAAATTGAAACACTTTCCACAGATATTGTCAGTTTACAAAGTGTTTTAACCGATAAAAAAACAAGAGGTATTTATGGAGAAGTCAATTTAAAACATATTCTTTCGAATGTTTTTGGAGAGAAGAATGAATCCGTTTATAGACTTCAACATACTTTCTCAACAGGGGTTATTGCGGATGCTGTACTTTTTGCACCTGATCCTTTAGGAACAATTTGTATTGATTCTAAATTCCCATTAGAACATTACCAATTAATGGTAGATAAAAATGCAAAACCTAAAGAACGTGAAGAATATGAAAAACAATTTAAAGTAGATATGAAAAAACATATTGATGCCATTCATGATAAGTATATTATTCCAGGAGAAACCGCAGATCAAGCCATTTTGTTTTTACCAGCCGAAGCTATTTTTGCAGAAATAAATGCTTATCATCCTGATATCATTAATTATTCTTATAAGAAAAAAGTGTGGATTACAAGTCCCACTACTTTGATATCTACTTTGACAGTTATTGAGATGATTATCAAGAATATGGAGAGAGATAAGTATACTTCTATTATTCATGAAGAATTAAACAAATTAGGATTAGAATTTGCTAGATATAAAGAAAGATGGGATAAGTTAGCTAGAAGTATTCAAACTGTTAATAAAGATGTAGAAAATGTATCCATTACGACCGATAAGATTTCTAAAAAATTTGATACTATTAACAAAGTGGATATGGCCAAGATAGAATATGATAATACAGAGGAACCTGAATAGGTTCTTTTTTTTATCATATAGTTTATTATGAGAATTATATTATTTATAATTAGTATTATTTTTATGAGTCTTGGTTTTACTATTATGATGATTGATACTAATTTATTATCTTTTGGATATCATATGAAAGAGTATTTTTTATTTCTATTAGGAAGAGGGGAATTCTATCTTTTTTTACTTGGTTTTTTTCTACTTCTTTTTTTATCAATAAAAAAAAGATAGATTAGTAATCTATCTTCATAGCTTGTTTTACTTTCTTTATGGTTCTATCTGCTTTTTCTTGGGCATCTTTTGTTCCTTTTTCTAGGACTTTATCTACTTCCTCTGGATGTTCTTCATAGAATTTTCTTTTTTCTTGAATTGGTTTTAAGAATTCTTTTAATGCTTCTATTAATTCTTTTTTACAACCAACACATCCTCTTTCTCCTTTTTTACATTCTGCACAAATTCTTTGTGTATTTTCTTCTTTATTTACTAGTTTATGATAATAGTAAACCATACAGATATCTGGGTTTGCAGGATCATCTTTTTTTATTTTATTTGGATCTGTAATAGCACCCATTACTTTCTTTTGAATGGATTCATCATCATCTACTAGGAAGATAGCATTTCCTAGACTTTTACCCATTTTTTCATTTCCGTCTAATCCTTTAATTCTTGGGGTGTTTGATAATAGATGTTGTGGTTCTACTAAAGTTTCTCCATAGATAGAATTAAATTTTCTAACAATTTCTCTACATTGTTCTAGAAGAGGTAGTTGATCATCTCCTACAGGAACAACTTCGCCTTCAAAACATGTAATATCGGCAGCTTGACTTACTGGGTATCCTAAGAAACCATACGTAATAGATTCTCCATCATTTCCAAATAATTCTTTTTTTTGAGCTATTTCTGTTTTGACTGTAGGATTTCTTTGTAATCTAGAAACTGTTACAAGATTTGAATAAAAAACTGTTAATTCTGCAATTTGTGGAATTTTAGATTGAATAAAGAAATGAACTTTTTCTGGATCTAATCCTATTGCGAGTAAATCTTTTGTAATTTCATATACATTCTTTCTTACTTTTTCTGGGTTATTAAAATTATCTGTTAAAGCTTGTACATCTGCAATTTCTAAATAAAAGTCGTAATCATCTTGAATTTCACGCCATGTCTTTCCGGCACCAAAAAAATGTCCTAAGTGTAAGTTCCCTGTTGGTCTAAGACCGGTAAGAATTGTTTTCTTCATAAATAATCACTCCTTCTAATGGTATTCTATCATATTTTTAAAAAAATGGAAAAGATTTGAAATAGAGAAAATAGATTCCAAATAATAATCCACATAAGGCTCCTATTAAGTGGCCATCGTGATATACTTTGGATTTATCTAAAAGAGAACCTTTTATTTCTCCTAAAATATAAAATATTAATATCATAATAACGGTTAGAGGGATTTTTCCTTCTGAAATATTTGTGAAAGAACTTAAAACAATTAACATATATACATTTCCACTGGCTCCTAGGACTGTGTATTTTGTGAATATAATATTAAATAGAGCTATGACTAAAGAAGTTATTAAAAACATGATAATTAAATTTGTACTTCCATATTTTTCTTCTATCATAGGGCCTACTAATAAAATATATAAAAAGTTTCTAATTAAATGATCTAAATCTTGATGACCAATTGCATGGGTAAATAATCTAATGTAGGTTAGGGGATTAAGAGGAGAAGAACGATAATTTTCAAAGAATAATTTATTTGTTTTTCCTCTTGTGATGACATTTAAAAACCAAGCTCCTAAACATATAAATAAATAAGTTAAGATGACTTTGGAATTATAATCAAATTGTATATTATTAAAATCAAATTTCATATTAAAACCTTCTATCTCTTTTATTATATCGTATAAAATGAGGGAGTTGGTTGCAAAAATGACAAAAATATGGTATAATGTGTCTACCAATTGGGGGGAGTAGTTATGAAAGGTTTAGAAAAGTATAGTTTAGATGAATTAAAGAAATTAAGAAAAATTGCTTCTCAATATGCAAGTATGGGAACATTTAGACATGATCTTGATACTATTATTTCTACTAGACAAGAAATACAAAAGAAAGGTTTAAATTCTTACTTCAATATGGATTGGTGGATAAAAAATCATGTATTTTATCCTTGGGAGATAGAAATATTACAAAGAAATAATATTACCAATTTACAAGAATTAATTGATTGTGATTTAGATTCATTAGAGGGAATCACAGAAAGTGCAAAAGAAGTATTTGATTGGGCTAGAAAGTTTTATGATTTTAGATCCATGGAGAAGAAAAATAGAAAACCTAGAAAGAAATAGTTATCTATATATAAAAAAGAAGGATAAAGACTAAAAATGTCTTTATCTTTCTTTTTTTTTTTATATAATTATTTTATAGTAGAAAGTCTAGGGAGTGTTAGTTAGTATGGGTAGAAAAAAGAGTAAGAAAAAAGGTTTTACTTTAGTTGAACTTTTAGCAACTATTGCAATTTTGGGAGTTTTATCTGTTATTGCAATTACAGCTGTTAACCGTTATGTTCGTAGTGCACATGATGAACATAATGAGCAGAGTCGTAAAAGTGTTACGATGGCTGCAGAACTTTATTTGCAGGCAAATAGGCAGTTATTTCCAAAGCAAATTGGTGATGAAACAATTATTCCAATTAGCAAGCTAAGGGATAACAACTACTTGAAGGAAGATGTAAAAAACGATGAAGGCGAAAGTTGTATGGAGAAGTCTTTTGTTCGTGTCTATAAATTAGGAAAAGATGATTATTCTTATACCACGTATTTATATTGTGGAGATGACATAGTACCTGACAAAATTATTCCAGAAAGCCCATCTGTTGTGAACTTTGAATTTCATGGTGTGACAAAAGATAATCAGTTCGATACTAGTGCCGTTAAGAATGCTGACTTCACTTTCACCATTTACGGTGGACAAACTAAAAATAGTAAAGAAATATATAGTTATCAATATGCAATTATGGTAAATACTGGATCTGGAGTTAGAGAAGTATATAATTCTGGATCTATTAAAGGAAATAAACAAAAGTCTATTGATATTAAGTCAAAAAAATTATCTTCTTATGTTGATATTGCGGGTAATTCTAGAATATATGTAGAAGTAACAGTATTTAATGTGGAAGGTGGAAGACTTGATTATACCTCTGAAATTGTTGGAGGGGGTGTAGGAAGTTTCCAAGACCAAACAAAACCAGTTTGTGAGAAAATATCAGGACAAGCAACAGATGATGATGATTGGATTAATAAGACGATACTTGATACACAGGTGGCATCTCGTCGTATTACGGTAGATTGTAAAGATAATGAAAATGGTTCAGGATGTAAGAGACAAAAATTCAGTCAAACATGGCCATATAATGCGATGTCACCATCTGGCAAAGTTAATTATAATTTTGGTGCAAGATGGAGTTTGGTTATTATTTCTGATAATGCGAAAGCAGTGAATGAAACAGATTGTTATGCAAGGGTTAATGTAGACTTACAAGCACCAACTGTTAAATTAACAGTTTATAAAGCAAAAGCAGATGGATCAAGAGGTGCAAAAGTATTAGATTCGTTCACGGTTCAAGATAATAAACCAAAAGAAAATGTCATGCCAACTGGAACGATTCCTGTTGATGCATATTCCGATTTGGTTAATACTTGGATGAATGATGATAAATATCCAAATGGAGTCATTATTGATGCTGAAGTTACGGATAATTTATACTTATATAATTATAAGTGGGAAGTTAATGAAAAAGATAATAGTACTACATTAAGCGATGAATCTGCAGAACAAGATAATGGAGTTGAGGCATCTGGAATTCTTACTTCCACAGTTTATGATGATGTAAAAGACAGAGCAACATTAGAATTGGCAGAAAAAGGGTTACAAAGTGCGAAAATTGAGGGTTTGCGTTTATATAGAGAAGGAAAAAGGACTGCTATGTTTACTATGTGTGATAAAGCAGGAAACTGTACTACGGTTGTGATGAAAGCAAATATTGATAGAACGCATCCTGAATGTTCAAACAAGATAGAATATTCAGTAGCAAAAAATAGAGGAAATCAAACTAAATTCGGTGATCCTACCACAGGGCTTTTATCTGCTGCTGGATGGTTAGGGCTAAAGGACGGAAAAAAAGTAAGCACAAACCAGGAATATGAGAAAGCAAGAGTTACTCAGGTGTGTACCGATCCACGTCCAAATGATAATGCAGATAGAGAAAGAAGTGATTGCCCTGATGACATGGAGAGTTACGTTTATGGAGAAGAAATACAAACCGATACTGCAGGAGCATTGGGAAATGGAAAAGGTGGAAAAATTCACGATATTGCTGGAAACTATAGTGATTGTAAAGCAGATCAAACGGTACAAATCGATTATACTTTACCAACTTGTACAACGAATCTAAGTTTTGGAACAGGAACTGGGGGAAGTGATGATTGTACTGGAAACTTTACTTCTACTTCTAATGACCTTAGAAAGACACCTCTTAATACTAATTATGGCTGGATAGGTCTTGCTAATGGTGGAGCAGGACCAGCAAGAGAAAAAGCAAAGGTTTCTCAGGTATGTAAAGATGAAGGAAGTTCGATAGTTAATAGTGATTGTAATACGTCTAAAAGTAAATATTGTATTTATGATAAAGAGATGGAAGTTACAAATGCAGGAGCAAGAGGGGTTGGAAAAGGTGGATATGTTTATGATTTTGCCGATAATGAAAGTGAAGAATGTCCAGCAGATCAAACCGTAAAAATTGATTATACGATACCAGAATGCGGTATTGATCAGGACTATGCAACAGGATCTGGCGCATCCTCTTATCCTAAAACAATCCCTACGTCCGATACATCAGGATCTACTCTTCTTCAAAACCAATGGTTGAGTTTAGAAGGAGGTACAGGAGGAACTTATGGAACTAATAAAGAAATGACTAGGGTCTATCAAACTTGTTCAGATCCTGAGGGAAATGAAGAAAGTTCTGTAATAAGTGACTGTGATCCTAAAAGTATTAGTTCTCATGTTTATGATTATGAAATTGTGACTGAAACAGCGGGTGCTGAAGGAGATGGAGTTGGCGGAAATGTCTATGATAAGGCAGGAAACAAGAGTGCAACATGTCCGGCCAACAAACATGTTTGGACAGATTATAATAAACCAACTTGTAATATGTTCTCCAATTATTTATCGGGAGGCAAATCCTTTATTAATGATAAAATTGTTGATAAAGTAGAGGATGAAACTTATGATGCGGAGTGGACAACAAGTAGTATAAGAGTTTCTAGAACCTGTGAAGAGAAAGATGGGAAAGTGACTAGTAGAAGTGGATGTGATGATGCTTCTTTAGAAGATTTGTACTTCGATTATACGGGGGCTAATAATACACACTTTAATACGAGCAAAGCGGGTCCAACTGGAGATAATAAGGATGTGTATGTTGTAGATAATGCAGGTAATAAAAAATTGTGTTCTCCAAAAACAGTTAAAATAGATAGAAAGAGTCCAACATGTTCTGTTTACTCTGTTTATGCATCTAATACATCAAATACTTATAGTGGTGGATGGACCAATCAATCTATTAAGGTTTATAGAAAATGTAGTGATAAAGATAGTTCTTTAAGAGATGGTTCTTTATGTGATACAACTTCAGCTGCTGATTTAAGTCATACATATGAAGGAACACAAGATGAAAATTATAATACATCTAATGCAGGGGCTGATGGTGAGTCAACTACCAAGATTATTGTTTCAGATAATTTAGGACATACGGCTGAATGTGAAAATAAAACAGTAAAAATTGATAGATTGGCTCCAACTTGTAGTGTAACTGCTACTTATACAAGTGATGGAACTGAATATACGGGTGACTGGACAACAAGTAGTGTAACGGTATCAAGATCTTGTAGTGATGGATGGGGTACCTTGAATATTGAAGGATCCGGTTGTGATACGGCATCTAAAGCTCCTCAATCTAAAGCTTATTATCCAACAGATGATGTGGTTTCCTCAACCAACGCAACTGCATCAGATGTGGATGATCCTGTCTATGTAAATGATGTTGCAGGAAATCAAACTCTTTGTGATGGAAAAACGGTTAATGTTGATAGAAAGGCTCCAACAGGAACATGTGAGGTAACTGGATGGTATAATAAGAATTCTGATCAAAAGTTCGCAATTACACATTCAATTACAGGAAACGCAGGAAAAGATGGGGATCCAACGATAACCTATTCAACAAATGGAGGAACATCTTATGGAACAAGTACGACAATGACACTAACATGTAGTAGTAGTGGAGAAAAAACTGCCAAGATGAAATTAACAGATACCCTTGGAAATGAACGTGTTGTTGATTGTACAGGTTCTATTACAGTTCCAGGTTGTTGTGATGAGGGTTATGTTTCCTATGGGGCTTGGTCTACTTGTACTAAACCATGCGTTTTTGATGATGATGAAGAACCAGGTACACAAAGTAGAACCATAACATCTAACTTAAATGGAAGTAGTTGTGGAACTGGAGTACAAGAATGTGGAAACACGCCATGTTGTACTCCTACTACTATTAAATATAAACAGACAACTGTTTGTACAGAAGAATGTGGTGGTGGAAGATATATTCGTGCGGCTTATACAACATACTATAGTGACTATGCGAAAGCACATCGATGTAGAGATTATAATGATGAAAATGGGGATGAATGTCACACAGAAAGTTGTTGCGCAACTACAAAAAAGAAATATGGAAAATGTAGTTGTAAGAGGGGAACACGTAAGGTAAGAGATGTTTCAACGATTGATGGATCGTCATGCTCACCAGTATACTATGAAGATTGTTCTGATGAATGTTTTGATGAAGATGAATTCTGTGCTATGGGTGATAATAGTTCAGAAGATGCAAAACTATTTGGTTCTTCTAGGAATTTTTCCGCAGGAAATTCTGTAACTACGGCTACTGATACGAGTGATTTCCCTGCTGGATGGTGTCACGCAGATGGAAGAACTTGTGCACCAGATAGAGGTTATATGAGGATTTGTTATACCGATTTATGTGGACCATATAAAAACTGGAAAGCACAGGATATTAATGTAGATATTACTGGTAAAAAATATCCTGGATGTTTTGTTAGATACTGGTGTTCTTGTACGAATAAAAACTTTTAATGGAGGAAAAAATGAAACGTGAGAAGATTATTATTATTGTATGTATTGTTGTACTTCTTATTGCAATACTTGTTCTTGGAATTGTTGAATCCAATTCTCCCAAAGGGAATCCAAACCTTCCTATCGGTTCTGGTTCTAGCCAAAGTGCATATGTTTCAGAATGGGAAGACAAATTACAAGAATACTTTATCTCTGCTTTTAGGGAAAAATATCCTGATAATTCCCAATTTAAATTGGATAAGAAAAAACCATTTAAAATGGATTTAGATGAATTAAAAGAAGCTGGATTAGATGTTTCTCCTTTTAACACTGAGACAATCCATTGTGATACTAAAAAGTCATATGTTTATATTGAGTATGATGAACAATTTCAGATTTATACTAGAAACTTCCATTTGGAATGTAAAAATGATGCTTTGACAAAATAAAAAAAGAAAGAAAACTTCTTTCTTTTTTTGTTGTGTTTTTTTTTTAAGTTTTTCGTTATTTGGGACTTTTTTCTTTCCTTTTTAGGCAGTTTGTTTTATAATTGTTATATAGTAGAAAGTCTAGGGAGTGTTAGTATGGGAAAGATAAATAAGAGAGGTTTTACTTTAGTTGAACTTTTGGCTACTATTGCAATTTTGGGAGTTTTATCTGTTATTGCAATTACAGCCGTTAACCGCTATGTTCGCAGTGCGCATGATGAACATAATGAGCAGAGTCGTAAAAGTGTTACGATGGCTGCAGAACTTTATTTGCAGGCAAATAGGCAGTTGTTTCCAAAACAAATTGGTGATGAAACAATTATTCCTATTAGTAAATTAAGAGATAACAACTACTTAAAGGAAGATGTAAAAAACGATGAAGGCGAAAGTTGTATGGAGAAGTCTTATGTTAGAGTTTTAAAGATGGGAAAAGACGACTATACTTATACAACGTATTTATATTGTGGAAATGATCCTGTCCCTGATAAAGAAATAGCAGAGACTCCATCTGTTGTGAACTTTGAATTTCATGGTGTGACAAAAGATAATCAGTTCGATACTAGTGCCGTTAAGAATGCTGACTTCACTTTTACTATTTATGGTGGACAAAGTCAAGATAGTAAAGAGATTTATAGTTATCAATATGCAATTATGGTTGATACTAATACTGGATCTGGAGTTAGAGAAGTATATAATTCTGGATCTATTAAAGGAAATAAACAAAAGTCTATTGATATTAAGTCAAAAAAACTATCTTCTTATGTTGATATTGCTGGAAATTCAAAGGTATATGTAGAAGTAACAGTATTTAATACCGAAGGGGGAAGACTTGATTATACTTCTGAATCTGTTGGTGGAGAAGGAACTGGAACCTTCCAAGACCAAACAAAACCAACTTGTGAATACATTGCAGGACAAGCAGCCGATGATAATGATTGGGTTAATAAGACAAATCTTGCAACGCAGATGGCATCTCGTCGTATTACGGTAGATTGTAAAGATAATGAAAATGGTTCAGGATGTAAGAGACAAAAATTCAGTCAAACTTGGCCATATAATGCGATGTCACCATCAGGAAAGGTTAATTATAACTTTGGTGCAAGATGGAGTTTGGTTATTATTTCTGATAATGCGAAAGCAGTGAATGAAACAGACTGTTATGCAAGAGTAAATGTAGACTTACAAGCTCCAACTATAACATTAACAGTTTATAAAGCAAAAGCAGATGGCTCAAGAGGTGCAAAAGTATTAGATTCGTTCACGGTTCAAGATAATCAAACAAAAGCAGTAAAAGATATGCCAACTGGAACGATTCCTGTTGATGCATATTCCGATTTGGTTAATACTTGGATGAATGATGATAAATATCCAAATGGAGTCATTATTGATGCTGAAGTTACGGATAATTTATACTT
>JAFWKJ010000010.1 GCA_017511375.1 Bacilli bacterium | reverse complement strand
TTCCAGTCGTCTTACCTTTTAACAAATCTAATAAATTCAAATATTTTTTTACTTCTTCAGATTCAATTAATATTGCTATTTCTTTTTGAATATCTAGTACTTCATTTCTCTTTGATTTTAATTCTTCATATTTTTCTTTTAACACTTTAAATTCTTCATTTTTCATATAATACCTCCAATGATATTATATCATACTAATTCATATTCTCTAGAAATTATTCTATCATCAGAGCAATATTTAATAACATACTCATTATCTTGTTTGCAAATTATTATTCCTACTGTTTCATTTTCTTCTATAGTCTTAATATTTTTATCAATGTAATTCATATATGTCATAATTTGGCCTGTATGTTCTTTCTTTAATTCTGTTACTTTTAATTCTACTACTACATAGCACTTGTATTTAATGTTGTAAAGAAGTAAATCTATATAATTATATCTATCATTAATCTTTATTTTATATTCATTTTTAATAAAAGTAAAACCTTCACCTAATTCTTCTAAAAAATAAGATATATCTTCTAATATTAATTTCTGCAATAATTTTTCTGATATTATTTCATTATTCCAATTATTTTTGATTTGAATAGGACTTTTTACAAAGTCAACCACATTAGATTCGTCTTGATTTATCAATTTATTCTTAGTAGATTCTGGTAATCTTTCATATACATTAGACTTTATTCTTTCTCTTAGTTGCCTAACTGATAAATTTTGCTGCTCACTAATTTTAATATAAAATGCAATTTTATTAATATCATCAAATCTTAAAATTTCGTCGTAGTGACTCCATGATAATTTTGCCGACAGTGTCGGCAATTTTTCTTCTGATACAAAATTATAATATTTCAACATCCTATATAATAATCTAACACTATAATTTTTATTTAAATCATATTTTAGTTTTTGTGAATACTCTTTTATTATTCCTTCGCCATAATGCTTACCTGCCTCATTTAATATTTTCCCAACATTATAGTAAGAATTTAAATCACTTTTGTTAATTGAATAATTCTTAACTTTTCTATTAATTTCATTGTTTATTAATTCATTTTTTATTTCATAATAATAATTCATATTTACTCCTTTCTAAGGACTACATGTTTCTATTCTTAGTTTATTATTTTTAATTTTAAACATTATACTTCCATCCTGGTCTGTTCTATATATTTTAGAATTTTCTAAATTTTCTAATACCTCTTTGTTTGGATGTCCATAGCGATTATTCTTTCCAACACTAATAATAGAATATTTAGGATTTATTTCATTTATAAATTCTTTACCACTACTTGTCCTACTTCCATGATGTCCTACTTTTAATATATCAATATCAGGTAAATTATAATTATTTAATATTTCTTTTTCGGTAGTTGTAGATGCATCCCCCATAAACATAAATTTATAACCATCAAGTTCAGTATAAATAACATTTGAGTTATCATTTTCATTATCATATTCTTTTGTCTGAAGGAAATATAATTTATTCTTGTCTATATTTAACTCTTTAATACATGAATAATATTTGATTTTCTTCTTATCTAATACTTTGATTAATTCCTTTTCTAAATCATTATAAGATCCACAATTAAATATTACTTTCTCAACCTTAAAATTATTAACTAAGTTAATAGCTTCTCCCATATGATCAAAGTCGCCGTGGGAAAGAACCAAATAATTAATATGGGAAACCCCCTCTTTTTTTAATAAAGGATTTAACACATTATAAAACAAAGTCCCATTCTTACCTTTCCCTCCAGTATCTATTAGAATGGTTTTTTGACTTATGTGAATTAAAGTAGAATCTCCCTGTCCAACATTTAATACTTTCACATACTCAGTATGATTAAAATAAGGAATAAGAAAATGAACAAATAATAGAAGAAAGAAACCAAATAATAATTTTTTGTTTTTAAAAGATAAATAAAACAACAACAAAACAAAATAGAAACCATATACATAATTAGGTACTTGTTTCCAAATAAGTTTTCCAAATTCATTTTTTAGAAGAAGGAAAGATGTTATTTCCAAGATACTAGTTAAAAAGTTATAGAGAAACTCTATAGGAGGAAACAAGATAGTAATAAGAGAAAGAGGAAATACAATATAGCTAACGTATGGAACATAAAACAAGTTGTATATCACACTAAAAAAATTCAATTGATTATAGTTTTTTAAAGTAATCGGAATACTCACTAAAAAAGAAAGAGAAGAGACTTTTAAAAGAGACATCCATTTAGATTGACTATTTAAAACAGATGACATTTTAAGAAGAGCATAACTAATAAAATAAGAATACTGAAAGCCAACATCATAAACATAAAAAGGATTAAGAAATAATGAAATAGATAAAACAAATAAAAATAGATTTTCTTTTTTTATATAAAAATAATAGAGACGATTTCCTTGAAAAACAATATAGAAGGATACCCCTCTCACAATAGAAGGAGAAAAACCAACTAGACATAAATAAAACAATAGAAAAAGAATAATAATAGAATATCTTTTATATTCATTAAATCTCTTTTTTAATAGTTTTTCCAATAAACTTGCCAGTAAAGAAATATGCATCCCACTAATCGCAAATAAATGACTAATTCCGTTTTCTTGATAACTTCTAATTACACGAGAAGATAAAAAGGATTTATCCCCTAAGATAAAAGTAGATAAATAAGGATTTTTATGGATCCTATTAATAACAGCCTGTTTCATTCTATAATAAATATTTCTATTGTGTTTTACTGGCATAATAGATTTTGCTTGAACAGTAAAATATATTTTTTTATGCAGTAAATACTCTTCATAATTCCATAGATTTTTATCAGTATATGATTCAGGTTTTTGAAAATCTCCATATACTTTTACTACATCACCAAGAACAAAAGAATTTGGTTGATTCGTATAAACAAGTAATAACTCTTCTGCCTTGATTTGATAAATGATCCTTCCTTCTTTTTCTTGAATAGAAGTAATGGTTCCTACAACTTCTTTTGTTTTGAAAGAATAATAAGAAGTTCTTTGAATATGAATTTGAAATATTGTAAAAAGAATGGCCAAAGAAAAGAATCCATAATATAAAAAATCACACAGTAATAGCTTCCTGAATCTGAGCAAATAGCTTTTCTCCTATTCCTGGAACATTTTTAATATCATCAATAGATTGAAATCCTCCATTTTGTTCACGATAAGTAAGGATATCTTTCGCTTTACTTTCTCCAATTCCATTTAAAGACATTAGTTCTTCCAAAGTAGCTGTATTAATATTTATCTTTGTGGAATCTGATGAATTGGTTCCATAACATGCATCATTTTGAATAGCATTCTCTTCAGGCTTCTTACACTTTTCTTGGAGATATTCCTCTTGCCTTTTAGTTTCCTCAAAATTTTGAACTTGTTCTCTACTATAAATAACGATGACCATTTCATCCACTACTTTTTTACTCAAATTAATGACAGAAGTATCTGCATTCTCCGTTAATCCCCCAGCCTTATCAATCACATCTAAAACTCTCATACTAGAAGGAATGGAATACATCCCCGGTATATTAACTTCCCCTTTAATATCCACGGAAACAAGATCTTCCTGTTTCTCTTTTTCAATTGTCTTTTTTTTCTTCTCTAAATTAGTTGTTTCGACAACCTCTTCTTTTTCATTCTTTCCTTGATAAAAATAAAAACCAATCCCCCCTGATAAGAGAACAAGCCCTAAAAGAATTCCTATAATTTGTTTTCGATACCGATAATGAAATGTGATAGAATCACCCCATTCATATTATTCAAAAAAAAAGAGAGTTCCCTCTCTTATTTATATTTTTTTGATTTGTTTTCTTTTGATAACTGTTGGCTCTTTAATAATATCTTCTTCATCAGATAATCCAAGCAAAACATATTCCATTAAAATTTTCTCTACTTGAAAAAGGTCAACCGTTTCTATTCTTCCACCAGCAGATTGTGCATTTCCACCGCCACCCATAGCGCTCATTATCTTTCCAACATTTACACGTTTACCACTTCTAGCAGAAATATGAACAATACCCGGTTCAATAAATCCTAAAGCAAAAGCCGCATCTATTCCATGAAATTTCATCATACGATCTGCTGCTTTCGCATAGTCTTCTCTATGATAAATTTGATTTGGTTGATTTCGATTCAAAGTAAAGGATACTTGAATAGGCGTTAACGCCGAATCACTTATTTTTTTTATCGTAGTTCCATTGATAATTAAATTACTAATACGGCAAAAACTTTCAAACTCTTCCAAAAACAAATTATTAACAAAATCGATGTCTGCCCCTTTTTTAATAAGTTTTTCTGCAATATCATGTGTTTTATCCGTAGTATTTTGTTTAAATCTTTTAGTATCTAAACATATTCCTGCTAAAAGATAATTAGCAACATCCTGATCATAAGGAATCTTAGCTAAAGATAATACTTTTGCAACCATCTCACATGCACTAGATGCCTCTAAAGAAATATATTTATCCTCTGTAGGAATCGTTGTTTCATCTTCTGAATGATGATCGATAACAATAATGTTTCCAAAACAATCTAAAGAATCTCCCACAGCAATAAACGGTTTTTTATTAACATCCGTTACGACCAACAAAGAATCTGAATCCACTCTTTCTAGAAACTCATCTTTTTTGATAAAAGAGACTGTTTGCCTCTTACTATCAATAATTCTTTTAACACCAGACTCAAACTTAGATTCATCATCTTCCAAAATAATATGAGCTTCTTTCCCCAAAGCCTGTGCCATGACATATATTCCTATACCAGATCCAATAGAATCAAAATCGGGACCGTTGTGACCAATAATAAAAACCTGAGAACTCTTACTAATTTCAGATTCCAATTTTTCCTTTAATTGTTTGCTGTTTGCCAACACACCTATCACCTTTTTCTTTGCTTCAATATGATACCATATTTTCCCGTTTTTTTCAACTAAAAAGAATAGAACTCATGGTTCTATTCTCATTAATAATTCTTTATACACCTCATCTACCAAAGCATTAATGATGTCTTCTGTTATATAATCACAAGATGTTTCTTTCTGAAACAAACTAATTTGTTTTTCTTTCCATAACGATAATTCCTTACTCGAAATATTTAAAATATCATAAGAGGTATGATTCTTCTTTAATAAGTCTTGAATCATCGACATTTCTAAAAAACGATACTTTTCCATATCATTTCTCATCACTTGATGAGATTCCTCTAAAGAGTAATCATTTAATATTTTCTCTCTAACTTTTAAATAGAAAAAATCATCATAAACAATATCCGTTAAAATATGAATAAAATATCCTAATAGAAATTCTCTTGGATAGTGATCTTTTTCTTGTTGATAAAAACGATGAAGGGCGTCCCTCCAATCATCATAATCTTCTCTTCTTTGATGCGCCATCCATCTCTCTTCTTTCGGAGCAAAGCCCTTTAAATTGGGAGCATCTGGAGCTAACAATCCCAAATAATAATCATAGGAATGTAGATTCACTTTTTTACCAATTTCATATCCTACCTTTTCATGAATATTTATAGTTGGCATATTATCAACTCACTCTCTATGTAATCCATTATCTATACTAACTCTTTGAACAATTGTTAAAGCAGCAACTAAACAAATCGTATAACTTCCACCATAACTCATAAAAGGAAGAGGTACTCCTGTCATCGGCATCAATCCCATAATTCCTAAAAGATTGACCGCGATATGTAGAAAAATATAAAAAGCAACTCCATAACAAAGAATAGCCCCTCGATTAGTATAGGACCTTCTACCAATCACTAATATTCGATAGATAACATATAGATAAGCAAGAAGAATTATAATCCCCATAATCACACCTAACTCTTCCACAATAATTGCGAAAATAAAATCAGTATAAGGTTCAGGAAGATACAAATATTTTTGAGTGGAATTTCCAAGTCCTACTCCTGTCAATCCTCCATTATTAATAGCAATATAACAATTACAAACTTGATTTCCATCTTCTAGAATTCTATCACACGGTCTTTTAAAGTTGAAACGCTCCATTTGGGTTTCACGCAAAAGACTTTTTCCCATTCCGAGAATAGCAAAAGCCCCTAATCCGGCTACCGCCAGTCCAATAAATACCGTTTTATATTTTATTTCTTTTGACATAGGAATAGAAACAAAAATAATAAAAACAATTAAAGAATAAATGATCATAGTTCCTAAGTCTGGTTGAGCAGCAATAAGTAAAGCAATTCCTCCACAAACCCCAATCGGAAACAAACATTTAATCCAACCATTTAATTTTCCTTTATTATTCTCATAATAATCCGCTAAAAAAACAATCGATATAACTTTCACAAATTCAGAAGGTTGAATCATGACTTTAGAAGAACCAAAGCCAAACTCAAACCATGACACCGCATTATTTTTAGCACTACCATAAATAAGCAAAATTACCAAAGCCGCAATATTTCCTACTAATAAAAGATTGGACATTTTTCCATATGTTTTCGTATTAAAACCAATCATAATAAAAAACAAAACAAGGCCAACACCTAAAAACCTAGCTTGACGCAAAAAATAATAATAAGGGTTTACTGCATGAGACATATAAGCGGTAACATTGGATGCCGAAAAAATCATAACCAAACCGATTATGAACAAGAAAACTGTTACAATTAATAAAGGCTTATCCAGATACTTAAATCGTCTTCTCATAACATTCTCCCTTCTATAATAAATATATCATATCTTCCTATAAACCCCCAAAATAAAGTCATGGTTTTACTCACAAAATATGTAAAGTAACATAGCATATAGTAGTAAAGGAGGATTACTATGTATTATTATGGATCTGGTTGTCCTAATACAACTACAAGTTGCTATTACCCTACTACAGGAAATCAAAATAATTATGCCATTGTTTTAGTATTATTTATTTTATTAGTAATTATTTTAGGATCAAGAGTAAACTAAAAGAACAAATTTGTTCTTTTTCTTTTCAAATGAAGCATTTTTTGTTAAAATATTGGTGTTGAGGTGGTACCTATGTTATTAACAACAGATATTTTAGACGAAAAAGACCCAGTATTAAGAAAAAAAAGTGAAGAAGTAAAATTTCCTCTATCAAAAGAAGATAAAAAAACAATCGATACGATGATAGAGTATTTACGTGATAGTCAAATTCCAGAAATATCTGAAAAATATAATCTTCGTCCAGGATGGGGAATGTCTGCTATTCAATTAGGTGTTCCTAAAAGATATTTCGTTGTAGTAAACGAATTAACAGGGCCTGATGATGAAGAGAAAGAATTTGAAACTTATGTGATGATTAATCCTAAAATCATTAGTAATTCCGTAGAACAAATCTATGTGGATGAAGGAGAAGGTTGCTTATCTGTAAATCGACCAGTAGAAGGAATTGTTCCAAGATATGCAAGAGTCACAATGGAAGCATATGATAGAGATGGAAAAAAAATACATGTCCGTGCTAGAGAAGATTTAGCGATTTGTTTTCAGCATGAATATGATCATTTAGACGGAATTTTATTTGTAGATCATATTGATCCAAAAGATCCATTCAAAGGAAAAGACCAGATGCGAGGCATCTAGTCTTTTTTATTATCAGGTAATTTCATAAGTGTTTTATTACTATCTTCTGAATTTTCTTCTGCAAGTTTTAGTCTTTCTCTCTCCTCATCAAGGAACTCTAATTTCTTTTGAATTCTAAGACGAATTATCTTATAAAATTTATTATATTGATCTTTATCAAATTTATCTCCCTTTTCATACTGATCTTCTACAAAACGAAATACAGATTGATCCTCTTCAGAAAGGCTAGATACTATAAGATCAACATCTTCTCTAGAATGATAGAAATGATCATATATGGTCTTTTTTCTTTGACTTTTCTTATCTTCAAGAGGTCCCACAAATTTTAGACCATTATTTATATCCAATCCCACATTCTTAGCAGCCGTTTTTTCATTAACTGCAAATGGCAATAATCTTCTAGCAGAAGCAGGCTTTTTTAATTTTCTAAGAGCCTTATACTCTATTTGTCTAATTCTTTCTCGTGTTACTCCAACAATCTTTCCAACCTCTTCTAGTCTCCGACCAACACCGCGATCTAACCCAAATCGTAAAATCAAAACATCTTGTTCTTTAGGAGTTAGTTTGGCATCCTTAAAAGCAAGTAAAAGTTGTTCTCTTAAAGAAGCATTAATAACAACTTCTTCTGGAGTCAAAGCATCACTTGGAATAAAACTTTCAAGTTCCGTATCAGCTTCATCAGAAGGAATCAATTCATTAATACTGACAATTTCCGTTTTTCTTTCCATTGCCTCTAAGTAAGCTACTTTTTCCAAAGAACAATTCATTTTCTCCGCAATTTCTCCTAAAGTGGGATCTTTCCCCAAATGATTAAATAAATAAGATCTTGCCTTTTTAAATAAATCTATTTCCCTTAAAGTATGAATAGGAATTCTAACACTTTTTCCTGTATTCCCAATAGCTCTCAAAATATATTGACGAATCCAGAAATAAGAGTAAGTAGAAAACTTATAACCTTTATCAACGTCAAAATCATTTACGGCTCTCAACAAGCCTAAATTTCCCTCTTCAATTAAATCATCTAAAGAAAGGCCTCGTTTTAAATATCTCTTCGCAACAGATACTACCCATCGTAAGTTACTTTTAATAAAATCTTCTCGCGCCTTAGGATCTCCTGCTTTTACTTTTTGAAATAATTCTTTTTCTTCCTCAGCAGAAAGTAAATCTATCCTTCCAATTTCATTTAAATAAGCCCTAGTACTATCACTAGAAAAAGCATCATCATCGAAAGATAAATCCTTTTGCTTTCCAAAGGAAACCTTATCATAATTTTCTAAAGCTTGCATCAAAGTAGGATTATTTAAAACATCTTGAAAATCATTTTCTGATACAGGATCATTATATTTTTTATCCAATCGTTCTATTAAGCGTAAGAAGGATTTATTTTGATCAAGAATAGACGTTAACACTTCTTCACTAGGTATATAATCATACTTCTTAAAAAATGAATTTAATCGATTAAACAATTCCATTTCATCGATAGACTCATCTTTTTCCAAACAATCACTGATAAAGCCATTGATAACAGAGATAGCCTCTTTAGAATCAGAAAGACGTTGTAATGTGATTTGATCTAATCTATTTTTTATTTCATGGACAATAAACTTATATTTTTTATTATCCATATGACTTACAACGTCAAAAACAAGTTGTTCAAATTCATATCCTGGAATATTTAGAAAACTATAAGCATCATTAATCTGATTTAATAAAGGCATGATTTCTTTTAGATTTTCTAGACCATCCACATTACCACCTCCTATAACAATTGATCGCTTATATTATAACAACACAACTTCTAAAAAACAAGAAAAAGACTAATAACCATTAGTCTCTTTATATAACTTCATGAGCATCTTCTAATTTAACACTAACAAATTTAGAAACACCTGATTCTTGCATAGTAATACCATATAAAGTATTAGCATACTCCATTGTTTTCTTCTTATGGGTAATAATCAAGAATTGTGTTTTATCTTTATAATGAGAAAGATACTTTCCAAAATGTTGAACATTGGCCTCATCAAGAGCAGCTTCCACCTCATCAAATAAACAGAATGGAACCGTTCTTACATTCAAAATGGCAAATAATAAACTAATGGCTGTAAGGGTTTTTTCTCCACCAGACAATAAACTAATAGTTGTTAGTTTTTTACCAGGAGGAGAAGCCACAATATCAACACCCGTATTTAGCATATCTTCTGGATTTGTTAATTTTAAATCTGCATGTCCACCACTAAATAATTCTTTAAATACTTTTTGAAATTCCACACGGATTTGTTCAAAAGTAACAGCAAACTCTTCTTTCATGACATCATCCATCTCATTCATAATATCAAGAAGAGTATTTTCTGCATTCAATAAATCTTCTCTCTGTTTCGTCAAGAACTCATATCTACTATTTACTCGTTCATATTCTTCAATTGCATCCAAATTTACCATACCAATCCTTTTAATATTAGCACGATAAACATTTACCTTACTTCTAGCATCTTCAGGATCAATATCTAAAACATATTTCTCCTTCGCATGCTCAAAGGTCAATTCATATTCAGTTGATAAAACCTCAAGCATTGTATCAAGTTTTACATCCAAACGATTAATATTTACTTCTAATTCACGGGATTCTTTTTCTAAAGATCTTAAACGTTCTCTTTGTACTTTATCCGTTGCTTGCATTTCTTCTACTTTTGATTTCAAACGATCAATTTCTTTTTCTAAAGATTTTAAGTGAATCTCAATTTCTTCTTTTTGAGCTGTTTTTTCATGATATAGTCTAATAAGTTCTTGTTCTTTTTCGCTAATAGAGTTATTTTGAATAGATTCTAATGATTCCTGTTCTTTTGAAACACTAGCCATTTTTTCTTCTAGTTCTCTTTTTTCAGATTGTTTTGTCTCTAATTTCTCACGAATCGTTACTCTCTCTTTTGAAACAGCAAAAAGTTTTTCTTCTAATTCACTAACTTCACGACTATTATCCTGTAACTCTAATTCAATTTCAGACTCCTCTTTCTTCAACAAATTACTAGTTTCTTCTAAATGTCTTAACTCTTGATTTAATACGACAACACTCTTAGTAATGTTGGCAGATCCTCCTGTTAGAGAGCCTCCTACATTGACTACATCCCCCTCTAGTGTAACAATCTTATATTTTGCCTTAATCATATGAGAAAGACGGGTAGCACTATCCATATCTTTGGCAACCACAACATTTCCTAATTGATTTTTAATCACAGAATCATATTCTTCTTTATAACGAATCAAATCAGACATAATCCCTAAATAGTCCACACTGTTTTTTAATACATTCAAAGATTCATGATCTACCGTTCTTTCTTTAATCACAGATAATGGAAAGAAAGTAGCACGTCCTAATTTCTCATCCTTTAAATAATTAATAGCTCTTTTAGCAGATTCTTCATCCTTGGTAATAATAAAGTTACGACAGGAACTAATGGCTGTATTTAATGCCTTCGTATATTGATCTTCACAATCAAGAACATTTCCAATGGTATTATAAATTCCTGTTAATGAAGAATTCTTAAGCACCTTACGAACACTGTTTGGCATATCAGCCCCTTGTTCAATTTCAGAACGCAAATTATCCATCTTGTGATTGGTAGAAATAAGTTCTTGATTATGTCTAGAGAACTCATTCATCAATAAATTCTTTTTAGATTTTAAGGTCTGCATTCCTTTATCTAAATTAATCATTTCCTCTTCTACTCTTTGAGCATCCTTTTGGATTTCTGCTAGTTCTGTATCTAAAATAACGATAGAAGAATGAAGCTTTTCTTTATTTTCTAATACACTTCTAATTTCTTCTTTCACAAGATTTTCTTTTTTCGTTGTCTTACTCTTTTCTTTTAATAAGTTCTTCTCTCCATCAATTCTCGTTCTCTCTTCAATAATTTGTATTAATTGTCGGTGATAGTTTGCTTTTTCTTCTTCCAACTTTTCTAACGTATTATTATCTTCTAAGAAAGAAGCATCCTGTTTTGTAGTCTCATTAGAAATAGTAAGAATTTCATTATCCACTTTTTCTTTTCTTCTTTTATTGTTTTCTAATTCACTATGAAGATTTTCAATGTCATAAGCAAGTAAAGCTACTTCATATTGATCAAGACCTTTTTTATTATCTAAATACTCTTGCGCTTTTTTACTTTGAGATTTTAATGGTCCTACTTGGTTTTCTAACTCTCCAATAATATCATTAACACGATCGATATTATTATGCGTTCTATCAAGTTTTCTTAAGGCTTCCTCTTTTCTCTTTTTATACTTTAGGATTCCAGAAGCTTCTTCAAAAATAATTCTTCTATCTTGGGAAGAGTTGGAAAGAATTTTATCTACTTCACCTTGTGAAATAATATTAAAAGATTCTTTTCCCATCCCAGTATCTAATAATAAATTACTAATATCTTTTAAACGACATCTCTCATTATTTAAATAATATTCATTTTCTCCACTACGATAAACTCTTCTTTTGATAGAAATTTCCGTATAAGGAACATTTAAATAATGATCCGTATTATCAAAAAGTAACTCTACACTCGCAACATTTAAAGGGTTTCTAGATTTAGAACCAGAAAATATAACATCTGTCATAGACCCCTCTCCACGAAGAGACTTCACAGATTGTTCTCCAAGTACCCAACGTACTGCATCTACAACATTACTTTTACCAGATCCATTAGGTCCTACAATACAAGTAATTTTACCATCTAAATTTAATTCAATTTTATCTGCGAAAGATTTAAATCCACTTGCCATTATTCCTTTTAAGTACATACTCTTCACCCTATAGAAGATTATACTATAAAAAAAGACAATAAACAACAAATAAAAAGAAGCCTATGCTTCTTTTTTAAGTTTTAATTAATACATTAGATGTTGTCAAATCGCTATTGTCACTATTGTTAAGGATCCAATCCCTTGCAGTGCTATCATTTACATAGATTTTATAATTTGCTTGCCATCCTCCAAACATATTGTAATATGATGTGGCATTGAAAGTAAAGGATGATAAATCTGCCTCAATTCGTGTACCAATAATATATGCAGCATAACAGAACATTCCTTCCATATCCGTTACATTACTAGTATCAAACTTGTCTCCAAACGTAAAACTTATCTCTCCCGTTTCAAAATCTTGGAACATATAAGACATGTCCGTCACATGACTTGTATCAAAATTAATATCCATAGAAAACGAGGTCGCGTCTCCTGCCGAACCAATACCATCAAACATATGAGACATATTCACCGTTAGTGAAGTATTCAACACGTTTATATTATTTATAGCCTCAACATAATAAAGTCTTGAAAACCAATAACTACTATCCGTATTTGCATAAATACGTCCGTCTCCCTGTATATGTAAATCATACATCGAAGGAGTCAATGAATTTGGAACAACATAAGCCATTACACCACCACAATGCCCAACACTAATATCCCATGAATCAATATATCCACTTGGGGGATTAATAGAATTGTTAAAAGTAATCGTTTTGATTTCTAAACGATAGTTATCTCTAAAATAAGAATCATCATATTCATAACTTGCATCCAGCATATAATAATCCGTTTTCAGAAATACATTAGAATTTGTCAGATTACTATTTCCACCATTATTTAACACCCAACTCTTTGCAGCACTATCTTTAACAATTACCTTATTTGTAGTTTTAAAGCCACCAAAAACAGTATCACGGTATTGAACAGAATCAAAAGAAAGTGTTCCTATATCTAGTTTAAATGAATTATTATTATAACCCATATAAGAAAACATAAATGACATATTAGTAACAAGGCTTGTGTTAAACTTATCACCCAAATCAAATTTAAAATTAGAATTACTACGACCAACATTGATAAACATAGTATTCATATTAGTTACTTTACTAGTATCAAAGTTGTTTCCTAATTTCAATTCAAATCTTGTGCTATTCATCCCTGTAAAAGCAAACATATATCCCATATTTGTAACGTTACGCGTATCAAAAAGGTTTCCTAAATCTAAGGTGAAAATGGGACTTTGATATCCAGCATAAGCAAACATATCACTCATATCCGTAACTTTAATTGTATTAAATTTGCTTCCCAAGTTTAGAGTAAAGGAAGTACTATTTTCACCAGTTTGAAAAAACATATAAGACATATCAGTTACATTCTTTGTGTCAAAATTATTTCCTAAATCTAATTTAAAAGATGAACTATCATAACCAGTTTGAGAAAACATATACTTCATTCTGGTAACTTTAGAAGTATCTAATACATCAAGATTATTGATAGCATCCAAACCTTTTAAATTAGCAAACATATAATCACAATACTGATTGGCATAAAGATGCCCATCTCCTTGAATATATAAGTCATAATAACTGCTATTAGTTGCATTTTTTTTAATATAGGCCATAACACTACCATCTTGAGATGAACTAATATCCCAACTAGCAATAGAACCAGTCGGAGGACTAATCCGATCACTTAAATTGATTATTTTGATATATTCCCTATAAGTATCACTTTTAAAGGCTCTTTTATCAGAAGAATAAGAGTATCTAATCGTTGGCTCTTTTGGTTTTTTAACAATTATACTTCCCCCAATTTCTACATCCGTTCCAATGATAGAATAACCAATTCCCATGAAGAACACAAAAAGAAGAAAAATAAATAGATTACGTTTCTCATGGCCAATTCTAACAATTTTCCTTCTATTTCTAATTCTCATTCTATTCCCTATTCTCTTTTAGTATAGTAAAAATATAAATATATTTCAATAAAACAGAGGTAATAATAATTAATTTGACAAAAAAAATATCAATTTATGATATTTTTTGTTTAGAGAAGATAAACCTTCTGATTAGTATTTTTATTACTAGTACAAGGATAATGGCAAGTACTTTTATAAGAATAGCATTCCATCTTATGGAAGTAAGTCCAAATAACATTCCTTCGGTAACTAGAAAACCAATTCCATTTAATATAAGATATTGCCTAATACTTGTTTTTTTATATTTCTCATCATATACATATTTGATACCAATCAATAATCCAAGTACAATAGTAACTCCCATAGAGATAACATTCGCAAGGAGTGGATTGATAAAATGACACAAAATACAGTAGATAATTATATCAACAATGGTCGCAAGTCCTCCTACCAAAAAGGATTTTAATACTTGTACTAACAATTGTTCTTGATAAGGATTTACTTTTCTCCCCATGCTTGCCAAAGAATCTCTAACTGTCTGTGTAAGAGTATCAACCTTTTCAACCTCTTTTTTCTTCTTTGTTTTAATCTTTTTTGTATTACTCATATCCTCACCTAATCATATATTCTTCTTTAAATTGTTTTTTAACAGAAGAACGTACATCATCATAAACAGAATCACTCATCTTATCTTTTACAGCTTCAAAGGCAGTCTCTAAATAATAAGCCCCTTCTTTTAAAGCCAAAGTATATCCCATATTCGCAATTAATAAATATTTATAAGAAGCCGTTAAATTACTTCTAGTATTACCATCTAATAATTTTTGAACAGCCAATTCATAGAACAAATCTGGATGTTTAAAGTGTTCTTGTAATGATTCGTTTTCCAATAAGACTGCCAAACCATTTTCATAGTAATAAACTCCTAATTCACGATCTTGTTCAACGCCTTCTCCATCACAATACACTTTTCCTATTTGATAGAAAGAATCAACATCTCCTAAATCCATCGCAATACGAAAATAAGAAAATGCAATATCTGTCTCTTCTGGAACACCTTTTCCATACAAATAACATTGTCCAATCAATCCAACAGCTCTTGCACTCCCCATAGCGGAAGATAATTGAAAGTATTCTAATGCCTCTTCGTAATCTTGATCATAAAAATGATGCAAACCCTTATTTAATAAATAATTGGAATCCCCGTTTTGTATCGCAGCTTTATCTGCTTTTGTAAGCTTCATACACAATCCTCCTATTACTAAATTTATTATATCAAAAAATAGTTTTTTTTACACGAAAAATAATGTATAATGTAATAATAGAGAGGTTGGTAGTATGAAAAACATTACATCATTCTTATTAAAAGACGAATTAGAAGATTTTAAAAACATTATAGAATTCAAAAAATTTAACCAAGATACCCTTCTAGAAGACATCATAAATGCAGAAGGAAAATATATCAACTTTATTAAAGATGTTGACTATACAGCTGATGATTATTTTAAGACCCTTATAGAACGTAGTACATTAGAATTTGATGTTTGTTTTATAAATTACACAATCGAAGTAGATGGAAAAACAGTCTCTACAGAACAATTAGAAGCACCAGAGATACAAAAAAAACCATATGCAGGAGATTATATATGGTGTTACATGTGGAGAAAAGAAAAATTAATTGAATTTTTAAAATCAGAAGATCAATCAAATGATTTTGTAGATTCTCTTTTCCAAGCAGTTAATTATATTGAAAAACCTCTTTATCATCATATACCTAGTGAACCAATCATTAAAGATTTTATTTATGTAGATGAAAAAGAAGAAGTAAGAAGAAAAAATGTCATCTATGTAGGAACTTATTGTAATGGACAATTTAATGGCTACATTACTTGGTTAAACAATTTAGGAAGATGTTTTGGAGACGATTATAAAATAACCATTCTTTATGATAAGATTTATGAACCAACAAGAGAAGTATTTGAAAAACATTTTGAAACGATTAAAAGAGAAGAAAATAAAAACTATATTTGTGATCGATTATCCGTAACATATTCTACTTACTATTATCCAAAAAACATTTTAGTAATGGATGAAAACTATATGTTTATTCATGGTAATATGACAGATTATAAAAGTGCTAGAAAGTATAAATATGATAACTACACCAAATACATTGGCGTTTCTAAAATCAGTGCCAAAAAAGCAGAAGGTTTTTTCCCAACAGATCACTTTGATTATATTTTAAATCCCATCAAGTTAGATCGTTCTGAAATTAAACCACATCTTAAGTTTGTTTCTGCTATGAGAAATGACCCTATTAAAAAAATAGGAAGAATTCATCGTATCTCAGAAATATTGGATGAGGAAGTAATCCCATACACCTGGAATGTGTTTATTGATACCCTTCCTTTTGAATCTCCAGTATACGGAGGCGTTGTATATAGACGTTCAGTTCAAAATCCACTATCCTACGTCGAAGATGCCGATTATTATGTACAATTAAGTGATAGTGAAGCTTATTGTTATTCTGTGGCGGAAGCCCTTTCTCTCAATACAAAAGTAATTGTAACTCCTCTTGAATGTTATGACGAATTAAAGGTAGATGAAACACAAGGCTTTATCATTCCATTTGAATATTTTGATCCAGAAAACAAAGAAAAATTAAGAGAAGTCGTACATAAAATTGTAGAAGATAAAGACAAAGAAATGCATAATAAATTAGATCCAAGTATGTTTGAAGGATATAAAGAAATATTTATAAAATAAAAAAGATAATCAATGGTTATCTTTTTTTTGATTAATTTGTTTTTGGAAAAACCAAAGGAGAAATCCTAAAACATAAGTAGTGATAAGCATAACAGGTACGACGTAAAAAACAGTAGATACCCCTCCTCTAAAAAAACCATAAAAATCATATTTTAAAGAAACACGATTTCCCTGAACATGAGGTAAGATATAAATCACGTAACCAATCGCATATAATATCATCGGCATAAGTCCATAAAAAGTATAGCGAAAAGGAAAGGTTTTAGAATCAAAAAACAAAAAAGAAATAATACTTAAAACGGGAATTAAAAAGTGAAAAAGTAGATTACTATTCATATAAAAGTCTATAAAACGATAAGGAGAAAAAGGAGCTAAAAAGACAGCCGTTACCATAAAAGTAAGAAACACACTGGTAGTAGCCGCAAATTTAAGCACATAAAAACCTTCCTTTACTTCTTCCTTCTTTCTTTCTTCCAGTAAAAGTAAAAGGGACGAAATTCCTAATAATAAATTTGAATCCACCGTAAAGAACTTAAAAACAGATAACTTAGTTGTCGTAAAAGGAACCCCATGTCCCATAAACTCAAATCCTGTAAACATAATAATAAAAGCAATCAATACCAAAACAAATAAAATCCCATTCATCATCATAGAGCATTTCTTTTTCACACATCTCACCACTTTGTTATTATAAATGATTTCTTCCTATAAAAAAAGAAATTATCCCTTTTCTACAGAGATTAATTTCTTATTTTTGAATGTATATATGACTTTATTTAAAGAATCAGAATAAGGACTCAATCCTTCTTCATAATATTCACTAACAAATTCAAATGGATAAACTGAGTAGATTTGTTCTCCTTCTACAACAGCTTCAAGTGTCGTAATACGAACCACTTTTTTATCTTCTTGAATATCAATAATTTCTCTTCTAACAGAAGATTCTTCTCTTTCTAAAACACTATTGGTAATATAAGATTTTAATTTTTCAAAATGACGAACTTTATTTCCGTTATAATCAAAACTACCATTATCACATTTCTCAAATAAAGAAGAACAGATTTCTTTCAAAGAAGAAGCTTCAATCACATTATAATCATCTTCTACAGGCAATTGACTAAAATCTATTTGCATTAAAGCAAAGTAATTCTTTAATTCCGTTGTAAGATTCCCTTCATAAAAGGATTCTGTATACATAGATTTTTCTGATAAAACATAAGGATCTAAATAAGAAGAATACTTTTCTTTTAACTCATCTAGTGTAGGTAAAACTTCCTCTTCCTGTTGAACTATTTTTTTCTCTTCTAATAAATTTTTTACTTCTTTTGAAGAAGAATCAAAATAATGATTTGAATATAATAAATAAACTAAAAACACAATAATCAAAAAGAATAAAATTAAAAAAACATTCTTTACAAAAATCTTACGATTCTTCATACGAATTACTTTTTTATTTGCTTTTTCTATTTCGTCAATAATATTTTTTCGAACGGAATCATCTACTGCCTTTTCAAGTCTCTTATCTAATTCAGAATCCACATAGGCCATAACTTGCTTTGTAATAGCATCTGTATCAACAATAACCGACTTCTTTTTATCTTCTTCCTTCTTTTTTGGCATAACCTCTACCCTCCTATATCCAGTATAATGTTTTTTGAAATAAAAAACAAGATTTCTAAAAAATCTTGTTAAAAAGTAATAGTATGTGGTTCTTCTACAAATGAAGAAATCGTAGCGGTTGCATGTTCAAGATATAATAACTGCGTATTATCATCATCCTCATTATACATGGTTCTTAGTTGTGGATTTTTATCTAAGAAAAACTTTTTAGCCTCTCTTCTATCATCTTCTAATACGCTTCCTTCTACACGAATCCAACGTTCATTTTGGGTAGCACATATTTCAACATTAGGATTCATACGAATTTGATCCATGACTTTTTTCTTTTTTCCCGTTAAAAAATAAAGACGTCCTTCATAAATTTCAATCACACCAAAAGGTCGAACTCTTGGCTTATCTCCATCACAAGTAGCAAAATAAAAACAACCACTTGTTCTTAAAAATTGATATACTTCTTCCATAACATCCTCCTAAAATCATTATAGCATATTTTTCCAATAAAAAACCTCTTTAAGCTTTTAACTTAAAGAGGAATAAATTCATCTGTTTAATTAAATTGTTTGATCAGAATCATCTTTTAATTCTTCAGCAGGTTCAGCAGCATCTGCTGGTGCCTCTTCTTGAGCAGGCTCTTCTGGAGCTGCGTCTGGGTCTGGTCCCATATTAGATTCTGGAGTTGGTTGATTGATTGGTTGTCCTGTATTAGGATCAAAGTTTGCTTGTGGTTGATTGATTGGTTGTCCTGTATTAGGATCAAAATTTGCAGTTGGAGCTGCTGGTGCAGCTTCTGGAGTTTCGTTAATCTTCTTCTCAAATATCTTTTCAGTAATATCTCCCACAACAGGTAATTTTGGATCTGCTTCATCATTTAATACTTTAACTAATCCTAAAATAACTAGGATACAATATAAAATATCAATAATCCATCCAACAAAGCCAAGACTAACACCTGTCACAGTAGCCAAAACAGCACTTATAACAGCAATCACAATAGTGGCAGCCAACTGAGCCACAGAAATTGTGATAGCTTGGCAAGCATGGAATACATCCTTTCTATTATTGTCTTTAAAAGCAAATAATGTGATTAAACCACCAACCCAGCCTAATAAGTAAGATAATACACCTTTTCCCTTACTACTCATTTACATCTTCCTTTCTATAATATAATTATGCCATCTTAATCCGACAAAATCAACTAAAAATGAAAATTTTAACTGATTTCATAAAAAAGTATATAATAACCCTACTAAAATAATAACAACAAAGTAAATAATACTTGACTTACTAATCGTAACTTTTTTAAAATCTCTAATATCTAATTTAGTAGTAGAATCCACATATTTTAAACCAAATAGTTTTTTCTTACTTAGATCTTCATTAGAGTATAATCCAAAAGAAGTAGGATCATCAAATTCAGAATACTCAAAATTCTTTAAAGGTAAAAATCCCATAAACATAACCAAGTCTCCTGCACAGCCTGAAATATTAATAATGGATAAAGCTGTCAAAATCGGAAAGTCAAACAAAATACCCAAAATATAAGTAATAACTCCAATGATGATAAAGGGATATAATAAAGAAGTCATAATACATCTTTTATTAACGTTTTGTTTGCATAAACAGCACAAAACACCTTTTTCAAGATGAGCACCATACGTAACTTTCTTAAAATCTGCACCATGAAGTACATAAGCCAAACTATGTAATAACTCATGAAGTATTAAATAAGGAATCAGGAGAATAAAAACAATTCCCAACGAATAATTCCAATTATGAATAATTCCCATTTTGTGAAATAATACTGTAATAGCTATCATTACAAAAAACAAAATCAAAGAAACGATATTTAATACAGTCATATTCATTTCAAACAAATAATATTTTTTCTTTTTCATACATCCTCCTATATTAAAATTGTATCATGAAAAGTAAGAAATACAAATAACAAAAAAACTAATCGAATGATTAGTTTTATTCAGATCGTAAAGCAAGGACAGGATCCTGTTTTGCTGCCTTACTAGAAGGAATTAATCCTCCAATAAGCGTTAAGAACGTACTTAATAGTATGAGGATAACACTAGCAATTGGTGGTAAAACAGCCGTAACGTTCGGATTGTTGGTTACAAAATGAATAATCGCATTGATTGGAATCAATAACAATAAAGAAATACCAACACCAAACAATCCTGATAAGAATCCAATAATACACGTCTCTGCATTAAAGATATTAGAAATATTTCTTTTTGAAGCTCCAATGGCTCTTAATATACCAATCTCTTTGGTTCTCTCCAAAACAGATATATAAGTAATAATACCAATCATAATAGAAGAAACGATTAAAGAAATACTTACAAAAGCAATTAATACATAACTTACACTATCCACAATCACTTTTACAGAAGAGATTAAAACACCTGTAAGATCTGTAAATTCTATCACTTTTTTCTCATCTTGTTTTTTCATCTTCTTGTTATATGTGTTCATAAACTCAATAAATTTTTCTTTGGCTTCAAAGTTTTTAAAATAGAAATAAATATTAGTTGGATTTTCAAAATCTTGATAGCCAAGGGTCACTAAGTTACTATTCGCATCACTCGTAACAGAAGATCCCGTCATAGCCGAAAAGATTCTACGAATATCATCTTCTCCTAAATTAAAGCGGAAGGCTCCAGCAATTTTTTCTTGATCTACGTTGAAAGCGTTTGCCATAGCGCCAGTCAAATCCCCCATCAATTCCCCTACTTTAGTGAGAATCGTCTTTTTCATATTTGCTTCAGTCATATTTTTGGCAAAGGTGTCTTCCATAGTAGCAAACTCTTCATTAGAAACTACAGCCTCCAGTAATCCATCCACAGCCTCACTCGCAATCACTGCAGAATGCTCCTCTGCATCAGGACTAAGCATCATAACATATCCGTTCAAGAAACCTTTCACAACCTCTGTAAAAATATTACGATACACATCTGCTGGAATCACATAAGCTTCTTCCATCTCTCCCAATTTTTGTTGTGCCTCGGAAGAATTATAATAATCATCTACGATAGAATTAATATCCTCCAGACGAATAGAAGCCACTCCATCCATTCCCATCATTGGATTTTGATTAATATATTGATTAAGTAAATTTGTATTAAGTGTAACAAAACTATTATGAAACATTTCTTTTGCATTCGCCGTATCGGCTGTAATAGCAGCCTCTATTTCTTGCATATAATTCTGTGACATGTTTCCTATATAGTTTTCATCAATATGAATATCAAAAGCACTGGATAACATATCGGTATCAACCGTAATTAATTCTTCAAAGTTAAGTCCTGTATCATTTCCTTTATCATCAAATCTTTTTCCACTAAAAACATTGATATCTTTATCCGCAATTTGTTTTTGAACGATTTCTCTTGTGGAAGATTCTTCTATGACATGTTTTGTAAGAGCTTCTGTATAACCTACTCCAGACATAAGAGCACTCATTCCATTTGAATCTTTTGGTTTAATAATACCCACAACTTTCAATGTTTCCGCATTTTCATACAAGTTTTTCATAAAGTCTTTATCTTCAGACATATCTTCATAGATATTATAATTAGCATTATAACGATAAGTATCTGCATTATAAACCAACTTGAACTCAAGTTTTAATAAATCATCATAAGTAAATTCTTGATTATCATCATCGTTGGTTTCTACTTTTTCACCATTCATTGTTTTTTTAATCATATCATCTAAATTAGATGAATCTTTTAATCCTAAACTATATAATAACAAATCCGAAATATGACTATCATCTGGTAAAAGTAAAACAATCTCATTGTAATTTTCTGGAAATTTTCCTGCAATAATAGAATAATTCTTTTTCAATGCTTTTTTATCGGCACCTAACTCTGCAAAAATATTCATATTAAATCCCATAGGAGTAGAGGCTCCATACATTCCACCCATTAAAGTATTCATAATATCACTAGGATTAATACGAGTAATATTATGATTGACATCTTCTGTATAAATATTAGGTGCTACACTATATTCGTAACGAACGTGCGTTGTCATATCATTTACTTCTTTAGAATGATCGTCTAAATAGCTTTTAAAACTTTTCATATCATTCTTTCCAATCGAAGAAAACATCTTTTCCAAGTTCTTAACTTCTACTACTGTATTCTTTTTCTTTGTTTTTTTACTATCCTTATCTGTAACGGTAGATAGTAATAAACTAGTTGTATCGGCTGTTTCTGATTGAATTGTTAAAGGATAAGAAGTCAAAGTATCTTCCTGTACCTTATCGATATATTTTTGGAATCCATTCGATAAAGAAAGAATCAAAGCAATTCCTATAATACCAATACTTCCTGCGAAAGAAGTTAAAATCGTTCTTCCTTTTTTTGTTAATAAATTATTCAAACTCAAACCAAAAGCCGTAGGAAGAGACATAGAAGACTTTCCTAAGTTCTTATAGAATACTACTGTTTGCTTTCGATTGATTTTAAATGGATTGGAATCATCAATTACTTTTCCATCTTTTAATTTGACAATACGAGTTGAATATTCTTCTGCAATTTCAGGATTATGGGTAACCATAATGACTAGACGATCCTTTGCAATCTTAGCAAGCAACTCCATGACTTGCTTACTAGTAGCCGAATCAAGGGCTCCTGTTGGTTCATCCGCAAGTAATATATCCGGATTATTCACAAGGGCTCTCGCAACTGCCACTCTCTGCATTTGACCTCCACTCATCTGGTTAGGTCTTTTATGAGCTTGTTCTTTTAATCCTACTTCTTTTAAAGCCGATAATGCTCTTTTTCTTCTTTCTTTTTTAGAGATACCACTAATGGTTAAAGCAAGTTCCACATTAGATAAAATGGTTTGATGAGGAATAAGATTATAGTTTTGAAAAACAAATCCGATGGTGTGATTACGATAACTATCCCAATCTTTACTCTTATATTTTTTAGTAGAAATACTATTGATAACTAAATCTCCTTCATCATAATGATCTAATCCACCAATAATATTTAATAAAGTCGTTTTTCCTGAACCACTAGGTCCTAAAATAGAGACAAACTCACAATCGCGAAAATTCAAGCTAACACGATTTAGTGCTACTTGTTTTAAATCACCCGTAATATAAGTTTTACTTATTTTTTTAATTTCAAGCATATCATCACACCCAATTACCTATAATAACATTATATCATTATTTTGTATAGAACCAAGTACAATTACATAAATTCTAGAAATATGTCTAAAACTGTACAGGTCTACCATAATAACAATATGTATAATAAAAACCAATCATGATAATTCTATGAATAATATTTATTATACAAAAAAGTAGGAACAAATCCCTACTTTTTTCATAAACTTTTTATTTACTTCCAAACCGATTAAAAGGAAAAATAACAAACTTTGTTTTTCCTCTCAGTTGTTTTTTTGAAAAAGCTCCATAAAAACGACTGTCCATAGAATTTTGTCTATTATCTCCTAAAACATAATATTTTCCTTGGGGAACCTTGGTTGAAAAATCATCTGTTTTGGTACTACCATAAGGATCTTTTACCTTTTTCCCATTCACATATAATTGATTAGATTTATATTCAATCGTTTCTCCTGGAAGTCCAATGACCCTTTTTATAATTAATTCTTTTCCATTATTAACTACTACAATATCAAATCTCTTATAATCTTTATGAGAGCCAATAATATCTAAAATCATAATATCGCCATCTTTTAAAGTTGTTAACATACTATCCCCACTTACATATACAGGGGCATAACAAAATGTCTTAAATAATATGATAGCAATTAAAAAGACAATATAAGGAACATATTCCTTCAAAAACTTTTGAAAACCAGTTTTTTCTTCTTCTTTTTCTTTTTCCATAGTATCACCCTACAACAAAAAATAAGGCCTTGGCCTTATTCTTATTGTTGTCCTCTTTCTTTAATACGATATCCGCCAACCATACCTTTAAGGAATGTAAGTTTTGCACGTCTAACTTTACCTTTACGAACAACTGTAATACCAGCAACTTTTGGTGAATGAATTGGGAAAGTTCTCTCAACTCCTACACCACTAGACATTTTACGTACAGTGAAAGTTTCACTAACACTTCCACCACGACGAGCAACTACAACACCTTCAAATGTTTGGATACGTTCTCTGTTTCCTTCTATAATCTTAACATCTACTTTTACAGTATCTCCAACACGGAATTCAGGAACATCGGTTTTAATTTGTTTTTCATTAATTTTGTCTATAACATTCATATTCAAAGCTCCTCTCTATATATATTAACAAATGATCTTAATACAAAATCAGCGGATCATTCCACTAGACGAAAACAATAATATCATAAAAACAAAAGAAATACAACAAAAATATAAGAAAAAAGTAGATTTCTCTACTTTTATTCATTTTCTCCATATATAAGTCTCGTATACATAGAAGACGGCTCAAATAAGCCTATAACACTAACTACTCCAAATACTAAACCTAATACAACTAATAATAGAATAATAAAACTCACATTTTTAAAATTAACAGAACTCATGTTATTCCCCCATATCAGCTTCTTTTATAATACATTTATAAACAACTTCTTCATCTTCTATAACAAATTCACTTTTTACACTATTTATTCTAGAAAAAACAATTGGTTTATTTAAAACATTATGAATTCCCAACAACTCATTAAAGTTATATAATTTCACTATTTTTTTATTAGGGCTCACTTCAAAACCATCTTTCGCATTAACAATGGAACGATCATATTCCTTTAAGAGGAATGATAACAATTCATGATATCTAGACTTTCTACCAGCAAGAGCCATGACAAGCCTTGTTAAATGAATCAACAAGAATAAGGATACTAATACTAGAACACTACCAACAATAACATTAATGGCGCTGTTTTTAGTCCAATTAGCGCTTGTATAATTAAACTTTTGTATAACGTTATCTGAGTTTTCAGCAGAAATACTAAATTTCTTACTAGAAAGTGGGATAGACAAGGTCGCCACATTATGAGAAGCAGT
This sequence comes from Bacilli bacterium, assembly GCA_017511375.1. Taxonomy (GTDB): domain Bacteria; phylum Bacillota_I; class Bacilli_A; order RF39; family UBA660; genus UBA3789. Next base: position 17,721 of record JAFWKJ010000010.1, on the reverse strand, counting down.
ACCATCATCTACAAATAATTTAACATCAATAGAAGAACTAGAAATTTCAGAATACTTTTTCTTATAATCTTCTACAAATGTATAATACTTAGCAAAATCAACTTCAGCATCTACATCAATCTTAGCATAATTTCCAGAAGATTGAATTTTTTCCTTTTTCGTAAGATAATCTTCACTTTCATAAGATGGTTTACTATTTTCATACTGACCATATATCTTATGGGTTGCTAATATATAGTAAGATATTTTATAATTAACATCTTCTTCAAACTGAGCATCATAATGATAATGTATTTTAACTTTAGATATTTTATCAGCAAGATACACTGCATCTTCTTTTAAACAATTAGAGTTAGACTCCTGACAAACATCATAATGTATATTAGAATTTTCATAATATTTAACTTTACGAGTTTCATACTGTTGAAGCGTTGAAATAATAAGATAACAAGCAACTCCAAACAATATGAGGATTCCCGTAACAAGTACAGCAACACGTGTCTCAAAATTAATATAGATTCTACGAATATCATAAGTACTTGTATTAGACTGAACAACCTTCTCTGGAAGTTCTCCTTCTAACGGAGCCACAACAGGTTGCACTTCTACTTCAGCTGAAACAGGTACCGTCTCTGGTTGCGTAGAAGCAGGCACTTCTGATGGAACAGAAGCAGGAGTTTCTACGGGTACAGTCTCTGGTTGTGTAGAAACAATCACAGGCTCTTCTACAACAACTTCCGAAGCATTAGCAACAGGTTCTATATATTCTTTCACAATATCCTGTTCTTCTATAATCACAGGTTCTTCACAATACTCCTCAACAGGAACTGTATTCTCTGCCACCATAACTTGAGTCACTTCTGGCTGTAACTGGTTCTCTTCATAAGGGTTTGTTTCAGGATTTTCATTTATTATTTCTTCCGTTTGAGAAGCAAGCATTTTTTCTTGTTGTTTCATCTCTTTACGAATTTTCCATTTTGCTCTATTATTGTAATCTTTTTTCTTCTTACGTTTAACAAAACCTACATCACTAGGGTTCTCCGTTACTGCACCATCTTGATGGATATCAGTAGGAACATTTTGAATTAAATTATTCTCATCATTCATGCAGTAACTCACCACCTAACGTACCTTTTTATCTTTTTTAGAACACACTATTCTATTAAAAATTATAACATATCATTTTGTAAAAAAAAATACTTTTCCATGAAAAAAAGAGTTACTTACTCCTTTTATTTTCCTCTTTTTTTAGAAAACTATTTCTCATTTCTAAGTATCTCTCCATAGCCTCTTTTTGCAGAATCATTAACTGTGTAGACATAAGTTCCATTTCCTTCTTTTTTAGAAAATCTCGATACTTATTTTTTACTTCTAAACGGAATTTTTCTATTTGATTCAATGCTTCCCTAATCGAATCTCCCGAATCATCATCATCCGTCAAAAGATCCGTTAAACGACTAATAAGTCTCTGGTATTTTTTTTGTACTAAATCCATAACCATAGGAGACGCTAAAGCTGCTCCTGCAAGGCTGATACTTCGAATATCACAATCCTCTATTTTATATACCTTCTGACTACTTCCTAAAGGAAAAGTATTATGTATAATAATATCTTCTATTTTTCCTTTTATTTTCTTTTCACTATGAATAGAATACATCGAATCACCTACTTCTATTTTGATAGCAAATCTGGTCTTCTCTCTTGTGTCTTTTTAATACTTTCTTCTCTTCTCCAAGCCTCAATTTTTTCATGATCTCCAGAAACTAATACTTCAGGAACTTCCATACCCCGAAAAACTCTAGGCTTTGTATAATTTGGATAATCTAATAAATAATTTTCATTAAAAGAATCCTCTAAATAACTTTCTTCCTTAATAACACCCGGTAACAATCTAGTAATAGAATCAACAAGTACCATCGCAGGAACTTCTCCTCCTGTTAAAACATAATCTCCAATACTTATTTCCCTATCACAAATACTACGAATTCTCTCATCAAACCCTTCATAATGACCACAAATAAGGATAATATGTTTCTTATGGCTTAATTCAAAGGCCGTTTTTTGTTGATAAGGAACCCCATCTGGTGTAAGAAGAATCACAACACTATCTTCTGTTTTAATAGCTTCTACACAATCAAAAATAGGCTGACACATGAGAAGCATTCCTGCTCCCCCTCCAAAAGGAGTATCATCTACTTTATGATGAGGATCTTCCGTATAATCTCTAAAATTAATTAAATTGATTTCTACCTTCTTCTCATCAAGTGCCCTTTTCAAAATAGACTCTTGAAAAACACCATCAAACATATTAGGAAATAAAGTTAGAATATCTATTTTCATCTTATCACATACCCTCAATGAGTTCTATAAGAACTACTTTATCTTTTTTATTTATCTCTAAAATCATAGGCGAGTTCATGGGAACTAATACTTCATGATCTAATTCCACTCTAAGAATTTTATTGTCTTCACTCGCATAAAAAATTTCTTTTATTATTCCTCTTTTACCCTCTTTTGTCAAGACAGTATAATGAATCAAATCTTCATCTAACACTTCATTCTCATCTAAATGTAAATCTTCTTCTAATACAAACACATCTTTTTTCATGAAGATTAAAACATCATTGATATTAGAATATCCATCAAACGTAACCATATCAAATCCTTTATGAACACGATAACTCATAATGGTATACTCTTGATCATCCACCAAAAGTTTGTTTCCCACTTGAAAAACTTTTTCTTTAAAAGGAAAATGACTTAAAATACGAATTTCTCCTTTGATACCATGTGTATTTACAATTTTACCAATCAATACTTTCTTCATATTATTCTCCTAATTCATATAATAAAATACTACAAGCAACTGCCACATTTAAACTTTCAACTTTTGAATTCATAGGAATATATAAATTTTTATCACACAAATCAAAAATATCTTGAGAAATACCATTACCTTCATTTCCCATCACCAAAGCATATTTCCTCTTTTGTTCTGAATTCAAAGTAGAAACATCCACTCCATCCAAAACACTCGTTCCATAAACAGGAATATTTCTTTTTTTTAATAGAGAAATGGCTTCCTTTAAATCCATGGAAACAATGGGAATATGAAATAACATTCCTTGTGTGCCTCTTAATACTTTAGGATTATACAAATCTACACAATCTTTTGATAAGACAATACAACTTGCTCCAAAAGCTAAACTACTACGAATAATCGTTCCTAAATTACCTGGATCTTGAATTCCATCTAATAAAACAACCCGATCTCCCACAATCTCATGATCTCGTTTTTTTTGACAAACAGCCATCATCGTAGGAGGCGTATCTAAAGAACTAATCTTTTTCATTACTTCTTCCGTGACTTCCATAGAAGGGACATCATATCCAACAAAAGTCCCCTCTAAAACTATGACTTGATTGATAGAACCATTTTTATAAGCTTCTTCTACTAAGTGTTCTCCCTCTATCAAATATGTATTTGTTAAATCACGATATTTTTTTTGTTGTAATTTTGTTAATTCTTTTACTTTTTCATTTTCTAAACTCGTAATAACCATTAAAACTCCTTCATTTCATCTCTAAATTTTTTATAATCCGGAATATTTTCTCCTACTAATTTCCAAAAAGCAGTAGAATGATCTCCATAAATTAAATGAGCCATCTCATGCACAATCACATAATCCAAATAACACATATCTCTTTTGATCAATTCAAGATTAAGTGTAATAACATGTGTCTTAATATTACAAACACCCCACCTACTAGTCATCTTACGAATACGAAGACTAGGTTTAGGAATCGCTCTTGAATAATGTTCATAATTATAACAAAACCTTTCTAAAAATATAGTTTTAGCTTGCTTCTTATACCATTTATCTACATCAAAATCATGAGGAACATAGACTTTATCCTCTGAAAAAGAAAGATCTTTTTGATCACAATAAATAATCGTATACTTTTTCCCCATATAAAAGAAACCACTATTATTACGTACCTTTACTTCCTGCATATCAATCATATCGCATATACGATCATAATGATCATGAATGAGTTTCTCAATACTAAACATAGGAGTAAGCCAATTGGTCGTTACATAAATCTTTAAATCTTTTTTTACACGGATATAAGTATTACGATTTCCCCTTTTCTTGAGAATCACAATATCATAAGTTTTATCATTATAAGTAAATTTCATCCGTCTCACCAAGCTTATTTTATCACAAATATGAAAAAAAGACTAATTATTCATTAGTCCTATCATATCCTATATAGCGGTAAAAACCTGCATCATCCATTTCAAAATGATAAGTATATTGATATAAAGAATCTTTGTGATAATCAACATATAAATTATAATAATCATCATCATAATCCGTACCCTGTTTTACTGTTTCCAAAGTACTTTCACATCGACTATCTTTACACAAAATAGATATAACGCGTTCATAAAAAACCACGGCAGTTGTAATATCTAATTGATCCCCCACACGTCTGGCGTTAAGAATCTTCTCAAAAGATTGTAGGGAAGTCCCTTCTTCTGTCGCAACTTTATCAGTAAAATAATAATCCCCATGATAAATAAAACTTGTATTATATAAGCAAGGAATAGAATCTTGCGGTTCATAGGTATTATGACCAAAAAGTCCATCATAAGCACTCTTTACATCTTCTTCTGAAACAAAAAGTCTACCATCTAAACCTTGTTCAATATTTTTTTCATATATTTTGCTGGCTAAAGAAAATTTGCACTTTTCAGATAAATCTTTTACATCGACATGTTTCTTTTCACGATAAGTTCCTTCCACGCAAACATCTTGATTTGTTACTTTCACAATATTGTAGTACTTTTGCACATTACTATCCGTGATATCTACCTCAACTGAAATAGGAGTAGGATCAAGAATCACACCTTTTTTAATTATCTTTTGGGTCTTAGAGGATGTACTTTTTTCTTTAGAAAAAGAAACATAAGGAGATACATCAATTTCTAAAACATAAATAAGTCCAAATCCCACAAATAAGAAAACTAGTAAGATAAAAGACAATAAGAACATAATCCTAGAGGATTTTTTTGCGATTTCAATTTCACTTTTCTTAACTCTTTTCTTCATAACCAACACCTCTTCTAGTATAAATTTACCACAAAAAATGACATTTCTCAAGAAATTGAAAAATGAAATGTATAGATTTGACAGGATTTATCATAATAAAGATAGGAGGATTCTATGGATACAAATATTAGACATCATATTATCAATAACTTTCAAGGAGATGATTTTCATACTTTAAAAAGAGCCATCGATGAAGCAGTAAAAGAACAAGATGAATATACCCTACCAGGATTGGGAGTATTTTTTGAACTTGTCTGGGAAAATGCAAATCAAGAATTTAAAAATGAAATGATTGAAATTATAAGAAAAAGAGTAAAAAAAGGACTAGATCAAACGATCTAGTCTTTTTTATTAGATTATTTTTTTGTAGGTTCATAAACCGTTCCAACAAACCATACCTCTCCTGTGTCTTTATCTCTAATTAAATATAGATATGGCTTATCAAACGTAATATCAATTGTTTCTACCGGAACATCATATTCATAATCAAATATAGGACAACCGGCAGCACCTTTTCCTCCACCTAATGTGACAGCCGCAGCTTTAATTCCATCATTTGAAAATTCAATTACTGCTTTATGATCAGCTTTTGCAATGAATTCTCCACCTTTGGTTTTAATCATATTAGATAAATTTGCATCTTCTGCACTAAATACATCCTTTATACCCAATTTTTTCAAATCATTCATCAAATCTAATTCGTAATCATAATTAAATACAGGTATATGTCCTTTAATCTTTGTAACTACACCTTCTTTAAAGTTTTCTAACTTAATATCCTTTAATTCTTTAATTACATTATTAACACTCTTAACATCTAATTCTTTGATATAAGATTCTAATGATGCTTCTTTTGGCATGATTGCTACATATTGTAAAGTAACCCCATCATACGTTTGAAGATCTTTAGCAAATGCTTTTACATCTGAACCATCATATAGAGAGAAATCCGTAGAATAATCAACTTGCTTATAGTTTTCTCCTAGCGTTTTAATATAATTATCCATATATTCATCATAAGTATTTCCGCACATTTCTCCACCAGCATCGATGTATTCTTGTAACTTTTCACCTACTGTTTTACGAATATTCTCTTCTCCAAGATCCTTAATAATATCATAATTATTAATACTTGCTCCAATTGCTAACGATTTTACCTTACCACCATTAAAATCTATTTCATCATATTCATCGTTAGACATTAATTCTCTTACATAATCCGAATAGTTTTCATGAATATATTTAACACTATAATCTTTACAACTTACTTTACCTTGACTACGTGATTCAGTTTGTTCACATTGCAATTGATTAACCCAGTTCATATCAATTGCTAAAGCATTTACTAGGAAGAAATCATATTCATTAATTGGTTCTGTTAACATATTAGTAATTAAATGAAATGTTTTATCACTAATCCAGTTATTAATTGGATCAGGACTAGTAAATGGATCTACTGTTACTTCTGCCCCATATTTTTCTTTTAACTGTTTTGTATATTCTTCTTTAATAGCATTTTTATAAATATCTTTAATATACATAGCATTCGCAAAACTCATATGATCATTGTTGTTATATTTTTTAGCTTTATAATCTCCAATAACCCCTTTGATTTGTGCATGAGAAGTTCCAGCTGTACCTTCATTAAGCATAGCTAATACATACTTAATAGATAAAGGACTATACACCTTGTTAACCTCTTTATTTTCTAATTGTAAAAAATATAGGTCAAAGTCTTCTAAACCATTCCCACTCAAACGATATGCTGATTTTACCTCATTAGCATCAGTTTCAATTGTTTGTGGTTGTCCCTCTTTATTTAAGAAAGAAGGAACAAAGATAGCTACCAATAAGGCAACAAACAAAAGCAGTACAAGAACAACAAGTCCGCCTTTTCCTTTTTTCTTTTGAGGTTTTGTTTCATTTGTGCTGTTCTCTACTGGTGTTGTTGCCGGTTGTTCAACACTCTCAGAAACAACTTCAGAAGGATTTTCTTGATTGGTTACATCTTCATTGGAAACTTCTGACAGAGTTTCCTGAACGTTATTTGTTTCAATTTCTTTGTTTTCTGAATTCTCCATAATTCACACTCCTATTTTATTTCTATCAAAAGAGTAACATAAAAAAAGAGATAATTCTACTTATCTCTTAATTCTGCATGGTGAGTTGACACAACTTTGTCAATTACCTTGTTAAAGACAATCATAACTTCTTCATCTGTTAAAGTATGATCAATTCCATTAAATAATAGATTAAAGGCTACACTCTTTTGATCTTTAGAAATATTATCTCCTTCATAAACATCAAACACACGAACATCTTGTAAGGTATTATTAGCTGTCTTCTTAATCGTTCTAATGATTTCAGAAACATCAATATTCTTATCCATAAGGAAAGCCATATCTTTTTGAATACTTGGATATTTATAAGCTTCTTTATATTTTAGTTTATTAGTTCTACCAAAAATACGATTCAAATCCATCTCAAATACGAAGATATCCTTTTTCGTAATAGAGGGATGAACTTTACCAATAATTCCTATATTTTTTCCATCTAATACAATATAAGCTTGTACTCCAGGATGTAGATCACTACAACTACTACGTACAAAAGAGTATCTATTTTCATAACCCATGTATTGAAGAACATTTTCTACAACGCCTTTTACCACATAGAAATCAATGGTTTGATTTCCTTTCCAATCATTCAAGACATAATTTCCAGTCATTAAACCACAAATTTTACTTACTTCTTGATACTCACTATCATAAGTTTTCGCAATTTCATAGATAGATACATCCTTAATTCCACGTGCTGCATTGTATTCATACACATTATATAAAGATGGAATTAAAGTCGTTCTTACAACACTCTTATCCAAACTCATAGGATTAGGTAAAACAACTTGTTTTTTCTCTTCATATTGGAATTTAGAAGCCATTTCAGGACTTACTAATGTATAAGTTTTTACTTCTGTTAAACCTAAACTACGAAGTCTCTTAGAAACAATCTTACGATATTTAACATCTCCAATATATTCTCCTCTACGCACAGGAATAGAAGGAAGAGAAGACACCAAATTATTATATCCATAAAGTCTACCAATTTCTTCTGCAATATCATTGACATTAGGATCAATATCTAATCTTCTTCTTGGAACCGTTACTTTGAACTCTCCCTTATTTATTTCATATGGGAAATCTAATCGTTCAAGTTCATGTTTCATATCTTCTTCTGAAATTGTAATTCCTAAAATAGAATCCACTTCTTCTGGTTTAAATGTTAATACTTTTTCCGTATGATCTTCGTGGTCTACTACCACAACACCATCTAATACTTCAGCTCCTGCATACTTTTCAAGCAAATGACAAGCTCTTTTACTAGCCATTTCGGTATATTCATAAGATAGTCCTTTTCCATAGCGAATAGAAGCTTCACTTGGAAGTTCTAACTTACGAGAAGTATAACGAATAGATACAGGATCAAAAATAGCAGATTCAATTAAAATATTTTTCGTATTTTCATCAACTTCTGTATTTTCTCCTCCCATAACTCCCGCAATACAAACACTTTTTTCTCCATCTGTAATAACGATATCTTTTGAATCAAGTTTACGAACCTTTCCATCCAAGGTAGTAATTTCTTCTTTATCTTTCGCATCACGAACGACAATTTTGTCTCCTAATTTATCTTTATCAAAGAAATGAAGTGGTTGTCCAAACTCTAACATAACATAATTGGAAATATCTACCACATTATTTATAGGTCTCATTCCTGCAGCAAGTAATCTCTTCTTGATAAAATCAGGGCTTTCTCCTATCTTTACATTTCTTACTTCTCTTGCGGCATAATAACTACATTTAGGAGTATCAATCTTTAAATCAAATTGAATTTTATCTTTACTAGTCTTAAACTCTAAGTCTGGTAAAGTAACTTTTCTATTTAATATACATGCAATTTCATAAGCAAATCCAATATGATAATAACAATCATTATTACGATGTTTATGAACATCTAAATCATATAAAGTGTCATCAAGTCCTAGATAAGCAAGTGGCTCTTCTCCGATAGGTGCCTCATCATCTAATTCAGCAATTCCTTTTGCATAAGTCTCATCATTTTTTTCTTCAAGTCCTAATTCAAATAAAGCACAAATCATACCACAAGAATCTACTCCACGAATTTTACTCTTTTTAATTTCAAAGTCTCCAGGAAGAATGGTACCTACTGTTGCGACAATAACTTTTAATCCATCACGAACATTAGGAGCTCCACAAACAATTTGTAAAACTTCCTTTCCTATATTAACTCTACAAACATGTAAATGATCACTATCTGGATGATCTTCAACCTTTTCAATCTCACCAATAACCAATCCTTTGATTTGATGAGAAACAACGGCCTCTATATTGATACCTGCTTTGGTAATCTTAGCCGCCAATTCATGAACATCTTGATCTTTTATATCAATGTAGTCTCCTACCCAATTTAAACTAATCATTATTCCTCATCCTCCCTATCAAATACTTTTGCCTCTCTTAAATCTGCATTATAGAAAGTTCTAATATCATTGATGTCATATTTCATCATCGCAAGTCTTTCAGCTCCAAAACCGAAAGCAAATCCACTCCATACTTCTGGATCATATCCACTCATACGAAGTACATTAGGATGAACGACTCCTGCACCTACAACCGTAACCCATCCTGTATGCTTACATACGTTACACCCTTTTCCGTGACAGTTCACACAAGTAATATCTACTTCAACAGAAGGTTCTGTAAATTGATAATAACTAGGTCTAAAACGAGTTTCTACATCTTTTCCAAATAGACGTTTGAATAAAACATCCATAGTCCCTTTTAAATCACTTAAACTAATATTTTTATCAACAAGCAATCCTTCAATTTGCATAAATTGATGAGAATGACTTGCATCATCATCATCTCTTCTATAAGTCTTTCCTGGACAAATCATACGAATAGGAACTTTTCCCTCTCCCTTTAACATCGTACGTACTTGTACAGGAGAAGTTTGACTACGAAGTAAGATTTCTTCTCCTTCTATATAGAACGTATCTTGTGCGTCTCTTGCAGGATGTCCCTTTGGAATATTTAACATTTCAAAATTATATTTATCTTCTTCTATTTCAGGTCCATCTACTACATCGTAGCCCATAGATAGGAAAACTTCTTCTACCTCTTCAATGACTTTTTCTAAAATATGAGGAGCTCCTACAGGAACAACAGTTGCAGGTAAACTAATATCAATAGCTTCTTTTTCTAATCTTTTATTTAAAGCTTCTTGATCTAATTTTTCTTTTACAGATTCATAGAAATCATTAAATCTATTTCTAAGTTCATTAACCTTCATTCCAAATTCTTTCTTTTCTTCATTTGGAACATTTTTAATTTCACTATTTAACTCTGTAATAAAACCTTTCTTCCCCAAATATTTTACACGTAGGTCTTCTAATACTTTTAAATCCAAACCATCCTTTAGATCTTCCTCTAAAGATTTTTTAATTTCATCAAATCTCTTATTATCCATAAATATCTCCTCCTATTTATATCTTTCTTTTAATTCATTTAATCTTTTTATTTTTATCAACGATTTATGATGTTGATTTTCTTTATCATACAAAATAGAATCCATAGCACAAGACTTAGGTCCAATATAATCCATAACCACATCATCTCCTATAAAGACACATTCCTGTGGGTCATAAGAAAATGTTGCATTAAAATAGGCTTCTTTATGTGGTTTTGTGGAAATATCTCCTCCATACACTTCATCAAAATAAGATAGTAAATCCGCTCTTTTCAATCTTTCTGTTTGACTATTTCCAAACCAATTGGTAAGAACCACTAAACTACATCCTTTTTGTTTTAAAAATTCTAATGTCTCTCTCGCAAATTCTTCTTCTTGACTAGGAATCTCTGCCGTAATTGCAACCCATTCTCGAATAATTTGAGAATCAAAATCTAACCCTGTTTTATTTTTTAAATATCTACTTAATGATGCATAATCATATCGAGTAAATCCTCTTTCATAACAACATAACAAACTAGGAATAGATTGAAGAAAAGGAATGGCCTCTTCTCCAAACTTACCAGTAAAGAATTCTTTTTCTATTTGAAAATCTCCTCTTAGTAAGGTTCCATCTAAGTCAAATACATAACGAGTTTTCATAAACCAACCCTCCTAAAAAAAAATAACTATAAATATAAGGACGAATCATCGCGGTACCACCTTACTTTATAGTTATTTTACTATACACTCTAATCTTTTAACGCAAGAAATACGCTTATTTTTCATAAGAACTCCCAAGACGAATTCATAAAACTATATTATCTATTTTCACCAACCATAGACTCTCTACAAATCATCATTTTACTACTACTTCTTGATCAACATTGATAGGCTTATTATATCACAAAAATTAAATCTTTTACAAGATTATTTATGTTTTATCTTATGAGTTTTACTCATCTCATAAGCTTTCATCAAATTTTCATAAATAGAATAAACAGTCATTTGTCCTACCCCACCAGGAACGGGTGTAAGATACTTATAACGTTCTACATCTTTAGAAACATCTCCACAAATCTTACCATCTTTATAATTGAATCCAACATCAATTAAAATGGCATCATCTCTTATCATATCTTGATGAATAAAATCTGCTTTCCCAACACTCGTAATAACCATATCTGCATTCTTGGTATGTTTTTTTAAATCTTTCGTTTTGGAATGACAAATCGTTACCGTACAATTACGATTTAACAACAAACTGTATAAGGCCTTTCCAATATGAATACTACGTCCAATAATCGTAACATCCATACCTTCAAGAGGAATTTGATAATAATCAAGCATCTTCATAATTCCTAAAGCTGTACAAGGAACTAATGCTTTAGGATCATTATGAAAGACTCTTAAAATATTTACATCATTCACACCATCTATATCCTTATTGGGATCAATTGTATTTCTAACTTCTTCATAATCGATATCCTCAGGAATAGGCAACTGAACAATAATTCCATGAATATCTTGATTTCCATTTAAATCTTCAATAAGGGTGCACAACTCTTTCGTAGTAGCTGTTTCAAGTTTTATTAAATCAAAAGAAACGCCTAATTCTTCTGCCACTTTTCTTTTTTGTGCAATATACTTATTACTTGCAAAATCATCCCCTACTTGTACAACAGCAAGTCCTGCATGGATATTTTGATATTGCCCTCTTAATTGTTTTAAGTTTTCTTCTCTTACTAATTTACCATCAAATAACATAAGAACCTCACCTCCAAAAAAGAATTACTAGACAGTTAGTAATTCTTGCTCTTTTTCTTTCAAAGCATCCTCAACCTTTTTATTATATGCATTTACTAGGTCTTGGATTTCTTTTTCCATTCCTTTTTCTTCATCTTCTGGAAGATCTGCCTTTTCTATATCTTCCATACCTTCATGTCTTATATTACGAATAGAAACTTTCGCTTCTTCCGCAATCGCTTTTACTTGTTTAGCAAGTTCACGTCTTCTTTCCTCCGTAAGTTCAGGAATCACAATACGAATCGTTTCTCCATCATTTCCTGGAGTATATCCTAAATTAGAAGCTAATATAGCCTTCTCTATAGCACTTAAACAACTCTTATCAAATGGTTTAATAAGCAATTGTCTAGCTTCTGGAACAGAAATAGTAGCTAATTGTTTCAAAGGAGTCATAGCCCCATAATACTCTACCATTATTCCATCCAAACTAGAAGGATTAGCCCTTCCTGCTCTTACTGAAGCAAATCTTTTTTGTAAATTTTCAATGGTTTTATCCATCTTATCCGTTAATTCCAAAAGTATCATATCACTATCCATAAATTATCTCTCCTTATAAATCATTATAGTATATAAACAAATCAAATAAAAGTACTAAAATGTAGTTACATAAATAACAAAACAGATAAAGACAATTGTCATAATAATGAAAATAACAAATAAAATAGCTAAGAATACATTCAATACTTTTTGACTAATATAATCTAATAAACTAGATTTTTCACCAGGAAGTAATTCTTCAGTAGGTTTAACTTTAACTTTCTTTGTCTTTACAACACTTTTTTCTTTTGGTTTTTTCTTAAACAAAGAAGATAAATCTAATTTCTTTCTAGATTTCTTTTTAGGAATAAGTGTTTCATCTTTTACAACATTTTCATCAATATCCCCAACAACATCATTTACTTTATCATATAGATTTCTTAAATCATTTTCTAACTCTTTAAACGTTGGCTTTTTAGGAAGTTTAACAATAAAACCTTTTCCCTTACGTTTCCTACTATAATCTTGTTTTTTAGATTCTGTTTTCTTTCTCTTAGGAATATCTTGTTTAAAATCTTCTACAATATTAAATTCATCTATTTTATCAATTTGATCTAATTGAGCTGATTTATCAATTTTTAAAATTTTCGTATCAGAAAGATTGTCTCTTTTCTTTAAACTACCTTTTTTAGAAGATGTATCTTTCTTCTTGGAATCAAACTTGATAACATCTACTTCATCCAGTGTGATATCTGATTTAGGAGTTTCTTTTTCTTCTACAACAAAGAAATCTTTCAATTGTTGTTCTTTCTTCTTAAGAGCTTCATCTTCTTTTGGTTTTTCATCTTGAATAAACTTTGGTGTGCGAACAGTTGATTTTTCTTCTTTAGAAGCATCAACATCTAAAATCTTATTAACTTCTTTCGCTAAGTCCTTTTTCTTTTTAGTTCTAGGTGCAACAATTTCAATTTTTTCTTTTTTAGTATTTAAAGAATTAATTTCATTTTTAATATTTTCTTTTTCAATTGTTTTGGTAACTGTCTTTTTAGGTACAACAACTCCTCCTCTAACATTTTTAGAGGTCGTTGTCTTTTTAGCAGTTGTAGTTCTACTCTTTTTAGTAGGTGCTACAATAACAGTTTCGCGCTTTGTTTTTGTAGTTTTTCTAGAAACAGTACTGCTCTTTGTAGTGCTTTTTTTAACTGGAGATGTCTTAACAGAACGTGTATCCACTTTTTTACTTTTTGATTCTAAATCTTTAATTTGATCGTTAACTTTTTTTATCGCATTCGAAGAAGTCTTTTTAGCCATCAAATCATCCCCTTTATTTATTTGCCTATTATACCAAATTTTTCAAAAAAAACAAGTATAAATCACATTTTTTTTAAAGAAAGCGCTCTACTACTAGTATAATAGAAAAACACGAAAAAAGAAATAAAAAAAAGAGAGTAAAACTCTCTTTTACAATCTAGTTGGCAGCACTCATTTGAGCAGCTACTTCTTCAGCAAAGTTTTCTTGTCTTTTTTCAATTCCTTCACCAACAGCATATCTTACCATAGATAATACTTCGCAGCCATTTTCTTTAGCATATTTTTCTACTGTCATAGAAGAATCCTTGATAAAGTCTTGCTCTACCAAACAGTTCTCTTTAAAGAACTTTCCAAGTTTACCAGTAGCCATTTTATCTAAAATATCATCTGACTTACCAGCAGTCTTTGGATCATTCTTCATTTCAGCCTTAATCATTTCTTTTTCATGTTCTACAACATCTGCAGGAACACTGTCACGATTAACAGCGATAGGACTCATAGCAGCAGCTTGCATAGCAACATCTCTTGCAACGTCTCCATCTGATCCCTTTAATACAACAATTGTCGTAATCTTTCCTCCCATATGAGAGTAAATTCCAAATACTTCATCATCATTTTTAGTAATTCTTTGGAATCTTCTAAAACTAATTTTTTCTCCAATTGTTGCAGTTTCTTCTACAATTCTTTCAGCAACTGTTTTTCCATCTTTTAATTTTACTTCATTTGCTTCTTCTTCAGTTACACATTTATCAAACATTAATGTTTCTCATAATTCTTTTACTAAGTCATGAAATTTTTCATTCTTTGTTACGAAATCTGTTTCACAGTTAACTTCAAAGATAATTGCTTCATTATCATTTGATGCTGCTTCTGTAACTCCCTCAGCAGCAATTCTTGATTCTTTTTTTGCAGCCTTTGCAATTCCTTTTTCTCTTAACCAATCAACTGCTTTATCTTGATTTCCTTCACATGCTTCAAGCGCTTTCTTACAATCCATCATTCCAGCACCTGTTTTTTCTCTTAATTCTTTTACATCACTTGCACTAAACATATATATCCTCCTCTTTTTATTATAAAGATAAAAGGAATGATCATAATTAAAATTCAATTATATTCATTCCTTCCCCTTCTTTTCTATTTTTTTAATAATTCAATTAAATCAGCTTTTTTCAAAGTAGAATATCCTTTTAATCCAGCCTCTTTAGCCTTTGCTTTTAAATCAGCTAAACTTAAACTATCTAAGTCTTCTTTTACTTTTTCAACTTTCTTTTCTACTTTTTCTTTTACTTTTTCAACTTTTTCAGTTATTTCTTCTTTGATTTCTTCTTTTTTCTCTTTTTTAGCTTTCTTAACTTCTTTTACTTCTTCTTTTACTTCTTCAATTGCTTCTTCAACCTTTTCAGCTAACTCTTCTTTAATATCTTTTCCTGATTTATCATCTTCACTAATATAATCAATTACTTCATTACCATTTACTTCTGCAATTGCGTTAGTTAAAACTCCAATTAAAAGTTTAACAGAACGAACAGCATCATCATTTCCTGGAATAACATAATCAACTACATCCGGATCACAGTTTGTATCTACTACACCAAATACAGGAATTCCTAAGATATGAGCTTCTTTAATAGCAATTTCTTCTTTACGAGGATCTACTATTACCATAGCTTGAGGCATTCTTTTCATTTCACGAATTCCTCTTAAGTTTTTATTTAACTTATCATACTCTTTACGAAGACCAATAACTTCTTTCTTTGGTAAAGCATCAAATGTACCATCTGTTTCCATCTTTTCAATTTCTTCCATTCTACGAATTCTAGAACGAATCGTCTTGAAGTTTGTTAAAGTTCCACCTAACCATCTTTCATTTACGAAATACATGTTAGTTCTAACAGCACACTCTTCAGCAGCTTCTTGTGCTTGCTTTTTAGTTCCTACAAATAATATTTTTCCTTCATTTTGTGCAATTTCTTTCATTGCATCATAAGCTTCTTCAAGTTTCTTAACAGTTTTTTGTAAATCGATAATATAAATATCATCTCTTGTTGTGAAGATATATTCCTTCATCTTAGGATTCCATCTTCTCTTTTGATGTCCAAATTGAACACCAGCTTCTAATAAATAATTCATTGATACTACAGTCATTTAATAATTCTCCTTTTCGTTTTCATCTTCTATTAGTTTCTAAAATTAACCACCCTTAGGCACTAGATTAATCAATTCACTAATATGTTTATTTTTCTGCCTTTGCAGTTTTTGTAGTTTTCTTTGCAGGTGTTTTCTTTGTTGTAGTTGTTTTCTTAGTTGCAGTTGCTTTTGTTGCTGTTTCTTCTTTCTTAGCAGGTGCTTTCTTTGTTGTAGTTGATTTCTTAACAGGTTTTTCTTCTTTTACTGTTTCCTTCTTAGTTTCTTTTTTTGCTGAAGCTGCTTTTACAGTAACTTCTTTACCAGCTACTTCTGTAGCAGGTTTAATCTTACCAGTTTTTCCTTCTTTTGCTGTTTTAACTAATTCCGTAAACATTTTTGGATCGTTAATAGCAATCTCACTTAACATTTTACGATTGATTTCAACTCCAGCCTTAGTAAGACCTTCAATAAATCTTGAATAAGAAATATCATTTTGTCTACAAGCAGCATTGATTCTTGTAATCCATAACTTTCTGAAATCTCTTTTCTTTTGCTTTCTATCTCTAAAAGCATATTGTCCAGAATGCATTAATTGTTCTTTGGCAGATTTATATAATCTATGTTTACTTCCAAAGTAACCTTTAGCTTCTTTTAAAACTTTCTTATGACGAGCTTTTGTTACTGCTCCATTTTTAACTCTTGCCATGTTTCTTCCTCCTTCTTATGTGTAGATTAAATAATATTTTTTAATCTATTTTGATCTGCCTTACTAAGGTTAGATCCCTTTCTACAACTTCTATTAAAGCTTGCGCTTTTACAACCAGTATTATGTCTACTTCCTGGTTTACCAATTACGATATCATTTTTTCTTTTTCTGATAACTTTGGCAGTTCCCTTATGTGTTTTAATTTTTGGCATATTAATTCCTCCTACTTCTATTTGTCTTTCTTTGGTATTAATAACATAGTCATTGTTCTACCTTCTAATTTAGGCTTTTGTTCTATATCTGCTAAATCTTCTACACGGGCAGCAAATTTGTCTAAGACTTCTTTACCTAATTCCGTATGAGCCATTTGGCGTCCTTTAAAACGAACCGTAAGTTTAATACGATCTCCTTTTTCAAGATATTTTGTCGCATTTCTTAACTTTGTTTCAAAGTCTCCCACATCAATTACAGGTGATAAACGATACTCTTTAAGTTCTGACATATTAGCTTTTTGTCTTTTTAAAGCTTCCTTTTGCTTTTTCTGTTTTTCATAACGGAATTTGTTGTAATCCATTACTTTACATACGGGCGGATTAGCATTTGGAATAATTAAAACTAAATCAAGCGCTGCATAACTAGCCAAAGTAA
>JAFWKJ010000009.1 GCA_017511375.1 Bacilli bacterium | reverse complement strand
CAGGATCAAACTCTCAATAAAAAATAAACTTTATTAAAGTTTGAAATTCAATTTTCCTAGCTACTCAAAATTGACGTTTTGCTTAGTTTTCAAAGATCATCGTCGCAGACCGCAATAAAATTCCTGCGACGTATCAATAATATAACAAACAAATTTTTCAAAGTCAACACAATTTTGACATTTTTTTAAATTTATTTGTACATTATTTTACGCAGTTCCAAATTTTGGTTTTCAATTGGAAAATCTTGCTATAAAAACGATTTATGCCTCTCAAGAAATCATTTATATCATCTCTTAATTTGACACTTATAATTGGTCGTTTTTTGCAAACTGCCCCATTAATATATCAAATCTAAAAATTATTGTCAACAAAAAAAATTAAATTTTTTTATTTTTTTTATGACACTCGGCGATAGGTTGTAAAACCGTCTTATTATATAGCAACATATTCACATTTTTACTCTTTTTTTACAATATTTTATCTTTTATTAAAAATACATGTTTTTTCGTCAAAAAATATGTATTTTTACCCTCTTTTTTTTCAAAAAAAATAAAAAAACAGATTAACTGTTCTTTACTTTATTATATAGATTACACTTTTTCTCTACGACTCCTGGTTCAAAAGCCATTTGTTTGTTTCGAACCATTTCTATTAGCTCTGTTAATTCACTTTTTAGAATCTTATCTAATTCTTCTGGATAATTCATAGTTGTTTTATGATATTTATATTCTCCTCTATCAAGTACTTTAAAACTGCCATCAGGAAAAACTCTTAGGTCTAAATCATAATCTATATATTTGATTGTTCCTTCTTCTATAATAAAAGGTGATGCCATATTACAATAATAATAGATACCATTTTTCTTGTATTGTCCTATGATGTTATACCATTCTTTATAGAAAAAGTACAAAACGGCCGGTTCTTTGGTCCTCCATACTCTTCCATCTGATTCTGTTACTTTTGTTCTTTCATTTCCAAATATTAGATAGTCGTCATGAATTTCCAAAAGAATAGCCTCGTCCCAGGATCTATGAATTTTTCCATCGTGTTTATAACTATGGATTTCATATTTCCCTCCTACTTCTAACTTTTCTCTATTCATGAAATTTACCTCGTCCAACTTTATTATACATCTTTTTTTTCTATTTACAAATAAAAAAAGCCATTTTTGGCTTTTCTTGACTATCTATCTTTTTTATTTAAAACTCCGATTCCATAGAAGGCAACAAGTAATAAGGCAAAGAATATCAAAGTTCCAAATCCAACTCCACCCATATGTTCATCTGCCCATTTGTTTAAATCATCGTTCCATTTATTTAGTTGATCAATAATATTTAGCATTAATGGATAATACTTATACACAACTATTCACCCTCTTCTGTTTTCTTTTTACTTTTCTTCTTTTCTTTAGGTTTTTCTGTTTCTTCTACTTCTGCTTCTTTTACTTCTTCTTCCTCTTCTTCTATTTTGTTTTCTATCAACTCTTGTTCTTTTGCTACTGTTTCAGAAATAGCATTTTGAATTCTCTTAAATGTATTTTTAATGACAAAAGTAGATATTAAATCAAGAATGGCATATATCAAAATGAAAATACCAATAATGATAGATACAATGTCTCTTCCTTGAAAAGGATTAAATATTAACACAATACCACATACCGTCATAATAATAGATAAGATAAGAGTTGAAAACCATAATTCATTGTTTTCTTTTCTTAACTCTAGACTATATTGTAATTTGATAGCACTATTTACTACAATAATAAATCCTATTACAAAAGGGATAACTCCTTCAATCGCAAGTGGGTTTGTAATAACAAGTACTCCTAATATTACACATACAATTCCATATATGATATCTAAGTCTGCAATCTTTTCTTTAATATTTTTTAAATAATTGATTTCAGCAAGTGCTCCAATTGCAATCAATACAGCTCCTATAATATAAGATATTCCTGTAATGGTTGCCTCTGAATCTGTTATTAGTAGTATGGCTAAAGCTACTAATGCAAATGAACTAATAATTGATGATTTTGTAAACTTTGAAATTATTTCTTTCATTTTATACCTCCTAATCTAAATGTAGTATATCATATTTTTTATAATTTAAAAACTAAGAATGCAAGTAATAATTCTGGATCTTCATCTTTCACCACTATCTCATAGATTAAATCTATAATAGGAATTGATACTTCTTTATCTTTTAGTAATTGATAAATAGACTCTAATGTATAGTATCCTTCCACCGTATTATGATTCAAGAAGTTTTCTATTTCACTCTTTGGTGCCTTACTACCTATTAATTTACCAAAACTATAATTTCTACTCTTTTCTGTCGTACAAGTTAGTAATAAGTCTCCAATTCCTGCATAGGATAAAACCGTTCTTTTTTCACAATTAAAGGCATTTAAAATATTTTCCATATCATGTACTGCTTCTGTAATTAGCATTGCCTTGGTAGAATCATTTGCATTTAACCCTTCTAACATTCCTGCTGATAAAGCAATTACATTTTTTAGGGCTCCACAGATTTCAATTCCTACCAAGTCTGGCGTTTCTCTTAGTTTGATATAACTATTTTGTAGAGCTTGTCTTGCAAGCAAAACTGTTTCTTGCGATTTTCCTGCGATTGCAAGTCCTGCAGGTTTTTTAGAAATTAAATCTACTGCGAAAGTAGGTCCACTAATAACAGCAATATCTTTTGTATCTAGATATTTCTCCACTAGTTCATCCATAAACAAACCCGTTCCTTGTTCAATTCCCTTAGTAGCAATCAAAATATGATCATTTTTAATAAATGGTTGCATTTCTCTACAAAGGGAATCAACAAACGCAGCAGGGATGGCAATGATTATTAAATCTTTTCCTGTTGCACATTCTTCTACGCTAGAAGTTACAACTACTTCTTTTTCAATTCGATATCCAGGCAAATACTTTTCATTCATTCCTGTTGTTTTAATAGTATCTTCCTCAAACTTTGTCCACATCGTTACTTCATGTCTATTGTGAACTAATATACTACTTAAAGCCATTCCATAGGCTCCCGATCCAAACAATCCTATTTTCATGTTATCTCTCCTTTAATTAATGGTTAATATACAATTTTCAGGAAGAATCTGAATAAATGTATTTCCATCATTTAGTGTAACCTCTGTTCCATTTTCATATGTATAAATTGTTTTTGCATCTCTTGATTCTTTTGACCATGTAATAGGAAGATATTTTCCTCCAGTAATTATATAAGCTTTTCCTTTTCCTGTAGTTTCTACTCGGAACACTCCATCAGTTGTTTTAGTTGGAACTTTCTCAATAATAATATTTTTATAATGAAGTTGTTTTCCTGACTTCCTATCAAATTGATCATGTCCATTAGAAGATCTTAAGTAATAGTCATTTTCTTCATCATAGTTATATACTCTCTTCTCTGTATCAGAATAAGGTAATTCTATCTTTACTGCTTTTTTAGGTACATAACCTGATTCTGATAAATCCACTTCTTCTACACTGTAATTTAATAACTGCCAATCTAATGTTTCTAAATTATATTTAGAAGTTTGTAAGAAACTATTTAAATAAGTCATTCTAGTAAATACATTATGAGGCGCAACTGATTTCGTATCTCTTCTAAAAGGATCAGAATCTGTTAATCCATTTACTATGTCTATTTTTACTTCTTCATCTTTTTTATCACTACTTGATCCATAATATACTAAAATAGAATCACTTTCTAAAGCATAATCTATAAAATAATTTTTTGCTCCATTGATTGGTCCAATTAATTTAGCATCCACATCTTTAAATACGGCTAAGATACGGGTTGCTCCCCCTTCAATTGGGATCTCGTAATTTATATAAGATTCTAGTAATCCTGCATGTCTTGCATCTCCAATAGCGTTATCAATTACAACAGCTATCGGTCTCTCATCACTTTCTTCATCTACAATTGTTAATTTTTCTTCTTCAGGCGTTGGTGTTGGTGTAGCGGAAGTAGAAGGCGTTGGTGTTGTCACTTCTACTTGAGGAGTTCTTCCTGATGTATTTCCACTTTTTAAAAACATATAAGTCACAATGAGAATAATGGCAGCAATTACTAAAAATACAGCAATGATTGTAAGATTTGAAGGCGTATCATTATCACTTTTCTTTCTTTTTTGTCTTGGTTCTTCTTCAATATCAAATCTCATGCTTACCACCTCTATCATTATTCTAACATTATTCTATTAAAAATCATATCACTATTTATTAAGTTTTAATAGTACCTATTCCTTTGAAATTATAGTTTTCATATTGATTAGCCTTATTCTTTGTGTTATAATCTTTATCGAACCAAAGAAATTTTAGGGGATTAGTTAAATGGTATAATAATGGTCTCCAAAACCACTGTTGGGAGTTCGATTCTCTCATCCCCTGCCATTTGAAAATAAAAAGTAGCAAGCTTGCTACTTTTTTATTTGCTAGTCTGCTTATAAGAACAGAATTCCTATAGTCTTTCTTTTTAAAAAGTATTGATAAATAGTAATAAAAATCAAAAGTCAGAATCTCAATAGGTGCGGGAAAGGCGGTTCTTTTATTATTATATAGGTTCTTTAGCTTATTAAGTGAGTGCCTAGAGAATCTAAAAAGCATGCCACTTCAAGTATCAATAAAGACAGATATGAAAAATCATATCTATCTTATTCTTTTGGAAAGTTATTATTTAAATATTCTTTTAGTTTATGCAAATCGGTTATTTCATTTTGATATAAAATATCTATGATATCTGCACCTGCAATAATAGCAATGGGGTGTTCATCTTCTATTATTTCTTTATATGCCTGGATATCAACGTATGATGTTGTAACAAAAACTCCAAATTGTCTATGCCTGATTCTAGAAATTAGCCTTGAGGTTTCTTTTACACCTGCAGAATTGTTTAAATCATAACATTTAGCTTCCACAGCAAAAACTGTTTTTAGGGCTTGATTTAATCCATTCATAATTCTATATTCACCAACACCATCTCTGCCACCATCTTTGGATGGTCTAGTATTATCACAACTTATAATATTAGTATCTGCTAACGTAGTTAATGCTATTGCAAAAGGTTCAAAATTTGTTGCATCTGATTTTCTTTCTTTATTATAGAAATAATCATGAATATATTGCAACATTTCCAACCTTTCTTTTTCCTTAGGTAATTGTTCTTCTTTTGTTCTAATTCTGGAATCAACATTAACAGTTAAAGGTTTATATACACTCTTATCAATCCAATTTTTCCATGCTTTTGGTGCATGTTCACTATCGTATCCTTTTCCATTTAACAAATCATCTATCCATTGCAAATCAATTGAGGCATTATTTGGATTTGCTATTGATCCATCTTCAGTATCTAAAACTGTGAACATTGCTTTATAATTTTGAAAACGTCCACCTTCATTTCTCTTTGCCCATAATGCAGTCAACCATTCTTTTTCATTTATGTTTTTGTATCCAGGAACTAACAGTCCAGAAAATTTTACATTTGCATTTTCATCTTTTTGAAACAAAAAGAATGGTGGAATCTTCTTTCTATCATCCAGATTACCAGAACAAGCCAATTCAAATGATTTTTGTAATATTAGATTCCCTCCAAGTTTTGTATCCAAAATGTCTCTTCCTGCTCTTTGATTATCTCCATAATAAATAAACAAGCCTAGTTCTTCATCTAAATCATCTTGCCAATAAATATCTTCTCCAGTCGAATATAATACGACATATTTAACTGCGAAATTATTTTTATATTCACCTATCGGTCTAAATCCTCCAGTATTCTGAACCTTCATTAGTTTTGGTAATACTCTACAACTCATATCTTTATTTGGCTGCTTATTTTCATATATACAATCAATAATCAATTTTTTGCTTTTACCACTAATTACATCTTCAAAAGTAACTTTATTATTCACCAATAAAACCTCCTAATTAAACTCTTCAAAAATTCCTTTTATATAGTTGCTGTTAATCCAAAAACATTGTTTAGTATATTCAGTAGCACCTGTTAATTTATCAGCTACTGGTAACTTAAATGTATCTCTTGAATCTCTTCCGTGAGGACGAACATGACATACTTCATTCTCACTCATTCCAACAAAATTTGTTTTTCTTTTACCATCTTTTATGTATCTAACTATATTACCATTTAAAATTGTATTATATGTTTTTTTCCACATTTCCATTACAGATGTTTCAATGTCAGTTTCTGGCATATTCCATAATTTGATACCCTTAAAAACATATTCACCTTTTTCCTTTTTAAATACAAAGAACATATATTTAGTTGTTTCTAATTCTTCTCTTAAATCACAAGTTTCCCATTCTTGTTCAATTATTTCATTAAATTTAAAAGAAGGAAATGAAATTGATTCTTTGATTCTTCCACTTTCTTCGATTCTTATTGTCTTAGGAATAATGTTTGCTTTTTGAAATTCCTCGGTATCTGCTAGTTTACTTGTGACATTAAACATTCTACTTATAAGCATACTATTAATATTCTTAGCTTTAGAATCTATACTGAATTCTTTCATTAATTCTTTTTGAGTTTTACCTTTATATTTTTCAATAACGTTATTGACATATTCGTTGAATGTATTATTTGTTCCTTTTAGAACTTTTTCAACATCACTATAATCCCCTATTATTTTTCTTACCATTTGTGTCATATATGAATTTTTAAAGCAAAAAGCTCGTTGCATTGCTTTTATATCACTAAATGGTTGCTCTCTCGTTGAACTTGAGTTGACTCCCTTTGTACATGTACCCAAATACATTGTATCTGCTTCTGACAGTTCATGTGCCTTTCCTTCTTTAATTTTGCTTACAATATAATTCCAGTCATTTTCTATTTGCTTTATGTCTTCACTTTGAACTAGTTCCATTAATTTTTCGTGAGTGATTTTAAAATCTTTAAAATCCTTATTTGGTTCCCATAAATACCATAATAATTGTATTGTATTATTTTTCATCCAAAAGTGACTATGTCTAAAATCATTTTTCCATTCTTCCATGTAATTAATAATATTTAATACAAGTCTTTCTTTAGCTGATAATTTACCCCCTTTTATTTTCTTGTATGGAGTTACTTTTAATTCTATACCAGCAGGCATAAAATCAGGTTCAGATTCATTGTTTGTTTGTATTCCAAATAAATATTGTTCAATCAACTGTCCTAATCCACCTTTATTGTCTATATCACCGATTGACACTAATTCTTCTTTTAGAATATCATTCATTGTCTTTCCAATAGCAGATTTTGATATAACTTCAATCTCTTGTCTATTGTATAATCTACCTTTTTTCATTTTTTTCTCCTTTCGATCTTGTTTTAGCATAAAAAATAGGTTAAAATAAAATTGTAAGTTGATCTTTTATCTCAAATAAATTATAATATATTTATAGTATTAAAACAAATGTCAGGAGGTTTCATTATGAAAAAAACTTTGGTTGAATTATTTGCAGGAGTTGGGGGGTTCCGTTGCGGACTTAATCATGTAGAATTGAAAGATGGAAAAACAATAGAAAACGGTAAATGGAAATGTTTATGGGCTAATCAGTGGGAACCAGCTACTAAATCTCAAGAGGCTTTTGACTGCTATGCTTTAAGATTTGGAGATAAAGATGTTTCTAATATAGATATATTTGAGGTTGATAAACATGATATTCCAGATCATACACTATTAGTTGGAGGATTTCCATGTCAGGATTATTCTGTTGCGCAATCCTTATCAACCAGTAAAGGAATTGAAGGCAAAAAAGGAGTCCTTTGGTGGGCAATTGAAGAAACTCTTGCAATAAAAAAACCTCCATTTGTTTTATTAGAGAATGTTGATAGATTATTACTTTCTCCAGCTAAACAAAGAGGTAGAGATTTCGGAATGATTCTAAGAAGTTTCTATGAAAATGGATACGATGTTCAATGGAGAGTAATAAATGCTGGGGAATATGGTTTGCCACAAAAACGTAGAAGAACTTATATGTTCGCATACCATAAATCTACTAACTATTATAAACAAATGCAAAAGGTATCTGACTATGACGTTATTTTCTCTAAGGGGATGTTTGTTCAACAATTTCCAATAAAAGAATCCTATAGCGAGATATCAGAATCAAGCGTTGCTGATTATAAAGATTTAATAGAAGTAAGTAATATGTTTAAATGCCAGTTTTATAATGCAGGAATAATGAAAAAAGGTGGAATTTACACGGTTAAAGTAAAGGCTGATTATAATCTAATATTTCCTCTTCGTAATATTCGCGAAGAAGATGTGATAGATGAAAAGTACTTTTTGAGCGACAATCAAATTGAAAAGTTTAAATATTTAAAAGGTGGAAAGAGGATTCCTAGAACAAAGCCAACAGGTGAGCCATATTATTATACGGAAGGAGCTATGCCATTCCCAGACAATTTAGATGCTCCGGCAAGAACAATGCTTACAAGTGAAAGCGGCATAAGTCGTTCTACTCATGTAATTGAAGATTATAAAACCAAAAGGCCTCGATTATTAACTCCGAAAGAATGTGAACGAATAAATGGATTCCCTGACGACTGGACTAATACAGGAATGTCAGACAAGAGAAGATACTTTATGATGGGGAATGCTTTAGTTGTCGGTGTAATAGAAAAAATTGGTATAGAATTGGAAAAGATTATAGAAAATGAAAAAGATGCATAAAAATGCATCTTTTTTAACTGTTAAATCTTTTTATCAATTCCACCATTTTATTCTTTGAAAATTCATATATTTCATTTTCTGAAAGTGCATCAAGTAATCTTACACTTCCAAATAATGATAATTGCTTACTAAACTCTGTATATAAATTTTCTCCATTTTTACCTGCTTCTGCCTTACGGAACATTTCAGCTGTTTCCGGATTTTGATTGTACTCATCGTATAAATCCTTTTCAGCTTTTATAACGCCTAAAACAACATGTTTTTCACTGGAAATACTTCTCCATGTTAATGTTCTAAATCTTTCATTTTTTTCACAAACAAATTTTGTTAACTCATATTTATCTGGTAAAGATTCATCTACAGTTAATTCTACTCTAAAATAGCATCGTGATAAAACCCCGAAGAATATACCTCTTCTGTTTCCTCCACTAAATAGCCAGTGATCTTTAAATGTAGATTTTGATTTTATTGGCATAGCCTGTCTACAAACTTCATAGCATGACGTTAATTCAAGCCAAACCCAAAAATTTTCATTTGTTAATACATATCTTGGTAGTTTATTAAGTGATTCATATAGAGTTATACAGTTCATGTAATCAACTTTATCATAATTTCCATCGTCACTGAGGTGTAATTTGAAATCTGGTATTGTAAATTTTTTTTCTTCAAACATTTGGCCAGAGGCATATTTCTTTAGCCATAAAGTATCTGAGTGACTTTTAATTAATTCTCCAACTTCCACTGCATTTTCACGCAAATTTTCTAACAATTGATCAGTTACATACATAACATTTATCAAATTATTCATCACCTTCACCTCTTTTTCTATATCTGTCTATCATTAAGAAGTAGAAATCATCAATAGATTGTGTAATTGCATTATTTAATAACCTTTGTGGAACATCAACTTCTAGTTTTCCCCAATCATCTTTAATATTTCTTTCATATATTTTTTCATAAGCATTTATTACTGATTCAAGCCAATCATATGTATTTCTTGCTGTTTCAAAATCTTCTTCTTGCGCTTTTGATAAAGCATATGTTAAAGCTGGTATAGCGATGATTGCAAAAAACACATTTTGATAATTTGTATCATTTTTCATATTTGTATAAAATCCATATTCTTTATTAGGCAAAGTAATCTTAATATTCTTTCGTTTAACATCAAAATCCATTGTTTTTGAATTTGGATCACCACTACTTACTACTACAAAGATTGATGATACTTTATTATCTTTTTGCTCATCAAAATCTATTTTAGTATTATATCCATCATCTACAGCTAAAATATCAAATTTATCTATATCAAATCTATATTCTCCATATATCTTATTGAAGTTATTGCTATAATAGTCTTTTATATTCTCCTTTGCGTAGATAAAACAAGATATTTCTACTGGTCCTCTTAATTCTGAGATAGGGATTTTTATTGTTGTTGTATTTAAATCTACTGAAAAAATATTTCTATATATGGTTCTAGAGCATTCAACAATTATTTTTGCTTCCGCTTTTCCCTGTTCCATTAATTCCAGAATTTTTTCATCACTTAAATCAATTTTTATATCTTTCAAATAATAATAATTGTCATCTTGAAATTCTTCATAATCAAATCTAAAAAGTGAGTTAACAAATGATGAAATTGTTTCTTTGGAATTCAATACTGGATATGGAAACAAGTTATTTCTTATTCGCATATATAGCCACCTCAATTCTATAATAATCATACACATCGGTTTGAGCTTTTACTGTATATTCTTTTCCTATTTCCAAGTTAAACCCATCAATAATACCGTCGTTAACATCAACTGTAGCACCATTAATAGTAGCACTTGATATATTAACTTTATATTTCTGATTTGATTCATCTTTATAACTTAATAATAGTTGGCAATCATTTTCATCATATAGTGATTTAAAAGATATAATCAGCTCTCCTGAAGACTTGTTAGGGATAATTGGCACATATTTCATCCCTTTTAATGGTGCTGTTCTTAAAATTTCTTTGTCTCCTTCTTTGTACCCTGATTTTTTATCTGTTTCATGTACTCCGCCACCAGTTCCTTGATTATGCCCTTCAGGTTGCGAAGTGTCATCTCCATCATCACCAAAATCACCAACATCTGGAATATCTGCTTCGCTTCCATCATCTGCAGATGTTGCTGGATTTGTGTCTTTTATTTTTGCTCTTGTTTTTGGAATTACTATTGGTTTTTCAATAATGGCAGGCTTGTTTTCACCGAAATCACCATCATTATTTGCTGAAGGTAAAAATTCTCCAGCTCCTTCAATATCACTTTCTTCTTCTAGCCCCATTGATAAAGTATCAGCTACATAGTTAAGGATACTATCTTCCATTGTATTTATTTGATAGTCCATTTCTGCTTTTAATGCACCAGAAAGTCTATTTGTTTCCCAATCTGTATGTTGTGGATTTTCTACATTTATTAATCTGTTGTTAAAATCACTGTCTTCTATAATGCATAAAGCCGAACATGGTACTGATGATATTTTTCTTAATGTCCTAATCTTCATGTGTGGATATCTAACCATAATACAATTTTTTGTTGCTTCTTCAGCTTCTTCTTTTTTATAGGCTTTTAATAAAACTTTGATTTCGCCAAAATCATCTAATTTTAAATTTTCTGAATAAATGTCATCGTCTGTTAACAGTTCATATTGTGCTTTTATATTTATTAATTGATTACTTGTTGTAATGTAATCTTTATTAATTAATTTCCCAACTGTTTCTTTATTTAATAAAATGTCGTCAACTCTAACTTCTAGTTCATCAAATACTATAGCAACCATAAAACTGTCTAAAATCATAGTAATGATTTTCTTTTTCCAATCATCTACTCCTTTAAAACCCAATACGTATATATCTGTTCCAAATTCTGTTCTTGTATAGTTTGGTTGAAGATTCAATTGTCCTGCAATAGGTAAATTTCTTTCATCACTACTGTAATAACCGATTCCGACTGTTCTCTGATCAGGAGATTCTTTAAAAATAGTAGAACATAATTTACTTATACCTAGGAAACCTTCTTCTCCTGCTTCATTCTTAGTTGAATAAAAAACCGTATTAAAAGAACTTGCTACAAAGCATGCAAACTTACCTACACCTTTTGAACCACCTTTTCCTCCAATTTTTGAAGTTAATCCACTTCCCTTAGTTAGTAAATAAAATTTACTATCTTCTGTTGAACCAAAAACATCACCTAATCCTGTCGTGTTCTTATCACTAATTCTCAAACATTTTATTTTTTCATTGCTGATTGAATTTAACATCCCCGCTAATTCCGCTTTATCATTAGGATGCTTTCTGTAATCGTGACATGATTCTATTTCTTCTTTTAGTCTTGAGTATCCTGGAATATCAGTATTATTTATAGTAAATACCTCAAATTCTACGATTGCCTTATTGCATTCCGCTCTTCTAGCGTCTAGTGAGTTTTGACATATTTCTCTTGCTAAAGACGCCATAGGATCTCTCTTAAATGTTTCCATATCTGAGTTGTTTAATCCACTCTCACTTGTAAAATTATTACTTGGAAATCTCCATATATTATAGTTCATTGTTAATCCTCCTTATATAGAAATTAATATTATCTTTTTTTATTTCGTATTTATCAAGCATATATGCATTTATTAAACCTATTAATAGATATTCATTCCACTCATACCCTTTTATATCCGGAAATACAAAATATGCATCAAATTCATTTAATTTAATTTCATCATACCTTTCTAATAAAGCATCTAGACTACTTTCTATCTGGCTTAGAGTGTATTCATCAACATCAAGCTTTTCTTTTTTTATCATTGTCTTTTTGTCTACTAAAACAAAATCCTCACTCATATATTCACATAGGGTATAGTATTCATAATACCATTTATTAGATAATCCCATTTTTGTTACATACATTTCAACTTTTTTGATGTCAAATTCATCTAACGTTATTAAATATTGGCGAAGAGCAATAATATTAGTTATTATTCCGGCATCTAATTTACTTATAATTGGTCTTCTATAATAGTAATCGTTTGGAAATAAGCTTCTAATAATTGAATAAAGATTAAATCCATCCACTTCAAAATTCACTTTTGATAGGAAATTATTATTAGACAAAGCAATTTTTGCAAATATTTTATGCGATGTTAGATAATTTGTATTTAAAGTTGTAAATAATTCTTCTATTTTATTCTTTAATTCAATCTTAATAACTTCAATGTTTGTCTTATTTACATATATAAATCTCTTGTTATATAAAATCAGTAAATCTTTATCACTTTCACTAGAAATAATACCTTGAAATATTGTGTATGAAACTCCTGGAAATTCATTATATAAATCGTCTAATGTAAAAATATTGTTGAAACTTCTCATATAGTTTATAATTGCATCCCATTTATTCTGTTGAGTTCCATAAGTTATAAAGTCTCTACTAGTATGAAATTTACTATCCAACTCATGGTCAATAAGACCCTTAAGCAAATATTGATTATTTATATTTTTCATGTTTAATTCAAATTTAAACAACTCATAGATTTCACTATAGTATACAACTAGATTACTATTCTTAATATAATTAATAATCTTATTCTTTAATATATTAGGTAATTCTGGGCATTTATCTCTACGCAG
Organism: Bacilli bacterium; assembly: GCA_017511375.1. Lineage (GTDB taxonomy): Bacteria > Bacillota_I > Bacilli_A > RF39 > UBA660 > UBA3789. The sequence continues at coordinate 54,372 of JAFWKJ010000009.1, read as the reverse complement.
ATATAAACCTCTATCAATAATACAATAATCTTCATTTCTATCCAATTTTGTTGCTATATATCTACTACTTGTAGGAACCTCTTCGGTTTTATACATTTCTTTATATTTATCCATAAGGAAATTATAATCATCATCGTTATTTATTCTGTATCCATTCGGAAAATATAAGTCTAATAATTCTAAATATGTATCACTTTCGTTGTAGTGTTTCTTAATATAGAATCCTTTCTTTGATAATTTATAGTCATTGTCAATTATCATCTTTTCAATATAGGTGGTATTCCTATAATTCTCTTCAGTTATTACAGATGGAAGACTTTTTTTAAATTCATCAACAATTTCTTCTATACTTTTTTCTTCAAAATAAAAAGTATCATATTCTTCAGAAAAATGTATTTTTATATTGTTGGCATTACTAATTTTTATTTTTATTAATTTAGCAATTATGTCATTATTAAGTATTTTAATGAATTTTTCATTAGATATATATAATATCCCTTTTTTGTCAACGTATCTAAAAATTGGAATTAAATCATCGAAGTTAATTCTAATATAATTAATTTTTTTGTGAATTTTTGCTTCTATTTGTCTGACTCTTTCACGTGTTAGTCCTATTTCATTCCCAACTTCTTGAAGTGTCAATACTCTATCTGTTCCAACCAGCTTTATTCTTGAGTTATAAATAAATAGATATTTATCATCTAATTCATTATAATAATTCGTCAAACGATTAAAGATATTATCTATTTTTTCTGCATCTATGTCATTAAGTACTCTTAAATAGCTATCTGTTTCAATACAAAAAATCAAAGATAACACCTTGTAATTGTTATTTAAAAGGTCTTTTAAAGTTACAATATTAAATCTTTTTAACCATTTCTTTTCAAACGTATTTGAATATGTAACCAGCATAGATAATAATGGATTATCTTTTATATCGTCATATAACTCATTAAACATTTCATCTTTTTCTATTATGTTAAACTTTGCTCTTATGTTTTCATATTGAGTTTTATAATTATAATAATTTTTCAATAAATCAAAATATATTGAACGTAAATACAAGTCTGAATATTTCTCATTACAATTGTTCTTAAAATATAAAAAATTATAGGCAAGTGCTTCTTCATAATGTGTATCTATTTTCTCCATTATTAATGATATTAAATTTTCATTGCTGACATCAGCCATTTCATTTATTGATTTTATCAACTGATGAAATAGTAAATATAAGTCTTCTTCTTGTTTGGATAAAATATATTCTTCCTTTCCATTTGAATCAAAGTTGATATTCAAATAGAAACTCAGTGCATCTTCATCAACAAATGCATTGTCATCTATATTTAAAGCGATATGTTTAGATATTAATTCTAAGGTGTTCTTCTTATTAGCAATAGAAGAAATCATCAAATATTTTATATAGCGATTATCTTTGTTGATTGAAGAAGTACTTGGCAATTTATTTTTTATAATATCACATGCTCTCATAGTTCCTTCTTCTTTCTAGGTTTATTTCTTTCTTTTAAAAACAATTCCTTTTGCCTGTCTAACTCATTCTGAATATTATCAAACATTTCGTCTATCTCTTTATCGTTATACTCGTAGAATGACGGATTTATTAAGTTGTGAAGTTTTGATATCAGATCATTAATTTTCTTTACACGATTATCGGAAATTCTTTTAAAATTATCACTTTTTACACTCATTGATATCGCCTCTTTCCAATAAAAATATATCACATTTTCACAATATTTGTCAAATATTTTGTAATTATTATCATTTCTTTACAAAAAAAAGAGCTTTTTACTCTTCAATTTGATAATTTATATATGCAACTTCCTTTGAAGAGAAAAGCTTTTTTGGATTTATAACTCTTATAATATTTCTGACATCAATTTTATTAAATGGTTGTTTGTTATATATCTGGTCTGCAATTTTAGATTCTGACATTGAAATCATAACATTCTTTATATCCATTTCATTTAAAGTTGAGAAAAACAATTCGTGATTGAATGAGTCTTTTGTATATAGCATTTGTTTTTGATAAACAAGTAGATCATCAGGTAGATATGGTGGATCACAATATACAAACGCATCATCTAGTATTCCTTTTTTACTCATCTTATCCAAAAAATCTTCAAATGGCAAATTATAAAATTTCACTTTTTTTATCATTGTAGAAATTTTTATTAGATAATTTTCATCTATGATTATTTTTTCTTTTCTGCCAAATGGTACATTAAATTGTCCTTTGCTGTTTTCTCTATACACACCATTAAATCCTGTTTTCATTAAAAAATAAAAATATATAGATTTTTCATCTGAATTATCTGAGCAATTAAATGCATTCCTGATTTCATAAAACAAGTTGGATTTTTCATTTAATGACAAGTTATTATATTTATCGCTTAATTCTTTGATTTTAGTGATTAGATATTCTGGATTCTTTTGTAGTAAAATATAAAAATTTATAATATTGGAGTTTATATCATTTACATAATAATTTTCATAATTCAAATCCTCATTATTGTTAATAACATTTAATAATACAACTGCTGATCCTAAAAAGCATTCAACATAGTTTTTTTGATGTTTTTTAAATGTTTCTTCCAACATTTCATTTAGGAGTTTTTTCTTTGAACCGGCCCAACGTATTGGTGAGCTAATTACTTCTTTTTTCATTATTTATCCTCCTATCTTTCTTTAACATTATAACATATTTTTTTTCTGATTCCTATTATCTCATCCTTTTTTATTTGAATGTGGTTGGTCAGTTATGCTTTTTCTTTAGTTTCTGCAACTACCATTAATAAAAGAACCGCCTTCCCACGCACCCCTTGCGGTTCTTTTGTTTTGATTTTTATTACGATTTATATACTTTTAGTAAAAATAAAGACTATTTCCATTCTACATCTTACAGGCTAGACCTTCGAAATTCTTACCTCTCGCGCTCAAGGTCAAAAAAAGGTGAAGAAAGGTCTATTAAAATATTGACATCATCTCCAAAACCATTATTGGGGGTTATTCTTTCTAATTGTCTCAAAAAAGAATTAGGAGATTCCTAATTCTTTTTTCATGTATAACTCTTTGTATTCTTTATAACCATGTTTTGGATAAAAAATATGACTTTCTAAGTACTCTTTTCCTAGATGAACATGTACCTCTTTGTACCCTCTTTCTCTTGCGGAGTTTTCTGCTAACTCTACTAGTTTTCCACCAAGTCCATGTCTTTTGATATCATATTTTACATATAGATGTGATAAGAATAAATTCCCGTCCTCATCTTCTCTTGTCCCAATACAACCTATGACTCTATCAAACTCATCTAAAGCAATCCAAAATGGATGTCCTTTATCAAAATAGTTTGCTTTAATGTCTAGAAAATCACTATTTAATTTTGGAATCCTTCCTATTGCATTTTTAGCGCTTAGAACCATAAAAATCATATCATCTCGATATTTTTCTTCAAACTCAATGATTCTCATCTTTTCTCCTTTATTTTCTTTTTCTACCAGTATCTTCTTTTTCTGGCATCATATTAATGATTGGAACACGATAAGTTTTTGCGAGAGCTTCTGCTTTAGCAATTATTTGCTCATCATCTGAAAATAAGGCAATTCCATCCGTATAACATTTCGTCATATCCACACAGATTTCATTATAGAAGTCTCCGTTTTCCGCATCATAAATTATTCTCGTGCATGTTCTTCCATCTCGATTAAAATTATTAATATCACTCTGATAAGTATAACCTAAACTCATAGACGTAAATGCCTCTGGTGCATATGGCATTATTATGATTCCAATTTTTTTATCTAATTCAAATTTTGGAGTGGCGCTAGACACAAGCGAACAAGATACTCTATGACTTGCCTTTCTAATTTCAGTGACCCCGTTTGCTCCTTTACTTAAACATTTAACAGGTAACCTATCTAAAGGTCTAAAATTTAAAGTGTTGTTTAAAACTCTTAATCCTAATTCTCTTGCATCTCTATATTCAGGGTCTTCTAAATCTGCATCTTTTCCTTTTTCTCTTTCATATTTTTGTTTGATGTATTCCATAAACCCTTCCATGAGAATATCAACTTGTTCTTTCCCATATCCATTTTCCTGTGAATCAGAAAAATTAATGACGTTTTCGCCTCTTGTCTGAAAATCTACCATACCATTTCTTACAAAATGAACTAATTGAACTTTTCCAGAATCTAATTCTCTATATAGTATTAGTTTATTAACTTCATTATAATCAGCGAACAAAAATGGTATTTCATTTAAAAGTTTATTACTAGGAAGTTCTTTACCATCTCTGATTCTGATGGCATGATCACATATATCTAAACGTTCTTGTAGAAAAGCTTGCATTCTTTCGTCGTCTCTTATTTGTAGTGAATTGATTAAAGTAATAATATTTTCTTTTAAGGTTTCTAAATGGAATATTTCTGGTAATATATCCTCTCCACATTTTTCTTTCCAAGATATCAATTTATCCATAAGTTCAACCTTATGTTCTGTACTATGATCTCTATCACTATTAGACATATATATATCATTCGTTGCGATGTTATATATATCCCCATTTAGAATATTCTTTATCTCTTCTTCTGTATACTTTGAACATAAAATGCACATATTTAAAACATTTAAATAAAACGCAACAGATTTCTCATCAAAGTCTTTATTCTTAATTTTTTCCATTATAGATTCGAAATATTCTCTCGTAATTGTATTTTTCTTTGTTCTATCAATTATTTGATTTTCCTTTAACAATTCACTTATTAAAGATTCGTCTTTTAAAGAACAGGTAATTACTTCTTCTTTATATTTTTCTAGGAATGCCATAACATCTTCATAACTTTTTTCTTTATTCTCAAATAATACTTCCATTAATTTTCTTGGGGTTTTTTCAAGAATAATTTCTATATTAGGATTCCCTGGAAAAGTTCTTTCCAATACTTCATTATAATCAACTTGTGTACTCATAAACCCTCTCCTCACGCTTTATTGTATCATATAAATAAAAAAAGATAATAAAAATTATCTTTTTTACACAGCTTTTTGTATCATATAATCTGGATTTTCATATTCCATCATAATTGCCTTCATAAAATCATTTGGTGATAAGTTATCAAATTTTCTTGTATAATCTGGAGTTAATTCCTCTTTTTTTGTGATTAATAAAGCATTAATATCTTTCCATGTCCAGTTTAATGGTCTAGGTGAAAATCCACTTGTTGCTTTATATATGTTACTTATATAGATGTCTTCTATACACTCTGTATGTCCCTCAAATAACTTTGTGGAAAAAGTAGTAAAGGCTTCTAGATTTGCTCTATCTCTTACATTTGTTTTTGCTACAGCTCCTGATACAATATTATCTTTTAATTCCCCACTTAGAATTAGTGTTCCTTCTCCGTTTAGATAAACGATAAAATTAGAAGAGTCTTCTTCTGTTGAAATCGTTCCTGCATATTCTCCACTTTCTCCTAATAAATATACATGTCGATCTGAAGATCTATTAATGTCTATTTTTAATCCACATTTTTCAATATAAGGTCTTAGATAATCGACAATTGTCTTTCCTACTTTATCGTAAGCAAACATGATTTCATAGTTATCATTCATATTAATCACCCTATTAATTATAGGTCTCTTTTTCACTTAGTGTCAACATCTTGGCTCCTTTAAGACAAAAAATTGACTATTTCTTTTTGAATTCATTGCTTCTAATGATTTCATGTTCAAAGAATCTCTCTTGAAACTCTGTTAAAGCGTCTATCGCTTCATCTGAATAATCTTTTCCAAAAGGTGCTACTACCAACTTATCATCATCATCATTTGTTCTATGAAGAATCGCAATACATTCTCCTTCATATTCATCTACTGGTTCAAATACACCTAATAAATAGGCATCTAGTTCTTCTCCATCTCCGCTTACTGTATCTGGAATATAACCATAATTGACGGGATAGATAAAACCATGATTTGGATGTTTTGATCCAAATGGTCTATCAATTTTTATTTTGACTGTTTGTCCTAAATACTCTTTATTATTCATTATGATCCCTCTTTTTTTCTATTATATCTTATATTATTTATTAATAAAAGAACCAATTAATTGGTTCTTTTTTTAATTAGATAATGATTTGTTTTCTTCTTCACTTTGAGTTTTAATTCCTGATTTTTGAAATAAATCCATAAATACATCTTGTGTATCAAATATATCATCATTTAATGGAATTTCTGTATCATCTACGCTGACCATTTCTTCTACTCCTTGACTATCTCTTTTTACTGGAGGATTCAAATTAATCATTTTATCATCTCCAATATCAATCGAAATGATATGGCATGGATATTCCTCACTTGTTAAAGCTTCTTTTGCTACCAGTCTAATTTTATTAGGATCATCAGCTCTTACTCCTGGTACATATTGCATATCTAATTGTAATTTTTTTACAGGAGAAAAAGATATAAAGGATACTTTGTTTCCTATACTTCTTGTATATTCTCTTCCTGTTATCAAAGCATCTGAATAGTTAGGATCCTCTAATGTTTCTTCATTGATTTTCTCAAAATATTTACTGATATCTTCTTTGAATTCCTCATAATAATTTCTTAATCTATCTTTTTCTAATTGATCATTAAAAGCTGTATCTAAAGCAAGTGATATAAAACCTTGCATTACTTTTTTCATATATTCATCATTAAATATCGCAAAACCACTTACTTGATCTCCACTATTATCTCTCATATGATTTCGCATTGTTCTTTCTCTTTCCGCGATTGCTAGATGTGTAGCTTGTGTTTCTATGGCACCCATCTTCATCCCTCCATCAAAACTTATCATTCTATCATCATTGTATATTAAACGGGGTTATTACTCAATTCTTTTATTGAAAAAGCAAGTGTTTTGACGTAAAACATATCCTTCTTTTCTTTGAGAATACGATTTATTTGTTTCTCTTTGTTTTTTCAAATCTTTTATACATTTGGCATCCCATAAAGTCATATCCTTTTCCATGCCAATAATCAATTCTACTTTTTATAGGAGACAAAACACAACCATCAATATGTTCTACTCCAAAATAATCTTCTAACATTCCTTGATGGGATTCTAAATAACTAATCATAAAACTTCCAGTGCCTTGTTCTCTTTTGGATTCGTCTACAAACATTCTCATAAGTTCTATATTATTATTTAAAAGTCTTATTAACATGCCTCCTACTAAAGTTTGATCTTCTAAACAGCAAAATGCCAGTATATCCCCTTTTTCAATTGCTTGTGCATAAGGACTATCTGTTTTCTTTTCAATGGGTTTTGTTCCATGAAAAACTATATTTCTTAACTTTTCAAATTCTATTATTTCTTTTTCGGAAAGCGCTATATTTATTTCATACATACTTTCGCCTCCAATGATTGTTATTATACATTCTTTTTCTTTCTTTCACAACTAAAAAGCAGTAAGACTCTTACTGCTTATTATCTATGTCGTCCTATAGAAGACTCGTCTTCTGCTATAAAGTTTTGTCCTTCTTTCATCATACTATCAAAGTCTTTATCTGAAACTCTAATTACTCTTCCACTGACAGGTTGAAATAGGACTTGATTTCCAAATACGATCCATATAATATTATCTACTTTTGTTTTTTGTGGAATTCCCATTCCTCCATCTGTAAATACTATTTTTGTTGTGGTTCTTCCCGGATCAGGAGTGAAAGAAGTGGCTGCTAATTCAAAATTAGTTCCTCCTCCATTTACTGGTTGATAGTTTTTTATATCTTGCATGGTTCTTATAGGAGTAAACCCACTAAAGAATGAACCAAAACACCCTACTTTTATGGATACTTCTTCCCCATATAAGGTTTGAAATATTGGTACTAGTTGTAATAAGAAACCTTTTAAGAGTGTGGAGGAAATAGAGCCAGACGTATCTAGAATCACTTCTACATTCGGAAGTTTCTCAAAAGTTCTTTCTTCTATTCTGGCGTTTGGATTATATCTTGATGCTCTTCTTTTTCCCCAAACTTCTTCCGTTTTTTCTAAATATCCTACTAATAACGTTTTCCATGAAATAATTGGTTTTGCTTTTTCAAAATCTAGATTTCCTGCTTCTTCGCGAATTCTTGATAAGGTGTCTGATACAGATTCTTTTTTGGAGTTATCTTTTTTTCTTGCTTTTTCTATTTGCTCAAATAAATCTCCCTCACTTGTATCTTCTTTTGTCTCTTCAGAATCTTCTTCAAAAGTACTTTTTGATGAATTATTCTCGTCTCCACTCCATTGTTCATGAGAATCAATTCCTACATAATCTTTTGATAATACATCATCAATCGATGTCGTTCCAGATTGAGAACCGCTATTTGATGAGTTGGATTCACTACTAGAATTAGCTGGTTGATTTGAATGTTGTTCTTGTGGCTGATTCCATTTTTGTTCTTCTTTTTGAACAAGATATTTATATATTTTTTCAGCACTTTGATATAAGCCTTCTTTCATATCCACAAATGTCATTTTCTTTCCTGTTTTTGGATCCATAACATTTTCTGGAAAAGACAAACCATCTTTTTTCAAGAAGGCATTAATACAAGCATCGGTTGCAATATTCCAAATCTCATGATAACGATTTAAATATTGCGCTTTCATAAACTGTCTTTTTGCCTCATCAGTTTCTTTTTCGCAATACTCTTTATACTTTCTCATGGCATCCTTTTCAGGCATTTCCATGGAACGAGCAAAATGTCTTAAGGCAATATGAAAAGTTTCATGTGCTAGTACAAATACACGTTCTGCGAAAGTAAGTTTTTCAAAGAAAGTAGGATTTACCAATATTTCTTTTACTTGTAGAACCCCTTTCGCATCCATCTGTCCTACTACACAAGCTGTTTCGCACTGATCACTTAATCTTATTTCAATTCCATCTAAAGCAACTCCTGCCGCAATATCATATTTACGAAGAACAGATCTTTTTACTTTGTCTAAATCACTTTGTTTAAACATATTATCACCTATACTTCAAAATACTGTATTACTTCCCTTATCTCAGGGATTAAGGAACATCTTTCATTAGAATTAATCATAATCTTTAAGTTCTCAGGTAATAACTCACTAGATACTCTGTTTTTACAAATAATATCTACAAATAGTTTTTGATCTTCTAATGAGATTTTATCAAAATCTTTTATCAATAATACATTCTTCTTATTTTCATTATTGATTACTCTTTTTATCCATTCAGGATAATGATTATTTAAAATAATTAATTCTTCTTTTGGCATATCTGCATGAATAATTGTTAAACTATCTGCGTTTAAATCAAATATTTCTCCACAAATATAGATAGGTCCTACATATTCAATTAAGCATTCTTTGATGGCAGCAATTTTTTCTCTTTCATTATTTTCCATTATTTCTTGCCTCCATTCATAGATACATTTGTATCGGTTGCTTCTAATACGGCCTTTCTCTCATTTCGCATATTATTGTAGACAGATAAGAATTCATCTCCTAAACATTCTAGAATAAAAGATTCTATTGTCTCTTGATCTCCATTATATTGTGCAATAATAATACCTAGTGCATACATTTTATCTTCTAATGATGGGAAATCTTCTTCCGTATACTCACCCATTACAATCTTATCCATATCAATTGGTAATCTCTCATAATGTTCAATAAAGGCATTGCAAATAGGCGTATTTCCTAGCATACTTCTAATTCTTGCATAACTTACATGGTGATTTGCTCCACGTTCTTCAGCTCTATAGATGGCAGCTGATAATTGTTCCCACTTTCTTGGAGTCAAGAATGGTTGCGTTACATCTTCTGGATTAAATTGGGTAAACATTACTTTATCCGCATGCGCAGCACAGAAGGATAATACAATGGGATGAATTCTAAGACGTCCCGTTGTAGGATCTGTCTCGAGTGCCCATTTTTGCCATTCATCTACATTAAATTGTATTTCTATCATAGAATCAATTCTATTGTGGAGAGGTGCTGGCATGACTCCCCCTGATGCATCGATACGTACAGCTGATGATTCTTCTGGTCTATTTCCTGCCACTACTAAAGAACAGTTTTCTGGTAAGGGCCATTCTTCATGTCCATTTACCAATCTATTTCCAACAATTTCCCATGCAAGATTCTTAATGGTATCATTTACATTTGTAAATTCATCGATAAACAAGATATGTTTTCTATTTGGTTCTCTTCTACATTTTTCACATAAAACTACATACCAATGAGGTGGATATATTTCTCCTGGTTGTCCATTGGGTTCTTTTCCACCAATTACTTCTTCTGGTAACATCCCATTTTTCAAGATTAGCAAGGTAGCTGTAGGATCTATTTCAAATACACGACTTGATTTTCCTACTCCTGATGGTCCCCATAACATGGTACTCATTCCATCTTCTACATTTAGTCTTAATATATCTGTAACATCCTCTTCTTCTTCAATTTCAAATGTTTCAGATATTATTTTGTGTTTTAATTTAGATGCCAATTCTACAATTTCATTTCTCTTACTTTCTTCCATTCTATCAGATAAGATATGGGCTCTCTTACAAATATCTAATCCTGCGGATGGATGATGTAATACTTTTTTTACAACCGTATAATCTCCACATACATTTGCGAGTAGATAATCTAAGTTATTTTCATCTAAATCTCTATCGATTAATTCCATGAGAAATTCTATATTTACCCCTCTACTAAATGATTTCCCCGATATATAATTTGCATTATTTACCTTTATAAAATTAGCTAGGATTTGGCGATATAGTTTTTGACTAATGAAAGGAGAATCCATTACTCTTTTAAACACCATTTCGCTTGCTTGTTTTTGAATCAATTCATTTAAGTGTTCTTCCGTTAATCCTGGAAGAGCAAATAAGGTATCTAAATCTGCTTCTGTTAGAGCCTGCTTATTGATAATAATAGATGCTTTTGTATCTGTTCCAGCTGATGGATGTTGTGCTATCAAATCTAATATAGTATTCGATGGTTTTTTATCTAATATGGCACACAATACTTTTTCACTTAAATTTTGATCTTTTAATATCTCTCTATAAATTTTATTATTTGCATCTACTGTACTATAAGGGGTTTTTGTATAATCTCTATTAATGATTTGTAGTAATATTTCTTCTGTCATGATACCACTATTAATAACTCTAATGGCAATTTTATCATTTCCATCTTCTAATAGTTTTTTTATAGTATCTATATCTGCTACACCACTAGATATCAAATAATCCATATTCGCATCATCTAATTGAATATAAGTTTTTAAATATTTATAATCACATTGATAATTTTCAAAAATATAATGAACCGATTTTATATAGGTACTAGGGTATTTGATACATCGATCTAATATTTTTGTAATTAGTTCTGGAGTTGCTACACGTTTTTTTAATGCTTCGAATAATAATTCATCATTTCCATATATGTTATTTAAATATTTATTAAATACATTAATAGTAAAATGAGGACTTCTTATTACTTTTAATATTACATCGTTCGTTACACCAGAACCTACTCTGTTTTCCATCAACACCATACAGGTATGTTCATTAGCAAATCTAGAATTTAATAATAAGTCTTCCATGTTGCTTGGTCTTCTCGCAAGAATTTTTTCATATAATTCCTGTGTTAGATATGGGTTTTCTAATAAATCTGGTATGATGGTTGGGTCATCAATTCTACGAATACATATCTCACTAAAGAATTCACTATTAAGATATGGGGATTGTAATAAGAATAAAATGTTTTCTTTCCCAAAAGTATACTTCACTAGATAAGAAAATACTTCTCTATCCGTATTTGGATTTTGTAATATTTCTTCTATATTTTCTACTCCAAAATATCTTGAATTCATAATGTGAGCAATTAATTCTTTTTTGTCGCAATTAGTATATGTTGATGCCATATCATCACTCCTACTCTCTTTTATTATAACATATTAATTATTTTTTCCATTATTTAATCATTTTTTGTGTTTTATTAAATTGTTATTATCAAATTGTTAATAATAGGAACTCTTTACTTTTTACCCTATTATTTCTATAATTAATACGGAGTAAGATATGAAAGAGAATAAGAAATACTATAAATTATTAGATATCATAAGAGTTGTATCATGCATAGGCGTCCTTCTTTATCATTTGGGATACTTAAAAGGGGGCTTTTTGTCTGTCTGCTCTTTTTTTGTTCTAAGTGGATATCTTTCTTATACTTCTCTTTCTAGAAAAGAAAATGTATCTCTTTTCGATTATTATAAAAACAGGTTTTTTCATATTTATTTACCTTTATTAGTAGTTGTCTTTTTAACCGTATGCGTTGCTACTTTTATGCCTGAGACGCATTGGTTTCAGTTGAAACCTGAAACTACTTCTGTGCTATTTGGCTACAACAATTACTGGCAATTACAAGTAAATGCCGATTACTTTGCAAGACACGTTAGTTCTCCTTTTATGCATTTCTGGTATATCGGAATTCTATTACAATTTGAACTTATTTTTCCATTCCTTTATCTTTTAATAGATGGTTGTAAAAAAAGGATTCATAAAAGTTTCCCTCTTATATTATTAGGAATAGAAATTATCGCTAGTATCTGTTATTTTATCTATTATAGTCACGATATTATGATTTCTTACTATGATACTTTTGCTAGAGTCTTTTCTTTATTACTTGGTGTTTTAGTTGGATATATTCATCATGAATATAAACCCATTATTTTTCAAAAACACACTAACATACTATTTTATTTTTATCTATCAATCTTTATCCTATTACAATTTATCATCGATTCAAATTCCTCTATATATGGAATGATGATGATACTCGTATCCTTCATTACATGTAGATTGATAGATTATGGAACCGTTCAAGAATCAAAAGAATTAAATTATTTAGAAAGAGAAACAAAGTATTTATCCGGTGTCTCTTATGAAGTTTATTTGTTTCAGTATCCTATTATTTTCTTTTTCCAATACCTAACACTTCCCATAGGTTGGAAAGTTCCCCTTATGATTCTTCTTATCTTTGGTATTTCTTATTTTATTCATTTCTCTCTAGACTTTAAAAATCCAAAGAATTATTATTTCCGATTAACCTGTATTATATTTACTTGTATCTTTTGTATCTATGGTCTTATCCAATATATAATGGCAAAAGACTATACCGAGGAAATGAACCAGTTAAGAAAACAATTAGAATATAACCAAAGATCCGTTGAAAGAAAGCAAGTAGATTATAGAAAACGAATTCAAGAGGAAAATGAAGAATGGAATTCTGTCTTAAAAGATTTGGAAAATGGAGAAAATGAATTAGCTGCCTATGTATCTAATCTACCCATTACAGCTGTAGGTGATTCCGTAATGTTAGGAGCCGTTTTAAATTTATATCAACAATTCCCTAATGGTTATTTTGATGCAGCTGTTTCTCGTACGGATTATGAAGCCAACCGAATTCTTCAGTCTATTAAAAACCAAGGAGCTCTTCCTAATGACGTCCTTATCCATTTAGGAACAAATGGTCAATGTGGCCTTCCCTGTCAAAGGGAAATCATGTCTACTTGTGAAAATAGAAATGTCTATATCGTCACTGTTTCTAATGATAATGCCGTCCATGTTAATCAAAGTTTCTATGATCTTGCTTCCATGTACTCCAACGTAACGATCATTGATTGGGCGGGTGCTTCGAGTGGCCACCCAGAATACTTTGTGGCGGATGGAGTCCATTTAACTGGAGATGGAATGAGATCTTATACACAAACCATTTATGATGGAATCTATCATCATTATCATAAACAATATGAAGAGAAGAAAAATTCGATTTTAAAAGAACACGAAGAAAAAGAGAATGAAAAGATCAATTTCTATGGAAATCAAGTCTTACTAAACATCTATCCGGATTTACAAAAAGAGTTTAATGAAAGTCGTTTTATTGCGAAAGATGATTATTCTTTGCAAGAACTATTAAAAGAAATCAATCTAGAAAGTAATGAACAAATTCTTCCTAAGAAAATCGTTATTGCGATGGATGATTCGGAAAGATATATGAAAGAGGATTATAAAAAAATTATAAGTACTGCCAAGGAACAAGAAATCTATTTCATCTTTGTTTATCATAAGCCATTTTCTTTTAAAGAAAAAAATGTTCATGTCATAGACTTTTATCAAGATTCACAACTTCAGGATTCTTATTTTATGGTAGATGGGATTCATCTTTCTAAAGAAGGAAATAAGAAATTGATATCCCTTATTCAAAAGGAATTCAAAAAAAAGGACTAAGTCCTTTTTCTTTTTTACGTAAATATATTTATAGTTGCATAATGTTTATAACAATACATTTTTCCTAATTTAAGTTAGATTACTTTTTGTAATACAGAACCAACATATGGCTTTTCTTCAGCATTTGAAAAGATAGCACTTAATACTTCTCTTACCTCTTTATTTTTACTATAGGTCTTAATGGCTTGTGCAATATCTTCTCTACTCGCTCCATACTTAAAGCGAGGATCTTTCGTAAGCATTTCTAAAGACATCAAAGCGAATAACAATTTATCATTATCCTCAAATCTAATCATTTTTCCACCATACAAATCATAAAGGCATCCTACACGTAAGGGAAGTAAATCAAATGGATGCTTGCCGCAAATATAATTATCGGTATCAATAAATACAGGATGATTTCCTCTATTTAATAAGATGTTCTCTTCTTTTAAATCTCCTACAATAATCCCTCTTTTATGAATCCTTTTTAAAGCCGCCTCTGCTTCTAGTAGTACTTTTAGTATTTTTTCACGATTCATCTCTAATGAAAGATGCCTAAAACTTCTTCTTCCCGCAATGTATTTTGTGTAATAGCCATTCTCTGTTTTTCCATTTGTCGTGACTAATCCCATAGGAAAAGCAAAAGATGGGTCTTGTATTTTCATTAATTCTTTTACCTTAGCCATCTTATTTTCCATACGTTTTTCTTTATCATAGTAACTATTAAAAATCTTTACGGCATATTGGTTATTATATCGATAGACACAGCCTTCGTCTCCTCCGCCAATAAATCCTTTTTCTAGTTCTTGTGGTTTTATATAGAGTGTTTCCATAATACCCCTTCTTTGTGCCGTTATTATAACATAAAAATAAAAAATTGGAAAGGTCCAATTTTAAATTTGTTTAATTATTTCTATTAATTCTTTTGCCACTTTTTGTGCGCTCTCAAAAAGAAATTCCTCAAATGTTAGTTTATTTTCGCTTCCGTCTGGTGAATCAGAAATACTTCTAATTACTAAGAAAGGTACTTTGGATAAGAAACATACTTGAGCAATGCTTGCTCCTTCCATCTCTACACATAATGCATTAAATGTCTTAGCAATATGTTCACTCATTTCTTTTTTTGTACAGAAAACATCTCCTGAGGCAATAATTCCTTTATGGGAGTTATCCATTGCTTTATCCGCAATTTCTACTAATCTTTTATCACTTTCAACATATACTCCCACCTTTGGAACATAACCTAATTCATGATCAAAAGGTGTTACATCAAAATCATGTTGTACTAATTTTTTTCCAATTACTACATCACATACTTTTACTTCTTTTGAAACAGAACCTGCAACACCAATATTAAAGATGCAATCTAGATCTAAATGATCAATCATGATTTGTGCGCATCTAGCAGCATTTACTTTCCCTACTCCTGATTCTGCAAGAAATAGTTTTTTGCCCCCTAAATTACATTCTAATACTTCAATATCATAATAGGTATGTTTCTGTTCTAATGTTAGCAACTTAGATAATTCTTCTAATTCCTCTGCCATTGCACAAATAATACCAATTCGTTTCATTCAACCACTCCTATATCTGATTTTCGTTTTGCTTCACGCTCAATATTTGTTCTCTCGTAAAATATTTTTGTTTATCTTCTTCTTCGATGAAGGCTCCCATAACATACTCTGGTTTGATAAAACAAAGTCCTTTTTTTGTATCATATATATCCTTAGCACTATCACCCTTAAAGGATAGTTCATCATCCACTTTATCTTTAGGAAACTTTAATAAGATGATTACATTATTCTCCTTATATTTTGAGCAAAAGTTCCCTATTCCTGCTATTCCAATTAATGGAGAAGTAGTTAAAGAGAGAGAAGGATTATCCGAAAAGGCAGCTGAAGACATACCATGTCCATTATTTATTAACCCATCTTCCATAATACTATCCAATTCTGGGATACTAGGAATTCCATTTTGATATTCCATTTTTCCTAAATAGGTTCTATGAATCGCTCCATAATAATTTGGATCTTTCATGAGATTATTAATCATTTCTCCTGCTTCTAAAGATATCTTACAGTTTTTATCATACGTCGTCATTATGTTATAAAAGAATAAATAATCTTCATAACTATTAATTCTTTTGCATTTTTCTAATTGTTCTTTAAAAATATCAAACCAATATACACAGAATCTATTGTCTTTTACCGCTTTATTAACCCTTTCATCTAATTCAATTTCTAAAGCAACAATTCTTTTATCAAGACTTGATTTCTTTTGAAAGAATGATTTATTTCTCATACTATATCACCAAATTTATTTTATCATAAAAAAACATTTAACATCAAAAAACTATTTTCTATAACTTTTTCCATTTGTATATCATATTTACAAAAAAATACATTTATAATAGAATGATACTAGGTGATGACTATGTCAATAGGACAAATAATTGGATTAATTGCTCTCTTTTCATTTTCTTTATATATCATTTATATTGTGATTCACAAAAGGCGTAAGGCTGTTGAAAGAATAAAACAAAATCTTAATGATGAAATAGCAAGAGTAATTATATCAAGAGAGGGTCTTCCAGATTCTCTAGGAAAACTGCCTCATGAGAGAATGATTGTTCTTCTATTTATCATTATTATTTTACTAATTCCTGTTGTCATCATTATCATGGAAAAGTTTAATTCATTATATGTTGGACTTAT
This sequence comes from Bacilli bacterium, assembly GCA_017511375.1. Lineage (GTDB taxonomy): Bacteria > Bacillota_I > Bacilli_A > RF39 > UBA660 > UBA3789. The sequence continues at coordinate 37,378 of JAFWKJ010000009.1, read as the reverse complement.
TATTTTGCCACCAGTTTTCTATGCATTTTATCTTGTTCATAAATATACAAATTATACCGCAAACACTCAAAAATACTTATCTAAATATCTTCTTCAAAAATATGTTGATATTCAAGAAATTCCTACTGCAAGAAAAGAAATAGTTATTGGCTCTAAAAGTGAAGTAGGAAATATTAGAGAAAATGATATTTATTTATGTAACGTGAAGCCATATCATTGTACATTGAGAGTATACTATGAGGAAGAAATGGTGGAAGAGCTAATAAATAATGGTGCCCATTCGACATATTCTTATCATTATCAGAAACAGCATAAATATGTTTCTTATGATTATAATTTCAGTGATATTAACACAAACTTTATTGATTTGAAAAGTGAAATCTATTCAGATATTATTAAATATTATTCCTCACAAAAAATTATTAAAAAAATTGATTTTGTTGATAATCATCTTATAATTATTAAAGAAACAATTTTAAATGGTTACCAAGAACAAGATGCCGAAAGAGATTGTAATGACATAGAGTTATTTTATAAAAGTTTTATAGGAGATAGATTAATATGACCCCATCAAAAAGATCAAGATTGTATTCATTATCTGCAATAGTATTTGCTTTGATTATTTATTTTCACGATCATGAGTTCAATGGATGTTTTTATTATTCAATTGCATGTGCTGTTGTATTCTTTCTTTTGCCTTTGCTATTTAAACGTATTGATATACGTCTAGCCAATATTATATTACCCGTTGTAGGAGCCATTTGTGTTTTTCTTGCAGCACTTATATTTAAATAGTTAAAAAATCAGAATAGTTTCTGATTTTTTATTTATTCAAGAAATCATGAAGACAATTCATCATATATTCAAATTCATATCTTGTGAAGACTGTCTCTTCTTTCTTTTCTTCTCCTATGGCATGAATGATAGGAAGAGGACATTTCTTAATGGCATTTCTATAGAAAGGATTTTGTATGGCTGAAATATATAGTTCTTCCACTAATTCATCATACTCTTTAGAATCTCTCTTGATAGGGTCCCCTTGAAAATAAATAAGCCCGTTTTCTTTCCAGTTATAATTAGATGTTTCTTTTATTACAACAGCAGGAATCCCACTATAATGAAATACTTCTTTTTGAAGATCTTTTTCTTTAAACTTTATCCCTTGAAAGAAAGATTCTATCGAGCTTAATTTGTATCCTTTCAATTCAAACTCATAAGGAAATAAATTAGATAATAATTTCGTATAGGATCCATGAAGATTATAGCCTACATTAATCCATTTCTCACTTTCGCCAATATATCCCTTTTCATCTTTTAGAAGAGTTTTCTCACAATAAAGGCATCCCTCTTTTTCTATGATTTCTTTTTGTTTAAATACATAATTCTTTTTAAATTCTCTAAATTTAGAAAGTTCTTTCTCTATATTCATAGTATCACCTAATTCCATTATAACAAAAAATACATCCCTATGATAATTATGATATAATATATTTGAATGTGTTTATAAAAAAGGAAGTGACACCAAGATATGAAAAAATTAGAGATTATGAATCGCTATAGTATTAGTGAAGCTACTCTTAGAAATTGGAAAAAACTAGGTTATATTTCTAGTATAGAAGAAATAGATGTAGAAGATATTGAAAGAATTATTAAATCTAAAAAGAATGTTAGAAGAAATAAAAGAAATAGTACGAATCATATTATTCCAACTAGTTATGTAAAAGATAAGAAAATTCCTCATATTATTACTCATATTATGGACTTACAAGAGGCTTATCATATTTCTAATCATGAACTTTTAATAGAAACCATCAAAAAGGTTCTTGTAGACAAAAGAATTCCGCAAGAAGCCTTTGATCTTTTAGGAGAAGGAAGTAATAACGAAGCGTTTATGAAAGAATTTAACGAGATTATTATTTCTTATGATGAGAGTGATGATTTCTTAGGTTGTTTATATATGTCTTTATTATCTCAAGGAAAAAAAGATAGTAAAGGTATCTTTTATACTCCCTTTTCTGTTGTGAAAAAGATGGTTGAGTCAGTAGACGTATATGAAAATATGAAAGTACTAGATCCAGGTTGTGGTAGTGGTAACTTCTTAATTCAAATGTTTAAAAAGATGAAAGATAATCATTTCACTACGAAAGAAATCATTGATTCTTTATATGGCTATGATATCGATGACATTGCCATATTAATTGCCAAAATCAATCTATATAATTTAGATGACAACATTGATTACAATGAATTGAATATACGATGTGAGGACTATTTATTGGGAGATATTCAAGAAAGATTTGATGTGGTGATTGGAAATCCTCCTTGGGGTATTAAATATACTAAGAAAGAAAAAGAAGAATTAGCACAAAAATATGATAAGTTGTTTGCTAAGCAAGATTCCTTTGCACAGTTTATTCAAAGGTCTTTTGATTTATTAAATGAAGATGGCGTATTAAGTTTTGTTTTACCAAGTAGTATTTTAAATATTGCGGTACATGAAGATATACGAAATTATTTATTGGATTACAATATCAATTATATTAAGAATATGGGAAGAGAATTTACAGAAGTTGTTACAGATGTCATTATCATGAAAGTTACTAAAGCAAAAACTCTTCATCATACTTGTATCTATAATCGATATAAAATTGAACAAGATCAATTTTTAGAAAATCCACATTGTAATTTCTTAATTCCTTCTGCTATCCCTAAAAATATTATTAAGAAAATAAAAAATACAAAGTATTTTTGTTTAGACGATAAAAACTCTCAATTTAGTTTAGGAATTGTTACAGGAAATAATAAAGAGTACTTACACGATACTCAAATAGAAGGATCTGAACCTATTATTAGTGGAAAAGAAATTACAAGATATAATTTTGATTATAGTCTTATTAAAAATTATATTGTATTTGAAAAAGACAAACTACAACAGGTTGCTCCTGAAGAAAATTATCGAAAAGAAAAACTTGTATATAAGTTTATAGGAAACAAATTATGCTTTGCAGTAGAAACAAAAGGTTACTTAACTCTTAATAGTGCCAATATTATCAATATTAAATATTATGATTATTACTATGTATCTGCCATATTAAATTCTAGAGTTACACAATTATTCTTTGATGAGGTTTATAAAACACACAAAGTATTAAAAAGCCACATTCAGTCTTTCTGTATCTTTGATTTTGATGAAAAAACAAAAGAAAAGATCATCGAATTGACTAAATTAAATCAAGAGAATAAATACAATGAAGAAATAGAAGATATTATTTATAAACAATTGTCTTTAACAGAAGAAGAAATTAATTACTTAAGAGAGATGTATTAAAAAAGAATCCATTATGGATTCTTTTTTTATGAAAACATTTGATATAAATCCTCATAAGTTAACCATGTTACAAAATACTTATTTAGGTGTGTTTCTATATTGTTATCCGTAATATGGAATTGTCCTTCTCCCACATTTCCTCTATGTTGGTGTTCAGAATAATATATCTCTGCATTTCCAATTAATTCTTTTGAATGTATCTTACATATCAAAATTTTATCTTCGAAGAAACAGCCATAATATAACCAATCAAATTCTATTGGTTTCACTTGTTGGATGTTACAATTAAAATTACTAGTTTTTGCTTTCTCAAAACTTAAAAATCTTCTTTCAAGCGTTGATGCTAAAATTTGTTTCATGGCATTTTTGGCGTCTATTTTAGAAGGGCATTTTTTTAATACTTTAGAAAACTTCACTTCTACTCTTTGGTTATTGTTTGTAAGTAGGTCATAAGCATTACTATTTGGGTCCTCTAATCCATATAGTTTTTGTATCATGAGTTCTGCCACTTTTCCAAACCTTCTTGTGTTTAATGAAAAAATACCTTCTTTGAATCGTTTCACATTTTCATCCATTCTACTCACCTATGGATAGTATAACACTCTAAATGAAATTAGAAAAGTTTCATTCTTGAAGCAATAAAAAAGATAACTATTGTTATCTTTTATTTCGTAATTGGTGTTTCGTTTTCTTGTTTTTGTGGTTTTAGATTTGCAGTAATTGATACATCAAATGGTTCTCCTGTAAGAATAAACTCTTCGAATTCCTCAAATGTTTGTGGTCCGTTGAATTCTAGACCACTGCTTTTAACAGCTTCTACTAATTTGTTATAGTTTATGTATCCTTGTCTTCCATAACCATATTTACTAAAATCTTTATCTTTTACTGGTTCTCCATTTTCTGTTGCTTTTATTCTTCCAGTATAATAACGTACAATTTCTGGAATATGTTTTGAATCATGATTAATTTTTCCATTGATATCCTCTACATTGAATACTAATCCTAGATACATATCCATATTAAATGAATCAAAGTTCCCCATATCTGAGAAAATTGTCGCAACATTTAATAATACTCCTTCTATTGCGTTATACTCTTTTGGATCATCTGCACTACTTATTCTCTTTGCAGTTGCGTTATTAGAAGTCATCACATTTCCGTTATTAAAATAACAAATATGTGCTGGTTCACGATCCCTTTTTAATTCTTCTAACTTTTCTAAAAAAATATTACTCAACTTAAACCCTCCTTTGTTTTCATACAAGTTGATTTTATTATACATGATTTTTTTCTTTTTTGATTATACAATTTTTTCATAGCTAATATAATCTATCATTATAATTCTTTAAATATTGGTATTATTTTCCTTCACATATTCTAATACTTTTTGAAATATTGGTTCCCCTTCAAATCTGGATTTATCCCATTCATACCAGATATCAAATGGTTCTTTGGCGCCATTGGTAATCATATCCTGTGTTTTAGAATATCTGAAAGCGGCATTATGACTTTGTTCTGAAAGAGGATGGTGACATCCTTTGTCTTGATATATTTTTGATTGAATATCTGCTTCTATCTTGTCACAAAAATAAGCAAATCTAGATTCTTTTGTTTTATGTTCATCAAATTCTAATAATAAAGCATACAATTCATCTTTTTCACATAGATCTCCTAAGACAGCTTGCATTGCCCGATGTTCCATTTCTTGTTTCTGTTCTGGGGTAATATTATCAAAAGGAGTTATATCTCCTATTAACACCTCTCCTATTTCGTGAATTACAAGAGTTTTTAGGACTTTTTCCATATTTACTCCTAAATCAAATTCTGAATTGAGAGAGATTGCTAAAATACATGACCCATATACATGTTCAGCGACGCTTTCGACCCTATCCCCTTTTATATTCCAATGGTGATTATCCCATCCGCTTCTAATCTTATCCTTTAGTTTTGTGGCCATCAAATAAAATCTCATGGCTTCTTTAATTCTTTCGTCCATAACCTCACCTGTTTGGTCGATTATTATACTATTTTTTGAAAGAAAAAGCAATCTAGTGATTGCTTAATACGTAATTTTATCCTTATCTTTTTTATACTCTTCAAATACTTCTAAGGCTTCTTCTCGATTCATTGATTTTAAATTTAGTACCCTTTTATCTACTTGTCCATCTGCTAATTTATCAATGTAATCATAGATATAATCATCTCTAAAACCAATATCTGCCGCATCTTCTTTCGTATTTGCATAATATACCTTTTTAATATTTGCCCAAATGATAGCCGATAAACACATAGGGCATGGATAACAAGATGTATATAATTCACATCCTGATAAATCATAGGTTTCTAATTTCTTACAAGCGTTTCTGATGGCAACTACTTCAGCATGGGCCGTTGGATCATTGTTTTTTATTACTCGATTGATTCCTTTCCCAATAATTTCTCCATCTTTTACAACACAAGCTCCAAAAGGCCCTCCATAATTCTTATCAAAATTGTCATCTGACAAATCGATCGCGACATCCATAAATTTTTCATTACTCATATTATCACCTATTTAATTATAACAAAAATATCCACAAAAATTGTGGATATTTTATTTTTTTATGGTAATTGACTTATTCTTCTGGTTCTTTCTTGTCTTCATTATCTTCGCTGTCGTCTTTAGATTCCTTGTCTTCTTTTGATTCCTCCTTTGGGGAAGATACACAATTTTTAGATTTCGTAGACAATTTCATCAAAAGTCCTAATACAAGTACAGCTCCAAGTCCTGTAGCAATTCCTAAAGCAAAAAGTGTAATATCATTATTCTTTGTTGTAGATGGTCTCTCAATTGCGATACTTTCTTCTTCCTTTAAAGGTTCTTCCTCTTTTTCTTTTGCCCCTATTGTCTCAACTTCTTCTGTTGTCTCAGTTTGTTCTACTTTTTTATTGGGTTCAATTACTAATGGATTGGTATCAGAAGCGCCTTCTATAGGAGTTGGTGCTTTAATTGTTAGTTTTCCCTCTCCCTTAAATTGAATGTTATCCATTGATAATCCTTTGATTCCTATATCATCTGCCTTAATAACATTGTCCCCTACTAACTCAATAATAAAATCTGCCTTAACACAGGTTCCATAACAAGTTAATTCAAGTTGTCCACCATTATAATTATTAAGGGTTAGTGTTACGTCACTTCTTTCTTTTACTTGGGTAGCAGTTTTAGCACTATTCTGTTCATTTGCTCCTGTTAATTTTTCTCCTCCAACAACCCACGCATATGGAATAGAAGCTGCATGAACTGTTATCATCATAAGAGGTAATAATACTATTCCGAATAAAACCATTTTCATCTTTTTCATTTTATCCCTCCTTCCTTAACTTAGTTCTGAAATAACTCCAATTCCTACTAGAGTATCTCCTTCTTTTACGATAACACGCATTCCTGTTACAGCAGGGATTTCCTCTTCTAACTCTATAGTGATTTCTTGTGTTTCTCCTGCTTTTATTCCATCCTGACCTTCTTCTAATGTTACCTTTGCTTTATAATCCACTTTATTAATGGTAAATGATAAATTATCTATGTTTTTATCTACTAAAAATGTCGTAAATAATTTCATTGTTTTATAAGATGGTACAACAGATGGTTCTTTATAAGATGTTTCTTTTTTGATCCACTTTTCTGCTTTAGAAATTAGTGTTTCTATCTTTTCTTCATCTGTAGTTGATCCTTTCACAATCGGTGTGTTTGCGTTATCAAATCCTTGATTTTCTAATACCCCTTTTATTTCTTCTTCAACTTGTGTAGAGTTCCCCTCATCTATGATGTAGATCACTACTTTCTTTATTCCAATTCTATTTAGAGTATGTAGATAATCTTTTATTTCTGAGGATACTCCTGTATTAGAGCTTAAAACAATGATTGCTCCATCTACGGTTTGTTCTCCCTCACTTACTAATAAATATTTCATTGTAGATTCTTTCCCACAAGAATAATTTATATTATATAGATTATTATTTTGTGTTTTTATTTCAGATGTGAAAAGGCCATACTCCACACCATAGGTTTCTTGGGAAGGGCACTTTTCAATTTCCTCTACAGCTGTTTCCGTTCCTAACTTCTTAAGAATTGTTGCGGCTACTTGCGCATTAGGTGTTGAAGCATCTCCTAAAACTGCAATGTTTGTATTACTGTTGGCAAGTCTTTCTGGTCTAAGTAATTTAATAGGTCCTTTTTCTCCTCTTGTCCTTAATCCTATAACTCCCACGACTACCACAGCAATCAATACAATTCCAAAAATGATTAATGGCACTAATTTGCTCTTCTTTTTTGGAGAATCTTCATATTCCTCTTCCTCTTCCGATTCCTCTTGTTGTGCAGTTTCTTCTCCTTGATTTGGCTTTGGTTCTAAAGAAGCATTCTGTTCTGAAGAAGGTTTTGCTTGATACATATCCGTAAGAGTTGTAGGGATTTCAGCAAAAGACGTTTTTTCCTCTTCCTCAGGTTGTTTTACCTTTTCTTCCTCTTTCTTTTCTTCTTCTACTCCTGGAATTTGTTGAAATGTAGGTACGTTCCCCTCTGTACTATTCTCTTCTCTATTTCCCAAATCTGGCATATTGTTTGGAATGTCCATCTCCGGAGTTGTTTGAGGTATTTCTACAGTTTCTTCACTCACAACAGGAACGGAAGTTGTGATAGATGCCAATTCTTCTTGAGACATCTCATCAATGTTTTCCGCAATCATAACAGGTTCTTCCGTAGTTGTTTCTATTTTTTCCTCCTCATTCATACATCCCACTTCCTTCTACTCTTACTATTAAGATAATTATAGCAAAAAAATAAAGAAAAATATATTATTATGTTATAATTTGTTTATGAAAAAATATGTTGATTTAATCTTAAATTGGTATTTAGAAAACAAGCGAGACTTGCCTTGGAGAAAAGATATAGATCCTTATCACGTATGGATTAGTGAAATCATGCTTCAGCAAACAAGAATTGAGGCTGTTATCGATTACTATCATCGCTTTATGAAGAGACTTCCTACGATTCAAGCACTAAGTGAAGTGGAAGAAGATGAACTCTTGAAACTATGGGAAGGTCTAGGCTATTATAATCGTGCTAGAAATCTAAAAAAGGCAGCTATCATTATTATGAAAGAGTATCATGGAAAATTCCCTCAAACTTATGAGGAAATCTTATCCCTTCCAGGAATTGGTAAATATACGGCAGGAGCCATCTCTTCCATCTGCTTTCATCTCCCAGAAGTGGCGGTAGATGGAAACGTTATGAGAGTCTTTTGTCGCATTAATAATAAAGATTGGGATATCGCTGATTCAAAAATTCAAAAAAGAATCGGAGAAGAACTAAAAAAGAATCTTCCTCAAGATAGCGGAAATTTTAATCAAGGAATTATGGAATTAGGAGAAGTTATATGTATTCCAGGAGGAATGCCCAAATGTGATTTATGTCCTCTAAAATACCACTGTATGGCGCATCTAAAGAATCGAGAATGTTTGATACCTAGACGAAATGTAAAAACTAAGGTATCTGAAGAGGAGTATACTTTATTTTTATTAAAATGTGGTGATAAGTTTGCTCTTCATAAGAGAGAAGTTGGTTTGCTTAAGAATATGTGGGAGTTTCCTAATGAAAAAGGTTTCCTAACCTATGAAGAAGTAAGAAAACGAATTCCTCATATTTCTTCTATAGAATTAAGTATTACGAATATTCATATTTTCACTCATAAGAAATGGTTTATGAATAGTTATAAAATAGAAGTGGAAAAAGAGTTTGGAAGTTACCAATGGGTAAATATTTCTGACATTGAAAAGAACTATGCCTTGCCAAGTGCTTTTATGCCATTTTTCGAAGAAATAAAAAAAGACATTTAATGTCTTTTTATTTTACTCTTTTTCCTTCTTTTCTTTTGGAATAACAGATGTTCCTTCTCCATAAATCATATGATTGTTTGCGAAATCAATTGTATCGGAAGAGCACTCTCTCTTGGTGTATTTTTCATTATCTACTCTCGATATGATATCCAGTTTGTTTTTGGTTTCTATTTCATATTTGTGTCTAGCACCTTTGTTTCTATATTTAGAGTATTTTGCAATATAGAATACCAATCCTGTGATTAATCCCAAAATGATTAAAGCCCCTCTAACCTCGTCTTTTTCTCCAAATATTAAAGCCATAATAAAGAAGGCAAGGAATAGTAAGATAGAGATAATTGCTAATCTTCCTTTATTCATAGGAATACTTCCCATTGTTTCTCCCGTTCTTGCATTTACAGCTACATAATGTAATAGTTTCCCAGGATCTTGATATGAATATAACCAAACGGGAAGATAAGCAGATACCCATTGTTTTCCCTTGATTTCAAATTCTTCATTTTCCCAATGTACGCCTGCATCATATTTCGTCAAATCTTTATTTAAGGCATATCTTGCGACATCTTGTAATTCTTGATCTACTTTTGCTTCAATATTTGAAACATTAATATCTCTTTTTTCTGAAGTGTATCCTACAAGATAGTTTCCTTTATATTTTACACAGTTTTCTGTATCAAATGGCATAACAGAATTAATGACATTCGTTGTCTTATCTTTATTATTTTTATCTAATTTATCAGCACTAGACTCTATGGATAAATCGTCAATTGCTATATCAAATACTCTTTGAACATCATACATATCTATATCGTATACTGTTTCATATTCTTCTTCTCCTTTGGAGTTTTTTCCTTTAGAAATTTGATAAGATCTAGCTACTTCTCCTCCTTCTCCTGAAAACTTTCCATGACAATTAGCATCTACTAACATATAAGGGAAATAAACTCCCATGATATTGTTGGTGGTGAATTCTTTTTTAAATAGTTTATTTGCAAAAAACTTTCTCTTTTTAGCAAATCCATCTATTTTGGTTTGGGCTTCTTCTTTGGTTAATTTAAATGGAAGTACAACATCTGGTAAAGATCCATTTTCTATTTGGGAATTAATAGATAAAATACTTCTACACCAGTGACATCTTGCATTCATGGCTTCTGCTGTATTAATAACAACCTCTGCTCCACAACCACTACATTTAAGCGTTACGATATCATTTGCATTTTCATCAATATCTTTTGTTCCACTTGTTCTAGTTTCTCCTTTTAGTTTTTTAACATCTTTTTCAATCCCTTCCAATTCTTCAGCATCAAATTCCGTATAACAGTAATTACAAACTAATTTTCCTTTTTTAATATTATAGGTAACATCACTTGCTCCACATTGTGGACATCTATTTGTTCCATGTTTTTTATTGTCATCTGTATTAACAACTTTTACTTCTTTTGCCATTTTAACACTCCTTATCTAGCATCTTCATTATAACAAAAAAAGCTTCCTTTAGGAAACTTTTTATCTATTTCTTTTTAGATGGTTTTGCCTCATTTAGTAATCTATAAACATAGGTTGCTAACTCTGCTCCAATTAGAGGCGCTACGATAAATACCCATACTTGTTTTAAAGCATCTCCACATAAGAATAGAGCGGGAGCTAAACTTCTAGCAGGGTTTACGGAAGTACCTGTTAATTTAATACCTAGTAAATGTACAAATGTAAGAGTTAATCCAATTACAATTCCTGAAACAGATTCATATTTCTTATCACTCGTAACACCCAAAATTGTATAAATGAATACGAATGTTAAAACGATTTCTGTACAAAGAGCACCAATTAAAGAAATATTCGTTGCTGAAAGTGACTCATAACCATTTGCACCCAAAGAAGCCGTTCCCATAGTCGTTCCTACTAAAATAGCATATAAGATAGCAGTTCCTGTAATAGCTCCTAAAACCTGAGCTACTACATAATAAGCAAAATCCTTTTTTGTTAATTTTTTTTGTAAAAACATGGCAAAAGATACTGCAGGATTAACATGACAACCAGAAATTCCTCCAATTACATAGGCTTCTGCTATAATAGCTAAACCAAATGCTAAGGATGTTGCTACTAAATCTCCTCCTGATACGACAGCAATTCCCGTTCCAAATAATACAAGTACAAGCGTTCCAATAAATTCGGCTATATATTTTTTCATAAGTATTCTCCTTTCTATATTCTATTTTAGTTTGATTATTTTAGAATGTCAATTTATTAAAAATGTGTTATTCTTATTATAGTAGGTGATTTTATGGATGCTTTTAAAAGTAAAATGAAAGAAAAAATCAAGAAATATTCAGATCGACAATACTTAGAAGGTTATATTAAACATGAATTTTTAACAAAAGATGGTTCCGCTGATATTTTTATCAATATTGAAGAAAAATTTGATTTGTTTGATTCCTGGACTATAGGAGCACAGACAGATTTAGAAAAAGACGTTTATGATTATATAGAAGAGAAAACAGCTATGTTAGGAAATGAAGTCCCTATTAATCTACATATTATTGGATGTGATTTCACCCCTCATGAACAAGAGATTATTCGTCATACTTTAAGGGAACACTATGCGATTGAGCTTTATAAAGTACAACAGGAATATAATCAGTTAAAGCAAAAGATAATTAGTTTAGTTTGTGTAGGAATTGGTTCCTTTGCTTTATATACTTTTCTATATTTAGTAAGTAATTTTAATTATTTAACTGAGGTGTTTGGATTTCTTTTCTCGTTTGCCTTATGGGAAGCAATGGACTGTGTTATTTATGCTTTTAGCGATGTGAAAGAGCAAAGAGAAGCTATTACCCAAAATTTACTAATTGATGTAGATTTTAGTGATGCTAGTTTAAAAGAAAAAGATATCTAGTGATATCTTGTTAATTGTTTTACTGTTTCTTTTGGAACATTTTGTTTATATTTTGTAATTTGATCTAACTGATATTTTAAATCGGTTAGATTTTTTCTTATCTTGTTTGTATTATCTTCTGTTACTGAAGGATGGTTTTTTGTGAATTTTCTATAGGTATTGGGATTTACTCCCATTACTTTTATAAATGTTTCTGTATAGTATTCTTGAGAAGTAAATCCATGCATTAAAGCAACTTTTAAAATACTATCTTGTGTTTCTTTTAGTTCTTCTAAAGAAGCAAAAATTCTCTTTTTATTCATATAATCAATAATTGTCATATTTAATTCTTTTTTAAATACTCTCATAATATAGTCCTTATGAAAATAAAAAAGTCTAGATAATTCTTCTAGTGATATCTTGGCATATATATTATCATCTAAATATGCTAGTATTTGTCTTACTAATGATTGATTCATCCTATCACCATTTTCATTATAACATAAAAAAGTCGTTATTGTTTAAAAATGTTTACAAACCATGTGTTTTAATGGTAAGTGAAAGGAGAGAGATTATGAGTTATGCAAGATGGGCCACAAAAGATGAAGTGGTTGAAAAACTTAAAGGGGTTAACTTAGAAACAGGGGTCGAGGTATCAGGAACGCCTATTACTTATGATGATAAGTATTTATATATTGATACAAGAGAAGCTCACAATTTAATTATTGGAAGTACAGGTAGTGGTAAAACACAATCTATGATACTTCCGATGCTTAAATTAGCTATGATGGCAGGAGAAAGCATCGTTGTGAATGATCCTAAAGGAGAATTGTATAGCAAATGTGCTAAGGCTTTAAAAGAAAAAGGATATGAAGTATGTGTATTAGACTTTGAAGATGCTAAATATGGGAATAGTTGGAATCCTCTTAAAATGCCTTATGAGTTATATCACGCTGGTGAAAAAGATAAAGCAATTAAATGTTTAGAGGATGTTGCCTATTACTTGTTCTACGAAAGAACAGAAGCCAACGCAGATCCTTTCTGGATTAATTCTGTTATTGATTACTTTACTGGTATTTCCTTATATTTAATTGAAAATGCTAAGGAAGAAGAAGTTCATCTAGAAAGTATTGCTTCTTTAAGTTATCAAGTTAATAGTAAAGGAAACTGTGAAAAGTTTATGGAGAAGATATCTCCTTCTAGTAAGATTTACTTAAATTTAGTAGGTACTTTAAAAGCACCTCCTGAGACTAGAGGAAGTATCTTAGCTGTCTTCAATCAAAAGATTAAGAAATATATTTCTCGCGAAAACTTATCTAATATGTTATCTAATAGTGATTTTGATTTAGATGGATTATCTAAAAAGCCAAGTGCTTTATTTATCATTAGTGGAGTATCTAATTATTGTAATAATTTGATTCCTCTACTTGTAAATCAAATTGTTGATTATGTGAATTTTTATGGTAAAAGTGAGAAAAACTTTCATGTATTATTAGATGAATTTGATAGTATGGTTCCTATTCGAGACTTTTCTCGTATGATTGAAAATTGCCGTTCTATCAAAATAAAAATTACTGTTACTATCCGTAGTTATGTTCACTTATGTAGTATGTATTCTAAGGAAGAAGCAGAAATTCTAAAAATGTGTTTTGGAAATTTAATCTATTTACTAAGCGATGATATTTATACCCTTCAAGAAGTTTCTAAGTATTGTGGAATGCAGATGGTTGATCATGAATTAGTTCCTCTTGTTACCATTGAAGATTTAAAAATGATTGGGACATTTGAAGGAATCGTTATCATGCCTAGAACCATGCCTTTCAAAACAAAATTCTTACCTGATTATAAAATAGATTGGGGTATGGATTTTCTAGAGACAAGCATTCCCGAAAGAGTGATTAAACCTCTAGTTTTATTCAATGAAAAAGATAATTAAAAAAGATATTTTAATTATCTTTTTTCTTGTGATATAATAGAATTGATATAGTAGGAAGTGGTTGTTATGGACAAAATGATTAGTTCTGAAGACAAAAGAGAATTGCGCAAAAAACAAATTACTCTCCTTGTTACAAGTTACTATCAGAAATTAGATTTCTTACATTATGAATCTTTAGATGTATTACTTGAAAAGAGTCTTGATTTATTTTTGGATTCAGACTTAACAATCGATGAAATTAATGACAAACTTGTTGATGCAATTGCTAGTAGAAAAAAAGCATTGGATGAACGTTATGATGATGACAACGTGAGAAATAATCATGAAACGATTTATGGTCGTTTAGAACAACTTGTTAGAGAATTAAATAAATTAGGTGTTGATTATCAGTTGGCTGGTGCTTTATGTGGCTATATTAAGTATGATCAAGAATCTAATCGTTGTCATGATGACATAGATTTAAATGTAAACGAAGAAGATATTGGTAAACTGAGAGAGGTTTGTTCCCGGATGGGGCTTCTTTTTGAAGATAATCGTTTTTCTTCTCCTAGAGTATTAAAAAATGGAATTCCAAGTGGTGAACACGAAGTCATAGCGAACGATCCTAATAGCGACTTTCATATTGGTGTGTTCCCCTTTGAAAGAAAAAAAGATGGTAGTGTCATATCAAAAGGGTATTATCATGATGAAAATGGGCATCCTTATGTTAGGGAGGAAGAATATCCTCCTGAGTTAGCTAGTGAACTATTTGGAGCAGAAGAGGTAGATTTTAGAGGAACTCCTCTGAGAATCACACCTCCTGAACAAATCTATTTATTCAAAAAATATACAAATAAAGAAAAAGATCAACATGATGCAAAATTTTTAGAAGATAGGCTAGACCCTGAGAAGTTGATGAGAATTCGTACGCTATCTCACGAAGGAAGAGTTGTTCGGCATCTTCCTGTAGTTTCTATGGGCGAAGATAAAAAAAATAATGAACTTGGTTCTATGCTAGAGGAAGGTACACAACCACAAAAAGATAGTCATACTATCAGTAAGGAGGGAGTAAAGATGCTTGTCAAGAAAGATCCTAAACCACAACAAGATATTACAAGTAGTGAAGATGGATTTATAAGTAATGTAATTATTACGACACTTGCACTTATTACTTTTGTTTTATGCTTTATTGGAATAGCACTTATCTATTTAATACAGATGTAGAAAAACTCATGTTATGAGTTTTTTTTATTTTATGATAGAATATCTATGAGGTTTTGACTATGGAATTATTAAAACATTGTATGCTTTGTCCCAACAAATGTGGTGTGAATCGTTATGAGACTGTTGGTGTTTGTGGAGCAAAGAATAAAATAAAACTAGCCTATTATAGTCTTCATATGTGGGAAGAACCTGTTATCTCTGGAGACCAAGGTAGTGGGACTGTTTTCTTTTCTCATTGTAATATGAAATGTATTTATTGTCAGAATAAAAAAATAAGTATTGATGGCTATGGTAAAACCATTTCTAATAAGCGTTTGGGAGAGATTATTTTAGAGTTACAGGGAAAAGGGGCTCATAATATTAATTTAGTAACTCCTACGCATTATGTTCCAAATATTGCTTTGGTTCTTCACAAATTAAAAGGTAAAGAGTTGACGATTCCTGTTGTTTATAATACTAGTAGTTATGAAAACGTAGGAACTATCATGATGATGAATCACTTAGTTGATATCTATCTAGCTGACTTACGATACTTTGATGATCAACTTGCTTATAATTATTCTGGATGCAAAAACTATTTTGAGAACGCGACATTGGCAATTGATGAAATGTTTCGCCAAGTAGGAAGCCCTGTCCTTGATGAGAAGGGATTATTAAAAAACGGTTTAGTTGTGCGTGTTCTCATTCTGCCAGGCCATTTAGAGGATGCAAAGAACATTCTTCGTTATCTTTATAAAACGTATGGGGATGAAATCTTTATTAGTATTATGAATCAGTATACCCCTGTTAATCCTTGTATTTACAGCAATCTAAATCGAAAACTTACCAAGGAAGAGTATGATGAAGTAGTGAAATACGCTTTAGAACTTGGTATTTCCAATGCCTTTGTCCAAGAAGAAGGAACTGCACAAGAGAGTTTCATACCTTGCTTTGATAAAAATATTGTTTAATTTTGTTGAATAATATGTTATTATTGTTTTAGGAGGTTATGTATGAAGAATTTAAAGTATATCGTGTTAGTATTAGCTTTCGTATTTATGTTTCCATTTGTTGCATTTGCTGAAGACGAAGAGACTACTACTGCTGCAAAGGATGATCGTGTTGTTGTTTATTTCTTCCATGGAGCAACTTGTTCTCACTGTGCAGAAGCTAAAGAATGGTTTTCTTCAATTGAAGAAGAATATGGTAGTAAATTTAGAATTCAGTACTATGAAGTATGGAGTGATGAAGATAATGCTGCATTAATGCAAAAGGTAAGCGATTTTAGAGGTGATGATGCATCAGGTGTTCCTTATATCATCTGTGGAGATCAATCATGGATTGGATTCAGCGAAGACTCTATGGCAACTGAAATCAAAGAAAAAATTGATGAAATGTATAATACACCAGTTGAAGAAAGATATGATGTAATGGCTTTACTTCCAAAAGATGAAGAGAAAGGCGCTGCTGGCGACGTTCTTGCCCTAATCATCATACTAGTCGTAGTTGGTGGTATAGGATTTGGAATCTACAAAGCTAGAAAATCAACAAATTAAAAAGAGAACCATTTGGTTCTTTTTTATTTTATCTTAAGAATTTGACCTATACTTAATAAGTTGTTTTCTAATTGATTTATTTCTTTTAATTTCTCTATAGAAAGATTATACTTCTTCGCAATCGACCAAAGAGTATCCCCTTGCTGAACCTGAATCGTATTTTGTTGTTTGGGAATAATGAGTGTCTGTCCTATTTGAATGTTTAAATCTGATAAGTTGTTGATTTCTACTAAATCAGGTACTGTAATATCATATTGTTTTGATATTAACCATAAACTATCTCCTTTTTGAACTTTATATAATTCAAATTCATCGGGAACCAATTCTATTTCTGGTTCCTTATTTGCTGTTGGAATAAATAACTCTTGCCCTATCGCTAGATTACTATTTGTTAGTCCATTGGCCTCTATGATATCTTCAATCGATACTTGATTGTTTTTCGCAATCGACCAAAGGGTATCTCCCTTTTGCACTATATAGTATTCATTCGGTTTTATATCTTCTAATACTAATACTTGCCCTATTGTTAATAGATTACTTTTTAATTGATTCATTCTTTTTATTTCATCTACGGATATATTATATTTTTTACTTATTGAATAGAGAGTATCTCCTTTTTTCACAATATAGGCTTTCTCACTCATTTCATTCTCATAAGGAACACCCAAATACTCTGTAATGGCTTCCACAACAGCTTCTCCATATTCTTCTAAATTATTTTTTAATTTTTCCGCATCCTTTTTATTATCAATAAATCCATATTCAATCAGAATTGGTTCTCTACTATTGCTTTCTCTTAAAATGTAATAATAATCTTGATTAGGATTTTCTGGTAATCTTCTTTGATAATTTCTTCTTTTTATTTGTCCTTTCTGTCCTATCTTTTCTAGAATAAGGCTTGATAATTGATCATTGTTTTTTAAAGAATAAACGACTTCTGCTCCTTCTCCTGTTCCTGCATTCATATGATTTGATATTAAAAGGGTATTAGGATTATTATTTGTGATATTTTTAATTCGATTTATTCTTTTATCTTTTGGTAAATATTCATCATCTGTTCTTGTAATAACAGAAGGAATATTTAACTCTTGTAATCTATTATAAATATATTTTGCTACTTTTAAATTTAAGTCCTTCTCTTCTAATCCATTTCCTACCGCTCCGCTATCAATTCCTCCATGTCCAGCGTCTATCACTATTAACTCTATCATATTTTCACCTCTAGTATATGGTATGTATCCTATAGGAGTATGTCACAAAAACAATTGAAAAATTGGATGAAATCCGTTATAATATAATGTCACGAAGGAGGCATAGATATGATTATTAAACTTCTTAAGGGACAATTGTCTATTTCCACCAAGAATTTATATTGTGCTGAACTTAGAGAATATCAAGAAACAAGAGAAGGAAGAAAGGTTATTGTTAGTCCTATCCCTTATTATCCAAGAAGATTTGTGCTAGTAAGAAAAAAAGATAATGGTTATCATTGTCGTTATAAAGACATTTTTACTAGAAGTAAATATAAATTATTTAGTGATACAAATTGTGATTTTGGAGAGACTGTGGTTTGTTATTTAAATCCAGCTTGTACTACTAAACCACGTATGAAGTATAAAGAAGCAGAAGAATTATTTGAAAACTTAAATGATTCTCTTCATAGAAGACATTAAAAGGAGGACTTATGGCTAGTTTAGAAAAGGATATTGCCTATTTAGATGCGATTTTTCGTAGTGATGAGAATCTAGGCACTTTCTCTTATATTTATCCTAATAGCAATGAAAACATCTCTTCAATTTTTGAAAAGATTTCCTTAAAAGATAAGAAAGTATTAAGTGTATTATCTTCTTCTGATTTTTTGTTTTCGGCTTTAGTGGATGATGCCAAAGAGGTAGATACTTTTGATATTAACCCTATTACTTATCGTTATTTCTATCTTAGAAAATGGTTATTAGAATATAAAGCGTTAAATGCTTATTGGTTAAGTAAGCAAAGAATTACAGATATCATTAAATCCAAAGAAAAATCAGAGGATCAAGACGAAAGAGAGAGCAGCCTATTTTGGCAAGAGTATTTAAAACATGTGAAAGGGGATTTCTATGACACAAATGTTTTTGCTTGTGCCATGTTTACTCCCCAAGTTCCTTATAGTAAACAATATGGGAAGTTAAGAAGCATTCTCATGGATAAAAAAATAGATTTTGAACATACGGATATTGCGAAAGAAGGAATTCATATGGGAGAAAAATATGATTCCATCTATTTATCAAACATTTTAGATTATCAAAGATCTCCGCAAAGACTTGAAAGAATTCTTCCTATCTTAAATGGTTTATTAGAAGAGAATGGAGAAATTATATGTACTTCTATATTTGGAGTCAGCAGTTTATACGGATTGGAGATTCCTTATTTCAGTAAAGATTTTGATTATTCTAAAATTGGAACGGAACCTACCGGTATTAAGAGTTATGTATATAAAAGAAGATCATAAAAAAAGATTTGTATTCAAATCTTTTTTATTTTAAAGTGATACTAATTGTTTTTTCTTTCTTATTTCTTATTACTTTTATTTGAATTGTTTCTCCTTTGTTGTGCATTTGTAATACTTCCTTTACATCGTCTGTTTCAAGAATGGTTTTTTTATCTATCTGTTTGATGAGATCTCCTTTTTTAAGATGCTTATCTGCATTACTTCCTTCTTTTATTTCTAACACTACGACACCTTTATTATAATCACTATCAAGTTTTATATTATACTTTTTTAATTCTGTCGTGTTAGTAACTTCTACCATCGTAATTCCTAATTCTGGTTTTTCAATTGTTTTTCCTCGTTCTAAACTTTTTAAATTAGGTTTTACTTGATCTATTGGAATCGCGAAAGCCATTCCTTCTATTTCTTCTCTAATGAACTTCATAATGCAGATACCAATCACTTCTCCTTTGGCATTAAACAAAGGACCTCCACTGCTTCCTGGATTGACAGATGCATCAAATTGTATGCCTCCAAATAAAGTTCCTTCATTACTATATAAATCAGATGGCACCGTTCTGTTTATACCAGAAACAATTCCTTTGGTAACAGTATTGGCATATTTTTTTGAAAGAGGAGAACTGATTACAAATATATCCTCTCCTACTACCACCTTATTACTATTTCCTAGTTTTGCGGCTTTAGGAGCATATTCACTATCAATCTCAAGAACTGCAATATCTAGGGCTTCATCCTTTCCCAATACCTTGGCATATGTTGTTTCTCCTTTAGAGTTTGTTACTTCAATTTCCGAATTATCTATCACATGTTCATTTGTTAAGATATAGGCTTTTTTTAAGCCTTTTTTATAAATAAAACCTGTCCCTGTTGATTCAACATCTATATTATCAATAGATTCAATCGATACTACAGAATCCTCTACTTTATTGATTGTTTTTGTTAGATTATGGTTTGAACCGAGTGAAAGTAAATAATGCATTCCTAACAAACCAATCAAACAACCAACAAAAAAAGAAGAAATGATCAGAATTGTTGATTTAAATTCTTTATTCGTCATCTTCTTCATTTATAAAGCTCCTCTCCATATTTGCGAGATCTTTCCAATTAACTGGGAATCCCATCTTTACTAAAACGCTAGCAATATCGATTGTATGCAAATTATAATTTAGGGTTTCAATTACATTATCAAGTTCTACTGTCATATTTTTAAAATCTTCTGTTAGTAATAATTGTTTCATAATTATAATAAGTGCAAACAAATCGTTTTTCCCTTGTACAAATTCGTCTTCCACCTTTTTTATTCTTAATAATTGGTGATATACTGTATCATCTATTGCTTTTTGTGTCTTATTCTCATACAGTATATCTTCATGAGCACATAAGTTACGATAATTAGCTAAAAGCGGTAAATAAACTATTAGTGTTTCTGGACTAACCTCATAAATATTGGCAATATCTTTTTGATCCTCTTTTTTCAGTACTTGGTATAATTCACTGACAATTCCAAAAGATAATACTTTTACTAAGATCCATAAAGGAATATACCCATAGTTTGATACGTAGTGAAGCGTTGCGCTATGTTGTGAACCATTTACCCGTATTTGTCGTTTCATTTTCTTTAATAAATCATTTAACTGTGCTTGTTTGTTTGGATCATTGGTAAAGTTCTTTGACTTTAAGTAATCTCTTTCTCTATAACCATATTTCTTTGATAATTGATAAGACATGATTGATTTTAAATTATTTTCTATTACTAATAAATATTTAAACAATACATTTCTAAAGGCTCTATCAAAGAGAAATAAACTATACATTTCTTCAAATGTGGTTCCCTCTTTAAATCTTTTTTCTTGTTCTGAAACTAAGAATAGGTGTCTATATCCATTTAAAAAGAAATAATTTTCTCTTAGTAGGACTTTTTTGACATACTTTTCGTCGTTGATAATCATACCTTTAAATTTAAAGATTTCTATTTGTTCGTCTAGGTTTTTGAAATTCTTCTCTATCATAGTCTCACCCTATTATAGATTATAGCATATTTTTTATTAAAAGTATTCCTTTTCTTTCAACTATGTTATAATATTTTTAGGTGGTTAGGGGGAATAGATATGCCAGCAACAGCAACACATTCTTTCTTTGTGAAAGATGTCTATGATATTTTACCTGATAAAGTATGTGAACAACTTGATTTAGAAAAAAGCAAAATGTACGGTCAAGGAATTGATAGTTTAAAGTTTTATAATTTATTTTCAATTTTCCCAGGGAAAAAGATGCGTCATTTTCAAGGTTATTTTCATGAAAATCAATCACAGGAGTTCTTTTTAAATCTTTTAAAATATATGAAAGATAATCATATTCAGGATAAGGATACGTACTCCTATCTTTTTGGAAATATCTGTCATTATGCAGTAGATTCTACTGTTCATCCTTATGTGGTATATCGTACTGGTAAGTTTGAAAAGGATAAACCTTCAACCTATAAGTATAATAATGTTCATGCCTTTATGGAAACTTTTATAGATAACGATATGATTCAAAGACGTATGAATATGAATCCTTATCGATTTAATTTCTCAGACTTTTGTTTTGATATTAGTCCTTTCTCAAATGATTTAGAAAAGACAATTGATTATACATTCTATAATACTTTTCAAATGGCGGATATGAGCAAGGTATACTATAAATCTTTAAAACAAATGCGTTACTCTATTCGAATATTTAGAAAAGATCGTTTTAGAATCAAAAAATTCTTTTATAAGTTGGCAGATACTTTTACTCCAAGAAGTTGGTTCCGTTTTGAAGCCATTAGTTATCACTACCCATTAGAGGATACGCATAACTATCTTAATAGTGATCACACTCTATGGAGAAACCCTTGTGTTTATGATAAAACAAGCACTGAGTCTTTTGTAGATTTATATTTAAAAGCTATTAAGCTGGCGAAAGTACTTACTTGTGCGAGTTTTGATTATCTAAATGATAAGAACATTGACTTAGAAAAGATATTTGATAATACGAGTTATGTTACTGGTTTAAATTGTAATGATAAAAAAGAATTAAAATATTTTGAATTTTAATTCTTTTTTTGTATATTCTTCTTTTTTTGGAACATCCTATAATTAGGTGATATCTATGATTTCAAAATACGAAATAAGAGATGTTTTAGGAGAAGAAATCCTTTATTTATACTTAAGTCATTCTTATGAATTTTCTAGTGAGTTTGATCAAGACTTAGCTCTTTATTCCAATCAATACATTCAAATTAATCAAATTCCTTTTCATGGAAATAAAATCTACTATGTTGTTGATGGGGTGATTGTGAAAAAGGCTGAATATAAACATCCGTATTATTATGATCCTGATCATTATCTTCTTCATTTAAAATTAGAGGATCAATCTATGATTGAAATGACTCTACGAGAGTATTTAACTAGCATATTGTTTGCTTATTATCAGGATGATTTAGGGGATGAAGTTTTAAGAAGTATTTGTATTCTCTTTAATACGTATGTATTTAAAAAAATGGATGAAGAGGGTTTTGTTTTAGCAGATAATCCTTTTGCTTATTATATTCCTGTTTCTGAATATCAAACAAAATACACAAACTATTCTTCTATTTTGAATCGTATTTCCTCTATTATTCAAGCTTCTTCTTGTTTATTTCTAGCTTATCAAAAGAAATATATTCTTCCTTTTATTCATTATTGTAATGGAGGAAAAACGGTGTCTAATGCAAAGTACCCATACTTATCCAGTGTCAAAAGTTTATGGGATTTAGCATCCCCTGATTACTTACACATTATTGATTATGATTATCATACTTTAAGCAACTTATTTCATATTTCTCTTGATGCTTCTTCTCCTATTACTGTACAAAACAATGGAAGTTCTATTAAGATGAAGTATAAGACATTTTCTATTCGTGAAATGAAAGAAATTCTACATTTAAAAGCAAATGATATATCGATTATTGTGAATAAAAATGGCTTGCGATTTATTACGAAAGGTGTAGGGAACGCTTTGGGACTTAGTATCTATGGAGCTAGTTGTATCGAAAATAATGGGGGAAATACTTATACAATTTTAAATTATTATTTCCCTAAATGTACAATCTATAAAAATATAAAAGAACTTTCTTAATGAAAGTTCTATTTTTTTCCTGTAAGATCCTCGAGTGCTTTATCGGCATCTTTGTTTAGTTCAACAATATTTTCTAAATACTTGGCATAGGCCTCTACTGTATCTGCAAAATCAATCAAATCCTGAATTTCTCTCGCTCTAGATAAATCCTCTATCGCTAAAGCTTCATTCCTTAATTCTTTTGCGATGGTTAATACTTGTTCATATGTTAATTTATCCATCATTCTCCTAGTGCCTCCACACTTGGTACTTCTGGAAGAGACGTATCAAATGAAGCAGGAATTTCCTTCATTGGTATTTCTTCTAAAGGTTGTTCTTCTTCTGGTAAGCGTTCAGGTTCTAACTCCTCGCCTACCTGCTGTGCTTGTTTTCTTGCCTCTTGTTCTTCTTCAAAAGCCTTTTCTTGTTCTTCTTCTATTTCAGCAGATGTCTTTTCCAACTTAACCGTTGGTGGATTTTTAAACTCATTTGCTCTTGAAGTTACGACACCTTTAAACTCATCTATTGAGTCTATATAATTCTTATTATCTAAGTTATTCCATCCAGCTTTCATTTTTTCTAGATAATCAAATATCTTATTGACTGCTGTAACATATCGGTTGTAGTCGTCCATAGGGCACCTCCTCTATATTAGAATTATTCTTGAACCATTTTTTAGATCTGTATCGCGGACTGTTTTATTAACATCATACAATTCTCCACTTTCTTTACTATAAAGATTTGTATCTTCTCTAGGGATATATGCTTTATCTGTTAATTCTATTAAAGAGTCCTCGATTAGTGATTTGATTGTTCCTACTTTTTTATTGATAGGAATAAACATATCATATTTTACTTCAATAAGAGGTATTTCTAATTCTATTAATATTTTATTTTCATTCATATAAATCCTCCTATTCGTCAGACATTAGTTTCATTAACTCTGCTTTTCCTTTTCTAATGACATATCCAAAACCTGGATCTACTTCTTGTCTTAGGACACGAGAGTTTGTTGTAACCTTTAATGTGAATTGGTTACCTATACCATTACCAATCCAAATACCTTCTGCCATATCTGCATTTCCTTTATACCATGCTTCAAAATTGATACTCTTAATTACATCAATATTATCAACTATGATATAGCGGACATTTCCTAATTGTTTTGAATTTGTAATCAAATCAAGGAAATCTGTTTTTTCTGTTGCCATCATCTTACCAAGCAATGTATTAATTCCCATGATAAATACAAAAATTGTCTTTGTAGGATCGTTTTGTGTAACTACATCTTTTAGTCGCGCAATACCTGTTTCACAACTATCCGTACTATATAGTATATTTTGATCTGTGATTTCATTAAAGATTCCACTTGCATCCATTACAATGATTTCAGTATTTGGAACAGCTAACAAGTTGTTCATAACACCACGTAAGAAGGCAGGTTCTGCTGTAACATCGTCTCCTGTAATGTTATACATAAACTTGTTACCAAGATCGACTGTTGCAATTTCAAGTGTATCTTTCGTAACACCCACTGGTAAGTGCTTGTAAGCTCCTAAGTATTGTGCTACATATTCGCGATTAACAACTTCTGGAAGAATTGGAATTGGTGCAGCTTGATAATCACATACTTTGTTAAGTTTTTCACAGACAACCTTGATATACTCAGACATTTTTTCTTCTTTATATACATAGGCTGTTTGGAATTCGAAAATGGCATCTAATAAAATCATACCACGTCCATATGCTTTAGAAGGCTCCTTCTTTCTTACTCCTGGTATGACAGAAGAATAGTCTCCTGGATCATTGAATTGTAATACAACGTTTTGTCTAAAGTTTTGTCTTAAACGATAACGTACTGTATTAGGTCCATTCGTAGTAAATATGAAGATAATACCATATTTCAAACAATCTCTTGTCATTTGACCAATTAAATCTTCATAGTCACTATAAGTTTCTAAGAAGGCTTCTACGTTATTGATAATAACTACAATAAGAGGAATTTGTTTTCCACCATGGTTGATGTAGAAATCAAATGATCCATTGTAGTCTGTGAAGATTTTCTTTCTTTCTTCTAAGACAGAGTCAATCATCTTAAATGTATTCGCAATCTTTTCAGCATCAGAAGATAGAATTACTTCTCCTACATGTGGTGCATTCTTAAACATAGTTAGCGTTTCTGCACCAAAGTCTAAAATGTAGAAGTTAACTTCATTTGAATTATGAGAAGTAATACTTGAATAGATAATACCTGCAAGCATCAACTCTTTACCATTTCCTGCGGAACCAAAGATAATCGTATTTCCTAAATCAGATAATGGAAGGGTTAAAATATTTTGTGCTTGATTATCAGGATCATCATATTCTCCAATAATTGGATTAATTACATTCTTGACTGGTTTATAATTATATTTTTCTTTCAAGGCATCTGTATATATTACATCTGGTATTCTTGGAAGCCATAATTGTTCAACCTCAATGTGTTCTTTTTCTGCTTCTCCTACAATATATTTAATAATATTTGTAATTTCTTCTCCTTGAGATTGAATCTTAATATCATTTTGTTTTGTATCTAATGATTTAATTGGGCTTCCTACATTGTCCACAATTGTGATAGATTGGTCCACTTTCTTCTTTCTTTTTTCTGTTGGATAATATTGTGCTCCTGCCCAGGCAGCTTGTCCCATGGCAAACAACTCATTATAACCAACTTGTAGGAAGAATCTACCAACATTTTTCAATTCGGCAGCATCTGGACATTTAATCATATCCATACTGTCTGATTTATCTTGTACCCTTAAACATACACGGAATTTTGAGTTTGACCAGATTTGATCATTAACAACACCACTTGGTTTCTGGGTTGCTAGAATTAGATGGACACCTAAAGAACGTCCGATACGTGCTGTTGAAATTAGTTGTTCCATGAATTCTGGTCTTTGGTCTTTCAACTCTGCAAACTCATCTGAAATAATGAATAAGTGAGAGATTGGTTTATCTACTAATCCACGTCTATATAGGTTTTGATATTTATAGATATCAATCGTACTTTCATTTAATTTATCTCTCGCTTCATTAAACTGTCTTTGTCTTTTTCTTAATTCGGATTGAATAGAAGCTAAGGAACGGTTCATCTCTACCGTATCTAAGTTGGTAATGGTTCCTGCAAGATGTGGTAGTTTCATTCCTGTTTCTCTATTTTCAAAGGCTCCTGTTAGTCCTCCACCTTTGTAGTCTATTAAGATGAATGTAACTTCATTTGGGTGATAGTTCATCGCCATTGATAGAATGTATGTAATGATAAATTCAGATTTACCGGAACCTGTCATACCTGCAATCAAACCATGTGGTCCATGTGCTTTTTCATGAAGGTCTAGTTTAAATAATTCTCTAGACTTATCAAATCCAACTGGTGTTTGTAGTGATTTCGTTGGATCATTTACTTTCCATCTATTTAGAATATTTAACTGCTCAACCATACCAACATTACACATTTCAAGGAAAGAAACAGAAGTTGGTAAAGCTTGGGCTTCTTTTGCAATATCAATTGGAATATTTGCGATAATCTTACAACACTCATAGATGTTAAGTGTAGGATCAAAGTCTGCCACAAACTCTTTTTGTTTGTTTGCAACTAATTCATTTTCAAATACTCCTGATTTTTTATCACCAATACTGATGAAAGCATTACATTCATTTGGAATATTAACTAATCTTGGACTTATTACAACCAAACTGAAACCATAGTTTACTGGCATTGAGCCAACATCTTTTAGTAATTCAATATCTCTTACAGATTTATAATCATCTGTGATAATCAAATAATATGGTCTATAGTTCTTGTAGTCTTCTGCATTTATTTCCATTCTTCCATTATTGTCTTTAAATTTTCTACTTTGAATTTCTTTTTCAAGTTCCAAAGAAATTTCTTTTGCTTCATCTAAGTTGGTTGCAAAATAACGGAATGATTTTTCATTGTTCCAGCAATGAGGTGCTACTTTTAAATAATCCCAATTGCTTTCATTTTGACTATTCGTGAAGACAACAATTTTTAAATCTTCATAACTATGATAAGTAATGATTTGTAATATCAAACCATCAATAAACTGTTTTTTATTGGTAGCAGTTCCAATAATTGCTACAATATTTCTACTGATAAAGTTTAAAGAAATTGGTACATTTTCTAGCGTTCTTGATTCTGCTCCTACTTTATAAACTTCTTTTAACAAATCATCTGTTTTTAAAGCAAAGTGTTCTTCTGGAATACTAATTTTACCTCTTAGTTCTGAAGAACCAATTCCTAATCTTAAATCTAAGAAGTCTTCTTGACCTATTTCTCTTTCCCATAAGTTTCTTTTCTTTTGATAAACAATTTCTTTTGTTTGATCTAATGGAAGATAATTATCAATCAAGATTTGTCTTTGAATCTTCATTTCAGATTGAATACTTTCTTTCTTACTTTCAAGATATTTTAGATATTTCACTTTTCTTTCTTTTTCAGCTCTTTTAGCTTGTCTCTTTTGGAATTTCTTTTGTAGGTTTGGCCATAATAACATCGTTGCCATCATTGCCCCTGTCATCGCTAATGTTGGAGCAACTGTTGCCATATCTGTTGTTCCATTAATGACACCTTGTAGAGCACTGATTCCTGTAGACATAGAAGACATTGCCATTGTAAGCATTGGCCCTAATGTAAATATTAATGGCGTATTATCTTCCTCATCCAACTTATTTGGTGGATTATCAATTACAATATTAGCATCCACAATTCCTGTTTTAAAACGAGGGGCTCTATAGAAATAATCATCCTCTTTATAGAACTCAATCGTTTCTTCATCTGGATTATCAAACTCTGTTTGTTTTTGAGTAAGCGATGAAATGGATTCTAATACTTTATTATCAATACTTAAATTGCTACCAATATTATTGATAATCAATGTATCTTTTAAAACGATAATTCTTAATCCCATGATAAAAATAATATCACCATATTGTAATTGTCTTGCCGTGATAGCGATACTATTTACATATGTTCCGTATTTACTGTTTAGATCTTGTACAATCCAAACACCGTTATTATAAATTAGTTTTGCGTGTTCCCTTGATACCAAAGGATAGTTAAAGCATATATGGGCTTTGTTGTAATTACCAATCAATAATTCATTTTTACCGGTTAATCTCAATCGATAACTTTCTTTATCTACTGTTGGGGAGCAGTATAAAATCACATATTCGTTATCTGTGTTTATCTTTAAGAAATAAAGACTATAATCTTTTAAGTATGCAGATTCAACTTCTTGTTCTCCTGACATGATTTTGGTTTCGAAGTCTGATTTTATCTTCCATTTTCCATTATCTTCTTCTACGTTAATTAGGTTACGTACATTTCCCAAATAATCATTATCAGTAATCCAATAATTTCCGGAGATTTTAGTTGGTAAAGTGAAGTTGTAAATTTTCTTTTTCTTGATTAACCTTACAATCACTGGTAATCACCCCATATTATTCTGATTATATAATAATTATATAAAATAATTGTAATTTTTACAATAAAAATTCGTCACTATCTCCCTTATTTTTTAACAAATTTTTCCTTTTCACATACTTTATAGTGGTGATTTAAATGTTTCAAGTAATCATGTACTCATTATATGGTGGTCTTGTTGCTTACTTATCTACCCTTTTAGGGGCTGCCATTGTATTTTTCTTTAAGAAAGTGAAGAAAAATCTTATGGATGGATTATTATCCTTTTCGGCAGGAATTATGATATCAGCAGCTTTCTTTTCTTTATTAGAACCCGCTATAGAATTATCTTCTAAGCAACAACAAAATCTCTTTTTTACCGTGTTTTTTGGTTTTCTATTTGGGGGTATTTTTATTTATGTATGCAATCATCTTTTTGCTCACTTACCTCAAAAAGGAATTTCATTTAAAAGGTGTTTGTTATTAACGACTTCTATTACTCTTCATAATATCCCGGAAGGATTAGCAATTGGAGTTGCTTTTGGTACTGTTTTATATGGAGGAAGCCTTATTTCTGCCATCACTCTTACCTTAGGGATTGCCATTCAAAACTTTCCAGAGGGAAGTGCTGTTAGTCTTCCTATCAGGAGAGAGGGTTTATCTCGTTCTAAATCCTTTTTGTTAGGAGCCATCAGTGGAATCGTAGAACCAATTTCTGCTATTTTAGGAGCACTTCTTGTTTTAAAAGTACAAATAATATTACCTTTTGTTCTTTCTTTTGCGGCAGGTGCGATGATATTTGTAACTGTTTTGGAACTAATTCCTGAGAGTCAAAAAAATAAAAATAAAGACCTTATGGCCTTCATTCTTCTACTTGGTTTTTCTCTTATGATGATGATGGAATTGTTATTGGGATAATTTCTCAATTTTTACTTTTTGATTCTTCTTTAGATATACGCCGTACAAGTCTGTTTTAGGCGCTATAAAAGTTTTATCCACAAATTCTGTGGGTTTTTTATTTTCTATTTTTTTAAAGGTATAGCCGTTGTTATCTAAAACTTTTATACTATCATCAATCCAGAGACATTCTTCTGGTTTTTTTCTATTTTCAATACTCCAAAAACCACTGTTATTCTTTACCCAACCAGATCCCGTAAATTTTCCTTTTCCACACTCGATATGACAATGATTTCCTGTCGCATTTCCCTTGGTTCCTTCTTGATAAAACGCTTCATTTTGATTTATTTTTTTCCCAACATATAAGTTACTCACATCATTACAATGTCCAAACATCATGGTCATATAATCAACCGTTCCATCGGGATATTCCACAGGTTCTATACTTTCTAGCCAAACCTCATTCGCATCATTTTCATAGATTTTCTTAACAACACCTGTATAAGGAGCATAAATTGGTTCTATTCCGTAATCTGCTCCTGCATTATCGATTGCATAACTATCTCTATGAGTTCCTTCTTCATAGCCTTGGGTAATCCTCATGTTTTTAGAAGGGAAAAGTGGTTTCTCCATTATTTATCCTCCTCGTTGATGATATTCTCTTTTGAGATGCTTATTTCTTTTCTTTGAATCAGTTCTGTATAGGTAGATAGTTTTCCCTCTAATGTTTTATAGATAGAGTCTGCTCCTAGAAAAGAGAATAAACCTATCCATAAACTATTTGGTATATCAATACTTGTGAATGACTTACAAAAAATAATACTAAATGCTAAGTTTACTAGTAAAGAGTATAGTGTGATATTTTTACTGCCTTTGATATATATTTTTGTTTTTTGTACAAACGTGCATGTAATAGAACTTAACGCAATAGCAATTAACAAAGTTGTCTTTAAATAATCAAAGTTAAACATAAAATCCTCCTCGTAATATTTTATGTTTCTTTTCTTTTTTTGATAAAAAAAAGAGATTCTTCTCTTCCTTATTTTTTGATATACGCACCATCTGTTTCACAGTCATAGTATGTCATTTCCCTATTATCAAAGAAATCTCCTTGGTAATTAACAAATGGTTCTGGCAACTCTTTTAAATTAATCCAAATTAGTTCATCACATTTATCTTCTTCCATAATTTTAGGAATCCCTTTATATTTGCTTAATTCAAAATAATAATCAATGTATGGTTCTAGTTGTTTTCCATTGATTTCAAAATGGTTATTTCTTAAAACCACGTAATGCTTTGTGATATCTTTTGGATCTAATTCGATTCCTAATTCTTCTTTTGCTTCTCTCACTAAAGCTTCATACTGGTTTTCCCCTTCATCTACATGTCCTGCAGGTAATGAATAGAACCCAGGCCATAGTTTAGATCCTTTTCTTTTTTGTACTAATACTTTATTGTCCTTTGTAATCATCATGTGAACAACACATTTAAAATTTGCTTTCATAATTTACTTCCTTTATTAACTTCTTGATTGTCTCATTATTATTATATCATAGTTTTATAAGTTACTTACATGTTCTTAATGATATGTTATTATATTATTGTATTTTAAAATATCTCTATTGATTATAGAACGTTTTTTATCAAGCCAACATATTTCTAAAGATATAGAAATCACCCTTCTATCACATACAAAAAAGACCATATCTGGTCTTTTGTTTTGAAACAATTAACGTTTTGAGAATTGAGGTGCACGACGTGCTTTCTTCAATCCTGGTTTCTTACGTTCTTTCTTACGAGAGTCTCTTGTGATGAATCCTGCAACTTTAAGAGTTTTTCTGAAACTATTTTCTGAATCAGCTGGTGTAGTTTTATCATAATCAAGTAATGCTCTTGTGATTCCTAAACGAATAGCTCCTGTTTGCCCTTGGAAACCTCCACCTTTTACTTGTGCATCTACATCAAACATATCTTTTGTGTTAGTTAATTCTAGAGGTTGTGTTAAGTCCATTACACAGATTTCAGATGGGAAGTATTCTCTTACATCTCTTCCGTTTACTGTGATTTTTCCTTTTCCTGGAGTAAGTGTTACTCTTGCGACACTTGTTTTTCTATGTCCAGTTCCAGTATAAACATTTTTCTTTTCTTTTGCCATAACTTAAACCCTCCTACTTAACCTCTAACACTTCTGGTTTTTGAGCTTGATGTTCATGTTCAGCACCAGCATATACGTGTAGTTTTCTATACATTTCTCTTCCAAGTCTATTATGAGGTAACATACCTTTAATAGCTCTTTCCATCATTTCTTCTGGATATTTTTCTCTCATTGTTCTTGCATTTCTCTCTCTTAATCCACCTGTATATTGTGAATGGTTATAATACATTTTCTTATCTAATTTATCTCCTGTAAGATTTACTTTTGAAGCATTGATAATAATGATATTATCTCCACAATCAATATGTGGTGTGTAAGTAGGTTTGTTTTTTCCGCGTAAGTAAGTAGCAGCTAATGTAGCAACTCTACCTAATGATTTTCCCTCTGCGTCAATTACATACCATTTACGTTCTACCGTTTCTTTTTTTTGCATATAACTTGTCATATTTTTTTCTCCTTTTACTTCAACTAGATTTTCCCAGGATCTAGTCAAGGTGGGATATTTGAATGTACCGATTAGAATTATACTAAAAAAAGGATTAAAAATCAATACTTTTTCCTTTTTTTATCATGTTTTTACAACTTTTATTCATAGATTACATCTACTAAATATAATCCTTCTGCTGGGGCTGTTTTGCCTGATTTTGTTCTATCTTTACTCTCTAGTATCTTCGCTACCTCTTCAGGGGCTATTTTCCCCTCTCCTACGCGAATTAGGATTCCTACCATATTTCTTACTTGGTAGCGAAGAAAACCAGTTCCTTTGAAGGTTATGCTTAGGATATCTTGGTTTCTTTCTATGTTCGTGTACGTGATGGTTCTCACACAGTTTTCTTTTTCTTTGTTTTCTGTCACAAAGGCCCTAAAATCGTGTTCTCCTTCAAAGCATTTGATAGCCTTTTTCATTTTTTCTAAATCTAGTTCATGATTATACTGAAAGATATAATTTCTTTCAATTGGATTATATTCTCCTAAGTTCATTTTATATTCATAGATCTTTTCTTTTACCTGATATCTTGCGTGAAAATCTTCTTCCACTTCTTTTGTTTCTATGACATGAATATCTTCTGGCAAATTGCTATTTAAAGCTCTTTTTAATTTTTTCTCGGTAATATTCACCTTGATTACTACATGCGCATATTGTGCCAAAGCATGTACTTTTTTATCGGTTCTTCCCGTTGCAATTAAATGTGTTTTTTCACCATTATTTATCTTTGTTAGAGCCTCTTCCATTGTCTCTTGGATTGTTTTAAATCCCTTTTGGGTTTGAAATCCTGCATAGTTTGATCCATCATAGGAAAACTTGATTAAGTACTTCATATTTCACCTCTATACATGTTTATAGATATCTTTGATAATATCTCTAATATCTTTATGATAATCTATCTTTACCTTCTTATTTTTTTGGACAAGATAGCTAAACTCTATGATCTTAGGAACTTCCACCTTATGTTTCTTTAAAAACTCTACTCTTCTATAGGCATCTAATGTTTTGTCTTCTATCAAAACTCTATTATTTTTAAATATGATTAGATGATCTGTCTCTTTTAACAACATTTCTTCCTCATTCGATACTAATACAATTGTTTTTTTATATTGATCCTTGATTTTTCTTAAAACCATCATAATCTTCTTACGATTTTTTAAGTCTAATACCTTGAATGGTTCTTCTAGAATCATCATTTCTGGGTTTGATAGTAATGACATCGCCATTTGTACAAGTTTCTGTTCTGAGGTCGATAAAGAATAAATATTCCTATCCAACAAGGTATCTGGTAAACCAACGATTCTTAAAGAATCTTTTATTTTTTTCTTTAAATTCCTTGGGTAGATTTCATGAACTTTCATGTATTCTATCATCACATCATATAATGAATCCTCATGAATGGTATCCTCTAACCATTCTTTTACTACTATGATTTTATTCTTTATTTCTTTCCAGTCTTCTTCTTTTATGTGTTTATGATTTATTTTTCTATGACGAAAATCTCTTTTAATGATTTCCACTATTTCTTCTAAATGACTTCCACTAATTCCATTTATTTCCTTTTCTTTTAATGTAAAACTAAGTTTTTGATCCTTATAAGGATATTCTATTAATTCTAGTTCCATAAGGCTTCTATTAGTCTTTCTTGATCTAATTCAATGTCTTTGATTAGTTCATAGTCTCTTAGTTTTACAGATAAATCAATCATAAATGGAACGCTTAGTCCTGCCTTATTAATCACATTGTCTCTTTGAAGAACTGTCAGTGGTTCTCCGTGAAGAATAAACTCTCCTTTTTGAATAATATATAGAACATCTGAAGAAGTTGCCATTTCTAAGGAAGTCGCTGTCACAATAAAAGAGTTATGAAAAAATTTAGTACATTTTTTGATGAAATCATAAAATGTTTGTAAGTCTATTGGATCAAAATAATAATCCAAATTGTCTATCACAACAATTTCGCTCGATTTTAAGATGGCCATCATAATTTGAAGCCAAATCCTTTCTGTCATACTACATTTAATAATCTCTTTCTCTAATATTTTTAATGCTTTTAATTCGTTTATGATAAACTCTTTTTTTTCTTTTAGCGTTTCTACTGTTTCTATTTCTTCCCTAGGAGTAGTTTCTTGAAAATGATATTCTTTGGGATATACAACTTGTAGTAAATGGTTGTATTTTTCTAGGGAATATTCATCAATGTCTTTTCCCATTAGATTAATATTAAAACTATCTTGAATCTTTCTATCTAATATTCTACATAATGTCGTTTTTCCACTATTATTAGAACCTGCGATGGTTATAATTTTTTTCTTTTCTAAACTGAGTGTTAAATTTTGAAAGATTGTTTGATAGTTTAAATTATTAATATTTAAAATAACGTCCATTGTAATCCCCCCAATCGTTTTTTAAAAGCCAACTAATCGCTGGCTTTCTTTTCTTGAACTCCGTAAATTACCTTTAATAGGAATTTGTCTGAGGCAAATCTACTAAAGAATTTTGCACATTTCATTCTAAATCCTGGTATAATCAACATCTTGTTTTTAAACATGTTATCGATTGCATATTTAGCTACATCTGTACTCTTCATTGGCTTTACTGAGAAATGTACCCCTGCCACATTATTAAAGTTTGTTTCAACAGGGCCTGGGCATAATACAGAAACATGTACCTTTGTCTTTTTTTTCTTTTCTTCATAGTATAAAGCTTCTGTTAACTGATAAACATAGGCTTTTGTTGCATAATAGGTACTCATAAGTGGTCCAGGTTGAAAAGCTGCAGAAGAAGCCACATTTAATATATAAGTATCCGTATCTCTTTTTTCCATATCTTTTACAAAATACTTTGTTAGAATATGAACTGCCTTGATATTTGTATTCACTAGTTCTAGATCTTTATTTAAATCTGTATCGGTTAGATTTCCAAAGTCTCCTAAACCTGCATTGTTAATCAAAATATCAATGTTTTCTTTTTTGGCAATTAAATACAAATCTTTTACTCTTTGTTCATTCGATAAATCTGCCACGATGATTGTAGTTTTTGTAGGTAGTTTTTCTTGTATTTTTTCAAGCTTTTCTTTGTTTCTCGCCACTAATATAAGTTCACAATCTTTAGTAGCAAGATATCTTGCCATATCTAATCCTATTCCAGACGATGCTCCTGTTATCAATGCCTTCATAACATCACCTACTCATTTTCATTATATCATCTATTTCCTTGTTTTTCTACAAAAAAACAAGTATTCCTACTTGCTTTTATGATTATTTATCTTCCTTTTCTTCTTTGGCTGCTTTCTTTGTTTCTTTCTTAGCTGCTTTCTTTTCTTCCTTTTTATCTTCCTTTTTAGTCTCTTTCTTAGCTTCTTCTACTAATCTTAAAATAACCATTAGGGCGTCATCTCCACGTCTTTCAGATAATTTTAAAATTTGTGTATATCCACCGTTACGTTTTTCATAACGTTTTGCTAAGTCATTAAATACTTTATTAACAACTTCTGTATCATTGTGTAAGAAAGCTAATGCCTTACGACGAGATACTAAATCACCTTTTTTACCATAAGTGATCATTTTATCAACAAACTTGCGTGTTTCTTTTGCTCTTGTTTCAGTTGTTGTAATTGACTCATTCATAATTACTTGTTTTGTTAAAGTTGCAAGCATGCTTCTTCTATGTTTGTTGTCAACACCTAATTTTCTATATGACATAGTACTTCCTCCTTATCTTAATCATCGTCACGTAATACTAGTCCCATATCTCTAATTTTGTCTAATACTTCTTTTAGAGATTTCTTTCCTAAATTACGTATTTTCATCATATCTGATTCACTCTTATTAACAAGATCTTGTAATGTGTGAATTCCTGCTCTCTTTAAGCAGTTGTATGCTCTAACAGAGAAATCTAAATCTTCAATTGATGTTTCTAATGCTTTTACTTTTGGATCTTCTGTTTTTTCTATCATCATTCCACTTACATCTGCGATGGCAGATAAATCGGTAACGATTTCTAAGTGTTCAATTAAGATACGTGAAGCTAGAGCAATTGCTTCTTCTGGTTTGATGGAACCATTTGTCCATACATCCATGATTAATTTATCATAACTTTCGTCTTGCCCTACACGAGCATTTCCTACTTCATAAGAAACTCTTTCAATAGGAGAATATAATGAATCAACAGCAATTTCTCCTACTTTCTTAATATCATGAATTCTCTTGTTGTCTTCACTTCTAACATATCCACGACCATTTGTAATTGTCATTTCCATATTTAGTGAAGCTCCTTTTGATAAAGTACAAATTACTTTATCTTGGTTAATAACTTCAATGTCTGCATCATGTTCAATATCTGCAGCAGTTACTTCCCCTTCTTTTGTTGTATTAATTCTTACAACTTTTGCATCATTTGAATGATTTTTGAATACGATTCCTTTTAAGTTTAAGATAATCGTAGTTACGTCTTCATAAACGCCTTCAATTGTTTGGAATTCATGAAGAACTCCGTCGATTTTAATACTACTGATTGCACTTCCTGGTAATGATGATAACATTACTCTTCTTAATGCATTTCCTATTGTAGTACCGAATCCTCTTTCTAATGGTTCTAATTCAAATCTTCCATAAAAATTATTTTCGATTGAATCCGTAATTTTATAAATTGGTTTTTCAAATTGTAACATGAAACTAACCTCCCTCTACTTTTTAAACAAACCTTTGTTTATATCCTCAATAATTGCTTTCCAGATTATCCTCTTGGACGTTTTGGTGGACGACATCCGTTATGTGGAATTGGTGTAACATCAGCGATTGCTGTTACCTCAAGTCCAGCCGTTTGTAATGAACGAATTGCTGTTTCACGTCCTGGTCCTAAACCTTTAACTCTAACTTCCACTTTACGCATTCCCATATCGAATGCAGCTTTACCAGCAGCTTCTGCAGCCATTCCAGCAGCGAATGGAGTTGATTTTTTACTTCCTTTGAAACCAATTGCACCAGATGATGCCCAGCTTATAACATTTCCATCTT
>JAFWKJ010000008.1 GCA_017511375.1 Bacilli bacterium | reverse complement strand
TTTTCTTTTTTGGTTTTTTCTTTTTTGGTTTTCCCCACTGATACTCTACTATTTTTTCCTCCTCTTTTTTTGGAAAAAATCTGTTTTTACTCAAAATGATTCTTTCAAGACCCATTCCTAAAATTAGAAAACAAAACATATGTAAATTATATGCATATCTTGGAGATATTTCTATAAACATATATATTCCAAAATATGTTGCCAACAATATTTTCACAAAGATGATTTTAGGATCTTCCTCTTCTTTTCTTTTGGGAAATAAACTAATGATTAGAAGAACAATTAAAAGATTTAGATATCCTTGATTATAAAATTGGATCCATTTAAAAAATGTGGAATCTGCCCATTCATTTGTGAGTCTTAAGTCATAATTTGTTTGGGTCCATAATATCACTTCTTTTTTTAGAAACAATACTGGGAATTTTTTATAGTCCGTTTTTATACGACTTAAAACTAAATCTTTTTCTTTATCTGTTGAAAAATAATTTTGTACATCCTCATCATTATATCTTCCATTATGTTCATCGTTTAATCCACAGTAGAATTTCCATAGTGTTACATTTTTATCCAATGATTCTTTTGATGCCTTATAGAGAGGGCTATGTGTAATGATTTGCGTAGTTAATGTCGTTAAGGCTAAATAAGTACACAATAGTATTCCTAGATGAGATAATTTCCTTTTCCAATTCTCTTTTCTGATATAACATATATTATAAATTATAATTCCAAAAACAATCACAATGGACTCTGTTCTAAAGAAATTGGCAAAGGCAAGTAACGTAGCTACTTTTAAAGCCGTTTTCCAATTTTCTTCTTTCGTTATTAGTATATAAATTCCTAATAACGTTAACAAAAGAGGAATATGTTGATTTGTGAATACAGAGTTTAAATAAATGGGATATCCATAGAATAAATAGGCAAAGGATATGACTCTAGCTGTTTTTTCTTGTACTAGATTTCTACTAATTAAATAAATCATCCATACACATAAAGTGGTTATGACAGAGTTCATAAATAATAAGATGGATGTATTACTCACTATTTTTAATAGGAGTGCTTGATATAAAACAAGTCCTAACTGAAAAGGATATGTTTGGAAGTAAAATCCATTCATAAAACTTAAATCCCCTTCAATGAGACTTATACTTGCATTTAACATCGTTTTAAAATCATCTACAACTTCTACTTTTAAAACAATAATGGATATAAACCTTATCAAGAAAGCTATGATCAGTAAAAAGAGAGAAAAGTTTTTTACTTTTATTTTTTTACTTCCAAAATACAATAATAAGATAACAGGTATTGTCAAAAAAATTGTTAGTTTTTGTTTTTCAAAAAATACTAGTATTAAAAACATCAAAAATAAAATATATTCTGCTATCTTTATCAATTTTTTCATAATATCATCTCTACTTAGATAATAACACAAGAATTCTTTCTTTTCAAACCTTTCTATGTTAGAATAATCTCAGGTGATTCTTATGAAAAAAGAACTTTTAAAAAAAGAAAATTGGGTCTTTGTTATCTTGTTTGTTTTTCTGTTTTTTGTTCACTTGCCACTTATGACAAAGCCTATTTTAACGGCGGATGTTTTATTAAATAATACTTATTATCAAGGTTATTCTTGGGAGATATCTTTGGGAAGATTTGGATTATATATTTTTGGATTATTAAAAGGCTTTATATCCGTTCCTAGTTTCGAATTATTCCTTAGTTTTTTACTCATTGTTTTAATTACGTTCTTTATTATGAAACTATTTGGAATTGATGATAAGATTTCTAAGTTATTTACTGTTTTACTTATGACTCTTAGTCCTATTATTTCCGCTACTCTTTTATTTCATTATTGTTCTGTACCCTATCTTGCAGCTTTCTTATGTGGAGTGTTATCTGTATACTGTTTTTATGAAGGAAAAAACAAGTGGACAAGGTATTGTTTACCTATACTTTTTGTCGTAGTAAGTTTATCCATGTATCAGGCATACTTATCCTTAATCATTACTACCTTTATTTTATTTCAAATAAAACTTTTAGTTGATCATAAAATGAATTTTAAAAAGAGCGGAATGTATTTACTCTTATGCATTTTTGGAATTGTTCTTTACCTTATATGTATGAAAATATCTTTATTTATATTTCATATTGATATGGCATCTTATAGTAATGCTAATCAGATTGGAGTTTCTACTTTTCTTAATTTTCCCAAAAAATTCATAGAGTCTTACCAGTTGTTTTATCAAATGTATTTTACCAATCAAATCACAAAGAATACTTATTTTTATCATACATGGATTCATATAGGAATCTTTCTATCATTTATCCTTTCTGTTGGATACAAGTTAATTAAGAGTACAATTCCTCTTCTTCATAAGATTCTTGTAGTCATTCTTATCTTACTAATTCCTGTATTTTTAAATTGTGTTATCTTTGTGATTGCGGACTCTAAACTACAGTTACTTATGAGCGCATCCTATTTAGTATTCTTTATCTTTTTACTAAGCTTTCCTCATCCGAGGTTTATAAAACTATTTATTTGTATTCTATTTGGATTATTATTTAGAAATTATTGGATACAGGATCAGGCAACTTATATGACTTTAGAGGAAACTTACTCTACTTATTACACAGTGATAGATGGGGCTATTAAGAGCCATATGAATCAACTTGATCAACCATTTATTGTGATTGGAGAAATCAAGAATACAAATCATAATCTTACGAACAAGAACTATGGTTATATCTCTGATGAGGGACTATTTTGGACAGAATATAATCTCCGTAAACTAGGCTTTGAAAGATTCTGTAGACAGGCTTATGGATTAGATATAAAGTATGGAGAAGAAAAAGATTATCTTACTTATCAAAGTGATTTTAATCCAGATCTTGTTTATGAGAAGGATGGAAATATTATTATTAATCTGAATCATTATACAAAGTAAAAAAGAGAATTTCTTCTCTTTTTTTTATCGATTATTATTGCCAAATCCCCAAAATAGGAAAAAGATGATAATGATAACAATAAAGATTGCCCACCATCCATTAAATCCATCATTGTTTTGATTTACTGGATATGGGTATGAGTAACCACACATAAATATTCTCCTTTCAATATATTTTATTTCGAATATTTATGAGTGTTCATTATTATTCTACAGTAACAGACTTCGCAAGATTTCTTGGTTTATCAATATCTAATCCTCTTGTTAGAGCGGTATAATATCCTATTAGTTGTAAGGGTGGTACGATTAAAATTGGTTGGAAATAATCACTTAATTTTTCTACCACGTATTTGAAATGATGATTCATGATACTTGGATCATTGGTAATGATAAAGATTCTTGCTTGACGTGATTCCACCTCTATTACATTGGATTCTGTTTTATCTTTGATTCTATCATCTGTAATGATAGCAAATACAGGTACACCATCTTCAATTAATGAAATGGTACCATGTTTTAATTCTCCTGCTTGATAAGCATCACAGTGAATATAGGAAACTTCTTTTAGTTTTAGGCTTCCTTCTTCACACATCGCATAATCAATTCCTCTTCCTATAAAGAAAGCGCTATGCTCTTCATGGATTTCTTTTCCAACATTTTCAAATATTTCTTTATCATTTAATACTTTTCTTAAATATTCTGGAAGATGTTTTGCTTCTTCCAAAATCTCTTTTTCATTTTTCTCTAATCCTTTACTGACAGCTGCTTTTAAGGCAATTAAAGAAAACATTGCGACCTGTAATAAATATGCTTTTGTTGTTGCTACGGCAATTTCAGGTCCTGCTTCAATAAATAGTGTTTTCTTGGCTTCTCTTGCAATGGTTGATGTTTTGACATTGACAATCGCTAAGGTGTCCATTCCTTCTTCATGTGCCTTTCTCATAGCCGCTATTGTATCGGCTGTCTCTCCCGATTGAGAAATGAGAATGACAAGTGTCTTTCTATCATAGATTATTTTTTTATAACGATATTCTGAAGCACATTCTGTCATACACTTTATATTGGCTTTATCTTCTAACAAACATTTACCAATCATTCCTGCATATAAAGCAGAGCCACAGGCAACAATATGAATTTCTTCATAATCACTAATATCTGCCATTTGATCCATATCATGAATGTACTTATTTAATGTTCTTTGTAAGACAATTGGTTCTTCCATGATTTCTTTCAACATGAAGTGTTTATAATTCCCCTTATTGGCATCTTCAATTGTCATGGTCGATGTTTTTACTTCTTTTTCAATTGGTTGTCCATCTTTAAACACCTTTACTTCGTCTTTTGATAACTCAACCACTTCATCATCTTCTAACAAAATATATTTGTCTGTATATTTGATGATAGCCGCGATATCAGAAGCAATATAATTTTCTTTCTCTCCAATTCCTATAATCAAAGGAGAATCTTTTCTTACTGCATATAGCTTATCCTGATCTTCAAATAAAATTCCAAAAGCATAAGAACCTTTTAATTCTTTAATTGCCTTTGTGATTGTCTCAATTGGGTTTCCATTATAATAATTATCTATCACAGCACAAGCAACTTCTGTATCTGTTTCACTTCTAAATACAATTCCTTCGTTTACTAACTTGTTTTTTAATTCTGTTGCATTTTCAATAATTCCATTATGTACTATGGTTACCCTATTTACTTTATGTGGGTGAGCGTTCGTTTCATTTGCTTCCCCATGAGTTGCCCATCTCGTATGTGCAATTCCAAGATTTGACTTGATTAACTTCTCATTTGCAATTTTTTCTTCTAAATCTGATATCTTTCCCGTACTCTTAATTATTTGAATAGTATCCTTGTTCTTAATTGCAATTCCGCTAGAATCATATCCTCTATACTCTAATTTCTTTAAACCGTCTATTAAACATTCTTTTGGATGTTGTTCCCCAACATAACCTACTATTCCACACATATTTTTTCCTCCACAATAAAAACATATGTGTTGATATATACTTTGTTGTAATTTTAATTTTACTTTTTGTTATATATCTCTCGAATCACCATCCGTAGTAGTACCCGCCGAATCTTTCGATATCCTACTATCCTCGTCAACTTATTACAGTCCAGGCGCTAAATGAATATACTCCTTTCTTACTATTCATCTTTAATTCTATTATACCTGAAAAAAAAAGAGTTTACAAACTCTTTTATTTATATAGATCATCTTTTATGAAATAGAAATGGGTTTTTGGCGCAGTATTTTCATATCTTTTGATCATATTATCTTCGCTTTCTGAAGATTTTTTAATCGATGTTAATTCATTTGGCAATAATCTTGTTGTTTTTAAAAATTCTTCATCATTTTCTGATATTGTTTTTGCCTTTTCTAATTTTTCTAGTTGTTCTAGGTATTCTGTATCTCCCTTTAGTGTTACATAGCCATTTGGATCATACTCGTAAAGAACATATCTCGTATTTCCATTTTTTGTGGATCTAATATAGATATTATAATATTTTTCTCCCTTTGTATTGGAAATAACTTCACAACCAAACTCTCCCATTGTCTCTTCTGAAGTTTTACTATTGTCATAGAACTCTCTACATATTTTTGTACAATTGGCTGTATTATCACTGGTTGCTTCCCAGTAATTTGGTTCTTTTTGATTTGTCTTAATTTTAAAATTAGAATAACTTGAAAGCATCACTACTAAGAAAATCATAAAGATGATTAAAGGCATGATAACTGTTACTCCTCCTTTTTTCTTACATAGAAGTTCCATGTCATCGATTCCTCTTGATTTATTTTGTAGTTTTGCCACTCTATCTTCTACTATATCCAGATATATTTTATTAAAAGCAAGCCCACTTCCTACCATGGATAAAACAATATAAGGTATTAATATAGCCGGGAAAAACTTATAAATAACTCCTGTAATAGCTAATCCAATCATTCCTATTAGATATAGTTTACGATATAAAAAGTAAATCCAACTTAATAACAAAGCATAGATATTGAAAGGTCTTTCAGCAATCCATTTGTAGTCTTCTCCAATATAAGCTACCACATCAGGATCATCTTTTGGATTATATTCTTGTACAATTCTTTTTCCCTTTTTTCTAGAAGTATTCTCTTCATCATCTTCAAAATCAAATTCTTCATAACTATCTCCTACATAATCGTCATCTGATAGTTCTTCTCCCTCTATCGGAGAAAAATCATCAAAAAATTCATCTTGAGATGCTTCCTTCTTCTTTTTCTTTTTATTCTTAGTTTTAACATCTGACTCTAAAGAATTAGATGGATCGTTATAGGTACCACATAATGTACAAAACTTTTCATTCTCTTTTAACGTGTTTCCACAATTACTACATACCATATGTACTCATCTCCTTTATTCTACTTCTTCTCCTAGTCTTTCATATTGACCTTGCGTCATTTCATTATATTCATTAATTTGATCAGCAAAAGTCGTGTCAAATTGAGGCATCGATTTTGCGATTACATCGGGATAAATATTTTTACTACTAGTAATAGCTTGACGTATATCCATAATATTGACTGCTCTTCTATTATCAAACAAAGCATTAGAAAAAGCTTGTTGAATGATGGTTAAAGAAACATCTGGATAGCGTGAACCTATTTCATAAATTCTTTTATACTCGCTCGTAATATCTGTAATAAACTCCATGATTCTTCTTTGAACAAAAGGTGTATACATTAATTTTGCTTGGGTTTTATATTCAATTTTTGGAAGCGTTCCTATGAGTATTTGTACATTTTCATCTCTTGTTGGTTCAAATATTTCTACTTTTTGAAAACGTCTTACAAAGGCTTTATCTCTTAAAATATATCTTTCATATTCTTCTGTCGTCGTAGCACCAATTACCTTAATATCTCCTCTATCAAGTGCTGGTTTAAACATATTGGCAAAGTCTAAGGCTTCTCCTTTTGTTCCCATTAAGGTGTGGATTTCATCAATAAATAAAATCAATTTTGTTTTGTCTTTTAATTCATCTATTAAAGTTTGTACTTTTGACTCTCCTGTTACAGGATCCGTTCCCAATAGAGCTGCTGTATTTAATTTTATTACTTGATATCCTTTTAATACATCAGGGACCTGATTTCTTTGGATACGATAAGCAAGACCCTCTACGGTTGCTGTTTTACCAACACCAGGTTTACCAATCAAGACAGCTGATTTTTCGGGTGTTAATAGAATTAAAATAAGTTGTTTGATTTGTTCATCTCTTCCAATTGCTGGATTTGTGATATACTCGTTTTTTTGAAAATTTTCACCATAGTTTTCAAGCATGCTAATACGTTTTGATTTGATATCAAAATTTTCTTCTACTTTTTTATCAAAGAAATCATTTAAATCCATGTAACCCACTTCCTAATCTATACCATTATACCATATTATGACCTATTTTTTGTAGTTTTTATTATCCTCTATTAACATATCATAAAAAAATAATGAATACTAGTATTCATTATTTTACTGTTTTTGA
Source organism: Bacilli bacterium (assembly GCA_017511375.1). Classification (GTDB taxonomy): domain Bacteria; phylum Bacillota_I; class Bacilli_A; order RF39; family UBA660; genus UBA3789. The sequence continues at coordinate 135,264 of JAFWKJ010000008.1, read as the reverse complement.
AGTTTTTACAAATTGTTTAGGTCTTACCACTACTGGCATGATGGAACCATTCTTTTGTAATTCTTCACGTAATACTGCTCTGGCATAGTATACGGCTCCATACAAGTCAATATCATCATCTAAAAAGTCATATTTTTTCTTAGCAATTTTCCACAAATCTTCATGTTGTGAAATAAAATCTTTATCTAAATAAAGTGTGGATGCATCTTGTAGTTTGATTTTTCCTCTTAACGCTAACATCTGTCCAAAATACTTTGTTAGTTTCTCCGGATCGTACTTACCACCGTGTAGTTCGTAAATATCATAAAAGTCTTTTACTCTTGTATTTAACACATCTGTTTTATTACTTTCTAGAATAATACACAATTTTTCAGCTAAGAACTCTTCGAAAGAAGGAACTAATACTTTAAATTCTAAATCCCCTTCAAAGACAGCGGGCATGATTCTTTCTTCTCTCTCAATTAAACGATTATAGTTTTCTTGTAAATCCACTCTTAATGGTTGTCTGGTTTTATCAAATGTAGATTCAAATGACATTTGGTAAATTCCTGTAGGTGTTACTTTTGGATCACGTACTAATTGAAATGAAAAAGGAGATGTTGGTTCTTCTTCCATGAAGTAACGGATTAAATCATCATTTTCTTCAATAGAACCCATCATGGCCAAATCCACATCTGTAATTCCTCGCACTAACCTTCCTAAATAAGCTGTGGCAGCAGAACTACCTTTGACTAATACGTGTCCATTATTATATTTAGATACTCTCTCTAGAAAAGCTCTAGAGATATAAGTTGTATAAGCATTTCCTATACTGATACCCAATCGATCTGATTCTTTTTTCATAAAAGATCGTAATTGGTCTGTATTACTAAATGATTTCATTCTGCCTACCCCCTCTCAATGTGTAGACATTATATCACATTTAGTCCTTTTTTTCAAGTTTTTTGCCCTCTATATGAACTGGATTCACATGAATCACTGTTAAATATATTTCGGGAATATCTTTCTCAATTTCCCTTTCCAAAGAATTAGCAATCTCATGACTTTCAAAGGTGGATAAGTTTCCGTCTACAAAAATCGTAAAGGAAATTTGATATCTATATCCTACAGGAGTGGAATTAAAATGATTGATTTTGATGACTTCTTTGTGATTATTAATGACCTCTAATACTTTTTCTTTGGTTGCATCATCCATGGATTTATCCATTAAAACATCATAACTTTCTATAAATAATTTTATAGCAGTATAAGCAATCCATAAAGAAATCATAATACCTACAATGGAATCTAATATCACAAACTTATTACTTAATAAAATAGAAAACAATGTTAAAGATGTAATTGCCACATCATTTCTATGATCTTTACTATTTGCTAAAATCAATATATTATTACTATTTTTATATAAATAAGATGTGTAAAAATATAAGCTTGCTTTTAAAACAATCGTAATAACACAAACGACTATTAACCAAGGAGAATAAACAAGAAATTCTCTATTGATTAGATGTTTACATACATTTTTTATCATTGTAGAAGATAATAAAAGCATAGAAATACTAATTAATAGAGAATAGATGTATTCTGCTTTTCCATGTCCTAAATGATGATCTTCATCTGCTTCTTTAGAACTTATTTTATTTCCAATAAAAGTCATACAAGAGGAAAAAATATCCCCTGCACTATTAAAGGCATCTGCGAGTAAAGATTGAGAATTACTCATGATCCCTGCCACTGCCTTGATGATTAGTAAAAATATATTTCCAATCATTCCCAAAATCCCTGTTATTTTTGCTGACTTATATCGATCCATTTTATCCCTCTTTTTTCTTTATAAAATCTTCTTTTGTTAAATCATAATTGAAGCATTCTTCTTCTGTATCTAACAATGTATATTTTATCATCCTGGTCGTATCTTGTCTTTCGAAACCAAGTTTTTCCATTAAGTGATAACTGTTTGGGTTCTTTTTACAGACACAGGTTTCAATTTTTTCTAGGTCACATTCTAAAAACATATATTTTAATACATTTAATGCTGCTTCATATGCATACCCTTTTTTATGAAACGATGGGTCTAGAAACCATCCTATATCCATAATATTATCTTTATCAGTTGGGTGAAGACTAATTTGACCTATTACATCTTTGGAATCCTTTAACTCAATTGTCCAAATAAATGTATCTAGGTTAGATGCTTTTTGTAATTTTTTCATTTGCCAAATTTTTTCTTTTTCCCAATCTGTATTTATTTTTGCAGTTAGATAGTACTTAGACACCTCTTCCAACAATAGAATACTCCAAAGTTTTTTTAAATCAGTTTCTTCTGTTTTGTGTAATATTAATCTTTCTGTTTCAATGGTTTTACTTCCTAAAAATTTCATTTTATCCCTACTTTATTTCTTGGTATTCTTTTTCTTTAAAACCCAATAGTATTTTATTATCCATTACTAGGATGGGTCTTTTTATTAACATTCCATCACTTGCTAGTAATTCTATTTTTTCTTTATCTGTCATACATGGTAATTTTTCTTTTAAATTTAATTCTCTATATTTTAATCCACTTGTATTAAAAAGTTTCTTTATATCTAATTTATATTTTTGAATCCAGTTTGTTAATTCTTCCTTCGTGGGAGTTTCTTCTTTTATCATACGATCTGTAAAATTAATATTGTGTTCTGTTAGATATTTTTTTGCTTTTTGACAAGTACTACATTTTGGATATTCAATAAACTGCATAGATCCTCCTATTTATTTCTTTCTCTTAAATAATTAACAAAACCTCTTAATAATTCTTTTTTCTCTTCTTTGATCCAATCATATCCATCTAATAAAGATAAAGCTTCATCATACATGGTATTCATTAATTGAATTGCATAGTCATATGAGCCAGCTTTTTTCAATAAATCTTGTACTTTCTCAATCCTTTCATCATCAATGTTATCATTACCATAAATCTCTAAGAATTCATCTTTATATGGTGTATTTAATATATGAGAATAAAGAACTGTTTGTTTAAATTCTTTGATGTCGGATCCTTTCACTTTTCCCATTTCACTGGAATAAATACCTAATACATCGTCTTGTATTTGAAAGGCAATCCCTACTTTTTCTCCAAAAGCCTCTATATCTTTTAGCTTATTATCGTCTCCCCCTGCTAAAAGAATTCCTACAGACATAGGACCGATAATTGTATAATGGGATGTTTTCAAACGATATATTTCTAAAATGTTTTTTTCTATATCTTCTGTAGATATTAATTCATGTTTTCCTTGGAAAGGAAGAATGACATCTAATAATTCTCCTTTAATCGTTGTTAAGACGGTACGATTAAAATTAGATAATACTTTTCCTAAATTAGGACAAGTTGCATATCTTTCTGATATGATTCTATTTGCCTCATATAGACCATAGTCTCCCATACATATGGCAATCGAATCACTTAGGTGTTTTGCCTCTTCCTTATTATCCGTATACTTTTGATATTTTTTAGTATTCACAAAATGAATGGTTTCTTTTCCTCTTCTTGTATCATCATTATCAATGATATCATCATGTACTAGAATTCCTGTTTGAAACACCTCATAGGCAAGTGATAAATCCAGAGAATAATCTGTATCCTCTTTTAGTAAAGAATAACCTAAATTGACTAAGGTTCCTCTCACTAATTTTCCATCTTTATTTAGGTTCGTAAAATATTCAAAATTTTCTTTTAAAAGAGGAGAAGATTCTTCTTCCATCTCTTGATTGAATTCTTGTATTTTTTGATCTATTTTTTCTTTTGTTTGTAAATAATATTCTTTAAAACTACTATTCATTGGTTCCTCCTATTTTGATATTGTTTCTGTTACTCTTTTACTAGATTCTTCTAGCAACATATTTTCTATTTCTTTTGGCCTAGGAATTAGTTTCATGGTTAAAAACTCATCTACTTCATAGGGATAAGCATCAATTCTTAATGATGGATTTTGGATGCTTAATCTCTTAAACGTCCTTATAAATTTTTTTGTTTGATTATCTTGTATTTGTTGATTCCTTTTTCTTAATTCTTCTTTCTTCTCTGAGGCGCTTGCTGTTAATTCTCTTGCTAAGTAACAGACAGGTAAGTAAGGTACTGCTTTTACTCTCTCTATCCCTTTTCTTTGTAATAGAGATACAAAGATATTTAAACAAAAAATGAAGGGCATAGAAACATCTTTAATATTTAAAAAACTATCACTATTATATTCATCTAACTCTGTAAGGCCATCGTTTAGTTTAAATAATAGACGATTCATTTTCTTTTGAAATTTTATTTCTTCTTCTGTTGAATCATTCTTTTCCTTAGGTTTTAGCAAACTATAAATATAACAAACTTTCTCCCCTTTATCTTCATGAATTGCATAATAAATATTAGGTAATGGAAAGACAGAAGATTCTTGTTCAGAATCTCTTAATCTTATAACCATTTTTTTAGGTGTTTCCATGGAAATGGGATTAGTTTCTTGCATTATTTCTATATTTGCTTTTATTCTTGGTTCCAAGGAAATGGAAATTTTTTCTTCTAATTCATCAAAAGTATGGTCTTCTAAAAAATCAATTCTTTTTTGAATATAAGAAACAGGATTTATAAAGTCTTCTGTTGTGGCATATACAAATAAATAGGCCATTAAATATTTTAATCTTTCTTTTTCCTCTACTTCTCCAGGCATTTTTCTATTTGCTTTAATTTCTTTCTTTAGGTATTCTTCTAATTTATCAAAGAATCTTTCCTCATCTTTTATGTATAGAACTGATAGATTTCTCTCATTGTTTAAGAATACTTTGTCTTCTCCGTCTTCCGTTATTTTTGTATTAAATCCAATGGGCCATTCATGATTAAAAAGCATTACTTTTCCTTTGGCAGCTTCTTCAATTAGTTCATAAAATATTTCTCTCATACTTCTTTCCTTCTTTTCCAAGCATCAAACAATAATAATCCCAATCCTATGGTAATACCCATGTCAGCAAGATTAAATACAGGAAAACTATAACTTCCTAAAGTAAATGATAAATAATCAATTACGTGATGATAAAGAACTCTATCTACTAGATTTCCAAATATTCCTCCTAGAATAATTCCTAAAGAAAAAATAGAAAGTGTATTGAGATTTTGTTCTTCTTTTTTTATTTCTCGATTAATAAGGACAATAAAAACTACACTAATCACAATTAACCCTATTGTGGCATCTTTTAATATGGAAAAAGCGGCTCCTGTATTTTCTACATAGTAAATGGAAAAGAATCGGGGAATAATTTTTATTTCTTCATATAGTTCCATGTTTTTTCGAACCAATATTTTTATTAATTGATCCAGCAACAAAACTACGGAAAATATACCATATATTTTCTGTTTATTTTTCATTTTCTTCTCCTTGTAGTATTTTTATTTTTTCTACAATCACTTGGATTTCATTAATTCTTTTTTCTACTTTCCCTCTTACTTTTATTATATTTCCTTTTCCTATATTTTCAAAACCTTTTAGGACTTTAGGAAAGATAATAAATTCTTTACTACCTGTTTCATCGCTTCCTGTGATAAAGGCCATTGGTTCTCCCTTTTTGGTATTTATTGTTTTTATCTTTTCTACCAGTATTAACGTATCTATTGTTTGATTAAAATGTTGATCTATCTCATGGATTGAAATGCAATATGGATTATCTTTTTTAAACATCGTTGTTGGATGTGAAGAAAGATAAAATCCAAAGGCTTCTTTTTCTTTTTCTAGTAAATAAGATTCTTCATATTCTGGTTTTCTTTCCATCTCTGGTTTCATGACAAGAGAAGGATCGATATCTTTTGTAAGTTCTGCATAATTAAACAAACTATCTAAGTTTTCTATGAGTGTTCTTCTATTATAACCAAACTCTTTGAATACATCTGCAAGAATTAATGTCTCAAATACTTTTTTACCAATTCCTGCGATATATAATCTACTAAAACAATCAAAAATATCTAAAAAAGGTCCTGCTTCTTTTGCCTGTTTAATTGATTCTGTTACGACAACTCCAATTGACTTAATATTAGAGATTGGATAAATTATTCTATCGTCTTCTACTTTATAAGTTGACTCACTATTATTAATAGTTGGTTTTACTATTTCTATTTGATTTTTCTTTGCTTCTAATATATATTCATTTGTTTTCGTTTCTGATCCAATGACATTGGTAAGTAAATTAGCAAAGAAAATCGTTCGATAATAACATTTTAGATATGCCATCTTGTAAGCAACAATAGAATAGACAACGGAATGAGATTTATTAAATCCATAACCTGCAAAATTAAGTACCAAATTAAATATCTTTCTTGCTTGTTCTTCAGAGTGATTTTTTTCTATACTTTTTTGAACAAATTTCTCCTCTTCTGCTTTTAATAAATCCACTTTCTTTTTAGACATAGCACGACGAAGAATATCGGCTTCCCCCAAAGAGTATCCTGCATAGATATTCGCAACTTGCATGATTTGTTCCTGATATACTAAAATACCATAAGTATTTTTTGTAATAGATTCTAAAGAGGGATCTAAATACTCTACTTTTTCTTCCCCATGTTTTCTTCTAATAAAGGAATCAATATTTAGAGCTGCTCCTGGTCTAAATAACGCAATAGCTGCGAAAATATCTTCAAAAGTATTTGGTTTTAACTTGCGTAAAAAATTTCTCATTCCAGCTGACTCAAATTGAAAGATTCCACAGGTGTTTGCTGTTTCAAATAGTTTCAATGTTTCTTTATCATCTAATGGTATTTTAGCAAAATCTATTTCTTTGCCATAAATTTCTTTTACGTCTTTTATGATATTATCAATTAATGTTAAGTTTTTGATTACTAAGAAATCCATTTTTAAGAGACCTAGTTCTTCTAGGTATTCCATGGAGTAACTTGCTAGATACATATTATCCATCTTTATGAGAGGAACCACTTCATCTAAATCCACTTGGGACATGACAATTCCTGCAGCATGTTGCGAAGTGTGTCTTGGAAAACCTTCAAACTTTAAAGCAATCTTAAACATATTCGATAATAACGTATCGCTTTCAATTCTTGTTTTAAAAGTTCTATTATTATCATATAAATCTTTTAAAGAGTCCTTGGATGTTCCAGAAATACATTTACACAAAGAATCTACTTTATAAAGAGGAATATTTAATACTCTTGAAACATCTCTAATTACTTGTTTGGCAGCCATTGTTCCAAAAGTAATAATTCCACTTACCCTTTTTTCTCCATATTTTTCTTTTACATAGTCAATGACTAAATCTCTTTTATTGTCTGGAAAATCCGTATCAATATCGGGCATGGTTTTTCTTTCAGGATTTAAAAATCTTTCAAATAACAAATCATATTTTAATGGATCGATATCGGTAATTCCTAATGAGTAGGCAACGAGAGATCCTGCTGCACTTCCCCTACCAGGTCCCACTAAAATTTTATTCTTTTTCGCAAACTTAATAAAGTCATAAACAATTAAGAAGTAATTAGGAAATCCCATATCATTTATGACTTTTAATTCATAAACAAGTCTATCTTGATATTCTTTTGGTATGGTTCCTTCTAAACGTTTTTTTAGTCCTACCTTGCATAATTCAAATAAGTATTTTTCTGGATCTTCACACTCATAAATTGGTAGTAGGTTTCTTGCTGGTGGAAATTCTAATTTACATTTTTCCGTAATATTAAGCGTGTTGATAATTCCACTATTACTTGATAATTCATCTAGATTTGACATTTCTAGATGATGGTTATCAATCTCATAATCTAATGGATCTAAAACTGTTTTTCCATCTCTAATACAATATAGATAAGAAAGAAGGTCTTTCTCTTCAAACGTTTTATACAAGTTTTCTCTAAAGAAGACAATGTTCTTTGATAAAATTAAACATTCTTTTTCTTCTTTTTTATTTCTATAACCTAAATATAAATCCTCATAAAACCTAAGTTCTTCATAATGCTCTTTGTAAGCATAGGGAAGAATTACGATTACCTCTTGCTTAAATGTTTTTAAATCTTTTAATTCTACTTTTCTTTCATTTTGAATCGTAGATAATTTCATTAGACTTTGATAGCCTTGATAGTTTTTAGCATATAAGACAATTGTAAATTCTTCTAGATTTATTTCTAATCCAACCACAGGATTTATCGATTCTTTTTCACATTTCTTAATAAATTCCATTGTCCCAAACATATTTGTGTCTGCAATTGAAATAGAAGGAAGGCTGTTTTCTTTTGCATATTCAATTATGTCATCAATTCTTAATAGACTTGATAATAGCGTATAATTGCTTTTATTCCATAATGGTATATACATATTAATCCCTCCTACTGATTATTTTATCATAAAAATAAAGATACTGCATAGGGCTTAAAATGTTTGACTTTATAAGGTTTTTATGTTAAAGTTATTAAGCAGTGAACAAATACCGAAGGAGGGATATTATGGCAGTTAATATTACGACAAGAAAAGATAATGTAAAAAACACTAGATCTCATGCATTAAATGCTACTAAAAAGAGACAAAATTTAAATTTACAAGTATATAGACTTGAAGATGGTACAAAAGTTAGACTTTCTGCAAAAGAAATTAGAACTTTAAATAAGAATGAAAAAGCTGCATAATATGCAGTTTTTTATTTTATAAAAAAAACTGCATTTTGCAGTTTTTATTCACATTTATACTCTATCGTTGCCATACTGGTTTTTACTTCGTCTTTTGATAGTCCTTCTTTTTGAGTAATGTTGAAACGATAGTTATCTTTATGTTGGGCAGGCACTTTCGTCATATCTAAAATTGGATAATCAATTTTTGTGGTTGTGATAGACCCATTTTCAATAGTTTGAACAGATACTGAATATCCACTTATTTGCATTAAGAATGATTGTAATGCATTTAAATAACTTGCCAACTCTGCAGGCGTTTCTTGTACTGTAGCAGATTTTGTTAATATATATTCTTTCGTGGCACTTACTAATTCATCATCTTTAAAATGGAAAGTTATATCTATGTTTTCGTCTGTTCCATTTTCATTATTTAATCTTTCCCAATGACATTTCATATCTTCTTCTACTACTTTTGGTTTCTTTTTTACTTGTTCTTCTATATCTGTTTTTCTTGCTTGTACCTTTTGTCTTGTTGTCATTGATTGCATGGTTGGAAAAAATAAGCCTAGTACAATTAGAAGAATTCCAATACTTGCGGAAAAGATTGCGGGTTTTTTGCTAGTAATTCTTTCAAATCTAGCTGTTTCCTTAAAATCTTGCAAATTTAGTACTTGTGTTCTTTGAAGTTCTTCATCTGACATTTGACCATTTCTTTGACCTTTTTTTCTGCGTCTCATACAATCACCTTTACCCTAATAACATTATAATCAAATTCCTTTAAAACTTCAAGAAAAAATAACTATTTCTAGTTATTTTTCATTTTCGCATCAAACTTCTTTCTTTCTTCGGTATTTAATATCTTTTTTCGAAGTCGAATATAATGAGGTGTAACCTCTACTAATTCATCAGAATTAATATAATCTAGGGCATATTCTAAAGAAATAGGTCTTGGTCTTTTTAAAACGACTGTATGATCAGATCCTGCAGCACGAGTGTTTGTTAATTGTTTTCCTTTTACAACATTGACCGCTAAGTCATTATCTCTATTACATTCTCCTATAATCATACCTTCATAGACTTCTGTACCTGGTTCGATGAACATCGTTCCTCTATCTTCTAAGTTTCCGATAGAGTATGCGGTTGCATTTCCGTTTTCCATGGAAACAAGTACTCCTAATTTTCTTTCTCCTACATCTACTGTTTCATATGGCATATATTCTTTGAAAGAGTGATTCATGATTCCATACCCTTTCGTTAACGTCATAAAGTCTGTTGAAAATCCAATTAATCCACGAGATGGAATACTATATTGTAATCTAACTTGATTTTCAAAGTTCGTCATACTTATCAGTTGTCCTCCACGCATACCTAGTTGTTCGATCACAGCTCCTACTGTTTCTTCTGGTGTTTCTATTTGAAGATCTTCATAAGGCTCACATTTTCTTCCGTCTATCTCTTTCATAATAACCGTTGGTTTAGATACCTCTAATTCATATCCTTCTCTTCTCATGTTTTCGATTAGGATTCCTAGGTGTAATTCTCCACGACCACTTACTAGGAAAGATTCATTGGTTGCGGGTTCCACTTTTAGTGATACATCTCTTTGTGTTTCTTTATTTAATCTTTCTTCTATTTTTCTTGCTGTAACAATTTTTCCATCTTTTCCAACCATTGGAGATGAGTTAGTACCAAACGTCATTTGAAGTGTTGGTTCATCAATATGAAGTGGTTCTAAAGGAAGAATCTCATCATTGTTACAAATGGTTTCTCCTACTGAAATATCAGCAAGTCCTGCAATAGCAACAATATCTCCTGCTTCTGCCGATTCTATTTCAATTCTATTATATCCATAATAACCAAATAACTTTTGAATTCTAAATTGCTTTTTAGAACCATCTAATCGACAGCAAGTAACAACTTCTCCTGTCTTGATTTTTCCGTTATGTACTCTTCCAATTCCAATTCTTCCAACAAAATCATTATAATCTAGTAAAGCAGGTTGAAATTGTAGTGGTTTGTTGGAATCGCCTTGCGGAGCTGGAATCTCTTCTATAATGGCATCTAATATTTCACTGAATCCTTCTGTTTGTTGTGAAAGATCATCACTTTCAGAACAGGTATTGTTTACAGCTGAAGCATATAAAACTTTAAAGTCTAGTTGTTCATCATCAGCGCCTAATTCAATAAATAAATCTAATACTTCATCCACTACTTGTTTACATCTGGCACTTGGCTTATCTACTTTATTGATAACAACGATTGGTTTTACTCCTGCTTCAAAGGCTTTTTTTAATACAAATCTTGTTTGAGGCATAGCACCTTCATACGCATCTACTACTAGTAACACACCATCTACCATGTTCATAATACGTTCCACTTCTCCACCAAAATCTGCGTGTCCTGGTGTATCTAAAATATTGATTCTAACTCCTTTATAGTCCATAGCAGTTGTCTTCGCTAAAATGGTAATTCCTCTTTCTGCTTCTAGGGCATTAGAATCCATTGATAAATTAGAAACATCTTCATTTTCTCTAAACATTCCTGAATGTTTTAAAATTCCATCCACTAATGTTGTCTTTCCATGGTCAACATGTGCTATAATGGCAACATTTCTTTTTTCCATAGTCATCCACCTCTTTTTACAACGTTCCCAATTGTATCATATAAATAAAAAAAATACTAGTCCTTCCTAGTATTTTTTATTATTTCTTATTGGTTAACATTATTTGAGCCATTTGAAGGAATTGCTGAACGAGAACTCAAGAAATTCTCTAGATCAGAAACAATATTGTCTCCTTGATCAATATAAGATTTAATTTCTTCGTCCTGTTGTTGTTCAACATTTTTAATTGCTCCTAGTTGTTCATCTAATGTTTTATATATTTCTCCAATTCTGGAAGCAAGTTGCTCAGAAAAGAATTTTAGTTTTTTACTAATATCATTCCATCCTGCAGCTAACTGTGCGTTAGCACCTTCTATCTCTCCAGCAATATCTTTTGATGTACTAATTGCCGTATTTAATCCAGAATCGGCAGCTTTTAATGTATCTTGAAGCTTTCTTAAAGCATCAATATCAACTTGTAATGTTCCAGCAGCTGATTGCATATGATTCATCCATCCTTTCTATTATTATCTTATTTGTCCTTCTAAAATACTTCTATGTGTACTTATAAGTTTTTCTGTTGCTTTTGCCATGTTATCTACACTCTTTGCATATTCTTTCAATACGCGTGATATTTCTTGTAGTTGTATTATAATGTCTTTATTATATGCACTTGCGTTCATGTAACTAATCATTAATGGCATACTTACTATTTGATTAATAGCTTCTCCTGTATAGTGTGCTGCATCTCCAATAGAGGAGTTAAAAATTCCTAATTGTTGGCTAATTGTTTGCAATTCTTCATATGACAATAATTTTTGACCACTTGCTCCTCCACCTACATCTGTTCCTTTAACTTGCATTGGACACTCTCCTTTCCTATTGTATCTCTATAATAATATTATAAAATGTTCTAAAAATATGGTCAATTCATAAACCTTGACTTTACATAAAATCAATGATTATTTGTAAAGTGTTTCTTAAAAAAAATACTAGGCAACCCTAGTATTTTTAAATATCTATTTTTCCTTATGCTGTTGTAGTTCTACTAGCATTTCTTGCTGCTAACATACTACCTGCTTCTTGAGCAAGTCTACTTGCAGAAGTTGGTATTCTATTAGCTAAGGCAGTTGTAACACCACCTGTTGTGTAAGTAATTCCATCTGCTAGTGCTGATGAAACACCTCCAGTTGTATAAGTTATTCCATCTGCTAATGCAACAGATACATCTCCTGTAGTATTTGTAAATTCTTCCGCAAAAGCATTGGCAAAGCCTGCTGCTTCAGGATACTTTTCACCAATTCTTCCTGCTACAGCAGAAGTAATTCCTCCTGTAGCTTTTGTAACACCGTCAGCTACTTGTGAAGAAACTTGTCCTGTCAATTGGGTAACACCTTCAGCTAACATAGAAGTAACTCCTCCTGTTAATGATGTTACTCCATCTGCTAATGCTGATGTAAATGATCCTAAACCATCTGTTGAAGATAAACCTCCTAATGCAGAAGTTAATCCAGATAATGAAGTAGCTGCTAAACTTGCTAGAGATGTAGCCAATCCACCAAAGGCAGTTGCTAAACTCCCTAGAGAAGCACTTCCTCCTCCAGAATAAGAAGAACCTGCTGACACATCAGAAGCTAAACTACTTGCTCCTCCTGATGATGCCACTTGATCAAGAACTCCTTGTAACTCTGAAATCAATTGATCTCCTTGTGAAATGTAAGAATCAACTGTTTCATTCTGTTTCAATTCAGCATCCTTGATACCTTCCATTTGTTCATTAATAAATTGGTAAAGGTCTCCTACACGATCCGCAATACTATCAGAGAAGAATTGTAACTTGTCTCCAACACTTGACCATCCTTGCGCTAACTTTGGATTAGATCCCTCTAATTCCGTAGCAATTTGTCTACAAAGTTTTACAGCTGTGTCAAACTCAGTACCATTTGATTTTATTTGTTCTTGTAGTTGTTTTAAGTCGGTTATATCCATTTGTAATGAATATGCACTTGAATCACTCATGTCTCTCTCCTCCTTTCCTACCTATCGAATATTTCCTTCAACAGAATTCTTCTGTTTCAATAAATGATTTCTCGTTTCAGCAACCATTCCGTTTACAATTTTGTTATATTCGTTTAGATATTGCACAATATTACGTAATCCCGCAACATTTTGTCCACTCTTTTGGCTTGAAATTTCGTATGATTTCATTAATTGAGAACTTAATGTTCCATCAATCATACCAGATGAACGTTTTACTGCTTGATCTACTGATACACTAAAACGATCAATTTCTTTTGCGATGTTGTCAATTTCAGCATTTGACAATAATTTTTGACCTGCCATATCCTATCATCCTTTCACTATTTTATATCTATTGTTATTATACTAATTATTATCCGCTGAAGTCAAATGTTTACTTTTACTTTATTTGTTTTTTACTGTCAATCTCTTTACAAAATAGATCAAAATAAGGAGAAATATAGCAAATTTGATGGGTATTTCTAAAATTTCTAGGTATGTTTTTACTACAATCCAGTTCTCTCCTAGCTGAAATCCGAGCCAAACAAACAATAAAGTCCACGGAATAGACCCAATTGTTGTATAAATAACAAATTTTAGAAAAGGTAGGCGCATTATACCAATAGGAAGTGATATTAATGTTCTTACAATGGGGAAGTTTCTTCCAATCAAAGCTGCTTTCATACCATACTTTTGCAACCAACTATCGCTTTTTTTAATATCTTCTTCTTTCATAAAAAAATACTTTCCATATTTTTTTATAAACACTTCTCCTCCTATATACCCCATTAGATATATAGCAATTGCACAAAAAACACTTCCTAATAATCCTACTAAAAACGCATTAGTAAAGGTAAAAACTTTTTTACTTGCCAGGATTCCTCCTGTTGCTAAAATGAGTTCACTTGGAATAATAATGATTACTGCTTCTAATACCATTCCCATAAACATGCCAAAATAACCATATTGATTTATCAAGAATAAGACGTAATTATCCAATTTATCACCTAAGCCATTATATGAAAAAAAAGAATTAATTTTGCTTAATTCTTTTTCGGATTCATTAGTATTTCTATATAATCACTTAGGGAGTCTACTTCTTTTTTTCCTAGTTCATCTAATACTTTATGATGTTCTTTTATAACCGCCCCATCAAATTCTTTCAACATCTCATAATCATTATCGTTATCTCCAATGACATGGAGCAAATGATAATCTAATTCTTCTAAGTTCATCAGTGTTTTTAAGGCATATTTTTTATTGACTGATTTATGAATTATATTTACATGTCTTCTACTAGCATAAATATGAACATCTATTTTGCTTTTCACCAAACTTACAATTCTTTCTTTTTCTTCTTGATCAGTGCATCTTACCACAACTTTTACACAATCATCTAAAAACTCTGTTTTATTATATCCATCATCTAAGTAATAATCACAACCTTCTTCTTTCAATATTTCCTCAATTCTCTCTATTTCTCCTCTTGAAAGATACGTGGTATTGATGCAGTAATCCATATTATTGAAGATCTGAGCTCCATCTTCACAAACTAAATAACTATAAGGAATATTATATTTCGTTAGGTATTGTTTTAAATCCGTGAAATTTCTTCCTGTGATAATACAAAAGATATTCCCATAAGATACAAATTTACGAATTGCTTCAAAATTCTTTTCATTTTTTTCTTCGTTATCTAAATAATATATTGTGTTATCAAAGTCACTGGCAAGTATTTTCATTTTATCACCTATTATTAGTATATCCTATTCTCCGTTATTTTAAAAGAAAAAGAGTTTTCATTGCCTTTTGAAATACTCTTTTTTCAAACGTTTAATAAGTTATTCCTCTTCCCCATTTTTTTTCATTTGGTCAATTAACTCATCATTAGATGTTTCATTTTCCACTTGTTCTAGAATCTCTTCTGTATTATCCCATTTACGAGTTTTGTTTTTCATTTCCTCTTCATGGATTAGTACGTTATAGGCAACCTTTCCTACTAATGTCTTTGGTAATTCCTTACGATACTCATATTCATATGGCCAAGAGAAACGAGCAAGATTTTGTTCTACTAATTTCTTAATAGAAAACAAGGTTTCTTCTGTCTCTTTTTTTGGATCTTTTAATACAATAAAAGCTTTGGCTGCCATCACTTTATATGGATGAGGAATTCCAATTACACATGACATACTAACATCTGGATGAGAGTCAATTACGTTTTCAATATTATTTGGATAAATATTGTATCCAGAGGAAATAATCATTCTCTTTGAACGTCCCTTGAAATATACAAACCCATCTTTATCCATAATTCCTTCATCACCAGTATGTAACCATACACGTCCATCTTTATGTTTCTTTAGGGTCTGTCTCGTTTCTTTTCTATTTCTTATGTAACCATCCATGACGGTTGGCCCTGTTATAACAATTTCCCCTTCTTGTCCATAAGGGACTTCTTTTTCGGTACCCTCTTCTACTATTTTATAATACGTATCTGGATAAGGAATTCCAATACTACCTGGTCTATAGCAATTCAAAGGTGTAAAACAACTAGCAGCACAACATTCTGTTAAACCATACCCTTCACGAATCGTAGTAGGTGCTTTATGATTTTCTAGCCATTCATCAAATTTTTTCTTTAATTCCACGGATAAAGAGTCTCCTCCTGAGATGACACAAGTTAGATATGGCATTGTCATATGATCAAAACTTTTGTTTTTCGTCATGGCATCAAATAAGGTGGGAACTCCTACTATGACATTGGGTTCATACTTTCTTACAATTTTGTCAAATGATTTCGCATTGAACTGAGGAAGAAGAATACTTGTTCCACCAAAGTACTGTACACAATGAATACATACGACTAAACCAAAACCATGAAATATTGGCATGATGGCCAAAACTTTATCTTTATCTCTTAGACAACCTACATGTTCAAAGTTTTGCATAGCAGCCGCATTTAAATTTAAGTTTGTCAATTTTACTCCCTTAGGAGTACCTGTTGTACCTCCTGAGTATAAAATAGCTGCGATTTCTTTTCCTTTAAAATCATCATCGATTTCTTTTGTATATTCTTTTCCTTGACGAATAAAGTCTTTCCAGTTAATCTTTTTATTCTTCTTTTCTTTTTCTTCTCCCATTAAATAATTCATTGGGTTTAAGGCCTTCAACTTAATTGTTTTAGACATATTTGTTGCGGTGTATAAGGATTTAATAAGAGGCGGCATTGATTCACTTACTCCTACCACAATTACTTTCTTTACTTTTGTTTCTTTTAATATTTTTTCAATCTTCTCTATTGTGAAATCAATCGCAATTAACCATTCTGTTTTAGAGATCGTTAAATAGTGTTTAATTTCATTTTCTGCAGATAAGGGATGAATCATTGAAGCAATGGCTCCTATTTTATTGGCAGCATAAAAGGCTATTATCCCTTCTGGTGTATTTGGCATACAAATAGATACTACATCTTTATGCTTAACTCCTAAGGCTTTCATGGCTCTTGCAGCTTCATCAATTTGTTTTAAAAAATCATGATACGTTTTTTGATTTCCATAATAATTATAACTAATATTATTTAGATGCTTACTTGCCGTATATTCGATTAATTTATAAGCCGAAAAATTAGGATATTCTAGATGTTCCTTCTCTTCTCCATAATATTTTCTCCAAGGGGCTTTAATTGATTTTGCCATTTTATCACCTCTAAAACCATCTTATTCATTATACTATATCCAAAAATAAAAAAGCAAACACTCATCTCAATTCTATGATATAATGATAATAGTTTATGATAGTCGAGGGAGGTTTCTTATGGAAACAAAAGAAAAAAATAAATTTATGATAATTCCTATTATCTTTCTTCTACTTTGTTGTATTGCTGTTGTCTATATTTCTTATCAAACAAATACTAAAAATCTTTCTTTTATTAAGTTAGAAACTTTAAATGAGAATCTTATTACAAAAGATAATTACAAAGTAATACATTCTAAAGAGGAATTTAATAGACTTTCTTTTTATCAAGAATATGATGAATTGAATTTTAATAAATATAATTACATTCTAGTGCAGATTGATACAAGTGCTTGTGGAGAAGAAGATATTATACCAGATAGTTATACGATTGAAGGGAATCTAGTTTCGATTAATATTTTATACACTATTACTTGTGATCGTTGTTATATCATGGGTATGAGAGAACCTGAGTATGATTATTATGTATTGCCAATTCCTAAGAGAATTCAAATAAATGATGTTCCGTTTTATTATGAATCAAGAAATGATGTACGTTGTCCTGTAGATATGATTGAAAAACCAATGATTTATTTATATCCTAAAGAAGAGATGAATATTCAGGTAAAATTAGGTCATCCCGATTTGTTGGAGGCTAGTTATCCTCCTTATCAAGAGGGATGGAATGTTCTTGCCAGTCCTGATGGGACTCTTCGAATGAAAGATCGTGAATACTATGGTCTATTCTGGGAAGGAAATCAACATATTGGAAAAGTAAGAGATACAGGTTTTGTTGTTAAAGGAGAAGATACCATTCCTTTTTTGGAGAAACAATTAAAAGTACTTGGTTTAAATGATAAAGAAGCAAATGAATTTATTATTTATTGGTATCCTACTTTAAAAAATAATCCTTATAATTATATTTATTTTGAAACAAAAGAAGAAATAAACAATTATATGCCTTTACTTATTCAACCAGAACCTGATTCTATTATTCGTATTCAAATGGATTATAAACCACTTACTAAACCTATTTCAGTAAGAGAACAAAGTCTTGCGACACCTCAAAGAGATGGATTTATTGTTGTTGAATGGGGAGGAAGTTTAATAAAAGATTAACAAACTTGTTAATCTTTTTTTTCTTCTTTATTTTCATATTCTTTTTGTGACTCTATCATTGCTTCTTCTTGAAACAAGTCTTCTTTAATGACTTTTTGGGTTTCACTTACCTCTTCATAACTTGTTTTAATGAAAGGATGAGACATTATGATAGGATCCTTTGACTGATTTTGTTTGGCTTTTTCTATATCGTCATCTTCTACTAAATTACAATTATCATAAAAATCATTATTCATTATTTTCTCCTTCTAGGGTCCATAAAGATGGCCACCCTATATATTTTATTCTTAATATGACTTTTCCAATGATTGATTCTTTTGGAATGCTTTCTTCTTCTTGGATGTAATAGTCATCTTTATTTATTTCCATCACTTTTCCAATCATCATCACATTTCCATTTTTATAAGCAATTGTGTCATTCTCAATAATCTTATTCTCTATTTGTTTATCTATAATGACAACGTCTCCTTTGTTGATTGTAGGAGACATATCAGATGTCCCTATTACAATTGATTCATAACGAAAATAACCAGAAGTAAAATATAAAATAATCATCATTAAAATGACAGGAAATGTTAGAATCGATAAATTGATTAAGTTATCATTGGTTGTATTATGCTTTTTTTCTTTCTTCTCATAATGTGTACTCATACGTACCCATAATAAAATAGGAACAATTGTATCTATCATCGTAGTTGCGGAAAGATTTGTATTTGGCAAGATAGGAAACACATAGCGAAAACCACTCATAATTCCTGAATAAAACATTGTTGGCAAATATCCACTTTTTTGTGATAAATAAGATAAGACAATGTTATTAGAAATAATTGGGAATAATAATATCATAAATAGAACAATTGGCTTATAATCCGTATTATCTATTACCATCATAGAACTATTAGATAAGTCCAATATAATAAATAATAAAACACTGAGAAATAATAGCATTCTATTCTTTTTTACTTTGGCAAGAATATTGGCTCTTAAAAACTCTCTTCCTATGATATATAGAATAGTAGGAAATAAAGAGAAAATTACATTAGCTCCTTGTACTTTAAATCCAACTAAAAAACCAAATAGATAATATACAATGAAAAAAGTAATGATAAAAACCGTTAAAGCAATAATCGTTTCTTTAGTATCCTTATGTTTCTTTTTATCTATTCCAAATAAGATTTTAAATAAGAATATACTAATTCCTATTAAAATTGTGAGCTTATAAGAATTTAAAAAGGATATGGAAAAACCTATTAATAGAGATAGTATCATAAGTACTAATTCATACAAAAGTATCTTTTTTTCTACTTTACTCATTCTTACCACATCTTTCTATTCTAGATTCATTTTAACACAAAAATAAAAATATATGTATTATTATCTAATACATATATTTTATTTATGATATTGTCTTGCGGGAGTATTTCGATAATTATTCATTGCTTTTTCAAAAACAGCCGCTAGCGGTCTCACTTCTGGCAAATCTTTTTCATCTAAAGAGGCAATGACAAATTTATCTCGAATACTATGTCTAATAACTCTTCCATCTTCCCCATATACACGCATTAAATTATCCGTGAATGTTTTCATGTCCATTGGAAAACCATGATCTTTTGCAAATCTACAGGCATAACTCATGGTTGTACGCGTATTTCCATCTCTAAAGGGATGAACTTTCCATAACAAAGCCATTTTTCTGGCAAAGACGTTTGCTATTTCTCTTTGTGACATAGAAGACCAATCTATTAACTCTAAATTGAAAATATGAGATTGTAAATCCTTGGGGATACATCTTGAAGAAGAATAGGGAACGGTATAGCCTGGGAAAATGAATTCTTCTTTAATAAGAGGACATGTTCTATATTCCCCAGCCCAATCAAATATATCTTTAAATATATGTTTATGAAGTCTTTTAAAGATTTCTTTTGGGGGACAATTATCTATTTCAACCGAATCAATGCTTATTAATTGAATA
Source organism: Bacilli bacterium (assembly GCA_017511375.1). Classification (GTDB taxonomy): domain Bacteria; phylum Bacillota_I; class Bacilli_A; order RF39; family UBA660; genus UBA3789. The sequence goes on along the minus strand of JAFWKJ010000008.1, from coordinate 115,209 downwards.
AAACCGATGTCTGCTTCTGCTCTATTCAATTCTTCATCGTTCGTTATATTTAATTTGTTTTTTAATACCCCGTTTTCGTCAACATATGGATCTATCATGATGAGATATCTTCTTTCTTGTATTTTTCTACAATTATTTTTCTAATTTCTTCTAATTCTCTTTTTCCCTCAATATAATCATTCGCAAGTTCCAAAGCTTCTTGGGAGGGATGATATTCTCCACTCATCGAAATCAAGAAAGCTTTTTTCACTAATGCTTCTCTTTCTTCTTTGGTTGTATCTTGTATTAAGTAATTCATTCGTTTTCCTCATTTCATGTTTATACTAAGTAACCAAACGGATCTCCACCATTTGGAGCAAATCCAACAAAGACATATTTTGCTCCATATCTATTATAAATGATTGTTTGTCCTGGAATATAGTTACTTTTATCACTTTTAGACCCCGTACTTATTCTTGTAATATCACTTAAACAATCATGTTCTACCACATTAGATGCTAAATAACGGTTGCCTTCTGAAAGAACATCTCTAGCAACAGCTACATAACTATCCCCTGGATAGGTGTAGGAACTAGTCGATCTGCTTCCAAACCAACCACTACGTTTTACATAATCCACTACACTACTATATTTTGATTTGTTTTTTTCATATAAATTCGCCATGAGTGACAATTCTAGTTTTGCCCCCTCAATACTACCCTGCTCTCTTTTTGCGACATATGCTAAGAAAGCTAAATCACTATCTGATAAATTGTACTTGGCTCCTGTTCCCACAGGAGTAGATGTATCAATTACATTTCCTTTTACATTAGCAGAACCACTTACCACAGGGGCTGGTGTATTATCCACTGTTCCACTAGAGGATGAAGAAACACTTCCCGTACTTCCTCCACTACTTGAACTTGAAGATCCGCCCGAATAAGATACTCCTCCGCCTGAACTGGCAATCGCTCCATAATGAGGTGCTGCTGCTAAGGATGCGCCTAATTCTTTTGCTGTTTTGGTTTTGGCACTACTTGTTTCAGTTCCTGGTATTGTTACGGAAACAGAATTATTCACAACGGCTGATAGTTTTTTCGAAGAAGCACTTTTCAAATATTCTTCTATTTGTTTTTTTGCTTCTCTTTCCATATCTGCATATTTATTTACATCCGAAGCAAAACGATTAGTTGAGGATCTATCATTATTGGCTTTTGCCTTTCGATAATTACTTTCTGATATCTTTCTATTTTGCTTAATGACTTTATATCTTTCATATAAGTCACAAGCCGTTGCAAAAGCTGTCATTTGACCCTCTATGGCTCCCATAAACTCTGAAATAAAAGCTTCTGACTTTGATACTAAACTATCATGAGAAGGTCCTTCCCAACTTTTAGACAATCCATTAATCTCGTTTGAATATGTACTGCCTATTGTTTTTAAGTCCCCTAAGTCTCCCATTACATTTCCGCTACTAACCATTCTTTCACCACCTTATGTATGAAAAGATTTCACCCTCGTTCTCTCCTTTATTATAACATACTCTATTTTTGTTTTTCATCTTTTTTCTGATAGTTTACATTGTAATAAAAAAAGATGTATTTCTACATCTTTTTAAATAAACATTGGTTCTCTTTCGAAATATCTTTCTTCACTATAATCATATTCGTTAAATAGGACAACCTCTCCACGTCTTAGTGTGGCAGGTACATCTATTAAACGTTGATTAGATGAACCTCTAAATAGCAAGTTTAAATTTCTTTTTTCTAAAATAAATTTTCCATCTACAAGAACATCTATTTTTTCTAAGAATTCTTGGTAGATTGGTTTTACTTTTGCCATTTTTTCTAATTCTTCAAATGTGAATCCTGTATAAACCCAAATATTCAAACCTTTCTTTCTTGCATATTCGGCAATTTCTGTGCAAGCTTCTGGTTGAAACATTGGATCTCCCCCACTAAATGTTAAACCTGTTTGATATTCAAGTTCATCTATCGCTTCTTTCACTGCTTCAATAGGAACAAGTCCTCCTCCTTCAAAATCCCATGTTTGGGGATTTTGACATCCTTCACAGTGATGACCACAGCCTTGCGTCCATAAGACAGCCCTTAATCCAGGCCCATCTACAATACTATCGGACTGTAAGTCTGCAGCTAAACGAATGTAGTTATTTTGCGTCATGTGTTACTCTGTCAGATACTTCAGATTTTTTGGCATTGTTGAATCTATCAAGAGTTCCTACAAGATAACCAGTGATTCTTCTAATTCTATCGAATCCTACACCTTCACCAACTGTTTTTGCCTTTCTTACTTCTTTTTCCATACTATTTCCTCCTTCTTTCTTCTATTAACGACCACAGCAGTCGTAACAATTTACTTTTTCCATTTCTACGCCTTCGCCTTCATGTCTTCCACATCTTGGACATACATCTTTAATAACACCCACATATCCACAAACAGGATCTCTATCTACTGGGTGGTTGATAGCTCCATAACCGATATCATTGTCATGCATGATTCTAACTACTGATTCAAATGCATCTACATTGTTTACGGTATCTCCATCTAATTCTACATAAGAAATATGTCCTGCATTTGTTAATTTATGATATGGTCCTTCAATTTCCATCTTATGTTTAACACTTGTTTTATAATAAACTGGTACATGGAATGAATTGGTGTAATAATCTCTATCTGTAATTCCTTTGATTTTTCCGTAGATAGAACGATCGATTGCCACAAATCTTCCACTTAATCCTTCTGCAGGTGTTGCTAAGCAAGTAAAGTTTAAATTATTTTCTTTTGTATATTCATCACATTTTTCTCTCATGTGCTTAATAATTTCAATTCCTAGTTTTTGGGCTTTATCACTTTCTCCATGATGTTCACCAATTAAGGCTTTTAAACTTTCAGCAAGTCCAATAAATCCAATCGACAATGTTCCATGTTTTAATACAGTTCTAAGTCTTGTTGTACTATCCATATTCTCACTATTTAACCATACATGACTTCCTAGTAAGAATTTGAAGTTAGCACGTGTTTTTGAACATTGGCATTCAAATCTTTGTAATAATTGATTCTTTACTAAATCCATGATTTCATCTAGTTCAGCATAGAATCCTTTCATATCTGCTTTTTCTCTTTCCCCTAAGGCAATACCATGTTTAATTGCAATTCTTGGTAAATTGATAGAGGTGAAACTTAAGTTTCCTCTTCCTGGTGTTACAGATGGTCCACATACATTGGCAAGCACTCTTGTACGACATCCCATATAACCAACTTCTGTATTAAAGTCTCCAGGAACATAGAATTGTTTATTAAAGCTTGAATCCAAGAAAGAGAAGTTAGGGAATAATCTCTTTGCAGATACCTTACAAGCTAATCTAAACAAATCATAGTTTGGATCATCTTTTAAGTAGTTAACTCCCTCTTTTACTTTAAAGATTGAGATTGGGAAGATTGGTGTTTCTCCATGTCCTAATCCCTCTTCTGTTGCTAATAAGTAGTTTTTAATAACCATTCTACCTTCTGCAGAAGTATCTGTTCCAAAGTTAACAGAACTAAAAGGAACTTGTGCGCCTGCTCTAGAATGCATTGTATTTAAGTTGTGAATAAATGCTTCCATTGCCTGGAAAGTAGCTCTATTTGTCTTTTTCGTTGCATTGTCATATGCCGTTGCAATAATTCCTTCTACTTTCTTACTATCTCCTGTATATTCTTTAAAGATATTTAAATCTAATTCAATACTTTCAATTTTATCTATTTCTTCAATAATCTTATCGAATTTTACTAATTCTTTTATTTCTTCATAGTTAAACAATTCAAATAATTCTTGTTTAAACTCTTTTTTAAATGTTTTTAATACACCAGGTGCCATATAATAATCAAATGCTGGAATACTTTGTCCACCATGTTGTTCATTTTGGTTAGATTGGATGGCAATCGCAGCAAGTGCTGTATAAGATCCGATTCCATTTGGGGTTCTTAAGAAACCATGTCCTGTGGAAAAACCATTCTTAAATAGTTTATTTAAATCTATCTGTGTACAAGTTGTTGTACCCATAGCCCAGAAATCCAAATCGTGAATATGAATATATCCCTCATCATGAGCTTTTGCATATTTAGAATCCATTAAGTAAGCCTTTGCGAATTCACGTGAAACGGTTGATCCAAAGTGAAGCATAGTTCCCATTGGGCCATCTCCATCGACATTGGCATTTTCTCTTTTAGAATTCTCTTCAAGAGCAGATTTTAATCCTAATGCCTCAATTGACTTAACAAATTTGTGTTGTTGTTTTACAACAAAGGCATCACGAGAAGCTGCTCGTCTTTCACGATATCCTTTAAATGAATCATAAACTTCATCATATTTTAGTTTTTGAAGGATTACCTCTATGGCATCACTTACATCCTCTACTCCAATTGTTTTTCTATCCTTAAATTCTTTTTTTATGTAATCAAGAACTTTCTCTTTTACTTTATTAACTTCTTTTTCATCATATTCTTCGTAGACGCTATCAAATCCCTTTTTAATAGCGATTGCTACCTTTGTGTCATCGAAACCAACTCGTTGTCCACTACGTTTCACAACTGTGATTTCATCAAAAAAATCTTTCTCCATTGTATTTATCCTCCCTACCATATTTTTATTTTTCTTCGGCTATAATAAGTTTATCATATTCTTATCCTCTTGCAATGTTTTTTGCAACACTTTTTTTAAAATTGACATTCTTTTTTTTTTTGAAAAACATTTTTTTGGCCAAAAAAAACATTTTTACCTTTATTCTATAAAGAAATAAATTTTTAGACTTTTTTTGTTCGATTTACACTTTTAAAAAATGTGTAAAATGTGTCTATTTTTATTCTTGTATTCTTCCTTCCTTTTATAGAGGACAACATGTTATAATTTATAAGGAAACAAGGTGAGAAAAATGGAGCGATTAAAGATAGGAATGTTCATGGATTCCTTTTATCCTGATATAAATGGCGTAATTCTAGTCATGGAGCACTTATTACGATGTATGAGTGAATACGCCGATGTAACATTGGTTGTTCCAAAGACCGGCAGTGAAAAAGAGGATGATAAATATCCTTTTAAAATTATTCGTATTGATAGTGTCCCTCTACTGAAAACAGGATATAATCTTGGAATGGTCGATTTGGAATATGCCAAGATGAAACGAATGTTTAAAAAGGTTGATTTTGATATTATTCACATTCATTCTCCTTTCTCTTTAGGAAGATTAGGCGTAAGAGTTGCTAGAGAGAAACACATTCCTGTGATTGCCACCATGCATGCACGTTGGGAGTTTGAATTCAAGAAATATCTTAAATCTAATACGATTGCAAAATTAGGAGTAAAGCACCTTATTAAAACTTATAATAAGTGTGATAAATGCATTGCATTAAACAAGGCTTTAGAAAAAGTATATAAAGACTATGGCTATACTGGGGATTTTAAGATCATTAATAATGGGACAGATTTAGAAATCGTTAGCAATCCAAAGGAAGCTATTCAACTTGTGAATGAAAAATATCATATAAAAGATAAGGAAATAGTATTTTTGTTTGTAGGAAGAATCATATCTATTAAAAATATTTACTTTATATTAGATACCCTAAAAGAATTAAAAGAAAGAAACATCTCATTTAAAATGTTATTTGTAGGTTCAGGGCCAGACTTTAATAATCTTAAAACTAAAATCAAAGCTTATAATATGAGTGATGAAGTTATTATGACTGGGAAGATAATGGATCGTGAATTGTTAAAAGCTATTTATTATCGTGCAACCTTATTCTTATTTCCTTCTTTATTTGATTCTTCTTCTCTAGTACAAATAGAGGCCGCCTCTCAAGAAACACCAACTATTTTTATTGAAGGCTCTGTTACCTCTGACACGATTGAAAACAATATTAATGGATTTACAGAAAAGGAAGATGTTCATTTGTTTGCCGATCGAATTCAAGAAATATTAAATAACAAAACCTTATATCGAAAGGTACAACAAGGTGCTAAAAATGATTTAGCAAGATCCTGGAAAGATATTGCTAAAGAAACTTATGATTTCTATTTAGAAATGATTGAGCAATATAAAAGCAAGGCTCTTTAGACTTGCTTTTTATTTTTTCAATGCTTTTGTAGTGGTTGTATTTTTATTTGTACTCGTCTTTTCTTCTTTCTTTTCTTCTTTTGGTTTAGAAGTTGACCATTTAGCATAAATGGTAATGTCTTTATATCCCGTCTGGCAACCATTACGATCGACCTTTGCAACTGGTTTAATATCTTTTGTTGATTTTTCTGTCACTTTCTTTTTAAAAGCTTTATCATAGTACCAACCTTCAAAGGTATCCTTCTCTTTCGTTGGCGTTGGAATTTCTTCATAACTATCTGGACTACATGCGATACATACACGCATACTATCTATTTTTTGTCCCCCATCTGTGTCAAAATAAAGTGTATAGCCGCCTCCCGTAAATGGTTCACATTCTTTCTTTGGTGTTGGAGTTGTTTCTTCTTTGGATTGATTCATCCAAAGAATTATTAATGCGGTAGCCGCCATTATAACTACGATAAGAATTCCTAAAATAATTTTAATTTTCTTTTTTAACCTCATAGTATCACCCTATTCTTATTATACCTTATATTAAGAAGAGACTAAGCAAGCGAAAATAGAGTTTTACAAAAAAATGTCAATCAAATTGACATTTTTACACTAGTCCTTTCTGTAAATATCCCTCTTGTAAACCTTTTGTTTTACATCATCCAACTCTTCATCATATCGATTCGCAATAATGATATCTGACGAATCTTTAAAAGCCTTTAAATCATGTTCTACCTTATATCCATCATAACTATCCTCTAATAAGGTAGGCTCATAAATTTGGATTGTAATTCCTGGACAATTTATTTTTTCCATGACGCTTTGAATGGCCGAATCTTTAAAATTATCAGAATTTGCTTTCATTAACAACCTGTAAACTCCTACGGTCTTTGGATGATTCATTAATACCATGTTGGCAATATGTTGCTTTCTAACTTCATTTGAATCGACAATGGCTTTGATCATTGTTTGTGGAACATTATTATAATTTGCTAGAAGCTGTTTCGTATCTTTGGGAAGGCAATATCCTCCATATCCAAAAGATGGGTTATTATAGTGCGATCCTATTCTTGAATCTAAACACACTCCTTCAATAATATCTTTTGTATTTAAACCTTTTAATTCCGCATAGGTATCCAGTTCATTAAAGAAAGAGATTCTTAGGGCTAAATAGGTGTTCGCAAACAATTTTACAGCTTCAGCTTCTTTACTACCCATATATAGGATTGGAACATCATCTTTCATAGCACATTCGCTTAATAGACTGGCAAACCGTGCCGCTTTGATAGATTTTTCTCCCACAATAATTCTAGAGGGATACAGGTTATCATACAATGCAAACCCTTCTCTTAGGAACTCTGGACTAAACATAATATCTTGGGTCTTGTATTTTTCTCTCATGCTATCTGTGAATCCAACGGGCACAGTAGATTTTATCACAATCGCGGTATCTGAATCTTTCTCTTCTAATGTTTTTCTTATTGTCGCTTCTACACTACTGGTATCAAAAAAATGGGTATCATCATCATAGTTAGTGGGAGTACAAATAATGACATATTTTGCTCCTTTTATCGCTTCTTTGAAATCCAATGTAGCACGTAGATTCAAATTGTTTTCTCTTAAAAACATCTCTATATATTCATCCTTAATTGGACTAATCCCATTTTTAATCTTTTCTACCTTTTCTGGAACAATATCTACTGCCGTTACTTCATGTTTTCGACTAAGTAACGTCGCCAGTGAAAGTCCTACATATCCAAGCCCCACTACCGCAATTTTCATATTATTATTTCCTTTCTTTATCTACGTAGTATGTCTTATACCATTTTACAAATTCATGAATTCCTTCTCTTAAAGGGGTCTTTGGTTTATAACCAAAGTCCTTTTCTAAAAGAGTCGTGTCTGCATATGTTTTTAATACATCACCCTTTTGCATTGGCAAAAGATCTATGTGATCCTCTAAATCATAGTCTTTAGGCAATAATCCTTCTCTCTTTAATTCCTCTTCTATGATCTCAACAAAATCTCTTATTTTTACTGGTTTTGAATTTCCTATATTATATATGGCATAGGGAGAAATTGATTTTTTCCCTTTAGAAGGAGCTTTTTTCATAACCCTTATGATTCCTTCTACTATGTCATCTATATAAGTAAAGTCTCTCTCTAGATTTCCTTCCTTAAATAGTTGAATTCTTTCTTGATTAATCATTTTTTTTGTAAAAGCAAAGAGTGCCATATCCGGACGACCTGCGGGACCATATACAGTAAAAAGTCTTAGTCCTGTTGAAGGAATGTCAAATAGTTTAGAATAGGAATAAGCTAGTAATTCATCACTCTTTTTGGTTGCTGCATAAAGAGAAACTGGCCCATCTACAACATCTTCTTCCGCAAAAGGAACTTTCTTATTATCCCCATAGACAGAAGAGGAAGAAGCATATATTAAATGTTCAACCGGATGATATCGACAACCTTCTAATACATTATAGAAACCGACAATGTTTGATTCTATATATACATCAGGATGATCAATCGAATATCTTACCCCTGCTTGTGCTGCCAAATTTACTACTATATTAGGTTTATACTTTTTCATAGTGTTCATGACAAATTCTTTATCTGCAATCGTTCCCTTTATAAAATGGAAGTTCTTAAACTTCTTTAATAGATTTAGACGATAATCTTTTAAAGATTTATCATAATAATCATTCATATTATCTAAACCGATAAGTTTAATCGTTTGATTGGTTTCTAATAATCTTTTTGTTAAATGGAAGCCTATAAAACCAGCCACACCTGTTATTAGAATTGTCTTATTATTCAAATCTACTTTTCTTTTCATAATTCACTCCAAATCTATTGAATTACCCCCGATTTTTTCTTATCACTTATATTATAAGCCATATTCTTTAAATAGCAATGGTATAAGATTCATTATTCGACTGTTTTTAATGATTCAATCATATCTATCTTCTTTAAGGCAAAATGAATAATAATCGTTACAATACAAGTAAAGAGAGTCATAAACATAAAGGTGTATAAGTAACTTGTAACATTGATGGTATGAATAAAACTAACTAATTCAATTTCTATGGTATCAATGATATAATCTACAAAAGGTTTGGAAAGAATTAACCCTAGGATGATGCCAAGAAGTGTAATAATAAAGTTTTCCTTAATAATATAATTATCCACTTCATGAGGGGTAAAGCCCAATACTTTTAAAGTGGCAATCTCTCTTTTTCGCTCACTTATGTTTATATAAGACAAATTATATAATACAACAAATGCTAAGGATCCTGATAACACAATTAGTATTAAGACAACATTATTTAAAGATTGTAGCATAGCATCCACATTTTTTAGAGAGGAAGTCTTGGTCATAATACTTAATACATGTTCATTTTCCATCAGTTTTTTTACAATCTCATCTTCTTGTTTCTTATTCTTTAAATTAAAATATACAAGGTTTGGAATGTATTCCCCAAACAATTCTTCATAGTAGTCTGTGTTCATATAGATATAGGCTCCTACATAATTGATTGCAATTCCACTGATTTCAAGTTCATATTTTTTATTATCCGCATCCATAAAGGTTATAATATCCCCAACGTGATAGTGATTAATCGTAGCTAACTTATCTGTAATAATCACTTTATGATCTTCTAAATTCAATTGTTCATGTGTTTTATAGTCTGTTAAACTAATCACATCATGATTCCAATTATCTTTTAAAGCATACAAATTTGAAGTCATTCCATTTACTGTTACTGTTTGGATATTCATCTCCTCATAACTTTTTAGATTCTTATAGTCAATTATGTTTGTTATATCTTTTTCACTATGATCAAGATAGGCAATATCATCAAAAATAAATACCTCTCCAAATTGCTTATCAGCAATACTTACAATAGAATCCTTAATTCCATATCCCGTTAATAGAAGGATGGTGCATCCCGTAATTCCTAGAATCGTCATTACTACTCTTTTTCGATATCTTACAATGTTACGAATTGTTATCTTGTTTGAGAATTTTACTTTCTTCCAAAGGGATAAATTTTCTATCAATAGTTTTCTTCCTTTGTTAGGGGTTAAAGGTCTTAATAAACTAGAAGGTTTTTCTCCCACTATCTTTTTAACAGTGAGTAATACCGTTCCTACAATACAAACATGGGCAATCAAGGTTCCTATCATAAAAGGAACAAGATTATGATGGTAAACAAAATAAGGAATCACATATAAAATCTCATACATTTTAAAAACAAACCACGTTAAGAAATAAAAACCAAACAAACCTCCTAACGCACTTCCTATTAAAGTAGCAATTACGGAATAAATAATGTATTTTCTAATAATATGTTGATTAGAAAAACCAAGTGATTTCAAAGTCCCAATTTCTCCTCTATCTTCTAGTGCCATTCTAGACATACTCATAATACACATAAAGATGGCAACTAAAAAGAAAACAGTTGGGAATGCTTTCGCAAGATTTTTGACACTGTCTGAGTTATTAATAAAACCCGCATATTCAGAGTCATCACTTCGATCATAAATATACCATTCTGGCATATCAATTTCCTTTAATTTTTCTCTTGCTTTTTCAATTTCATTTTCAAAATCAAACTTGTTTCTAAGATATTCTTCCAATCCTGAATTATAAAGATTTAATCCATTTTGATAATCTTTATACCCTACTTCATACTTGCTTAATCCTTCCTGATAGGATTCCCAGTATGTATAATAAGTTTGATATCCTTGCTCTAGTTGTGTTTTGGCATCCTGTAGTAATAATTCATTCTTAGCAATTTCTTCTTTTCCTTGTTGAATTCTATCAACAGCGTCAAATAGTTCTTTTATTTTTAAAATCGTATCGGCATAGTGATCTAATAAATCCATGATTTCTTCATAATGAGATATATTACTTGGAATATAGTTTTTTATATCTTCTATATTGTAAGCACTATCTAGAATTGTCTCATAAATGAATTCTCTCATTGTATCCTTAGATAGAGACTCTATTTCATTTACGATTTCATCATAATTTTCTATATCTGTTGGAATACTATTGATTAAGTTCTCTTTTGCTTCTTCTGATTCGTTTTCTATATAATCAATCAAATATCTATAGAAATCATCTTCATATAGATTATCTATTAATTGTTCTATTTGCTCTTTATATTCTGAATTGCTAAAAATATGTTTTATTTGTTCTTTAGATACTACCTCATCCTGTAATATACTTTCTATGGTTGAAACATCTTCCATTGTCAAACCATAATCGCTTAATAATACATTTATTTCTGACTCTGCATTTTCTAATTCTTGTTTGGCATGTTCTAATTCTTTTTCTTTTTCTAACAATTCACTTCTTGAAATTTCTAATGTATTATAGGTGTCTTCTAATTGTGTTTTGCTACTATCTAATTGTTCTTTGCTTGATAATAATTGTAAATAACCATTATCTAGTTCTTGTTTGGAACCATTTAATTTTTCTTCGGCATCTAATAGTTGTCTTTTTCCTTCTGCTTCTTGATTATTTATTTCTAAATTATATTTATCAATAATCTCTTGATATCTTGCTTTTTCTCTTTGCGTTTTGATTGACTCTACTTTTTTAATGTTTTTATTGATCAAATCAATATATTCTTTAGAAGAAGTTGTTTCTTGATTGGGAATTATGATATCTACTTCTGTATAATAATCCATTTGAAACATACTATCTTTTCCATAAATATAGTACTCTACTCTACCATTGCCTATATTGGTATTTCCTCTTGTAATAGAGTTGCCCCCAATAAATAAATATAAAGGGCTCGTGACAACTCCCACTATTTTAAAGTGATTGCTTTTTAGAGATTCATCCTTTTCAATTTCTATGGTATCCCCTATTTTTAATCCTTCTGTTTTTAGTAAATTCTTTTCTACAACTATTTCATTTTCTCTCTTAGGAAGAGTTCCTTCATTTAAGAGTATTTTATTTATACTGTTATTTATTCCAATGATTTTCGAAACTTTTGTTTCTGTTTGAAAATTTGTTATTACATCTTTAGAATGGATTCCATAAGATGTCATACCTAAATTCTTAAAAGCATCTACATCTTGGTCAGTTAAACCAAGTGTTGAAATAATCTTTATATCATAATGATTCGTTTCATCATAATATTTATCCAGAGATTCTAACATGGTCCCAGGGGTATTTCTTAGTCCAACAAATACTGTTACTCCTAAAAAACTCATAATCAGTAATGATAGAAATCGTTTGAAACTTTTTTTAATCTCACGAATACTTATCGTTAGTAATCTATCTTTCATTTTTACCACTCTATCTGATCAATACTCATAGGTTTTTTATTGATAACGATATCTTCCACACTACCATTTTTGAACTTGATTACTTTGTCAGCCATTGGGGCAATTGCAGAATTATGTGTAATAATAATGACCGTCATTTTTTCTTTTCTAGCTGTTTCTTCTAATAGTTTTAGAATACTTTTTCCGGTATTATAATCTAAGGCTCCTGTAGGCTCATCGCACAACAATAGTTTAGGGTTTTTGGCAATAGCTCTCGCAATCGCAACTCTTTGTTGCTCTCCTCCTGATAGTTGAGAAGGAAAATTATCTTTTCTATTTGCAAGACCAACCCTTTCTAATGTTTTAGATGGATCCAAATGATCCTTACAAAGTTGTACTGCAAGTTCCACATTCTCAAGTGCTGATAGATTTTGGACTAAATTATAGAATTGGAAGACAAAGCCTATATCATTACGTCTATATTGTATCAGTTGTTTTTCATTATACTTTGTGATGTTTTTTCCACCAATTACAACGGTTCCATTCGTAGCATTATCCATGCCTCCCAAAATGTTTAAACAAGTGGTCTTTCCAGCTCCAGAAGGTCCAAGTATTACTACTAATTCTCCTTTTTCTACTGAGAATGTTGCTTTATCAAGAGCCTTAATTTCCACTTCACCCATTTGGTAGATTTTATCTACTTTTTTAAACTCAATATATGCCATATCTTCACCCCCTTAAACGATTTATTATTGTACCACCTTTGGCCCTATCTTGCAACGAAAAATGGCATCAATATTTACTAAAAATATAAAAATCGAACTATCACTAGTTTGATGTGTTTACGTAGGGAGGGATAGATAAGATAATTTGAAAAAGAAGAAGAAAAAAATCGTGAAAAACATGATATAATTTTAATAATAAAGGAGTAGTAGTCTTATGAGAAAGTTAATAACTCAGTTTGATAATGAAAAAACAAAATTATCTTTAGCAACACCAACGTGTGGATGTTGTAGTTGTTGTTGCTGCTGTTGTATTGTGTCAACATTTGCGGCTGCAAGTATCAGTGCAAGAAGTTTTGGAAATTATGCTGAAGAAAAATTGCCAAACGAACCCAAAAAAATAAAACGTGCTCGAAGATTTGGGTTTTGGTTTCCATTTGGCTTGCTTACAAGCTTAGGAATAAGTTTGTGGCTTGCTGCTGAACTTGAAATAAATGCATTTGTTGCTATGTTTGTAATTGGTATTACATATTTGATTATTGCAACATCTTTATTGAAGAAAAGACTTAATATATCAGGTATAGCTTCAAGGGTAATAATATTTTCAGTATTATTATGTATTTTTGAGTATGGAGGTGTTTTTGTTGGTTTGAAACTCGTAGATTTAGGTTTATTATATTTATTAGGGGCAGCAATAATTTCTATTCTATTGATATGTTGGGCTTTTGGGAAAAACTATGATAATTTGAAAGATAAAAATATTAATTCTAATAATAACAAAAATAATAAAGCTAATAACCAATCAGACGAAAAAAATATAATTGAAAAATCAATGGATAATACTAACAATTTAATTAATGATTCAGAAAAAATAGAATCAAATAAAAATGTACCAAAGAAAAAAAAGAAATGTCCCAATTGTGGTACTGAGAACGCTATAGACAACAAAAGATGTATTTACTGTTCAAATTTTTTTGAAAAAGATGATGAAAAATGAAAACAGTAAGTCAATTGTTGTTGGAACAATGTTGCAGTTTTAGGTGTGGTATTGGGCTCCCCTATCAAAGAATACCAAATAATTTTTGTGATATATCAAATGTGTATAATTATTCAGTTCCTGAAGATACAATTGAAAATTGGAAGACTGCTAGTGGTTCACTAAATTTTGATGAAAATAAAGCCATTATGGGAGCAATTGGTGAGTCCTTAGAAAGATATTCAGGAGCAATTTGTAAATTTGATTTAAAATCATATACCGAACTAAAAAATGAGAAAAGAATGCTTGATTACAAATCTTTCTCATTGTTTTCTGATGAACAATATAATAATCCTAATTTCTTATGGAAAAGGCCTAAACTTGAGCAACAATTATTTGGAAAGGTTTATTCGTTATACGATAATAAAGAATGGTATGTTCCACAGGAACTAATAGGACTAGGATCTAGAACACAAAACGCTTGTATTCCATCAACCTCAACCGGAATTGCTGCTCATACAAACAAGTTTGAAGCAATTAATTCTGCTTTATTAGAAGTTTTAGAGAGAGATGCTCTAACAACTTATTGGTTACACTCTATTGGTGGTAGAGAAATATCATTAGATGAAAAATATAAAAATGAAGTTGTATCTAAAAATGGTCAAATTTTTTGCTTTGATATAACACAAGATTGGAATCCATATCCTGTTGTTATGGTTTGTGGATATTTACTAATTAATAATAAAAAAAGAATATCAATGGGTGTTGCTTGTCGAGAAAACTATGAAAAAGCTATAGAAAAAGCATATTTAGAGTGGATTCAAGGTTGTGTATTTGCAGGCTATTATGATGAATATCATAGTGAAGTCAAACTCGATAATTATAAAGATGTAAATAATTTTGATTTGCATGCTGTATATTATACAAAACATCCTGAAAAATGGGAGAATGTTCCTCTTATCAAGTATCGAACTCCTTATAAATATGTTGAAAGAAATAATCAATTAATAGGCAAAGATATCAATTACAAACTTAACTTTTTGTTAAAAAAATTACAACAAGAAAATATAAGATTATTTTATAAAGATATTAGTACGATTGATGTTAAAGATGTTGGTGTTACAGTTATTCGCGTATTATCACCTGATTTATCACTTTTACACGGTGATGAAAATGAAATGTTTCTTGGCGGTAGAACAAAGGATATAATATGGCGATATAAAGGTTTGAAATCTAGAGAATTCCCAAATCACTATCCACATCCACTGGGTTAAAGGAGATAAGTATATGAAATATTTAAAAAACAAAAATTGGAATATTTTTATTGAAGATAATAAATTGTTCCTATCAAAAGGTGCAGACGAAATATATTATTTTGATGAAGCAACGGAGGAACAAGCTAAGAATATTTATGAAGCATATAATAACGGTAATTTCGATACTTTATTAGAAAATCAAGCCTATGATGAGATAATTGAAAAACTTGAGAAAGTTGGTGTAATATATAAGAAAAAGTTTTTATCGAAAAACAAAATTATTAAATTATATATTAAATACTATGGGAAACCTAATGACAAACTAAAAAATGAAATTACTAATATATTATCCAAAAGAAAAAATATAAAGATAGTAGATAGTATTGATAACAGTGATTTGAGTTTACTTATCAGAATAAATGTTCCCTTTAAAAATTTACTTGAAGATTACTCAAAAATTACAATTCCACATATTTTGATTGATTTAGGATATGCTAATAATATATCTATTGGTCCAATCGTATACAAAGAAACGGCATGTTTAAGTTGCTATATAGGAAGAATTACAAAAAATTGGGGAGATCCTGTGCCACCAATTGAACCGGCAGTTACCAACAAATATGAATTAATTTCATCATTTATTGTAGAAAGAATAGAACAGTTTATTTTGTATGGAAATTGCCCTGATTTAATCAATGGTGTATGGAACTATAATGTGAATACATATTGTTCTGATTATAATAAGATTTATAGATCCCCTTGGTGTCCTTATTGTAACGATAATCATGATAATTCCAAAATTAGTTTACCCTGGGAAAAGGAGTTTGATTATGAATAAAAATCAAAATTTATCTCCTTTATTTGATTTGTTTTGGGAAAACACAAAGTTAAATGATAAAAATATATTAGGCTTTATTAATGGCTTTGTTAATGAAGAAAAAAATATTGAACCAATTAAATATCCAACCAAAGATTTAGAATTAGATTATCCAAAAGATAAATTGTATAGGATTATGAAAAATAGACAAAGCAATAGACAATATAATAATTATCAAATTAATAAAAAGCAGTTATCTTCATTGTTTTCTTGCTTTGCTCAAATTGATAATCATAGATTACTATCTTCAGCCGGAGGAAAATATCCTATTGAGGTATATGCATTATGTTTCAATGTTAACAATTTTAATAATAAAATACTTTATTACAATTATATAGATAATTCCCTATCAATAGTTGGTAATTGTTCAAATTGGGATGATATAAAGTCTATAACAGGTGCAGGAGATGTAGTTACTGGCCAGCCATCTATTATGTTTATTTTTGTTGGTTTTCCAAATAGAGTCGTTTCAAAATATGGAGAACGTGGTGGTAGATTTCTGCTAATTGAATCTGGTCATTATATTCAAAATTTATTACTTAGAGTTTCATATGAAAAAATGAATGCTGTTGAACTTGGTGGCTTATTTGATAATGATATTAAAAAAATACTTGGATTGGAAAACACTGATGCAATAATAACTTTGGGTGTTGTTTGTGGAAAATAAAGACGATAGTCATCGTCTTTTTCTTTATCTCTTTTCAAACCTGAAACGTGGGAGTTCAAGAAACAAAAAAACGTCGATTAGTTCGACGTTCATTTCAAATGGAGCGGATGATGGGAATCGAACCCACGTGGTCAGCTTGGAAGGCTGAAGTTCTACCATTAAACTACATCCGCATATACTTTAATCAACCCAGCCTTTCCGATAGCGAAGGTCGACTAAATAAAGTAGACATATTTAATTATACTAAAAAATGTAAGAATGTCAACACTTTTTTAAAAACAGAAGAATTATTCTTCTTCTGTTTTTATCTTCTTTACAACCGTATGCATTCGGTTATGATAACCCTGTTTATCATAGAATTTTATGGCGTTATTGTTATAGGCAAAAACGTCAATAAATATGTATTTGCATTCTTTTTCCGCGAAGTATGATTCCATCTTAGCCATTAACTGTTGCCCTATCCTTTTGCCACGGATGTTTTTGGAAACAATTAATTCATTGATTACTCCTGCCTTGGGGCAAGTATAGTCTAAATAATCATATGCATCATATTGACGTATGGTTCCAATAATAGCTCCTATCGCATGATTTTTTTCTACATATAAAAAGCATTTCCCCTCATGTTCTTTTACTTCTTGTAGGGCTTTTTCAGTCATTTTATCACGATAATCCGGATGAAGTTGATCCAAATGATCTTCATCGATAGTTAATATATATTCTTCTAATTCTACTAATAAATCCTTTACATCTTCTAAATATTTATCTTCATACTCTACAATCATAGTTCCTCCAAATGCTTCATGATTTCTTCTACAACCACCTTTGGGGTTGAGGCGCCTGCCATAATCCCTATGGTGGAATTTTTTTCTATTCTTATCTCTTTTAAATCATCAACATCTTGTATCAAATATACATTCTTACAGTTTTCCTTTGAAATCACTTCTAGTTCTTTTGTATTAGAACTTTTCTTTCCCCCTACAATCAACATGATATCGACTTTCTTGGATAACTCTCTTGTTTCTTCTTGGCGATTACTTGTTGCATCACATATGGTTTTATCAACGACTAAGACCTTTGAAAAGGTTTCTTTTATTTTATTTACAAGTTCATCGAATTTGTCACTATTAAATGTTGTTTGAGACACAACATATACTTTATCTTTTTTAGATGCTTGAAAATCTTTTTGCCACTCTTTGATATCCTCTTCCTTTTCAATAATAAAAGAATGATTTCCAGAAAAACTCTGAACTCCTTGAGTTTCTGGATGATTCTTTTTTCCAATAATCACTATATAATGATCTTTTAATTTGTTTTGAATTTTTAAGCGAATGGCTTTGATTTTTCCACAGGTTAAGTCTAGTAATTCTATCTCCTTTTCTTTGGCTTTCTCATAGGTTTCTTTTAATTCTCCATGGGCTCTTATAATGAGTTTCGAATTTCTATTAGCCTCTTCTATAGAATGAATAGTCTTCATTCCTTTTTTTTCTAAATCTTTTATGACTCTTTCGTTATGGACAATTTCTCCTAAACAATAGATTTCCTTATTATTCTCTACCATCTTGTTTGCTTCCTCTACCGTATATTTTACGCCATTACAGAAACCACTTGTTTTTCCTACGATTATTTTCATACTTACTCCTCTTATTTGATTGTATATTGATAACTTGTTTCAATCAATTTCTGTATTTCACCATCCGAAATTGTTTCATCCAGTATCATAGTGATCCAATGCTTTTTGTTCATGTGATAGGCTCTATAAAAGCCTTTTTGTTTTACTAGATTCTCTATCTCTTCGGGTGGTAATTTCACATTCATTACTTCTATCATTCTATCTCTTTTATCTAATTTATTTTGGTTGATATACATAATGATACCATACCATTTTTGATTTGTCTTATTTCTAAAGACCCCATTCTTATCATCTTCCCATAGGAACTCAGGTAAGTCTTGATACGTATCATTTATCCAATTGCAGATACGATTAGCTTGGGGAAATATAAAATTATTCTCTCTACAACATTTACTTCTAATATCTTCTAATAATTCTATCAAGTGTCTTCTTATGATGGTTGAGAACTCCCCTTTATGGTTTTCTATTCTAAAGTTTGTATATTCTTCGTTGCATTCCTTATCTAATACTTTTCCTATTACTTGGTTCTTTGAGATGGTGATAATGATTTCAAAAGAATTGTTTAATATATTCTTATGATACACTAAGTATCCTTTTTCTTTTTTGAAACCATACTTTAAACATTTTTCTGGAAGAATAATACTTTTCTTAAATACTTCTTTTTCTATCATAGAATCATCTCTTTTTCTATTTTAGCATAAAAAAAAGTCTATTAGACTTTTTTTATGAAAGAGTTACTTCAACGTCTTTTTCACTATATTGTTTTCTATTTGTATAAGCAATTGTTAAGGTTACTTTATCTCCTTTTCTCTTATCGTATAAAACATCTTTGATTGTAGAGATAGAGGTTACTTCTTCTCCTTCTATTTTCGTGATTATATTTCCAATTTCAAGACCTGCTTTATCAGCTCCACTTCCATCTACCACTTTGGAAATGTAGAATCCTGTTGGCATATTTAAATCACTTTCAGATACCATGGTACCTTCTATTCCAATTGTTACATCACTTGTGTCATTTTCACCATTCATTAAGTTTTCTACAATATCTTTTACATCTGTAATTGGGATGGCAAAACCCATTCCTTCAATACTTGCGGTATTATATGAACCTGAAGAGGAATACTTAGCTGAATTTATACCAACTACTTCTCCCTTACTATTTAATAAGGCTCCTCCACTATTTCCTCCATTGATGGCAGCATCGATTTGAATCATTTTGGCCGTAACATCATCAATTGTTACTTCTCTGTTTAAAGCACTGACAACTCCTGTTGTGACAGATTGTCCATAACCCAAAGCATTTCCAATGGCAATGATTCCATTCCCTACTTTTAACTTAGAACTATCTCCCATAGTAGCAATACGAATTTCATCTTTCGTTGCGTTATCAAGATTTTTCATATTGACAGAAATAACTGCTACATCTTTACGATCTGATGTTCCTTTGATTCTAGCATCTGCACTTTTACCATTGATAAACTGAACAGATAATTCTTCTGCACCTTCTACGACATGGTTATTTGTTAAAATCAATAATTCATTCTCGTTTTGACTAATAATGATACCAGAGCCTGCTCCTTCACTATATTGTTTTTCTCCAAAGAAACTAGGTCCATAACTTCCAGATCTAACAAGTGTTTTACTTGTAATGGCCACAATAGATGGCATTACATCTTCTACAACATCCGATACATCTGTAATGTAAACGCCTTCTTTTTGTTCTTTGTTGGTATCAGTATATTTTAATGTAACCTTTTCTTTTGATTTTCCTGCATCTAAAGAACTAATATCTAATAATCCTACATTGTTTAAAGCAACAACAAAGGCTGCAAAAACAATTAAAATAATTAAACAGATTACAATATATATACTTTTGTTTTCTAATTTTTTTTCGTTTTTCTTTTCTTTTTTTATTTTCTTTTCCTTTTTATCTTCCATAATTTCACCTCAATTTTATCTTTATATTATCACTGCTTTTTCCTTAAATCATCCATGACGTCCGCCACCACTTGAGTGTCCTCCACCAGAAGAACCCATGTGACTTCCTCCACCACCACTACTTGATGAAGTAGTATATTTGGTTGTATGTGTTGATAGGAATTGATCTTGTTTATTGGTAATTTGAATAGAGGATTGATCTAAATAAGCCTCCGCTTTAGTAGCTTTCATTACCATCTTATTCTTTTTTACAAGAATTAACATAATTACTAATGTAATAACACACGAAATGATAAATACGATGGCAAATGGATATACATATTCTTTGTGTAGAAAGCCATTCTCATCGACTGTATAGTTTTTTAATCCTACTCCCTTTTTATAATATGAATTTAAATAGCCAATATACTTTGTGAATCCCTCAAGGTATTCTCCATTATGTATTTCATCATACACACCATCTAAGATTACTTGTAGTCTATCATAGTCATAATATAGTTGCGCATTTCCAAATGTATAAATATCATAATAGGGATCTGCCTCATAGGTATTTCTTAGAAATAAAGTTCCACTATACTTATCAAAATCAATTCCAAAATCATTGTAATCATAAAAGTCTGCTGCATAATCTTCATTTTCACCATCATTACTATATGGGATATCTGCGATTATAATAACAGCATCCATTTTAGTTTCTTTTGTATATTCCTCTAATTGTTTTTTTAATTGATCGTAGTCTTCTTCTGATAGTACTCCTGAAAAATCATAGATTTTTTCACTTGCATCAACACAAGGGGCATTTAAAACATTTCCTCTATTTTTATCTGTAATTTTCCACTTTTTGTTGACGCCTAAATTGCTCTTAGAAGATCGATCACAGGTTGTAGGTTCTTTTGCAAATACAGGGGTAACTAAAGAAATGATGATTAGTAGAAATAAAAGTTTTTTTACTGTCTTCTTCATCTACTTCACCCCCACTAAATAAATAATGTAACTTGCGATAGAGCAAACTATCATAGATATTGTGAATATCATCATTGTAAATAGGAACACTCTCTTTCCATCCAAAGGAATATTTCCAATAAACTTTCCCGTTTGTCCATTCATCGCAAAAATATGCATTTTATCTTTATATTTAACATTTACCATCCATACAGGTAACATTACATACTCTTTGCTTGTTTCTTTTGACTGAAGTGTATCAGAAGTAATGACTTTTGCTGTATATCTTTTTGGTTCTTCTTGTAGATAAGACCTAGTAGAATTTAAGGCTCTTACGCTAGCTTCTTGATACGTTTTATCTCCATCTTCATCATATTTTTCAGCATAGAAACCAGATAAGTAAGCATGGTTGTATGGAATCAAATCATTAAACTCAAATGGTTCCAAAGTATTCATAATATCATTATCAAAGTGAGAAGAACCATCGACTGGGATATTATGGTAGTCCATATGTCCCCCTCTGACTAATTTATAGGTGTCTGTTTTCGTATAATGTGTATCCCCATGGCTCCAATGCGTTACAATCGTTCCTGTCATGTTGACATCTCCTTCAACATGAACTCCATAAAGCCAAAATGGTATATATACACCTTTTATCTTTTCAATATTTTTTTCATTATTAAACGATCTTGGCATAAGAGGTCTACCCTTAGATAGTTTCTTAAAGGTTTCCACCACTTCATCTTTTTCCTTTTTAAAAGGAACCATTCTATTGGGTGTAAATTCACCAGATAGTTTGCTCTTTAAAATGGCTGTATTTCCACAATATACACAGAAGGTAGCTGCTGTTTGTTCATCCGCCACAATTTCTGCTCCACAACTTTCACAGTGATAAGAAACATACCCATCATAGGTATCTCTTGGTTGTTCTTCTTTTGGTTTGTTTTTCTCATCTGTTGATGCATTGTTACTATACTTTTTTAATTCTTCTAGCGTAAACTCGCTTCCACAGTACTCACACTTAAATTTTTCAAGTTTAGGATTATATTTAAGGGATGCAGTACATGATGGACACTTGTTTTCTAATGCTTGTTCTCGTTTCGCTTTCGCCATACTTTTCACCTACTATAACTATTATTTATTATACCACATTTTAGGTTGCTTGAAACATTATTCTTCTATTTTTATAGTCCCTTCTCGAAGGACCTTCCATTCATGATTCTCTAACTTAACAATGGTGGAAGCAACCTTTATTTCTGTAGGCCCTCCCTCTACCATTCCTTCTATTTTTCCTTCAAATTTCTCTTTAACATCTCTTAACTCTATTCCGTCTTTCTCTCCTGAAATATTAGCAGATGTTACCGCTAATGGGAAAGGGATTTGCTCTAAAATTTTAAGAGCTATTTTTTGATTAGGAATCCGTACTCCTATCGTATCTAGATTGGCTGTTAAAATGTTGGGTACTATTTCTTTTTTCTTTAGAATGATTGTTAAGGCTCCTGGCATATAGTGATTAATCAGTTCTTTTTCTTTTGGATTGACACTTGCAACCTTCTCTATCTTTTCTAGAGAATCTGTTAAGATACCAATCGGATTCTTGAAATCTCTTTTTTTTACTTCATATAGTTTTTTTATTGCTTTTTCACTTAAACAGTTACAAGCAATTCCATAGACCGTATCAGTTGGAAATATAATGATGCCATCTTCTTCTATTATTCTTTTTATAGACGCTAACGCTTCTTTAGAAAGTTCCTCTCGTCCATCCCAATATTTTGTTTCTATTTCTGATTCTTTTAAAATCATTCCGTCTCCTAGTCCGGCTTCTTTTCTTGTCTGGAATCCAAATCTTCTATAAAATCCTTCCTTTTGATAATCTGGTCCTACATAGACACGAAGATCTGGATTTTCTTTTTTTAGTTCTTTTACTTTTTCTAAAATTTTAGTCATGATAGAAGTTCCTATCTTATTTCCTTGATACTTAGGATCTACCATAATATCTTGAATATATAGAAAGCAAGTAGCATCTCCTATCATTCTTCCATAACCAATTATTTCTTCTCCCTCATATACAGAAACGGAGTAAAAAGTCCTATCTAAAGCTTCTTCTACATGCTTTTCTTCTCTTTCTCCCCAGCCTACTGCTTCATATAGTTTATTATATTCTTTTATGTTTTTAATATTCTCTTTATAGGTAATCATAGCAACACCTCAATACTAATTATACTATAATTATGAGACATAGTTTGATATAATTTTTATGAGGTGATGTGATGAAAACCATTCTACGTGAAAGTCATCCTATTATTTTTCAAAATAAAGATTTTCAGACTATTCAAATAAAAGTTATTTTCCCTTTTAAACGGGAAGAAAAGAATATTGCGATGATGCATTTATTACCAGGTATGCTCCATCATCTATGTCAAAAATATCCAACGGAACGGGAATATAGTCTGGAAATGCAAAAACTATTTATATTATTTTGTTATTGTTCTGGAACTACTCTCATTAATGAAAGTTATTTTCAATTTACTTTTATGGTCCCAGATGTACTTTCATTGAAACAAGATTTATTAGAAGAACAATTTCAGTTTTTTGCAGAAATGATGTATCATCCTAAAACAAATCAAAACCAGTTTTGTAAGGAAGAATTTCAAAGAGAAGTAGATAACTTAAAAGTAGATATTGATAAGGCTTTTCAAGATAATGGTAGTTATGCTTTTATGCAAGCAAGTCGCATTATAGATCCGGAAGGAAACTATTCTGATTCTATTTATAATCATCAAGAACAAATTGATCAAGTCAGTCCGAAATCTTTATATCAATTCTATCTCGATACAATTCACAATAATGAACCATTTATTTATGTATTTGGAAATGTAAATCAAAAACATATTACAGAGTTGTGCAAAAAATATTTTTATAGAAAACCAGTCCCTAAGAAAAAATTTGAGATAGAAACAAAGAATTATTTACCAATCCGCTCAAAGGTAAATGATGTGGTAGAAAAATCTCAGTTTCGTAATTCTGTTTATGCTTGCTTTTATAAAGTAAAAGATATGTGTGAAGAAGATGAGGTTTTATTAAGTGTTGTCCATGCTCTTTTATCTTCTCAATCTTCAAGACTTCTTTCTCAAACATTACGTACTGAAAATGATTTGGTTTATCACGCAAGTTCTATGACTTCCAATAGTTATGGGATTCTAGGTATCTTTGCTTTTATTCATCGACAAAATCTTGAAATCGTAAAAGAAAAAATACATGAAGTATTGGGAAAATTAAAGGACGAAAAAATCATTGCTCCTTGTCTAGATAATATTAAAGAAAGACATCGTATTTCTTTAATTCGTGAGTTAGATGATAAGGCTTCTTTATTTCGAGAAGCAATTTATGAAAAAATTGGATTTGATATTACAAATATGGAATATCATGAAAAACTCATGAAAATTCAACCTAAAGATATTGTTGTTTTTATGGATAGATTGGTGTTAGATACAAAATACTTTTTGGAGGAGGGAGACCATGAATAAGTTAGAGACTGTTGTGTTAGAGAATGGATTAACTATCTATTTATATAAAGAACCTAGACGTCATTCTACTTTCTTTCAATTTAATACTTATTGTGGTGGCCTAACCAAACATTTTACATATCACGGAAAAGAATATCATCTTCCAGATGGTGTGGCTCATATCTTGGAACACTATCTCGTTGAATGCAATGATCGTGGTAATTTCTTAGATGAATTAGGAAAAAAACAAATGTCTACCAATGCTTCCACTTCTCCTGAAATTACTAATTATTATTTTGAAACAGTGGAAAAAGTTTGTGAAGGAATTCAAATAGTTTTAGATGGCATCTATCATGTTTCTTTTACAAAAGAGAAACTCGAAAAATTAAAGAATCCTATCTATCAAGAAATAAGAGGAAAGCAGGATAACAAGTTCTATCATTTAAATCGTCATAGAATGAGCACTTTGTTTTCTTCTATTGATTTTCAAGATGTGGGAGGAACCATTCAAGAAGTAGAATCCACCACAACCAAAGATCTTAAAACTCTTTATCAAGCTTTTTATCATCCTAAAAATCAATTTATTGTAATAGCGGGAAATTTTGATAAAAAAGAAGTTTTAGAAACAATTAAATCTTTTTATAAGGAGTTGGTTTTTGATTCTTATGATACGAAGCTTATTCCTTTTCAAGAATCAATAGATGTCCATAAAAAGGAGGAAAGTTTTACTTTTCCATCTCCTTTACCATTTACAGAAGTATGTTTTAAAATATCTCGAGAAGGATATACAAATACGGAATTATTGGATTTGGATTTTTATATTCATACCTTTTTTTCCAGTACATTTGGTGTTACTTCTCCGCTACATAAAGAATTAGTAGATGATCATACTATTATTGATTCCATTCGCTTTAGTATGTTACCAATGGATTCATATTACGTATTATCTTTTGGGGCTTATACGGAAAATCCTGAAAAACTACAAAAAAAGATTTTAGAAGAAATTCAAAACTTAAATCATTTAGATGTTGAAAAATTTGAAATGGATAAAAAGAATTCTATTGTACAAATGATCTTAAGAGATGAAAATATTTTTAGTACGATACTTCCTTTTATCAATAATATTATTTATTATGATTATCCTTATTTAGATCAAGTGGAAGATGTAGAAAACTTAAATTATGATCAATATAGTAAAATGATTCATAATCTTGATTTTAGTCATTATTCTATTTTGACCATTTATCCACAAAAAAAAGCAGATTAACTGCTTTTTATTTTTCAATTAAAGAATCTCCATTTATTTCGACAGGAATTGGTAGTTCCATTAAGGTTAAAATGGTTGGGGCAATATCTGCAAGTTTTCCTGTGCTCTTTAACGTGAATCCTTTTCTCGTTACCATGAATGGTACTGGATTGGTAGTATGAGTAGTACATACTGTTCCATCTTCATTTCTCATAACGTCACAGTTTCCGTGATCGGCCGTAACAATTAGCGTTCCCCCTATTGCTTCAATCTTATCATAAAGTCTTTTTAAGCATTTATCCATGAACTCTACGGCTGTTACAGCTGCTTCATATACACCGGTATGACCTACCATATCTCCATTAGCATAATTTAGTATTACTAGATCTAAATAATCTTTTTCTAATTCAGCCAAAAGATTATCTGTAATTTCTTCTGCGCTCATTTCTGGTTTTAAATCGTAAGTTGCTACTTTAGGAGATGGAATAAGAATCTTCTTTTCATTTGGTAATTCGATGTCTTTATCCCCGTCAAAGAAGTGGGTAACATGCACATACTTTTCTGTTTCGGCTATTCTTAGTTGAGACATTCCTAAACTCGCAACATATTCTCCTAAACCATTATTAATATCTTGATGTTCAAAAGCTGTTAATCCTTTTACCGTATCTGTAATTGGCATCATCGATACAAATTTTATATTATTATAAGTTGTTGTTTCCATAGGAGATGCTTCTGGATTTGTGATGGCTGTAAACATTTCTCTTAATCGATCTGGTCTATAATTCCATACAATGATTCCATCATTATCTGTTAGTTTTCCATCTTCTAATACACTTGGTAAAATAAATTCATCTGTAATATTTTTAGCGTATTGATCTTCAAATACTTCTTTTACAGAATCATAGTGTTCTCCGATTCCATAACAAATGGCATCATAAGCAAGTTTTAATCGATCATAGTTATTGTCTCTATCCATTGCATAGTATCTTCCAGAGATGGTTGTAATCTTTCCTAACTTGTCCTCTTCCATCTTATCTTCTAGTTTTTTAATCCATTCTTGCGCTGTATTTACACCAGTATCTCTTCCATCTGTAAATAAATGGAAATATATTTCTTTTATCCCATTTTGTTTGCACATATCTACGATTGCTAAAAGATGAGATGTATGAGAGTGAATTCCTCCATCACTAATTAATCCCATAATATGCAATTTTGAATTATTATCTTTAACATGATTAATGACTTTTAAAATATTTTCATTTTGGAAGAACTCTCCTGTTTCAATTGCTTTATTAATTAACTCTAGAGATTGGTAACAAATTCTTCCTGCTCCTATGTTCATATGTCCTACTTCACTTGTTCCCATTTGTCCTTTTGGTAAACCAACGGGTTGGCCAGAAGCTTCAATAATCGTATGTGGATAGTTATCCCAAATGTAATCCAAAGTTGGAGTTACCGCATTATCAAATGCATTATAAGGATTTTTTGGGGCAATCCCACATCCATCTAAAATACATAATACCATTGTCTTCTTCATAATACATCTCCTCACTATCTCTATTATATATTATTTCACAACTTTTAACACATATTCTTTTGACACATATTTGCGTTGTTATTAATACATTCCCATAAACAATTAAATGAATTATAACTTTCTTTCTTCATGTCCTCTGTTAATTCTGCGTAAGGGTCCTCTAATTTTTCACTGGTTCCTTCTACCATTTTTTCTGCTTTTCCATTTACAATAGCCACAACATTTGGTGCATATATTCTTTTTTCTCCTGCAGATATTTCATTTCCTTCTTTATCCTTTAATGTATAATCTGATAGTACATCCCCTATTTGTTCTATCAGTTTTCTATATCCTTCTGTTCCTTCATTCGTTCTTTGAGGAGTTCCCTCATCATCTATTTGATATTGATCTCGAATATTTAAAATATCCACATAATAGATGGTATCTATATCATGATCTTTAGCACTTTTTATTAGTTCTTCTATCATAGACCGACACCAAGGACAACTTGCAAAACCAAAGTATACAACAAAGGATTCATTCTTCTCCATCTTTTCTAGGATTTCATCTGTAGATGCATACACGATAGGATTATCGATAGGTATTTCTAAAACCCTATAGTTATTACCATTTCCATTCTCTTCGCCATTGATAGATTCATACTCTTCTTTAAAACGATAAGCATCTGATGATTTATCTACACCTCCACATGCTGTTACCGTTAGAAGTAATACCACTATTAATAATATTTTTAATCCTTTTTTCATTTTATCACCTGTCATCATTATACTTGTTTTTTCGACATTTTTCCATAAAAATAACTCAACTATTTGTTGAGTTATTTACATGTATCATTTAATTTAATAGGGATCGTGTAAGTAATTGTTTTATTTTCTTTGGTAAGGGCTTCTATCTCTAAGAATAAAGTAGAAGATGTTAAATTTTTACAAGCAAGAGAATAATTATCTACTTTAATATCCGTATCTCTTAAGAAGTCTTCTAAAGTTGTATTATTTTTGATTGCGCAAGAACTAATTCTTGTTTTCGTATTATTTTCTTTTTCAAACAAATTACATTCTATCTCTTTATAAACTTCTGTGTCTTCTTTTCCACAAAATTCTATATTAGAAATATAGATAGATGTTTTCTCTTTATTATAAGCAGCACTTCCTGTTATTTTAAAATCCGTACATTTTGAAGAAATCGTTTTAAATTCAAAATCTTTTGGTTGATTGATAAGTCCTATTAAAATGATTCCTATCACAACCATTATAACGGGAATTATAATTATCCCATAATTCTTCTTTTGTTTTGGGCCTTTTTCTCCATTTAATAGTTCATCCATATTGATATCAAACTCTTCACAAATTTGTTTTAGTATACCAATGTCTGGAACATTTTTTCCATTTTCCCACTTTGATACTGCTTGATAGGTTACTCCTAACCTATCTGCTAATTCTTTTTGGGTTAAATTGTTTTCTAGTCGGATTGATTTTATAAAATTACCAATTTTATCTTGATCCATACTATCCCTCCTACAAGTACCAAAGTTTCTTTCCTTCCTTTTGTACTTCTTTAATAATTCCACCACCAAGGCACTCTTCCCCATTATAGAATACACAAGCTTGTCCTGGTGTCACTGATTTTACTCCTTGTGGATATCTTACTAATACATTTCCATTATCTAACCATTCTAATTCTACCGGAACATCTTGTTGGCGATAACGGAATTTAGCAGTACACTTTTCTATTTTCTCATTTCCTAAATAATTTACCTGTTCTACTAAACAAGATGTACTTATTAAATAATCATTATCTTCTCCTAAACAGATATATAATATGTTTTTATTTAGGTCTTTTCCCACTACAAACATCTTATCTTCTGTTCCACCAATATTAAGCCCTTTTCTTTGCCCAATGGTATAATTCATCAAACCAATATGTTTTCCAATTGTTTTTCCTGTTTCAATATTTACAACATCTCCTGGTTGATTTGGAAGATAATTCTTTAAGAAGTTTTTAAAATTTCTTTCTCCAATAAAACATATTCCTGTAGAGTCTTTTTTCTTGGCAGTAATTAAGTCATACTCTTCTGCTATTTTTCTAACTTCTTTCTTTTCCATATCTCCTATAGGAAATAATACATTATTAAATTGTTCACGAGATACTTGGCATAAGAAATAAGTTTGATCTTTATTAGAATCAACTCCTCTTAGAAGTTTTCCATCTTTTAGTCTTGCATAATGACCTGTTGCGATATAGTCTGCTCCGAGTTTTCTTGCCTCTTCGGCAAACATATCAAATTTTATATATTTATTACACATAATATCTGGATTTGGAGTACGTCCGTTTTTTAATTCCTCTAAGAAGTATGTAAATACATAGTCCCAATACTCTTTTACAAAATCTTTTCTATGTAAGGGGATTCCTAATTTTTCACATACTGCTTTGGCATCATTATAATCTTCTTCTTGTGGGCAGATTCCTTTCTCTGTTGCAGGTCCATTTAGTTCTCCATCTGCCAAGGAATCCCAGTTTCTCATAAATAACCCTATTACTTCATAGCCTTGTTTTTTTAGTAGGATGGCAGCAACACTAGAATCTACTCCTCCACTCATTCCGATTACAACTTTTTTCATATACTCCACCTCCTTTTTGGTTCTTGTATATTATATCACATTATCTTTTAATTATCTATCTTTATTATATAACACCCTTTTTCTTCCGTAAATATGATTTCATGTATAATCTATCTAATACGACTCATACTATTACGGGAGGATTCTATGGATACGAATTTAAATGTTTTAGATGAAATCAATAAAGGTTGTAGTATGGGAATTGAAGCCATTGATATGATTCTTAAAAAGAATGATGAATATGGTTTTCATGATTTAAATGTAGAGTTTTATGATAAATATGTAGAATTATCTGATAAGATTATTAAACTCTATCATGAATATACAGAAGAAGAAATTCATAAGGCCAATACGATGGAAAAGATGATGACTTGGTATGGGATTATGAAAGATACTTTGTTGGATGATAGTGTCTCTAAACTTGCGGAATTATTATTAAATGGTACAGTTATGGGAATTATTGAAGGAAACAAAATTTTAAATCATAAAAAGATGGATAAAAAAGTAAAATCTATTTGTGAAGAGTATCTTCATTTACAAGATAAGTATTATGAGAAATTAAAACGATATTTATAAAAAAATAGTTCTTATGAACTATTTTTCTTTATATTCCCATATAGATAATTTCCCTTTTGTTTTGATAGGTTTTATCTTTTCTATATTTTCTAATTTAAATCCATATTCTTTCTTATTGCTTAGAATAGCTCCTTGATAAACGATAGGATCTTTTTTCTTTAATAACTCTTTCATTTTCTCATCTATTAAAACACAGTCTGTAATATTACACTTTGCGATGATTTGTCCTTGTGGATAATCTAAATTTAAATATTCAAATCGTTTCATTGCTTCTTTGTCTATACTTAAACCGGCATGAATATATATTTCTCCTCGATAAGATGTTTTCCAAGTTCTAAATTCATATTCTTTATATCCTTCAGCAATCAAACTAGCAAATGGTTGTTTTAAAGAAATTACTTTCATAATGATTCCTCTCTTTTCCTTTATTATAACATGATATAATAATGTTGAAAAAGAGGAATGGATATGTATTTAATTCAAAAAAACTTAACTAGATTTTTTAATTCTCATTCTACTTACTTTTTAAATCCCCATGAATTAAAGCAAGTAGCTTCTCATATGAAAAAGAATGAGTATTCTATTTATACACCTTATCCAGATAGTGAAAAAAATATTCTTTATACAGGAAGTATTCCGCAAGTACTTCTTTATGAAATTATTTGTAAAAGTCCCCTTCGTCATCAAGATATTTTGGGTACAATGTATTCTTTAAATATTGCGAGTGATTTGTTTGGAGATGTTGTTATTCATGATTATCATTATTATGTATTCATCTTGCCTATTGTACAAAACTATTTTGAAACAAATTTCCTTATGGTTAGAAATAGTCATGTGGAATTAAAAGAAATACCGATAGATACTTTATCTAAGTATGAGAGAAACTATGAGGAAATAGAATTAATTGTTTCTAGTACAAGAATGGATGCGGTTCTTTCCTCTCTTTTACATGTAGGAAGAGGAAAAATAGAGGTCTATTTAAAGAAGAAAGAGGTATTACTAAATTATGAAATATTAAAAAGTTCTTCTTATAAATTAAAAGAAGGAGATACTTTTAGTATTCGAAAAATTGGTAAGTATCAATTTGTGGGAATTATTAAAAATACTAAAAGCGATCATGTAATTATTTCTCTAAAGAAGTATACATAAAAAATGGTTGCTTATCCCTAATAATTAAGATATAATCAAAATTAGAGAGAGGTGTTTTGAATGGCTAAGTTTTGTGTCCAATGTGGTAATGAAATTCCAGAAGGTAATAATGTTTGTACAAATTGTGGTACAGCTGTAAATGGTGCTCCTGTTGCACATGCGCAACCTGCACAAGGAGGAACTACAGTTGTAGTAAATCAAACACCAGCACAAGTTAAGAAGTCTAATGGTATGGCGATTGCAGGATTTGTTGTTTCATTAGTTTCAACTATTTTGTGTTGTGGTTCCCTTAACATGATTAGTTTGATTTTATCTATCATTGGTGTTGCGAAAGCAAAAGATTATGACGGAGCTGGAAAAGGATTGGCAATTGCTGGTATTATTATTTCTGCAATTGGTATAGTAGTTCTTCTTCTATTAACAATTTTCGGATATGCGGCAGCAATTATTGAAAACGCTAGTTATAATTTCTAATAAAAAGCCCTCGCCAAGGCAGGGCTTTTTCCTTTTCATTCTTTTTTTATTCTCCCTTTTTTGGTTTTGCATTTTAAACTTAATTAATTATGAATGTCCAATTCACACTCTTTTTCATTTGTATTGTCCCGGTTGTGGTGGTACAAGAATGATTCTATCTCTTTTACATTTTGATTTTTACCAAGCCTTTAGATGGAATCCTTTATTATTCATTTTATTATTTATAGGTTTGATTTATCTTATTTTTATGGGAATTGTATATAAAAAGAAGAAAGTATTTGTACTTCCTTCTATGAAAGTTTGGATTATTTTGATTATTATTTTAATCCTATATATGATTCTTAGAAATCTAGATACTTTTATCTATTTAATTCCTACAGAAGTTTAACTTCTGTTTTTTTATGTATATCGTAAATCTAAATCTACATAGCCATCTATTCCCTCAATTTTTCCATCATCACATAATTGCCATACTTTATAACTTCCCGTGTAATTTGTTTCTTTTGTATAGTGTGCAAGCCATACATCTTTATTTGAGGTCCAAATGGTCTCTAGATAACTTTTTGATGAATAAAGCATTCCTTTATATCCTTTTTCTTCTACTGTATCGATAAAGGCTTTTTTGGTTTCGTTTAATCCATAAAAGCTTAAATCATAATATTGAAAGTCACTCCAGTTTTCCCAATCAAATACAATTTCTAATTCAACATTATATTTTTTAATCTGCTTTAAAATCCACTTTGCTTCTTTTTCAGCATCTTTTTTACTATTGGCATTTGAATAGAAATATATTCCTACAGGAATTCCTACCTGATTAAAGCCTTTTATGTTTTGTTCAAACTTATCGTCTAACACATAGTCTTGTCCGATGCCATCT
Organism: Bacilli bacterium; assembly: GCA_017511375.1. Lineage (GTDB taxonomy): Bacteria > Bacillota_I > Bacilli_A > RF39 > UBA660 > UBA3789. The sequence continues at coordinate 81,850 of JAFWKJ010000008.1, read as the reverse complement.
CCTCTACCTACACGTATATAGGCAAATTCAACACCTGCTTCTTTTACTTTTTGAAAATCTATGTCTCCTTGCCAATGGGAAACATCTATTCCTAATTGAACACCTGGTTTTTTATAATTATCTTTAATCTCATTAAAATCTGTATAATCATAACTTCCCCCTCCCCTAGATGATTTTGGCTTTTCTTTTACGGTTAGGGTAAAGTTATTAGTTGCCTTGTTTCCAGAGGAATCTTCGCCAATAAAAGTTATCTCATAATTTCCAGGAGTATTTACATCATACTCTCCTTTAATATAACATTTTGGATTGGGATCATAGTTATCTCCACAAAATAAGTCTTTTGCAAGATCTCCTTCATATCCCGTATAAATCGTTTTATTTTTTACTTGAAAAATCATAGGAAGGGTCACATCCACAACTTTTATTTCTACTTCGTAAGATACTGGATATCCTTCATCCGTTGTGTAATTAAATTTAACAGTTTGACTTCCCAGTTTAGAAGTATCTATTTTGGGATTGGTTGTTAGAGTACCATTGATATTCTTGATAAGTTTTTTGATGCGAATATTATCATATACTAACACTTCATCTCTTACCAATTCTACAATTTTTTCTGCATGAGCCACTTTATAATTCCAAATAAGTTTTTTCCCTATAAAGAAGGCAGAAACAAGTAACAATAGTACAACTGTGATGATTACTATTTTCTTTTTCATATTCTCACCCTATTCTTTTTCTTCTAAAAAAATACCCTATTTGGATATTTCTTCTAATGCTTTTGCAAGTTGATCTGGACAAGATGTTCCTCTTCCATTACAATTAATCCCTTTTAATTTCTTTTTTACCGTTTCTATGTCTTGTCCTTCTACTAAGGCTGCAATTCCTTTTAGGTTTCCGTTACAACCACCTAAATATTTTAAATTATATATTTTTCCGTCTTCTACATCAAAATCAATTTGTACAGAACATGTACCATGTGTCTTATATGTTTTATGCATAACACTACCCTCTTATCTTATGTATTATTTTCATGAGTTTATAATGCCACGTAATAGGAAGTTCATATTCTCCTATTAGTTCTTCTACATACCCATTAAATCCTCTTTTAAATTCATATATTCCATAGTCTTTTGGATGTTCATTGATATTTGCTGGAATCCCATAGAAATTATGTTTTTTAAATCCATTCTCAATTCCATATTTGATTAGTTCCCATTGTATCAAGTATTGAGAATTAAACTTCATATATTCTTCATAGTTTCCACTCGATAGATAAATTACTTCCGGTTGAATTAACATGAACATAGAACCTGATAAAGTAATAATCTCTTTTCCCGTTTGTTCCATGATTTCTTTTGATTCCTGAATTCTTTTATCAAAAGATGCAATTTCGTTTGTTAAATTCTTTTTAGCTCCATCATTATATTTCGCATCACTTAAACTATTCATTTTATCTATTTTTTCTTGTTTTTCTTTCTCAAACCCTTGTACATATTTCTTTAAATTTAATTCTGTAATAAAATATTTCACTTCTTCCTTATCATGGAATAATTTATACATTTCTTGGAAGTAAGATAAACTTCTCACTTTAAATCCTTTTCTCTCTCCTGTTTCTACCATGATATTTTGAAAACGATCTAGTTCATCATAAGATATTTCATTAACTGTAATACCAAACTTTTCTGTTTTCTTAATCTGATTTCTCGTATTAGGTTTCATTTCCTTTAAGATTTGTTCTTCTGTTTTTCCTTCTAAGTCTAGAGAAAACATCCAAATTACTTGTTCAGTATCTTCAATTGGTACTTTCTTGAAGCCTAATTCTTTTAGGTGCTCTACTACCTCTCTATTATCTTCTCCCTCTTCTACAATATTTCCATCTAAATCTCTTTGTCTATAAATTATATAAGGATCTACTCTAAAGATATATCCATTTTTAGCTTTAATATATTTCTTTAATTCTTGTGTGAAAAAAGACACTAACTCTTTATTATGAAAGTCTAGTAAATATCCCCTTGGAGAATAAAACTCTTTTTTATTAAAATGTCTTTTATGAGATAACAACATCGTTGCGGCTAATAGTTTCTTTCCTTCTTTTACGCCTACATAATTTGTCTCCCAATTTTGTTTCTCTCTTAATTTTGATATTTCAGGGGCTGACAAAAATGTTTTTAAGGGATGGTTTTCCCAAAATTGTCTATATTCTTTTTCGGTAATTTCTTGAAACTTCATCGTAAGCACCTCATTATTATTATATCATAAAATTTCATAATAAAACTACTGTGTAAACAGTAGTTATTTTTTTAGTTTCTTTTGTCTTTGCTTTTCAAACATAAATCTTGCGCGATCTATTTCTTTATCAATTGTATTATCCACTTTATCTACAATTTTATCTTTATTAAAAATAGTAGCTATCAATAATACAAAGGTAACAAATAGTAATAATAAAGAGGCAAATAACATATTACTAAATCTATCTTCTTTACTTTTTGTTGTATCTAAATAACTATTTGTAAGGTAGGATTCATAGTTTTCCGCTGTAATTTTTACTTCGTTATCTGCTGGTACAAAGTTTTCTATATTTTTAATAGCTAATTCTTTGATTTCTTCATTTACAATGACAGGATATCCATAAACCTTTTTGGGTTTTGGTTCTTTATCTGTTCTTTCGTAGGAATAATCAATTATTTTTTTATAACTATCATAGTCATTTTCGTTAATGGCAATGATATAAGTGTGCCATTGCCCGGTATCTTCTTTTTCTATCACGAAATGAATTCCTACGTTTGCTTCTTCATAATAAGCAAATTTTTCAGACATTCTACAAATCGTCATATAGGTGTAATCTTCTACGTTCTCTACATCAGACCAAGGTACTATTTTGTCCTTTTCTTCAAATAGACGATAAGAACATACAAATAGTATGGTAATTACAATTAAATAGATTAAACACATAAATAACTTGATGGCTAATCTGCTCTCATTAATTCTCTTTCTCTTTTCATTTTTCATATTATCATTCCTACTTCTTCTTTTTGGGAATTATGACTTCAATAAACTCATATCTTTCTTTATTTTTCAAATATAAATATCCAATAATGGAAAAAATAACAGCCCCCATAAAATTAACAATTAAATCCTTCATCGTATCTTGAAGACCTATATCAAGATAACCCCCATCGATTACGATGACATTTTCTTTTAAATAGATGATTGTTTTTTTTATATTCTTTACCTTTATGGGACTATTATTCTTTTTAGGATTTATTCTAATTGATTGGAATTCTTCTATCATCCTATCTTTTTGCATATCAGATTCTAAGTATTTATCGGCGCCATATTCTACAAATTCCCAGATGACTCCTACTGTCATGGAAAATGAGAAGGCAACTAGTGCGACAAATATGGGGGACATATTCATATCAATTTCTTCTTTATGATTTAATATATCTACCAAAGAAAAACCTATGGCAGCACATAGAAATCCATTTAATGTATGCAATAGGGTATCCCAATGTTCAAATATTCCATAAAAGTTTTGTATTTCTCCTAATATTTCTGCAGAGAAAATAAAGAGATATACCATGATTTCTAATGGCTCTGGCAATGCAATATGTAGTTTTTTTGAAATAAGATTTGGTAATGTGAATAACAAGAGAGTTAAAACACATAATACCACATTGTTCCAGTTACCATTGATTCCTTGTCCAATCATACTAATGATGACAAGGACTCTCAACAAAAAATAAATTGTTATATTTATTTTGTTTTTTTCTAAAGTGATTGATGATAGTTTTCTACAATTATTCTTGGTTATTTTCTGAGATAAAGATTTTCTTTTTCTCATAAATAACCTCACTATTCATCAAATAATGTTTTAGCTGATTCTTTTGGAACTTGCATTTTCATATTTTGTTCTACATGAAAAACAAATTTATTTGTATTTATTTTATATTCTTCTCCATCAATACACCAGGATGTTTTTGGTTTGTCTATAAACTCTATTTCAAAATTATTTGTTTGATAATAAGTGATTCCAGGAATATCTTTTACATCCATAGTACTTGTTAAAACAAGGAGTCTTAACATTTCTGCTTTGTTTTTTACATTCGCTAAAGCTACTTCAAACATATTATCATCTAGTTTTACATCATAGTAAACATCAGGCTGTCCTGCTATACGAGATGAATTGGAGATAAAAATGAAAGAATAGGTTCCTTCGTGACTTTTACCATCAATTGTATATTTTAATTTATATTGGTGAATTTTATTTCTTAACTGTCCTATTCCATACAAGATATAGGCAATTTTCCCATATTTTTTCTTTAAACTTCTAGGGGTTGCATAAGCCATATCAATATAATCCCCTAAGCATGCTACATATGCAAATGGTGCTTTATTGATATAGCAAACATCCACCTTTTTTTGTTTTCCCTTTAATAATATTTCTAGATTTTCAAACACGCTTCTATTTAGACCATACATATTTCCTACATCATTGGTACTACCCATAGGAAGTGGCGCAATCGTTAGTGGTTTCTCACGTTGAAGATTTCCCGAAACAATTTCATTTAAAGTTCCGTCTCCTCCTCCACTAATTACTAAATCTATACTTTTATCAATTCCCTGAATAATCTTTTCAGCATCGCCTTTGGCTTTCGTTAAAATGATCTCAGTTTCATACCCATATTTTCTTAAAGTATCATAGAATTCTTCATAAGTTTTAATTTTATGCTTCTTTCCACTTTCAGGATTCAGGATGATTACACATTTTTTCACTGACAGCATCTCCCTTTTCATGTCTTATTTTACTAAATATTTATGAAAAAGTCTATGATTTCATAACATAAAAAAAGAACCTTTTATGGTCCTTATTTTTCTTCTAGACTATAGAATGCGTATCCACCAGTTCTATCATCTGGATCCATACATTGTTCTCTCCATATTTGATTTACATCGTTCCAACCATTATTGGATGTTAATAAAGGGTCTAATGTATAAGTTTGGTTTTTGCTTTCATTATAGTCATACATCATAATAATATGATTGTATGTTGGCTTTGCATATTTACCATCTTGCATAGAGGCATAAATGATTTTACCTTGTTTTAAGGCTCTGATCATTTCATCCTTACTGCCAATTCCTGTCCATTTAACTCCATATTTGTTAGAGGCATAAATAATACCCATTCCACTTGTTCCCGGTAAATATCTATTATATTGATCTGTTTGGTAATATAGGTAATCTGCTACTTCTGTTGGAAGTATTTCTCTTTGAAGAATAGATGTATAGGCCATTGCCATACCTGCTGGTGCACAACCAGTCATACCAAATGTACGATTTCCATACACGATCTCACTCCAACGCCAATCTTTTTGATTATAGTATACAGGTTTATATTGTTTTTTGATAAATTCACCCGTATTATCATCAATAATAAGATCATAGTATTTTGTTTTTACACTCTTTGTTCTTTTTTCAAAGGTTATATTATCAAAATAAAATCTTATACCATCTACTTCAATAATACCTGATTTTAAATTTCTTCCTTGGAAGAAATATTCTTTTCCTTCCACTTCTTTCACGCCTTCGCCAAACATGACTTCTCCATCTTTATTTTGAACCCATACTTCCCCATTGGCTCCTTGAACTCCTGTTTTTAAGGCTCCATTGACTCTACTATAAAAATATAACTTGTCATCTATAGTAACAAAACCTTTTTGCATCATTCCTTGTTCATTAAAGTAGTATTTATTGTTATTGATGGTTTGATGTCCTGTTACGACTTCTCCATTCGCATTTTGGAACCATTCTCCTTCACTTGCTCCTTGCCATCCTGTCTTTAAAGCTCCATTGACTCTACTATAGAAATAAATCTTTCCATTAAGGGTAACGAATCCCTTCTGCATGATTCCCTGTTCATTGAAATAATATTTATTGTTATTGATAGTTTGGTGTCCTGTTACTACCTCTCCGTTTGACTTTTGATACCATTGTCCTTCGCTTGCTCCTTGCCATCCTGTTTTTAAAGCACCATTTACTCTACTATAGAAATAAAGTTTTCCGTTTTTTGTAACAAATCCTTTTTGTAAGATTCCCTGTTCATTAAAATAATATTTATTATTATTGATAGTTTGGTCACCTGTTAATACTTCACCTTTGGAATTTTGGTACCACTGTCCTTCGCTTGCTCCTTGCCATCCTGTTTTTAAAACTCCATTGACTCTACTATAGAAATATAGTTTTCCATCAATCGTAATAAAACCTTTTTGCATAACACCTTGCTCATTAAAGTAATATTCTTTCCCGTTTATTACTTGACGTCCCGTTAATCTCGTACTACTGGAAATATAATATGTTCCATTCTCATCACTGTTCCATCCTTGTTGTGCAAAAGCTTTATTGGGAATAAATATGATTGAAATAAAAAGAATTATATATATTATTTTTTTCATATTTTACCCCTCCTTATTTTCATTATATCTTAAGTTTTGTCTATTTGACACAAAAAAAGAGAGACTTTACTCTCTTTTTACATGTCGCTTTACACATAAAAGTAGTTCATATCAACTCTACCATTGATTCCCGGAACGCTTCCACTACTTGAATATTGCCATCCTTCATATGGTCCATTGTATGTAAAAGTGTCATTCCATTGTGCTACCCAAGTTGCATATCCTTGTACATCTGTAGGGAACCTTTCTAAGATATAATTTTTTGATGCATATACTCTTGTTCTAATACCTAGATTGCTTTCTACATTATTTACAAATGCTAAAATCATATCACGATAAGTAGATTTTGAAATACCATAACTGTTTTCTCCTGTAGATTGTATTTCCCAATCTTCTAGGTCGTAGTAGATACTAAATAGATTTGATGAAATATGTACATTATATTCGCGAATTGTATCTATTACGAAATTAGATTCTCTTAATGCTTCATTTTTATTTTCAGCATAACTAAATAGATAAATAGAATAAGGAATTCCTAGTCTCTCAAGTTCATTCTTATTATACTCAAACTTATCATCTACGTAACCAACGCCATATCCAAGTCTTAGTATTACCGCATCGACTTGTCCAGAAGCCTTTACTCTATCCCAGTCAATTTTTCCATTATGGCGTGATATATCAATCACACGAAGTTGATTAACATACTTTTCAAATGCACCAGTAATTGAATTAAATTGCCAGAAATTGCCAGCCATATATTGTACACCTTTTACTTGCGTACCATCTGGATTATAATAGTATTTCTTTCCATTAACAATTTTAAAGCCTTCTAATAGTCCAGTTTCTTCATTAAAAACATAATCTCTAGCTTCAATTGTTTGGGCTCCTTTTACTAAGATTCCATTTTCATCTTGATACCAATTTCCTTCACTAGATCCTTGCCATCCTGTCTTTAAGGCTCCATTGACTCTACTATAGAAATAAATATTACCATCGATTGTGACAAAGCCTTTTTGCATAATTCCTTGTTCGTTGAAATAATATTTATTATTTTGGATGGTTTGGTGTCCTGTTACCACTTCTCCATCTGACTTTTGGTACCACTGCCCTTCATCTGATCCTTGCCATCCTGTTTTTAAGGCCCCATTTACTCTACTGTAAAAATAGAGTTTACCATCAATCGTCACAAAACCTTTCTGCAAGATACCTTGTTCATTGAAATAATATTTATTGTTTTGAATGGTTTGGTGTCCTGTTACAACTTCTCCATCTGACTTTTGGTACCATTCTCCTTCACTTGCTCCTTGCCATCCTGTTTTTAAGGATCCATTTACTTTACTATAGAAATAAAGTTTACCATCAATCGTTACAAAACCTTTCTGCATAATTCCTTGTTCATTAAAATAGTATTTATTTCCATCGATTCCTCTTCGACCTGTTACAACTTCTCCATTTGACCTTTGATACCATTCTCCTTCACTTGCTCCTTGCCATCCTGTTTTTAAGGCTCCGTTTACTCTACTATAAAAATAAAGTTTACCATCAATCGTTACAAAGCCTTTCTGCAAGATTCCCTGCTCATTAAAATAGTATTTATTATCATCTATTTCCTGTCGACCTGTTACGACTTCTCCCTCTTCATTTTGATACCACTGTCCTTCACTTGCTCCTTGCCATCCTGTTTTTAGGGCTCCGTTTACTCTACTAAAGAAATAGATTTTACCATCAATCGTAACAAAACCTTTTTGCATTATTCCTTGCTCATTGAAATAATATTTGTCTCCTTCTATCTCTTGTAAACCTGTTACTCTTGTCCCATTACGATAGTAAACAACTCCCACATTTGTTTCTTTCCATCCATTAAGTGCTGAATCCGTGAAAACAGTGTTTTTAATTGAAGAAGACTCATATTCTTCGTGCTCAACGTTCTCATCTTTTGCTGTACTCTCCTCCATTGAGGGTATCTTTTCTGATTCAATTGATATCTTTTCTTTAGCACTAACCATGAGAGGACATAGCAACATAAGATTTATAATTAAAATCCATAATACTTTTCTATTTATCATTTTATCGCAACCCTTTCATCTATATTATAGCAAAAACTATCTATTAAATATACATATCTTATGCCCATTGGACATCATTTGATACTTTTTTATGATCGTCTAAGCACTTTATTGATTGCTCTCATCATCTTATCTACAAGTTTCCATCTTTTGCTATTTTTTATTGAATTCAATTCATATTCTTTTTTACTCATATTTTCTTTTAAATTTTGAATTTCCCTTTTTAAACTATCAATTTCATTCTCTGTTATCATTGCCTTCCAGTCACTTTCTTTTAACAGTTTGTTTGCTGAAAATCTTCCAATCGGTTTGGATGGAGAACTATTAATACTTGGATTATATGTTTTTATACTATCAATCGTTGTTTCCTTATATATTAGTTCTGTTTTTATTTGATTAAATAGTTTATCTCCTGTTTTTGAATTAATTATTACAGCCGAAACTCCATTATCATCAAAGAAATCGCTATCTAATTCTTTAATTCCCCAATAGTCACCCAAAATAATATCTGATAAATTATTCTCTAATTTAAACTTACATTGATAACAACTATCTCTTAATATCAAGTTGTTTATATATAATGATAGAAAATTATCATTTGCCAGTTCTTTCACATATTTATCATATTTTGCACAAGACTTATACCATCCTTTTTCTTTCGTTCTAAAACTAATAAGGTTTAGTTTATTCTTTTTACAATAATCACTTACCAAATCATCATTCAATACACCATGACAAATGACTGACACATAGTAAACATTCTTGTATTTTTTTAGTAGCATTTTCATAGCAGCTACTTGACATGGTGTTCCACTAAACAATATTTTTTTATTTGCTTTGGCATCTTTCACAATTTGCTCTAAAATTCCATCTAATTTACTGTAGGAATATTTGCTTCCTCGAATTTTCTCTAAATCTTTTCTTTTACTAACTCTAATATGAGAGGTCTTTTCATTTTGTCTTTGTGCCCCATATACAATTCCTTTTTCCTGCAATATATAATTAGCTAAGGCTGTGAAAACCCCTCCAGAAGTACTTTGCTTTTGAACATCTTCATCCTTATTTTTGGCAGCATAACATTTAAGTGGATTATTATTTTTCTTTTTATCATTACGTGTTGGACAGATATTTAAACATTTTCCACAATTGATACACATATTTACTTTTCTTTGATTATATTTAAAGTGCAAATCTGTTTCAACTGTCTCTACTGCATTTACCGGGCAAACATTTTTACATAGATTACAATTAATACAGTCTTTTGGATTGCAAATTCTCTTTTTTTCTTGTTCTTCAAGTTTTTTAATTACTTTTTCAAAAATATGAGATGAGTTTTTTACAATTCCAGGCATTTGCTGTTTCAATTTTTTTATGATTCGATATTTATTATTTTCAATCCACTTAAACTTTTCAACAAGTTTGTCGCCTTCTAAATCTTCACGATTTATTACATAATTTTCATAGTTTCCAAACAAGTCTTTGGCAATTCCTCTAGATTTTACAGAATAACCAATTACTAAGGTTGGAACAAACGTTGAATAGGCTGCAATAGAGGCATGTGTCCTCGCTACAACCGCAAATTTACTTTGAGAAATAATGTATTTTAATTCTTCACAATTATAGTTGTTTTGCTCTAGGTAAACTCTTTCTTCCATTTCAAACTCTTTATCTAACGTACTTAATATTTCAAGATCACTACAGTCCTCCGTTGTTACATGAGGTAAAAGACAAATAGAATAATTCGTTTGATCTAGGATATAGTTCATAAAAGTTATGACTGCCTCGTAATTTTTCTCATCTTTAATAGTAAGAGGAGAAACATTGAATACTATGTATTTATTATTATCATACCATGGGTCTCTTTTTACTCTTTTTATTTTTAAAGAGAAAGCTGGATCTTTTTCAAATATAATCTTATCTTTGTCTACATAGTCTTTAATTGCATTTAATGTCAAACTTTCTCGAATCACTAAAACATCAAAGTTATTTAAATTTTGAATTAATTCTAAATCATCAATTTTATCAAATAAAGACGCACCCCATAATACTGTCTTTTTTCCTAACTCATGACTCTTAGAATCTACTGCATACAACCAATTACAAGGTTGATAACAATAGTTGTCTCCTCCAATTGAGATACAAATATCTGATTTTTTCATTTCTTGAACAACATCTTTTTGATATAAAAGCTCAAAGTTTCGATAATCAAATGGCAATTTTTGGTATTCTTTTTCTAATTGTTTTTCTTCTTTTGTTAAGGAATCTTTTCTATATTGATTAATGTGTTTTACCCTATCTTTATAAAATTTATTATTGTAATCCACGTCAAAACAAGCAATGGTTATATCATTACTTTTTTTATCAATTTGATTTATGGTTGAGTTAACAATTGCCTCTACTCCCCTGTTTTTGTACGTACTAGTTCCATACAAAAGGATTTTCCTTTTCATATACCTTACCACCCTTGAATATCATCTAAGTTCATTATAGCAAATAAAAGAAAAAGATAAAAGAAAAAGATACTATTTAGTATCTTATCTTTTCTATTACACTAATATCTTATCTTTTAAATGGTTTTTTTATGTAGTAGAAAACTACTTTTATAAATAAGAGTAAGGCAGATGGAACCGCAATGATGAATAATTTTAAAGAAATTATAAAATGTTTTAATACTTTTTTAAATCGTCTTAACCATTCTATAATATTTTTACCTTCTGTATAGGCCCCATATACTTTTAATCGATTGCCTAAATGTCTGTATAATCGAGGAAATCTCACTTTTTTAGCTGTTAGCCATACACCTAAATTATTTTCATAATAAGCATTCGTACATTTGAAGTAATACTCCGTATATACCTCGCAAGCTAATTCATAAATATTTTCATTTGGTGCAGGCACTTGATCATTTTTTGATGATTCCATTGCTTCTATAAATATTTTTTGCATTTTCTTTGCCATAATATCTAGCGTGAATCCCTCTAAAATCCTTTTTCTACAATTCTTCTTAACCTTATCAAGATTATCAAGTGTTTTTATCGCTTTTTCTACATATTCATTTATTTCTTTATCAAACACTTCAGGAGTTGGATTACTATGATAGTGAACTATCCCTCCCACTGAATCATCTATCAACTCAGGTTGTCCCCCTACATCTGTAGAAATGACAGGAACTTCCATAGCTAAAGATTCATAGGAAGTTAGCGCTAATCCTTCTAACATTGAACAATTAATCGTTAAATCACTCACTGCATATATTTCTTCAGTGTTAGATATCATTCCCAATAATTTGAAATTACGATTTGCTTTAGACTTTACCTCTTTCATAAGCGGTCCATCTCCCGCAATTACAAAGAAAGTATTTGGATTTTTCTCATTAATACGTTTGGCAATTTCTATAAACATCTCTGGTCTTTTTTCCGTCGCTAACCTTGCGATAAAAGAAATAATCATTTTATCTTCTGGTAATTCATATTTTTTCAACAATTCTTCTTTATTGTATTCTTTAGGATCAAACTTTTTATCAGACGTTCCGATGTATACAACATTTGATTCTTTTTGAAACATATCTTTTAATTGTTTTTTTGTAAATCCATTACAAACGTATGTGCCATACAAATAATCGTTTACGTCCCTTGAACCTCTTCCGAAATGACCTCTTGGATCTCTTAAGTCTACAGAATGAATATAATCCATAAATGGAATGTTAGGATACTTTCCTTTTAGATATGGAGTCATATAATATCCATATTCTGTATTAGAAATAAACACAAGGTCAACTTTTCTTGATCCTATCATATAGTCAGCAAATGCTTGATAATCAATTCTATCTAAGAAAGAAGACATATCATATACTTCCGCATACTCTTCAAAATCTTGTCGGATAGGATTATTACTTGGAGTTGTGGTTAATATAATGGATCTATATTGATCCTTTGGCAATCTCTTTATTAATTCTAAATTGAAGAAATCTGCTCCTCCTACAACCATCCATGGAAATAAATATAAGATGGTTTTTCTATGATCTTTCTCATAATCTGGTAACACCATATTTAGTTTCTTTGTAATGGCGTAATCATCACCATATCTAGGAAACTGAATGACTTCTACTTGATTATCAGAAATATCTTTTGCCGTTTCTCGTACATATCTCATTGCATTTTCATTATTTTTCTTTGCTCGAGATAATTCTCCCGAATCACTTGTTCTATACCAAAATAATGGAGCGCTTACTCTTAGAGGTTTCTTTCCTGCGCGAATAAGCTTTAGCCACAAGTTCCAATCTTCATACATGGCTTTTTCTTTTATACCAAAACAACCAACTTCTAGTAAATCTTCTTTTCTAACCATAGAAGAAATACAAATAAGATTTTCTTCCTTCTGCTGTTCGATTGTTAAATATTTTTCCCAAATAAATTCTGATGCTCCAAAATTTACCATGGTTGTATAAGCAAAAGATGCATCTTCATGTGTTTCTAAGGTCCAATATAGACATTCTAACATCGTTGAATCTATTTGGTCATCACAATCTAAGAAATATACATATTTTGTATCTTTATTTGCCTTGGCAATTCCAAAGTCTCTGGCCATAGATGGGCCTCCATTTTCTTTATGAAATACTCTTATTCTGGAATCCATCTTTTCTAATTTTGCCAATTCTTTCAATGAATCTTGATCTTTTGAACCATCATCAACAATTATCCATTCAAAAAAAGGATATGTTTGACTAAAAACACAATTTGCTGTTTCCATAAGTGTTTTTCCACCATTATAGAATGGTGTGATGATGCTTATTACAGGTTTTTCCTTATTTAACACTTTCCCAAATTTTTTTATAGTCTTTCCTGGTAGTCTTGTATAATCCATTATTTAGCCTCACTTTCATGTTACTTTCATTATATCATAATATGATAATATATTAAAATGTGTCTCCTTCTTTCCTAGTAAACACTTTTTCATTCACTTTGGTGAATTGCTCATCTAAAGAAACTTTGTCTCCCTTTACTTCATCATAAAGTACAAGATATGTATCTTGAGGAATTGTTTCCATCTTTTCCTCATCCTGAATAATAACCACATCTTCTTTCTGCAATTTATAAATGGAAATAAAGTATAGTAGTCCTGCATCTCCTTTTGAACTAGGTGCATAAATATAATAACTATCTTTATCTAATGGAATAATAGATTCAATTTTATCAAATTTTTCTACTGGCGATCCCTTATAATCATCTTTTCCTAATAGCCCTAAAAAGGTTTCGTTTCGATAGTAAATCGGAACTAGTAATATTAAACTCATCATACAATACACTATTATTGGTTTATTTATTATCTTATAATTATTGAAAACATAGAAAACGAATAATCCAATCATTGTCACAATAATTGTCATCATATATCTTTCATAGGATGCAAATACTTTTGCTTCTTCCCATGGCATTGAAAATATATACATTAGACCTAGTATAAAATAATAAGCTAAATACAATCCATCTAGTACAAGTAAAAACTTAAATACATCTTTTTTGTTTTTGAATAAAAATGCAGATAATGCTACAACTGCATTAAAAACTAATAAATAAATGTTCGTTATATTATTTTTTAAGGAGAATAAATGCTTTATATACATTTTTGTAAATAAAATGATATTATCCTTTCCAAGTGCTTTTAAGGATGCCATTATATTTTGAGTACTAAGTGAATGTTTTGATTCTAATGCCCAGTACCCATATACTAGAGATACATGTTTTTGCCAAATTAATAATGTAGCCATCAAAACAATTCCTGTGACAACAGTATATTTAATTCCTATCTTTAATTGTTTTTGCTTCCAGGCTAGAAATAAGATATATAAACATATGATTCCCGCAAAAATCAATCCTGTATTTTTTACCAATAATAAATAAATAGAAATTGGCAACGAATATAAGGCCGCTTTTTTTATATTATCCTTGTAAAAATAAACAAGAGAAAGCCCAAAGATTAATTGAACTGCTAGTAAACTGTCTACTAACAAATTATTAAATCTTATTTTAGCTGTAGTCATAATAAAGATATAAAAACATATAATCAAAGCTATCTTCCATATTTTTTTATCTTTTCCTACATAATTCAACAAAACTGTTAGATAGGAAAAAATTAAATAATTATGGGCCACAATCATAAGTTCTTCTTTTTTTCCACAAAGAAGACCTACTAGATATATAAAGCAAGCGCTTCCTGGCTGATAACCCTTAAATAATAAATAATTATTTTCAAAGTTTGGAAGTCTATCAAATTGAAACATCGTTTTTATAATTAGTGCCCAATGAGAAAAATTATCATAATGAGTAATATGCATTTTTAAACCAATTATTGTTATGTATATAAATACTAGAAAACAAACAATGTGAATGGGGTCCTTTACGTATTCCAATATTTTCTTTTTATTGTATTTTCCTTTTCCTATTAATAGTCCTAAATAAGTGATGGATGCTAGAACTAATAATACGGAACCTATCTTCATGACATTTAATATTCCAAAAATAAATTCTATTATTCCTATTATGGTAATGCCTAATGCAAAAGAGAACTTGCTATCAATCATACACTTATTTTCTATAAAAATCTTGATCCCAAAAACTGTTATCCAAAACAATATTAAACCTATTATTATTCTCATTTAAAAACAATCTCCTTTTGTACAATATAATTAACTATAAAAATAATGATATCCACTATAAATTTAATGATTGTAGTAAAGATATTTAAATAGCGTTTTATCAGTGAAACAATCGTTGCAGACATAATCATTTGAATTATGACTAATAGGAAATATCCTATTACTCCTTTTTTGCTCTTATTCTTAAAAACAATTCTTGAGTTAATTAGATAATTATAAATAGATGATATAATTCTAGCAATGATTGTTGATATAAATATCATCTTAGTTGATGAGCCTAGTATTAGACTCAATATCGTAAAGCATCCTAAATCTAACAGAAAACTTGAACCAGCTGAAAACACATATTTTGCAATGCGAATGATTTCTTGTTTATTTATTTTCATCTTCGATTCCTTTTCTAAGTAGAGCAAGTTCTTGTGTTAAAGATATAATCTTCTTATTTTGAATTGAAATAATTCTAGTTATATCAAATGTAACATAAATTAAGAATATAAAACCCAAAAAGAATAATAAATTGGATACTGTTTTAATCCCAACAAGTTTTGCAAGAACCTCTAAGTTTTCAACTTGGAATACACATATGATAATGGTAATTCCCATGATAATCCAAATAATTGAATTCCTAACACTCAGTTTGTTTTTTCTTACATTGTTTAGAACATGAATTAAGAAAATAAGCATCGAAAGCGTCAAAAATATTTTTAATGAATTAGGCATGATAATCATCTCCTCTACTTAGTATAATGATGATAAAGTATAAGATTACGTTTATCATATAGTACATGGATTTTAATGGTGTAATGGATGATTTTCCATGTTCTCTTTTTTTCATCTTTACCGGTATTTCTTTTATTTTCTTGTTACAGATTAATAAATTTGTAACAGGTTCTGGATATTCATAAGGATAATTCTTTGTGAATATTTCCATTACCTCTCTATCTGCCGCTCTAAAACCAGATGTCATATCTTTGATTTCTTTATGGGTTATAACCTTATATAAATTTGACAAAACATTAATTCCAATTCTTCTAAGAAACGTTGATTTAAACTCACTTTTATCTCCTACAAATCGCGAACCAATAACAAGATTTGCTTCCTTGGATGCAATCGGTTTAATAAGTTCTTTTAAATAAGATGAGTCATGTTGTCCATCCCCATCAAATTGAATGGCAATGTCATAATTATTTCTAAACGCGTATTTATATCCTGTTTGCATAACCCCACCAATTCCAAGGTTGTTATCCAAATTAATATAATTAATATTATTTTTCTTTAATACTTGTAATGTTTGATCTGTTGAACCATCATTTATTACAATATAATCTAACTTTTCTTTCTTGATGCTATTCACAACTTCTACTATGCTATCTTGCTCATTAAAGCAAGGAACAATTACCAATGTTTTCATACTACCACCACTTTTTTTATTATACACTATTTTTTCAAAAATAAAAATAAGATGCAAGTGCATCTTATAATTCTTCTACAAAGGTTTTTTCTAGTCTTTTAAATATTATATATCCTACTATAATCATTAAAACACTAATGATAGACCAAATTGTTAACCACTTCATATCTGGCATTGTATGATAGTAAAGAATTGATCGATATGCTTCTACTAATACTGCCATAGGATTCACATGCATAGCCCATTGAAATTTCTCAGGTAACATAGATGATAAATAAACAACGGGAGTTGCGTAAAAACCTAACGTCATTGCCACCTGAACAAAGTGTGCCACATCATTTACAAATACTGTAATAGCAGAAAGAATTAAAACAATTCCTAATGTTAATAGATATTGAACCAATATTAGAAATGGTAACAATAAAATATGAATTGAAAAACCCACTCCACTAAAGAAAATAAAACAAAACATAATTAAACAAGTAATTAAGAAGTTTATGAGTTGAGATGTTGTTACAGAAAGTGGGATAATTTCTCTAGGAAAATATACCTTCTTTAAAATATTTCCATTAATGGTAACAGAACTTGTTCCTGTTTGAACAGCTGTTGTGAAGAAGTTCCATGGAATTAACGCAACAATCATAAAGATTGTATAGTTTTCTACATTGACTCTTAAGATATATGGAAATACGAATGCATAAACCGCTAGCATTAATAGTGGATTTAAAAATGTCCACAAAACACCAAGCCATGATCCCTTGTATTTTCCTCTTATTTCTTTTTTGATGTTGGTTTTTAATAGTTCTCTATAATTATATAATTCTTTAAATACATTCATTTTAATCACCCACAAACCTTCAAGTACTCATCTAGAACATCTTTTACAGGGCCATCCATTCTAATCTCACCTTTGTATAACCATACAGCCCTATTACAGAAATGTCTCACTTGTTGCATATTATGAGTAACTATTACTATCGTTTTCCCTGATTCCTTTAAATCCATCAGTTTTTTAAAACATTTATCTTGGAAATGTTGATCCCCTACTGCAAGGATTTCATCAATTAATAATATTTCAGCTTGTACATTGATTGCTACTGAAAAAGCAAGTCTCATATACATTCCAGATGAATAAGTTCTTACAGGATTATCAATAAATTCCCCTAGTTCTGAAAACTCAATGATTTCATCAATCTTCTCATCAATTTCTTTTCTTGTTAATCCAAAAATAGATGCGTTAAAATAAATGTTTTCTCTTCCCGTAAAATCGTCATGGAAACCTGCTCCTAACTCTAATAGAGATGTTAGTTTTCCATTCGTAGTAATCTTTCCTTTATTAGGATAGATAATCTTTGTCATTAGTTTTAGTAAGGTTGATTTACCACTACCATTTGTTCCTATTAAAGCAACGCTTTCTCCTTTTTGTATTTCAAGATTTATATCTTTCAACACATGTAATATATCATTTTTATCTTTATTTTTCTTTGAGAAAAACAAGATTTTTTCTTTCAATGTATGTGCTTTATCATAGTATAGTTTGAAATCTTTTGATACATGTGTAACTTTTATGGCGATATCTTTTTCCACACTAATACCTCTTTTCGCTTTTTTCAATAAATGTACATTCGTATTATAGCATTTTTTGAGTTTCTTGTAAAATAAAAGAAGCCTTTTTGCTTCTATTATTCATAAATATATTTCATAAGTATTTCTGTAAGCTTTGCATATCCAAGTCCGTTTGGATGCAACCCATCATCCGTATAGTCTATATCCAACATACCGTCATCTCCTACTAATTGACTGAAAGCATCAATGTAGTCAACTCCTTCTGTTGAGGCACAGTATTGTTTTAATTTTGCATTGATCGTTTTTATCTCTGAAATATGTCTTTCATGGGCACCTGGTAAATTGTTATTAACAGGATAAATAGAAATAATATATATTTCACTTTGACTTCGGTTTGCTTTAACACCTTCAGCTATTTTCACAATGTTTTGATATACTTCTTCGTTTAATTCATCACTATCTTCCCATTCAATATCATTGGTACCTATTTGAATAAAAACTTTCGTAGGATTATACTTATATATTCTTTCTTCCATGTTCTCTAAAATATCTGTGGTTCTATTTCCACCAATCCCACTATTTACAATAGGAAAATCACTAAAGATTTTTTCTGTTGGAAACCAATCAAAGATTGAATCTCCCACAAATACAATATTCTCATTTTTAACAATAGAATCTGTCTTATCTTGAACTTTTCCTACGCTTAATGCTTTTGTATTACCTATATATATCAATACGAAAGCCATAATCATCATAACAAATACGAATGTAATTTTTTTCACTTCTTTTGCCTTCCCTCTTTTTTCAGATTAATATAATTACTTAGGGCATATAATCCTATATATGCATTTAACATAAATATAGGCACATAATTCACTAAATATCTAGATCTTGTTTCCCATAATAATAGAAATAAGATGATACCTACTATACTTATGTTTGCGATTGTCTGTAATTCTTGTGTTTTTTCTGGTAGAGTTTTTCTAAACACTACTCCAAGTATCATCAGCACTATTATAATTATCCACTCTGTATTCGAAAATGTCCAGTAAAAAATATCATTATTGTCATTTGAATAGATATATTTTGTAAAATCCTTATGAATTGGCTCTCTATGTAGTTTTTCAAAGGAAAAGAATGTTCCATCTGTCCAAGTAAAGGATATCTTTCGATTATAGAAGGATAACACTTCCTTGTTTTTAAACATATTGTTAATACGTTTTCTTATATTTTTCTTCGCAACTCTAACTTTTTCTTCATGGTTTAATTGGCTCATTTCTAAATATCTTTCTTCACTAAAACTACCAGTTCCCTCTAGTCCAATTAAAAGATAATGCTCTGTAGGAAGTTCGCTTTGCTTTAGATAATCTTGATCAAAGAAATGATTAATAAATACTTTTTGACCAAGTAAGAATAGTATAATTGGAATTAAAAAACACATTAGAAAGCGACGATTGTATTTCTTTTGCTTCTTCAAGAATAAGAATATTATCACCGCAACTCCCATAATTAGAACGGTCGGTTTAATTAAAGCCCCTACTCCAATAAAGATACCCGCAAACACTGCATCTTTTGTTTTTTGCGTTTCATAAAAATATCTATAAAGATAATAAATTGACCCTATCATAAAAGGAAGGGAAATGGTATCTGTATAAAAGATGGGAACATAAAATAATAATGGTGAAGACATAACCAAAAAGAATAGAAATGGTTTTCTTCTTTTATCATTTATTTTACCTATCAATAAGTATGTATATATTAAAGCAATGTCAATCATGATTATATTAATAAAAATACCCAATTCAATAAAATGGTTATGAAAACCTAACAAATAAAATCCCTTAAATATTATTGCAAACAAAACTGCAAACATGATGTTATTACTACATAGATATAAATAAGGAGCCCTAAAATGTATCCCTGGATTTTTTGCAAAATCCACTGCAATATTATAGACTTCTCCAAAATCCCATGTAGGTTTTACCATTAGTACATATCCAATTAGTACTTGAATTGTAACAAAAAGTATTCCCACTGCAATCGTATAATATTTATCATTAAACAAACGATCCCTATACTTCATTAGTAGATAATACAAACCAATCCAAATAAGTATTCCTATCATTACAGGCATATAGTTAATTTTAATAAACTGATAAGGATTAATAATTAAATTAACTAATACTAGCGAAAAAAAGATGATTATTACTACATTAAGAATCTTAAGAAGTAAGTCCTTTATTTTTAAATTAGTCTTTTTAAAAAATCCTTTTATTATATCCCATATCGTTACTAATATGAATGAAAGGATTGAAACGATTATCCATAAAAGAATCATTATTATAATATCTTTTATTAAAATATTTCCCTTAAATAATGATGAGAAATTATCTTGTATTATTTTTATAATTAAAACATGAATTAAATAAACATAAAATACTTGATTTGCACATTTAGCATTCAAATCTTGCATTTTACTTGAAAAGATATTTTCTCTATTTTTTATAGATAAAAATGCTAGTATACTTGGTGCTATAACCAAAGGAGATAAGGCATTTAAAAAGACATCATTGATTTCTGTTTTACTTACAAAGATTGTTAAGAATGGGATACATAAAATAGAGATAATTGAAATTAGAATTAAACGTTTATTAATTTTATAATTGCCTTCTGCTAAATAATAGCCTACAAACAAATAATTAATATATCCCATTAAATCTGGTAGCATAAAGTTTCCCATGATAGCATAGCCAAATTGAGAAGATATTTCTAAGATTCCTCTTATTCCGTTTGAAAGAATAAATATTAAGAGTATTAGCGTTTTTAATTGTTTTCTGCTCAGGTTTTTAACAAACTCTTTGATAAAGGGAATTAAAAGGTAAATTAGAATAATTACTGGCATAAACCATAAGTGATATGCCGTTTGAGATGAGGTCGTTCTTCGAATGAGTTCAAACAAATCAAAGGCTTTATGATAGGTTATTATGTCATATAAATAATATAGAATTGAAAAAACAAGGTAGGCACAAATTAAACGAAGAACTCTCTTTTTAAAGAAAAGGTAAAAAGAGAGATCTTCTTTTTTGTTAATCATTAGAACTCCCGTAATCATAAAGAAAAGAGGAAGCCCTACTCTTGCAAAAGCATCTATTAAAGTTAATATAAAATAATTGTTAGTATTTACCCCAAAATATTTCCATCGAAATATGGAAACAATATGTAATAAAACAATGCATAATATTGCATAAATTCTAAGATTATCAATATATCTTATTCTTTCTTTCATTTTGAACCCTCCCTAAAATCCAATTATATAAGGTACCCCATATCGATTTGCTTGAGACTTATTAATCCAATTTTCTTTGTCTTCTGTGAGATCTTCCCCATGAATTGGACTATATTTATCATCAATTACATATTTTTCAAAATAATATATTTTTTCATTTGGATGTTCTTTTATGTAATTTTCTCTTTGTTCAATTACCTGGTTATAAATTCTCAACTTGTGAGCAATCCCATAATAATTTCTTAATGATAAAACACTTAAAATAATTATCACATCATAAAATATAAAACGTATCAATCTTTCTTTTTCTACCAACGAATCTAATAAAGAAACTGTTGAGATTGTTAGGAAGATTACAATTCCCACCCAAGCTCTTGGAGGAAACTGTGGTGAAGCTGCCATAGCATAGGTTGCAATAATAGATCCTGCTAAAAATATAAAACTCATTATATTTGGCTGTTTCTTTTTATAAAAATAATAGGTATATAGAACAAGCACTCCTATTAATAGGGGCCATAGATTTATGAGAGCATTTTCTGTTATTTCAATCATTCTTCCTATTATGGTTTTTATAAAAGATCCCTCTTGAACAAAAGCTGAACTTCTAGCATAATTTCCAGGTGCTAGAAGCAACAATAAGCAACCAATGATAGAACCAACTAATCCTGTCTTTTGCCAGTTGGTAATCTTACTCTTTTCTATTAGTTTTTTGAAAACTAAGAACAACACTATCATGATAATCAAGGCTACTGAAATGTTTTCGTTACTCCAACCCGCAAGAATTCCTAATAGAAACATTCCGATTGCTTTTTTCTTAGAAGTATTTTTCTTATCTTTTTGATAGACATCTATTAGTATTAACACAAATAACATTGTCCATGCATAATTACAAGATCCTATTAACCATAAAAAATCTTCTCCAAAATATGGAACAATTAAAAAAAGCATTAAATGAATTAACAATAGAATCCAAGCATTCTTTTTTTTCTGTGTTGTGATAGAATTAATTTTTGATAAGATCCCTACATAACACAAACTATTGGCTATATTAAAAATCATCTTGGGAAATATTAAAAAGATTTGGGCAATTGTATGAGCAATACTTCTTCCACCCCAAGTAAGATAATGATTATATTGTGATATTAGAACATCCCAAATATTATGTACTCTATTTGAGGTGTTCCATATGTATCTGTAATTGATATCATCGGCAATATAAGGAGTTAAACAATTTAGTATTAACATAGAAATAAATATTAACACATAGACGATATAATTTTGATTATCATTTATCCAATTTAATAATTTTTTTCCTTTTTCCTTCCAACCATTTTTGCCTTTTTTCATAATTATCTCCTATATAAACTACAATATAATTTTGTTAAAGTCTTATTTTTTTCTATCGTTCTTTTTAAGAACCCTCTTCCTTGATAATACTTATTGTTCTTATAATCTGGTACTTCTTTTTCTAGATAATCAAATGCTTCCTCAATAAACTCCATCCCTATTCGTTTATCTTCTTGTACTCTTTGTTGAATAGTGTAATTTGTTAGAATTCGAACTGTTAATTTATCTATTTTATCTTTCAAATAGTCTTTATCTTTTGTGAAATTACGAATACGATCAATAATTTTAATAATATCAAAACATCTTCTATCTCTTACAGTTGTTTCACTGTTCCCATGAATTAAATAATAATTTAAGCATTCATCCACTTTCCCAATTTTTTCTGCACCCACAAGTGCTTCTATTACGAAAGGAGCATCTTCATATTTTAGTTTTTCTGGAAACCTAATTTGATTATCCATGATTAGTTTTCTAGTATATAGTTTTGCCCATGGGCATAAATATTCCGTAATAATATCTGGGTTTTCTTTTAATGACGTATTTTCAAAAAAAGGAGTCTTTATTTCTTCAATTGTACCATTGGAATATTCTTTATAAAAATCACATATAACAACATCTAAACTATCACTTTCTGCTTTTTGATACATTTTCTCGCATGCATGTTTATCTAGGTAATCGTCACTATCTAAAAACATAACATATTTTGAATTTGCTTTTTCAATTCCAAAATTTCTAGTTTTACCAATTCCTTGATTTTTATTTTTAAAATATTTGATTCTTTTATCTTTAAATGTTTTAATAACTGTTTCTGTATTATCTGTCGACCCATCATTAATAATGATAAACTCTAATTCTTTTTTTGTTTGATGGATTAGTGAATTAAGACATTTTTCTATATATTTTTCCGCATTATATGCTGGAACAATAATACTTATATCGCTCATTTTTTCACCTCTTTTATCAGTTTTATTATAAACTATAAAGTTATTCTGTGCAATAAAACAAAAAGCACCAAATGGTGCTTTTTTCATTATTTTTCTTCTAAATTTTCCGCAATAATAAATCTTGGTCTTTGTTTGGTTTCACTATACATCTTTCCCACATATTCTCCAATAATTCCTGTAGATATCATTTGTAATCCACCAATAAACCATAACGAAATAGATAGGAAAGTCCAACCACTTACTGTATTACCAGTTAAGTATCTAACTAAAGAATAGATCATAATAACGATACTTACAAATAGAATGATAAATCCTAAAGTACAGATTAGTCTTAGTGGTTTTACACTAAAAGAGGTAATTCCATCCCATGCGAAATTTAGCATTTTCTTTAATGGATATTTTGATTCTCCCGCAAATCTTTCGTTTCTTTCATAATATACCACATCTGACTTGAATCCTACTAAAGGAAACATTCCTCTAAGGAATAAATTTACTTCCTTGTAATTTTCAAATTCATCTAATACCCTTTTTGACGTTAAACGATAGTCTGCATGATTATAAACACAATCCACACCCAAGGCTTTCATAAATTTGTAGAAGCCCTCTGCTGTTACTCGTTTGAAAAAGGTATCTTTTTTTCTTGCACTTCTTACTCCATAAACAATATCATTTCCATCTTTAAATTTTTGAATCATCTCATCCATGGCATTAATATCATCTTGAAGGTCTGCATCCATAGAAATCACTATATCCGCATATTTTTTTGCTGTCATCAAACCACCTAATAGTGCATTTTGATGTCCCCTGTTTCTAGATAAAGTTATACCTGTAAATAATTTTTCTTGTTTATGAATGTTTTTAATAATTTCCCAAGTTTTATCTTTTGAACCGTCATTTACATACATTACTTTGCTTTTAGGAGAGATTTTTTTATTCTTTATCAATTTCTCCATTTTCATCTTTAATTGTCTCGTTGTCTCTTCTAAAACTTCTTCTTCATTATAACAAGGAACTACTACATATAAAATTGGTTCTTTTCGAAAGAACATAACATCACCACTTTCTAATTTTATTATATTTGTTTTTTATTATTTATGCAAATCTCCTGTTTCATCTAAAATCCATAATAATAGTTCTGAGGCAGCCCACGTATGCAACGGTGAAATCTTTCCCGTTTTTATTTCATTATCTATTCCCTCATAATTATCATAGTTTGCTTGGGACGCATCTATCTCCCATGATAATGGATATAAATCCGAATTCATTGTAATGGTTCCTTCACCTAGTTTGTGTCTTGTTGCATAGGATAAATATGGGTAAGCTTGTGATTCAATTGGTTTCTTTTCTTGTGGTTCATAGTCACTCCACCAAGTCATTTGTGTATAACTATCTTCTGGGATTGCATCTAAATCAAACGGATATTCTTTTCCTAATGCTTCTATTCCCAATTTATACCATAAATTTTGATACAAATACATATCTCCAAAATCGGTCTTTCCTTTGATGTAATATCCATCTTCATTTTCACTGGCAATTCTTTCAGCCTCTTCTTCTATTTTATTTATGAGTTCTTCATTCCTATTCTCTTGGGTTGAAATAATATACAAAAGTTCTCCTAAATTATCAGCTTCTTGGATTCCCGCATTTTGTAAGTCATATATTTCTGTAATACTAGAAACCCAATCTTGTATTAAATCCAAATTATTGGTTTCTTTTAGTACCATGCTCGCAATCGCTGCATCTCGATACCATGGTTTGTTGTATACAATAATATTTGGATATATCACACTATCTTTTATATTAAATAGGATTTCTCCATATAGCACCTTCTTTATGTTTGGATACTTTTGATTAGAAAAATCATATAGATTAATATGGTCGTTTGTTCCCTCTAGTATTTTTTCTTTATCATTTATCTGATAGTGTACTCCTTCACTATCTTCATAAATTCGAACAAAATCCCCTTCAGTCGTTTCAATGATAACCATATATAAATTTGGTATAATCATATGTTCTTTTTCTTTAAAACGAATGATTTCTTTTTTTGTTTCTATATCAATAATTTTATCTGTACGATAAGCATATTTTTTTCTATTTCCTAATCCAAAGTAATAATAATTTGACCAATTGGCACTAGAAGAAAATTGTGGATTATAGTTCTCTATAAACTCTGCGTATTCCTCTCGATAATTATTTAAAGCTTTTAACTCTTCTTTGAAATATGATTTGAAATCTTTTTCTAAATAATCTTCTTTTGATTTAACAATTAAATCTCCACTTAGACCCTTCAAAGGAATCATAAATAATCTATTATACTCTGGAGCAGATTCTAATTCTATAAATATACCCTGAATTCCCATACATAAACATAGGATGGCTACTCCTAAGATTATTTTTAGTTCTTTTTTCTTTTCTCTTTTTATTCTTTTATTTAACCATATTATTCCAAATATTAAGATTACAATTATTAGAATCATTAATAACTCAAACAAAGCTGTTTTTACAAAACCCAGATTAGCAAGCAAATAACTATTCTTTATAATATTTTTTATAATTTTTAAGCATTTCACAAATACTATATTATTATTTATAATTTCATATAATGCGAAAAATGTACAAAATAGATATCCATATTTTCTAAATTTTTTATTATCTTCTGTTGCGAGATTAACTCCTAATAATAATATTATTAAATACACAAAGTGTAAGGAATATAAGAAGGTACTTTTGTTTCCATAAAAGAAATGAAAAACACTATTATAAGTTAAAGATAATAACAAACCTATATTTAGGTATTTTTGTTTTTTAAAATTTCTAATAACAAAAACAATCGTCATAACATAAAAGATTCCTAACACTATTTTACTAAACATATTTTCTTCTTTAAAATTTAGTACATAGTTTTGTCCGTTATACCCAGATCCATAACTAATCTGGGTATAAACATCACTACTAATTAAAGGATTTAAGTAGTCACCCAATATGAGATTTTTAGCATTTAATAGCGATGGCTTTTCCGAATAATAACTACCTTCTCCCATAATAGGAACTCTCCATATTAAAGGAGTATTGTTCCATATCACCTTTTGAAAGATGCTAAGCGATACTACGCCTACTAGTGTAATGAGCCCTATGGCAACTAAATTCTTTACTTTTACTTTTTTAGATATCATTAAAACAAATAATAAGATTAAAAACACTAGGCCATTTGTAATGGTAAAAGCAAATGATAAAATACCAAATAATATAAGAATAATATAAGAATAAATATCATATTTTTCTTTCTTTTTTACAAAATAATACCACATCATAATCAAAAATAAGGCTGCGAAATTATATGTTTCTATCCCTGAAGTGAATATCATATTTGAGAAGGAAAATAGATAAATTAACGAGATGATAATATTTCCTTTTGGATCTGTTTTTATCGTATCTAATATTTTATAGATATATAATACGGATAATGCAGATACCAAAGCTGATAAGATTGAAATCGCTATAAATTTATTTAGAACAATTCCTTTTATAACAAAAACAAAAGGTTGCGTAAACAATGTGAATAAAGGATGGACTGACAATCGATAATGTTTGGCAATGATTTCTGTTGCATCTTCAATCACTCTAGATGTGTCTGAATCAAAAAGAAGATTCACACATTTATTCATTTCATGATTATAAGTTACTAAAATAGTAATAAACAACAGAAAGAAAAATGATAATAAGAATAATCTTGTTTCTGTTTTTTTAGGAATCAATTCCTTTATTTCATTCTTGATCTTCTTCATGATGATCCTCCTCTATTACTACCAAAACTTTTTTGTTATATAAAATTCTTGCTGCATCATTTGGCCATTCATTACTATCAGCATTAAAGTCGCGTACAAATAATGGGTATGGTCTATAGGTTAAAGGCTGAAATTCAACTTCTTTTATTGAATCATCTTCTAACACCTTAAATCGATTATCCCATTCTTCTCTATACACTTTTCCCATTCCACTTCTTAACAGAGCTAATGTCTCATAGGAAGTTAGTGATTTTCTTTGGAAATAAATTGCTCCAAATACAATTACCAAAATGGTTGCCAATATAACAAAAGCATTTTGATTAAAATAGTTCTTTAATTTAGAAGTTTCATTTTTGGAAAGGACTTTGTTATTTATTAATATATTTCTAAAATGGCCAATTAAATAATATATGGATATTACAATAAAGAAAAGATAAGAAAAATAAATGATATTTAACAATCTTCCTTCTCCAGGAACAGAAAGTGAATATAAAGTTGGAGTAAACTCTGCGGAAATTATGCAGTACATCCATCCTATTAATAAAATAGGTTTTGGAAACTTCTTTTCAATCTTTTGATAACTTGGATATAACATAAGGGCAATAATAATTAATACCATCATCATAAGAGGTGTTGTCCATTGCGTCATAAATTGAAGGCAGTAAACAAATGATAATAAAATGGCCATTACTGGATTCATTCCCGTTATATACTTCTTTCTACGATTATTTCCAGGTGCCATTCCACTTATTCCTAAACTTACAATTGATACTAGTAAGTAGGGAATTGCTGATTTATCTTTCTTGCCTATAATGAGATAGACATTCAAGAAGAACAATAAGATGACTTGTTGTAAGGCAACAATAAAGTTTCCTCCACCAATTATTCCAATTAAAATATATAGAATTATCGTATTTTTCTTTGTTTTTTCTTTTAAAACATATTGTTTTATTAATAAAGATATTTCTAATAATTCAAATGTGAAAAAGAGAATGTAGTAACAAGAGCCATTCCACCAATATAGTCCTTGTGTTTTATCTACCATTGTTTCAATGGATAGTAAAAAGAATAGAATTAAAACAATCCAATAGGTAGAACGATCTAATTTTAAAAACCTTATTATTACCTGTTTTAGTAGGTATGCTAAGCCTGCAAAATATGCTCCCAATATAATAAAAGTAGTTAAAAAATAATATTGATGTCCTAGTACTCCTGGGTTTAGGCTAAATAGTGCAATAGCAGAGTATGTTCCTTGCCATTTCACATAGTAATATTTTACTGTTTTTATTACGCCGCCTAACAAACCTAAGATTCCTTTTTGAGAAAGCACATTCATCGTGAATTTTCCATAGCTAAAATCATCTGCACTAGGAACTGCATAAAAAGCAGTCAAAATAATTGGAATCAAGAATAAAATTGTTAAAATTATTAACCCTATTAATACATTTTTCTTTGTGACCAATTTATTGAGTTTTGAAATAAGATTATTCATTTTTTTTGTCATATTAAGCCTTCTTTCTTTTAGTTTTGTTATACTATTTTCTATCAGTTTTTTTATTGACTTTTTCTTTTTTATTCTTTCCTCTTTAAAACCATTCATAGTGCACAACAATAAAACAGGGGTAAAGGTTAGTAAATATCTAGAACTAGCTTCCCATATTAGTAGGAATAATAGGATTCCAAATATAGTTAAGTAAGCATAATTAAACTTATTGTCATTCTTCCTTATATATTTCTGTATACCTATTATCATAAAGAAATATATGAATAAGAACATCCCAATGTTTTGCCAAAAGGTTATTTTATAATAATCCCCCTCTAAAGTTGTGAACTTTCTTAATGGATTATTTTCATTCTTATTTGGTTGGGGAGTCGCTAATGTAGGCGCATAATAGGTTCCATCACTCCATACATACAACATTTTTCTATAGAGAAATTTTATATATTCTATCAATCCATATTGTTTATATTGTTTTTTTATTTGCTTAATATTTGCCTGTTTTCGTTCTTCTGTTGTTTTATGTGATAAGGTTATTTCCATCGAATCCGGATTGTACCAACCTATATATTTTCTTCCTTCTTGATAGGAATCTCTCTCAGTCATTCCCATCATAATCCAATGTGTATAAGGTATCTCATTGGTATTATTCTTTATATCATATGGAAAAACACTTAGTTTAACCTCTAAAAAGGATATTAAACTATATGTAATAATTAAAGATACAAATAGATAGGCAAATCCTTTGTAGCTTTTTTTCAACTCATTTCTAAAGAACATGTCTATTATAATTGCTATGAAAGGTATGATACACGTTGGTTTAATCTTGTAACCTATTAGGGAAACAACAGTTAAAAAAATTAGAAGTCTGTAATTCTTATTTTTGTTATATTTCACATATAGATAGATCATTAATATTGGAAACAACATCGTAACAGTATCTGTATAGAACACTGGAATATAACAATAAAATGCATAACACAACATACATAGTATGATTGAAAAAATAGCTTTAGGTTTTCCAAATAATTCTCTTACTGTTAAATAGAGAAAGAATACAGATAAGTCTATCATTAAAAGATTGATTCCTATCGTCAGAATAACACCTTTTCTATAAGAGTATAATCCCAGTACCTTTAACATTTTAAATAAAACAATTTCTATATATAACATTGTATTGTTATTGGGATACATCTGAAAGTATTCCCAATTGATTGCACTCTTTTTTCCTTCCACATATTGCATGGCTGCACTCATAACATCATGCCAATCCCACCCTGGATAAGCAGCCATAATATAGCCATATATGAGTTGTAATAGAAGTAATAAAAAGAATAGGCTTCCTACAATTATTATTTCTTTTTTTATGGGAAGTTCTTTGTTTGTTTTTTTCAGTATTATATTATATATTCCTAAGAAGAGTGCGCTTACTATTAAAAACCCAATCAAAATGTATAAGGGGCTATCCACAACATATATACTTTTATTATCTAAAATTGTTCCACAAAAGATAATCAAGAATAGGAATAAGAATACTTTTTGAAATAGACTATATATATTGTTTTTAATTTTCATTTATATCAACTTCTATCTATTTTTATCTTAAAATCCATTGTAACATTTTATTACTCTTATCATCCTTCACTACAAAATTTGTTATAAAGTCTGATACCTCTTTACCTTCAAATGTTTTATACGAATAATAATTATCCGCGTAATTTGATTTTCCTTCTTTATGATTTAAATAGTTGTATTTTACAGAACGAAATAATTCATTAAAGTTTGTAATAGATGCCACTAATAAAATCAATATAGTTATTACTTGTACCTTAAATTGTTTTTTATCTTTCTTGTTGATTGTGTTTAGTGTTTGACAAACTAAAAGATATAAAACAATAAGTAAAGGAATGGTCGATCTATTTCCTAAATCGGCCCCTGTACCAATATAAAATAATGGTACTATTGTGAAAAATAGAAAGCACATAATCATCTGTTTATAGTTCTTTTTATTTAGGATAACAATATAGATTAAAAATTCTAGAATCACATACATTCCATAGTTAAATAGAAATGTTGAAAATTGTCCATCTCGTAAATAGTTAATGATAAAGCATCCCTTTTGTGACTCGTTTAACGAATACATAAAAACAATCGGTAAAATCGAGATGCATCCCAGGAAATTCTCTACTGTTAATAATTCTTTTATTCGTTTTCCATCTATTAATTTATCTAAATTCTTACCAAAAATAATATAGACAAACATCAAATATAATAATCCTAGCATTGGGAATGGAGCAAAAGGAATAAGATTTGCGAAATAGAATCCACAAGTTTTGTAATCCTTTTCTTGCAAAAACAACATCGTTGCTATCCATGCAGGAATGCTTTGGTTAAAGACCCAAAATAATTGGGTAATAAATGTGGACATGCTGAAATACCCCATACTGGTATCAATATGCGTTGAACCGATTGGATGAATTGGAAATCCCCAATACTTATTCATAATAATATGTCCAATGACATTTAATCCTCCAAATGCCATAAAGATTAAAAAGTATCTATATTTTGTGTTTTTTAAGAATCTACAAACAAAGTAGAAAAATAAAGTAACTCCTAATGTTTGCCAAAACAACATAAATAAACTTGCAAATTCAAAGGATGTTATTTTTCCAATAGCAGCCCCAGGTAACCAGAATGCAAAGTAATAATTGAGAATTCCTCCATTACCAAACACACTACTCTCATATGGCAAACTGGAATAATCATATCTAACTGGCCATGGATTATCTATTAAGTCTCTAAAGATTGCATTTCTTCCATGATAGTCCCAGTTTTGTGGAAAGATTCCGCCGGCTCCTGATAAAATATTCAAAACTAGAATCAATAAAAAAAGGATAATCAACTTTTTCTTATCAAATATCTTGTAATATTCTTCTTGCTTTAATGGTTTATATTTTTTTAATACAAAGACTGTCGCAATTATCATTAGTATTACACTAATGATTGATACATATTTATTAAACCAAAAGAATAGCTGCATCAAATTAGGTATTACCAAATATAAGACCCCTATTTTAAATAGGCTTTTATCTATTTTTAAATACTTAGATATTTTCCCTTCTCTATCATTTTTTAAATCATAAATTGTATTCTTTTTTACATAATAAGCTTCTTTGGAAATATCCATCATTGGTTTATCTGCCATAGAATCAGAATAGAACTCTTTTATCGTTGTATTTTTATATTCTTTTCTAAATCTTTTCACTTTTTCAACATCATGACAATTCTTTTCTAAATACTTTCCCGTATGGATATCCTGTACTGAAGCAATTAAGTGAATCTTTAATTTCTTGGTAATTGGTTCCAATAAAAATTCAGGAGAAGCTGATATGATTAAATCGCTTCCCTTTTTTTGTTTCAAATACCATTTTTTTATTTTCTTTTCATGTGTAGTCCAAAAATCTTTCACATAAGCTTCTGGATCCTCTACTCGTTTTAAAAAAGAAAACACTTTTTCTTTCATCGTAGTTTTATCATAAACACCAAAAATATATAATAGGATTCCTAGCAATTGAGCTGGTAATTGTAATAAAACTTTTTTGTTTCTTTTTAAACAATACTTATAAAAATCTACAGATGAATCCCCATCATAAATTGTCCCATCAAAGTCATACGAATTTATCATAGGTATAAGATTCCCCCCATCATAATAATATATATGATAACGGTAATAATTATCTTTTTATCACTTAATACAACTTCTATCGGATCCCCATGGGAATTTCCTTCAATATTTAAACTATATAGTTGAAGTATTACCATTAGTAAGGGGATGGTCCAAAAAATAAAATCGTTTCCAATTCTTGCAATGGTTGATGGATCCACGCACCATAAGGTATAAGATACAACTGCTAGGGCAAGGGATACATACATATTCTTATCTAAGAATTCTTGGGTGTATAAAGAAAGAACCTTGCGCGATTTATCACCATTTTTCAAGATTTCATTTCTTCTTTTACCAAAGCCCAAGAAAAAGGAACCAAAGATAATCATTAGATACAAGTATTTTGAAACTTCAACATTTGTACATATTCCTCCATACATGACTCTTAGCACAAATCCAGTTACAATGATTACTACATCTATAATTGGGATATTCTTTAACCATTTACTATAAAGAATATTCATTATTAGATAGAAGACAGGAATAATCATTACTCCTGCATTGGCAACATTTTTGTATAAAATACACATGAAGAAAATGCATCCTAATGCTAGAAAACCAATAGAAAGCTTTGCCATTTCTATGGAAATAGCCCCGCTTGCTAAAGGTCTATTTTTTTTGATTGGATGATTTTTATCTTTTTCCAAATCATTTATATCATTAATAATATAAACAATACTGGCCGTAAATGAAAATGTTAAAAAGGATAAAATACATGGAAATAATAATTCTTTGTTTAATAAATTGGCACTAAAAAATAGTGGTAGAAATACCAAACCATTTTTTAACCAATGTTTTGCTCTTATTAATTTCAAATAATTCTTAATCATTTTTTACCATAAACCTCCAATCATACATAAACTTGGTGTTTTCTTCTGTTAAACTATTATCTATCGTATATTTCACTCCATGATCATTCAACGTGTAATAATACCCATATAGTTCATCCCGTGTGGCTTTTAAAACTAATTCATCCATTTTTTTCATCTTCTTGATATCCTTTGTTATTATATTGAATTCTGAAAAAGTTTGAAAATTTCCATATACATAGATTAATGAATTCAATAACATGATTCCAGCTATAAAACAAGATGCTAGAATTGGTGTTTTTGCTTTTTTGAAGTTATCTTTTTCATATATCAAAAGAATGATAGTAATCAAAGGAACCAAATAATACTGAGGAACATATCGAGCCCACCAACTCTCTCCTACCAAAATCATACTGAATAAGATAGATGCAAGTGGTAGTAAAAACAAAGAGGCTTTTTTCTTATCATTTTTAAATAGTTTATAAACTCCTATTCCCAACATCACAACACTTACTAACATTGCCACGGTAAATAAAGGCCCAAACCCATTAATTCTCGTATCTGGGCTTGTTTTTGTGGCTAGTTCTGAGCGATAAACAAGAAGTGGAAATTTAATCGTTGGTTCATCATCATATAAAGCATTTTGTGTTTTGGAGAAATAAGAGATAAAGAACTTTTCAATCTTTGACTTATATTGAAAACTCTTTGGTTGCATAGTTGTAATAATATCAATTTTATCTTTACCAAGAAGCGGATACAATGGATTATGATGATCTATAGTATTTCTAACATAAGAATTTGCTCCTACTAAAAAAATAGACATTATATAAATTATACTAAATGCAATTGTCATCTTCTTGAATATTTGTATAAAATTCTTTATTTTTCGATTCTTTATTAACCAATAAAAGTAGTAAACTGCAGCCACTACGCCTGAACACAATAACCCCGTAAACTTTATATTAACCATAATGGCAGCGATTGATGCGAGGCAAATCCATGGAACTATGTTGCTTTTTTCTTCGGGTTTGATTGTCATTAGTAAAAGAACTTCTGTGGCAAATAATATACCCATTAGTCCATCCACATAATATGTATGCCATTGTACTAGTAAGATTGGATTTAAAGTAATTAATATCATGATTATAGAAAGCCATTTTTTATCTAATACAAGTCTTAGGCAGTTATAAAGAATTATTAGTAACATTATATTTAGAATAAAAGTAACACACTTACCACATTCGATATTACCTGTATATTCATAAATAACAGCTGCAATAATCCAAGTTGCTTTTGGATAATGATCCATCCACACATCAATCCAATGACTATCATCAATTTTGATAATATTATTATTCGTCTTTTGAAATTCTTTTGCATCTTCAAATAAAGGATTCCATCCATTTTTAATAAAAGCTATCGATGTTTTGTGATAAGAATTTCCATCTTCTGTTAAGTCATATGTTTTTGAAAAAAGAAAGGGAACAGCCAAAATTAGAATTGCAAATAACGTGATAACAATTGTTTTTGTTTTCCATGTTTTTTCTTTACAAATAATCAAATATAAAGAAATAGGAATCAAGATACTGATGATATTTATAAAGGTAAGGTTTACTGCTCTTATTATTTGAAAAAAAGAGAATAAAACAAGAATCAATAAGAAATATCCACAAAGCATTGTGAATAAATGCATAGAACTATTATTAAAAATATCTGACAAATCTATTTTCTTATCTTTTTTTAATTGTTTTTTCATGTTTGTTTCTCCTTATTTTGTTTTTTCTGTTTCTTTTACAATATATACTGGTCTATGTTTAACTTCTAAATAAATCTTTGATAAGTACATTCCTATTATTCCCAAAAAGAATAGTTGTAGTCCGCTTACAAAAATAATGATACATGTCATAGATGGCCATCCTGTAGTAGGATCTCCCCATACTAACGTTTTGACAATGATGGCAATGATTGCAATGAAAGCAATGACACAGAAGAATAAACCTACATACGCAGAGATTAAAAGAGGTGTCGTTGAAAAAGCCATGACTCCTTCCATCGCATATTTTACTAATTTTCTTAAATTGAATTTAGAGGTTCCTGCGGCACGATCTGGAGCGTTGTATGCTAACCATTTTGTATTAAATCCAATAAACCCAAACATTCCTTTGGTATATCGATTGTATTCCTTCATTTCTAAAATGGTATCTACCATTTGTCTAGTCATTAGACGAAAATCTCTAGCACCTGGTACTTGATGAGAATCTGAAATCTTATCGATTAGTTTATACCAACAATTGGTTAATGCTTTACGAATAAAATTATATCCTTCATGAGATTCTGTATATAGTGCTACGCAATCATAGTCTTCCTTTTGGATGATGTCATACATTTCAATTAGTTTTTCAGGTGGATCTTGCATATCCGCATCCATAATAGCAGCATAGTCTCCTGTAACAGCTTCTAATCCGGCATACATTCCTGCTTCTTTTCCAAAGTTTCTTGAAAAAGAAATATACCTTACTCTTTTATCTTTCTTGGAAAGTTTTCTTAAAATCTCAAGTGTCTTATCTTTTGATCCATCATTTACAAAGATCATTTCAAATTCAACGTCTTTCATTTTTTTAGATATTTTATTTGTTTCCTCATAAAATAATGGAATCGATTCTTCTTCGTTGTAACATGGTACAATTAGGGATATTTTTTCTTTTTTGTTTAACATACTTTTTCTCCTTATCTACATTTATAATAAAATTTAGGGCTTATTTCTAACAGCGCTTTTTTTATCTTTCTAGTCACTGTATCTGCTAGTATATTATCCAACACTTTCTCTTCTTTTAATTTCTTTTTATATTCTTTATAATCTTTTCCTTTTAATTCTGTTACTTTAAGAATTAATGAATTGGCAATAAAACTTTTAAAGACTCTACTATCTAAATCTGTCTGATCTATTTCTTTGATCATTTCTTTGTAATGGTTATAAAAATCTACTACTTTTCTTTTTGTTTTTTGATAATCATTTGAGTTCATTGTACTATTATTTCTTTGTAAATAATTATAGCCAATATAAGAAATTGATTTTACTTTCTTTGCTTTCATAATCAGCATAGGAATCAATCTAAAATCTTCATGAAGTGTTCCTTCTTTAAAGGAAAAATGTTCTTCCTCATAGTATTTTCTTTTAATGGCGTATAAAGCAACGGCATCTACGAAATGATAGTTACATATTTTTTCAAAGGCTTCTACTCCAGAGCATGTATCAAACGCTTCTTCTGGATAATCAATCGGTTCTCTATTTTCATAAGTAGTGCGTACTTGATAACGAATCACATCTGGGTAATCCTTCGTTTCTTGATCTAGTTTTTTTAACAAATCTTTTTCGATGGTATCATCACTATCTAAAAAAACAATATATTCCCCTTTGGCACTTTTAATTCCTCTATTTCTTGCGGCAGACTGTCCTTTGTTTTCTTGATTAATCATTTTAAAAGAATAGTTTTTCGCAATCTCCATACTTTTATCTGTTGAACCATCATTTATAATAATAACTTCATAATCTTTAAAAGTTTGAGATTCCATACTATCCAAACATTTTTTGATAAAAGGCTCTACATTATATACCGGAATAATTACACTGAATTTTGGCATATTACCACCTCATACTATTATTCTAACATAGATAAGAAAAAATAACATTAGTTCATGTTATTTATTCATTAAATAATTCATATAATTGATTCATTCTTTTCACTTGGACTTCTTCTAAATTTATTTTTTGTTTTTTATCTGGTTTACTGATAATTTGTTTTACCTCTTTTACCATTTCAGTTTCTTCTTTAGAAATCACATATCCAATTTTTGAAATATCAATTGATTCATCGCTAGTTGGAATGGTTGTAATGATAGATTTGCCTAAAATGATGGCTTCTAGGTATGTAACTGGGAATCCCTCATAATCAGATGTTAAAATTACATAATCTGCTTTCTTCATATATGGGAAAGGATTTTGCTTTTTCCCAAAGAAAGTGATTCTATCTTCTAAATTATTTAGTTCCACTTCTTTTTCATACATTCTACGATCTGGTCCATCCCCTACTATCCATAATTCTAATTCTGGGATTTCTTTTACCAAATTAATTTGTCTTAAAAGTTTTTTAGAAGCATCTTCTAGTCTTCCTACAAATAATAATACTTTCTTCTTAGGATCTTTCTTTAGTTCAATTTCTTCTTCACTCTGTTTTTTTATCTCTAAAATATTCACAAAGTTATTAAATACTAAACATTTGTCTTCTAAATCTTTGTATCTTGTTAAAAAGGCATCTTTGCTTTCGTTAGATACAAAAATGATATGTTTATAATTCTTAATATTTCTTGATTCAAAGTATTCAAAAAAGTCTTCTACTTTTGGATAAACAATAGTAAAGTTACTATGAACATAGATGGATGTATTATCAGATGCTATACAAGCAAGTTTTCCACTACTGTAACTATAAGTTGCATAACAACAACTAAAATCATAATTATGATCATTTAATATTTTAAACCAAAGTTTTCTAGCTAAATTAATACTCTTTCTAATTACCACATTTTTACAGTTGCTTACCTTGCACTCTTCTACTCTTACATTTTTATTAATTTGATCTAAGAAGATACCTTTTTTTTCTTCTAAAATGACCGTTACATTATATTTCTTTTTATCAATCGCATTGACTAAATTTAGTAAGGCTTTTTCTATTCCCCCAATATCTAGGTTAAATGAAGCAAATAACAAGTCTTTTTTCTTTCTCTTCTCTAAAGATAAGATTAGAATCACTACAATCATACTTACGGAAGGAGCTGTAATAATATGACCTGTCATAAAGGATAAAAAGATAATCAAGAAGAAAGATAGACTTCTCATACCATTTTCAAAACCTATTTGTTTTCTATTATCCAAAATAAAATATAAAACGTATAATACAACACCAAAATAGATAATAAATCCTAGGATTCCATGACTATAGAAAATATCAAAATAATCCATCTCTATTTGTTTGGTATTTTTATTATTATTAATATAGCCTATTCCAAATATTTTTTCATAAGTTGATGATTGCATATAAATAGATGCTTTATTTCTCATAAACTTTAATCGAGAACTAAAGATAAAATGATCTACTAGATCCTTATCTTGAAATACTTCTGTTACATGATTTAATCCTAGATAATTTAAATGCGTTTTTATATTCTTATAGAAGTTTGTTTTAGGAATTACTAAAAGTAATGTCATACATGCAAGAAGTATAACTCCTAAAGAGACTCCTATTTGTTTATATTTCTTTTCTTTGATGAAGTAACTCCATAAATATAAAACACTAATTCCTAACGTAATAAATAGCGTTAAAAAAGGTGTTTTTGTTCCTATCATTAAGATGACTACTAAATATACAAAAGA
This sequence comes from Bacilli bacterium, assembly GCA_017511375.1. Taxonomy (GTDB): domain Bacteria; phylum Bacillota_I; class Bacilli_A; order RF39; family UBA660; genus UBA3789. Next base: position 42,879 of record JAFWKJ010000008.1, on the reverse strand, counting down.
AATCATAGTAATAGGAATCCATTTTTTTGATTTATAAAAAATAACAAATAGGATAGGAGTTAAAATAGAAAAAATTCCGCTAATTTCATTGGCTGAATTAAAAAATCCTAGTGTACCTGCTTTAGTTATTTGATAACTCTTATATCCTATTCCCAAGATAGTTGGGATAAATATTAATAACGTATATAATAAAACGGTTGTTAAAAAGGTCATATTACTAATACGAATATGTTCTCTTATAGAATAAAGAGAGATTAAAAGAATTGGAAAGTAGAAAGCTCTTACTAAGTTTTGGATTTCTGTTAAAATACTTGAATCTTTATAGATTAATTCTCCTATCGTATATAGGATAAAATAGAGCCCTATTAAAAGATAAGGAATTAATAATTTTTTCTTTTTAAAGATGAATAATACCGTAATACAAATGAAAATCAAAAATAGAATTCTTATAATTATTCCTATCGTAATATTCCAATGAAGTGTATTCACACATACTCCGGTTAATAAATCTAAGATAGGTTGTAATAGTATAAAGATTGCTATTACTTTACTTATATTCTTTTTCATCCACTGTTCCATACTATCCCTCTCTTCATTAAAATTATATCACGAACTGTTTCTCATTTCTATTTTTTTATCTAGTTTTGTTCTTTGTCAAATGATGGTTTTGTTATGTAAACAACCTATCAATCCATGGACTTTTATACGCAATTTTAGTAAAATTAATATAGGATTGGAGGTATCGTTATGGCCTATAGTCGAAAAGATGTAACAGAAGGTATTAGTAAGAAAAAGAAAAAAGAATTTCATACAGAGGATCTTATGGATCAAATAGATAAAGCCATTAATGATCCATTAAATAAAGAAGAAAAGAAAGAAAAAATAGTTGAAGAAGAAAAAGAGAAAAAAGAAGAAATAGAAGTTGTTTCAAATGAAGAAGACGAAGAAATGGATAATGAATTTGCAGATGACTACTATTCCAAAAAGAAAAAGAAACCTAACAAAGAAACACACCCTCATAAAGATTATCCAACTAAAATAGAAAAGCAACCGGTAAAAGTAGGTATTCCTTTTTTAATTTTATCTATTATAACCATTCTTTGCTCTCTTATTACTTTTATTTCGATTATTCTAAATTTAGAAAGTGGCGTCACGCAAATTGTTAGTAGTGCTATCCTTTGTATTTTCACAATTCTATATTTAGTTGTATGTATGACTTCTACTCGTAAAGAAAAACTATCTATGTATTTTAGTATATTTTTATTACTTGCCATTTTCTTATTAAAGATGTGTTTTCCAGGTCAGGAAACGACTATTACAACTCGTAGAGTACAAAACTTTAGTGGGAAAACTCTTACGGATGTTGTGAAATGGGCCAATAAAAATAATATTAAAATTACGCAAGAATATGAATATAGCGATATGGTTCCTGAATATGAAATCATTAGTCAAAGTGTAAAAGCAGGAACAGATATTCGTGATATTGATGAGATTGTTGTAGCTGTCAGCGAAGGACCTAATCCTTATAAAGAGATTGTTGTTCCAAGCATGCTTACTTGGGATAGTGAAAGAGTTATCAATTATGTATTAAGTAACCATCTCAATAATGTTATTGTTGAATTTACAGAATCTGATCAAGTAAAAGATACGGTTATTGAACAAAGTAAGAGTGGAAACTTAAAGAGAAATGAAGAGTTAAAGTTAGTATTCTCTTTTGGAGAAGAAGGAATTGAATCAGAGGTTCCTATTATTGATTTTACGAATAAAACAAAATTTGAAATTGAGTTCTATATGAAACAGCATCAACTTACTTATGATTTTCAATATGATTTTTCTGATACGGTTAAAAAAGGATATGGTTTAAGACAAAGTATCGCAGGAGGAGAAGTTGTTCCTCAAGGAGAAAAGATTCAAATTACTATCAGTAAAGGTCCTGAAATTGTTATTCCAGATCTTACAGGAATGGATTTAAATGAATTAACGGAATGGGCGATTAAGAATCATTTAAAAATTGAATTTACTGATCAATATGATGATAGTATCAAAAAAGGAAAAGTTATTTCTATTGATAAAGAAAAAGGTGATGTTGTTGAACAAGGAACCCTATTAAAAGTTACTTTATCATTAGGAAATCTAAAGATGCCAAAGTTTAAAGATGTAGATTCTTTCTATACTTGGGCTGATAAATACGGAATCAAATATACGGTAGAACATGAATTTAGTGATTCAGTTGCTGCAGGCGATATTATTTCCTTCTCTTATAAAAAAGGAGAGGTCATTAAAAATGATGAAGCCATTGTTGTGACAATTAGTGATGGTGCTAAAAAATCAGTTCCTAATTTAAAAGGATTAACCAAGAATGATGCCATAAAAAAATGTAAGAACGCTGGGTTAAATTATAATTTTGTTTATAAGAATGATTCTTCTAAAAAAGATACCGTTATTGCACAATCCCTTCGTGCAGGATCTGAAGTATCAAGTGGTACTACTATTACGATTACACTAAGTAGTGGTAAAACTGGTGGTGGAGATACTCCTAAGCCTTCTTCTAGTCCAAATACTACTCCAAAGCCTAGCCCAAGTCCAAGTGTAAGTCCTAGTACTTCCCCTACACCTTCTTGTAAAAGCTGTAATATTACAGGAATCAAGAATGAAGTATATAATAACAATACTGGATATAAAGCAACAGCAGAAGCACTTATTTCTTATATCGAAGGTAAGTGTCCTGGTATCAATGTTCAAGTAAGAGAAACGGACTCTGATAGAAATTCAGGTGTCTATGTTAGTGGATTCTATCAAGGAGATAAAGATAACGATGGTAATCCATTAACTTCATGTAGTACAATCTATATCTATTTAGCAAAATAAAAAGAAGTGTTTTTACACTTCTTTATTTTTTAGAATAACTTTGGAATACTGGATAACCGTCTACCTTTTTATATACAAATTCATATGTGTCTAGATTTTCTCTTATGTCTTCCATTACGATACTTAAATCTGCTTGTGGTGGTCCCGATGTATCTTTCATGTAGTCTCGATTATTGTCAATATCTATCATTGGGTTGGTTCCATTTTTCGCATCTTCATATGTCTTGTATGCTTTTCCCCAAGTACAAGTTCCTACATCACCGCAACCGTATTTACCAAAGAAGAACACTTTTACATCATAGTGATATTCTTTACCAATTACTGTTATATTGTCAAAACTCATCTCAAATGATATCGTATCTGACCAGCCACCACCATGCCCTGGATGTTTATCATTATATACATATCTGTCTTGTTCATTATCAAAGAATAACATAATATTTTCTTCTTCATTTTCGTGTTCCATTCCACATGGTATATTGTCAAACAATACAAATTGGTCTCTTCCAAAGTATTTTTTAAAATCTTCTTCCATCTTTGTTCCTGAGACACTTGTAAAATCTTTTTGGAGACGTCTCGCAATCTCTGCTTTTTTTGCTTCTGTTAAATCTTCTGTTTTTAGAGATTCATTTTCCATCGTAAATACTAATTCAGATACTCTTTCTAAATCTTTCATTTCTTCCGCTGTTATGGATACTTGTGGTACCTCCTGTACTTTTGTTTTCTTTGTTCCTATATCACACCCTGTTAGTAATAAACCCGTTAATAAAAGTAATGGTATAATAATTATTCTCTTTTTCATACAATCCTCCTTATTCTCATTATAATGCAAAAAAAGAAAAAAGGCAAAAGTATTTGTCTTTTTATTCTATTACTAATTCCAATCTATCCATCTTCTCTTTGTTGTATGTTATTTTGTAGGTTCTTCCGTTGATCGTAGTTGTTTCATTTAATATTTCAAACATATCTGTTATTTCTCCATAGTCTTCTGCATTAGATGTTTTTGTATAGACTTGTAGACTATAGGTGCCTTTTTCTAAATTTGATAAATCAATTGCTTTTTCATACCAAGCATAGGTTTTATCTAATTTATCTGTAGATGTTAATGTATATGGTCCTTTTTTACAACCTAAGTCTAATACAGTTTGTTGGTAGGTTTTTGTGTTTTCTAATATTAGTTTTCTTGTGATTGTAAATTGGGAACTATATAGACCTCCATAATTGTATGAATATCCTTCAAGATACAATTTATTATTTTGGAATTTTATTTCTTCATAGTCATTAATCATGTTTCTATAAGTTGGAGCTTCTTTTGTTGTATATAACTCATCACGAATATTTAATTCAATTCTTTGAGATCTTAATCTATTTAATACTTTAAAATTATAACCATGATTATCATCTTCTGCTCGTCTATCGATTGGTTGATTTGCGAAATTATCTACATACTGTGTTGTATAATAATTTTCACTGTACGCAGTCATAAATAAATCATAATCTCCATTTGGAACATTTGAAAAGTCAATCGTTCCTTTAAACCATGAATCGGAATAATCTTTTCCGTTTACTTCTCCTAAATTATAGGGAACATTATTTTTCCAACTAGTAATTGGAATGCAAATCATTTCTTCACTATCCTTATTTTTTAGGATTAACTCATATCTTTTTGAAATATTATTTTGATTAAGAATAGTTAGATAACCACTGATGGTATAGGCTTTTTCTTTTGTATCCCAATCTAGTGATTCTAGATAGAATTCTCCCTCTTCTTCCGTGCCATTATTTTCTTCTACTACTTTTACGGTTATTTTCTTAGTTACTACATGGTTGGAAGAATCTACCACTTTATAGATCACTTCATAAGTTCCTGGTTTCGATACATTTACTGTGTTCTTTGATATTTCAATTCTATCCGTAATATCTCCATCTTCTGGATCGATGGCAGTTACTCCATCTAATGGATCAAAATTTGCATTTACAACAATTGTTTTATTTGCTGCATGAATGACAGGATCTTGATCTTTTAGAACGGTTACTTGAATTGTTTTGGTTGTAGATTGATTATTCTTATCTGTTACTTTATAAGTTACTTCATAAGTTCCTGGAGTACTTGTATTTACTGTATTTTTGGTAACCTCAATCTTATTTGTAATATCTCCATCTTCATTATCCCATGCGGTTACCTCTTTTCTTGGATCAAATTCCTCTCCCTCTCTGATTTCTTTATTTGTTGCGTTAATTACTGGAGGTTGGTTTTCCACAATTGGAGTGGAAACATCAACCCAAATATAGTTACTATATTTTGCCAAAGTGTATCCATATACATTTTCATTTGAAGATAAGCTTACTGGTACTTTATACCAAGTTTCTCCATTTACATTTAAAGATTCTAGAATTGGCACAATCGCATAGGTATATAATCCACTAATCTTTGAGTATGCCTTATCCTCTGTATTATAGTTTACCCATGTATATTGATTGTCCTCTGTATCTACCGTTACTTTTCCATATGGTGTGTTGGTTAATTTAATAGAATCTGCTTTTACCCAATGTTTTTCTGAATAGAAATAATCACTCGTTACTAGATAAGATACTGGTTGATTATTCTCTTTCGCAACGGCATACACAATGACATAGCGATCTTTCAATAAAGTTTGTCCCTTAGAAGATGTAAGAGAAGAATCATAATAATATGTCGTGTTTCTAGTAGAGATTCCTACTCTTGGTTTTAATTCTGTATTTTCAATATATAAATCATATTCATAATTGCTGTCTTGATAATCCGTTACAGATGTAGGCGCAATATAACCATTTTTACCCGTGTTGATCTTTTTAATATCACTTGCTCTTACATATACAAAGCCATTCCAGTTGTAGTTTCCTGATGTAATTTCATTAGAATTCGAATCTATATTTAAATCACTTTGTACTTTATACCAAGTTTCATTTCCGCTCTTTACTTCTCCGATAATAACCACAGCATCTTCTGCTTCAGGATACTCATAGACCCATTTGGCTGAGGTGGATGGTCCTGCATAAGCTTGTGCTTTGTTTTTTAATACACCTAATTGATAGTAATTATAATCTTGTAGTCCATAGGCTTTATCTAAATTGTAGTAATTGGCTGCCATTTTTTCAGACCAATAGGTATCTGATGCATATTTCACATTCATACCAATCCATTTGTCTCCAAATTGAGGACCAAAGTATCTCCAATCTCTTGGATGAGCAAAACCATAGGTTACCCATTTAGAAGCATATCCTAAAATACTACTTCCAAAGGTTGCATACCAGTTAGCTCCCCCTATTGGGTTTGAATCTACGGCATTTAAACCAAATCCGTTATTTTTATTAATCGCTAAATAACTTCTACCATTTCCTGTTTCATTTCTACTTAAACTTAAAGATAAAATGGCATTTACTCCATACTTTTGTTGAGCATAATAGAAGAAAGTTCCTGATCCATATAATCTTGAAGTATTGGAACTAGCAATATGCCCATAAACATCTTTGTTATATCCCATATTATTTCTAATATACTCATCAATATTGATACTCGAATAAGCTGTTTTGGTATGATTTGATAGATACATATAGTAGTTATAGTATGGGTTATTCTTATTTACTGAATTCGTATAAGTATTATTCTTATAATCTTTCATTAGTTTTTCTATAGATGTATAGAAATAATGACCATCATAACTATAATAAGTTCCTGCATTTAACATTTCTGGTTTTGGACCAATGGTATTTCCTCCAGAAGATTTATAGTCATTTTGTATTTTTGTAACATAGTTATGTCTAATACTATCACTTGTTACTACATAGTTACTATAAGATTTAATCCAAGTAATTGGGACGATTTCATATGCCTCAGAAGGAATCCAGCCACTAAAGTTTCCAATACGAACCTTTGCCACCCATTTTCCTTTGGCATTAGACCAAGCTACATCTAATAGTCCTCCATCTACTCCTCCATATAGGCTTCCCGTATCCATATAGGTATATTGGCGAGAAGTTAATTCAGAATTTTCATAGAAATAGGTTAATTGAGTTGGATTCACACTTAAATCAAGTAAGGCCATGTTGGCATCAATGATTTTTGTTTCTCCATTTACTTTTGTCATGATAGCAAGATCGGCTGCTCCATTGTTTTTCATAAAAGTTTGGGCCTGCCCAAAGTCTCCGAAGCAAGCCACAGGATCAATATATCCATCCGAATGGAATCCCGCTACTTCATAGGAGTCACACAATGATTTATATCGATAATTATTCACGTCGAAGGCATATACTTTTTTACATGTACATAAACATGTAAAAAGAACTGTTAATAGCAACAATTTTTTCTTCATTGTATACACCTCCTATTCTTGTACTTTTATTATATCATTTCTAGGTTTGTAAAGGGTGAAAATCCAAAGAAAAAAATGCCTTTTACAGTTTTAGACATCTTCATTTTTTAAAACCAGTGTACAATAGGAAAGAGTTTTGCGCTTTCCTTGAAAAATCAATCGTTTTTCGATATAATTTTATAGTACACATAATGTGAATGGAGGATGATTATGGCAAAAAAAGAAGGTAGAATCATTCATAAGTTTTTGGTGCTGTTTTTGATACTAGCACTGATTACTAGTTTATTAGCTATATATGAGATATTTTTATTTGATGGAATTGAAACCATCTTACGTTATTTTATTATGGGATTTATTCTTTTATATGATTTAAGGTTAATTTATAGGACTAGAAAAATCATAAAGGGAAGAACCAAGAAAAAACCACATAAAGGTGCCTATATGTTTTGGTTACTCCTATACGCTATTATTTGTTTTGTGGTTGCTTATTCTTTAAACTACATTTACAACAAAGTTAGTAGTGTTAATAAAGGCGATGTTACTTATACTTCTTATTTGGTTGTAATGGCAGAAAATCCTACAGAAAATATAAAGGATGCCAAAGACTTAAAGATTGGTTTATTAAATGATGAGAAAAATCCTGATGGATATATTATTCCTATGGAAATGATTCAAAAGTATAAACTACAAGATAATAATGAGATTAAAGATTATGAAGATTATTCTTCCATGCTTGCGGATTTATATGCAAAAGAAATAAGTGCTATCTTTGTTCCAAGTGGTTATGTTACGATGTTTTCTAATATTACAGGATATGAAAATATAGAAACTGATACAAAGATTATTGGAAAAGCAAGTAAGAAAATGAAGAAAGCAGATGTTTCGGTTGTAGAAACTGCTTCTTCTGGAAAAGATGTTACAGAACCATTTACGATTCTTTTAATGGGAATCGATTCCACAGATGAAGTTCTTGAAAAGAATGCTGTTGCGAATGGAGATACCTTGATTTTGGTTACATTTAATCCTAAGACATTAAATGCTACCATGTTATCTGTACCAAGAGATAGTTATGTTCCTATTTCTTGTTGGGGAGGACATCCTGAAAATAAAATTACCCATGCAGCTGCTTATGGAAATGACTGTATGATTAATACGATTGAAGATTATTTAGATGTTAATATTGATTATTATGCTAAGATAAACTTTAAAGGTTTAGTAAAACTTGTTGATTCTGTGGGAGGTGTTGAAGTAGATGTCCCACAAGAGTTATGTACAGATGATTCTTCTCGTTGGGCTCAAGTTTGTATTCAACCAGGAAGACAAGTACTAAACGGAGAACAAGCTCTTGTCTTTGCGAGAAATCGTAAACAGTTACAAGATGGAGACTTTGGTCGTGCTAGACACCAACAAGAAATTATCATGGCTTTAGTTAATAAAATGAAAGAAATCAAAGATGTTAAAACCTTTATGAGTATCTTAGATACTGTTTCTAATAGTATTGATACAAACCTTACTACGAAACAAATCTTATCTTTCTATAATGTCGGAAAAGATATCATAAAGAAGAGTTTAAGTAGTGATGAGGCTGATTTAGTTAATATTCAACAACTATACCTAGCAGGTTCTGGACAGATGATTTATGATGAAAGAGCCCGTATGGTTCTATGGGATTATATTCCTAATTCTCATAGTCGTGATGATATTGTTTATGCCATGAAGGTTAACTTAGAATTATTAGAACATAGCGATATAAAAGAGTTCCATTTCTCTATCAATAATCCTTATCAAAAGGGTGTCATTGGAGAAGGGCCTTACTCTACTACTCTATATCGATTACTTCCTGATTTTACAGGAGATACCGAAGAGATTGCGACAAGGACATGTAGTGAATATGGAATTAGATGTACGTTTAAAGGAGAAAAAGGAACGGTTACGGAACAAAGTGAACCGGCTAAAAAACGTATTGATTTAATGAAAGGTGAATTAGTATTAACGTTATCTGGTGATAAAGATAAAGACAAAGAAAAGGACAAAGACAAAGATGATGATGATGATGGCGATGACGAGGATGATGGTGAAGGTGATGATACTGATCCAAAACCAACCACAAGTCCAACTACAGATCCTAGTCCTGATCCAGATGAGGATGATGATGAATAGAATTGCTTCGGCAATTCTTTTTTTGTATAAAAAAAGAACTACTATTGTAGTTCTACGATACTTAATTTCTTTTCTTCATGAATTAACTTCAAGGTTGCAGCCTTTTGGTAGGTTGCGAACTGGGTATCTGTATAATCCCAAGTAACGGTTACGGAGTAAGCACTCTCATCTGTCTTATCTCCATAAGCAAATGGTGCTTGTTCTATTCCTGTTACATTGATATCTTTTACGATTGGTAACTTTTGATTACGGTTTCCATATATGTTACTCTCAACATACTTATAATAGGTATTTTGAGCATTCTGTAGGAAGTTATCTAATGCTCCTTGATATACGAAATCTACGCCTCCTACATCTGTTTTTGCGTCTTTATCATCTAAGGAATAAAAGTCATAAATAAACATTTCAGATATCTTCTTGGCATAAGCTTCTTCATCGACTTTCTCAGCTTTTAATATCTCTTCTAATTCTTTAAACATATCTTTGTATGCTTTTGGTTTATTCTCTTTTAATTTATAACCATAGTCATCAATCTTACTTACAATTTTATGTTCTTTTACCTCTTTTTCTTCAGGAGAAGCAACTACCTTATAGATTAAGAAACCTAAAATAGCAAATAAAACGATAATAATAATTCCTACAAACGTCTTTTTTAGTTTTCTCTTTTTCATTCTTTTTCACCCTCTTCTTCTAACGTTGAATTCTTTTCTGGATTCAACAAATCAAATACGATAATGTTGTTGGAAACATCCAATAATTTGTTTGTATACTCTGTATTATTCGCAATTTCTTCTTCGGTAATTGGCTGTTCGGTAAGTGGTAAATATTCTGCTTTTTGACTGTTATAATACATGTTTTTATTTACCCAATTTCCATTAGGGAATACGACAATATTGTTATCTCTAATACTAAAGATATCGTGTCCTAAGGCATATTTGTTGCGGAATCCAAACATATTTCCAAGGGTTGGAGATACATCATACATTCCCATTATATAATTATAGGTTTGATTGTACTCAGATCCTATTAAATCTTTTGACCAAATAATGAATGGTACTTTTCTTCCTAATTCATATTGATAGTAATCATATTCTTTATATTCTTCATCTTCTTCATCTCTTATATCATGTGTTTCCATATCATAGTTATATAAATAATTATAATCTTTCTTAGGAAGTCTGGCATCATGATCTCCATATAGAATCACAACTGTATTTTCTAATAGCCCTGCTTCATCTAAGCCTGTCATGAATTCTCCTAAGGCACTATCTGCATAATGAAGCGATTTAAAGTAGTTTCCTAGTTTTCTTCCTTCCATATATGGATAAGTAACTTGTTCTACCGTTCCATCTTCTTTTGTTTCTTCTGTTGTAATATCTACGTTAAACTCTCCATACTTTTCTACATCCGAAAATGGTGTATGGTTAGATAACATAATTAATACTCCATACCAATTATTATGTTCTGTATTGATTTCTTTTAATTTCTCAATGGATTGTTTAAAGAACTCTTTATCAGATAATCCTAATCCTATTTGATTTTCTTTTTCAACCACATAATCTGTCTTACTATAGAATCTATCATATCCCAAACTATTATACATGGTACGTCTATTCCAGAAATCTGCGTTATTGGCATGCATACTGAAGGTATAATAGCCTTGTTCTTTTAATAGACTTGGGGTAGAAACATAAGTCCTATCCGAATAAGACACAAAGGCTGTTCCACTCTTAGTTGGCATCAAAGAAGTATTATACGTTAACTCAGAATCACTACTTGTTCCTACACTTACTTGAGAAAAGAAGTTATTGAAGAACATTCCTTCACTTGCCATCTTATTTAAATTTGGTGTTACTTCTTCTCCATTAAAGGATAAGCTCATTGCATTTGTCATCATACTTTCTCCATGGATGACAATAATATTTTTTCCTTTAAACATATTCGTAAATTCATTGGTTGTTGGCTCTTCTTTTTCTGCATAATAATCCAAGAAATCTTTATGAGCTTGGTCATAACCAAACATAGCATTAATCTTAGGTTGAATACTGGATACTAAGTCATTTGCTTGATAGATATAGATACCAAATCTCATAACGACATATTCTTTATTCCATTGTTTCATAAATCTTGAAATATCTAAAGCAGACATCGTTAATAAGAAAAATAAGGCTAATACCCCTGAAAAGGCTAAGGTATGTAACATTTTCTTTTTTCGATCAGACTTAATATCAATTCTTTTATCATAGTTTTTCTTCTTCAAACGAAGATGTACTACGATGAGTGCTATCGGTCCAATGATATAAATCATATCTTTTAACTGTAGTACATTTTCAACAACTGCATCTCCTACATCTCCAATATATTGTGTTAAAGATAACATAGAGATAGAAGCAAAAGATGTATAGAATGTATAGTACACAGAGTTAATTACACAAATGGCTGATAATAAGATATCAAGCACTAAATAATAGGCAAACCTATTTTTAGGCTTCAATAAATAACCAAAAGAGCCAATAGCTATTGTTATCATAGTATCCGCAAGAATTGCTTTCCATGATAAGTAGTTTTCAATAGAGTGCATACAAAAGAATCTAAGAATCGTAGCGTTTAACACACAAGTAACCACAAAAGAAACGAATAAAACATTCTCTTTAAAGTAATTACGAATTGCGTGATCTTCTTTAATACTCTTCCATTTTTTCTTTAAAAACTTCTTTAATTTGTTTATTCCTATCTTTACTCTTTTCATATAGACCTCACCCTGTTATTATAACATTTTATCCTTTGTTTTTCAACTCTATTGAGATGGCAATTCCCGTTATTTTTTCATAAAAAAAGAAGAATTACTGCAATTCTTCTTTATAACTACTAGCATTGATAATCATTCCAAATACAAATATATAAGATAATAAGTAAATCCATAAGAATAAGACTAAGATGTTAGAAATACCTCCATAAAACACATCATATTTTGCGAACTTTTCTAGATAAAAGGAGAATATTTCTGTTGCGAGAATCCATCCTATGGAGCAAAAGGCTGCTCCTTTATTCGTTGTCTTAGATGGTATTTTTTCATCGGGAGCAATCATATACATGAGTTTGATATTTAAGAATAAGAACACTACGACAATTGGATATTTTAGAATAGATAATGTCTTACTTATTATTGATGGTAACATACGATTTCCCGTAATAGAACTAATGATTTCTGACATGGTACCACCAAATACAGGTACTGCGAATAAGAAGATTAAAAGAATCATTACAATAAAGATCATGACGATTGCTTTCATTCTTCTACTTATTACATTTTTAGGTTTTACTTTATAGATTTCATTGGAAGTATTAATCATAGAATAGGTTCCATTACTGGCAAGTAAGATGGCTGAAAAGTAAAAAACCATGATGTTAAAGTTAATTCCCTCTCCTGTTATGATGGCATTTAACGTATTGGCTAATCCTACAGGAATAGATTCACTAATCGCAACTCTTATTGTTTCCACAGAAATGGATAAGGCCGCAGCCATTGTCACAATAAGGGCTAACATGGGAATAATTGTCATCACAAGAAAAAAAGCAAGTTGTCCTGGTAATATTTTCATTTCAGGTTTCATCAAGTACTTGAATATTTTCAATATAAACTCTCTTGCTTTTTCCATATTTTCACCTTTTTATTTGTATTCTTCTTTGTTTGTGATCATTTCTAGTGTTGCTTCATTAATTGCATCATCTAATGTCTTAATTTCGTCTGTAATCATACTATAACCTACAGCTGCACCAAATTCATGTGGTAAGTTCTTCATCTCTTTTGATAATTTCTTTGTATAGGTACTAATTTGTCTTTCACTGTAACCTACCAAGTAAATTAAGAACTCATTTCCATCTGTTCTGATAATTTCACTATTTTCTAGTTGTGTATTTACTAAGATTCCGGCTGCTTTAATAATAAGTTGATCTCCTTCTTCATGTCCATAATTATCATTAACATATTTAACATTGTTTAAGTCTACCATGACGATAGCTTGTGGGAACACTTCACAATCTTCCCATTCTTGCATCTTAAGATTCAAATAATTACGATTCTTTAGAGATGTTAACATATCGGTATATTTATGACGATCTGTTATTTTTACTTTTTTCTTTCTTTTCTTTGCTTTTACAATTAAAACAATAATTCCAATAATAACAAGTGGCGTAAAGATAATTGCTAGTACAATAGAATATACTTGTTCTAATGTAGAATCTTCTATTAGTAATGAATTTAAGTTTTCAATTCCTGAATTACGATAATTATAATAAGAATTAGTATTGATAATATAGTTGAATAAGTCATAGAAAGCTTCATTTCCATTCTTTATCATAAACTTATAATCATTCATCATATTATCTTGATATAACAATTTATACTTCTTAAACTTATTATTTTGATAGAATCTATATACTTCACTATCTACTACAATAATTCTATGGTTGGCATTTTTTACTAACTCATCAATAGTTTTATAAGTTTTAATCTTTGCCTTAGAGTTACTCTTGAAATAACTATAAAGAGAATCATTTTCTAGCATAACTATATTTTGGTTCTTTAAACTTTCAAAAGAAGTAACAATATGATTATCTTCTTGGATTCCTAGTACAGAAAAATCTTCTATAAACGTTGAAATAGTTGGTTGATAATCATTATTACTGTAATTGTAGTAATCAAAGTAGATATCTACTTCCCCTTTTTCAATGGCTTTATTTAAAGCTTTTACGGAATTGTATTTCTTATATTTGAAGTTAATATTTGTTAGTCTTGATACACGATCAATATATTCTCCTGCAATTCCTGCTACTCTACTTCCTACTTTCTTCTCAAATGGAAGATTGTCTACATATCCATATACATAATTTTTTGATAATAAAGAAGCTTTCGTAGCGGCATCTAACTTATTATTATCTAAGTAGTAAGCTAAATATTCATCATTATACTCTTTTACAAAATTAAGTTGTTTCCACTTATTATAATATTTAATAAGTATAGAATTTAACTTTGGATCGGTATCACTTAGCGTTAAAATGATTTGTTTTTTCATTTCCGTTAAGTAGTAATTGATATAGTAGTCATCTTTTTGAATCGTGTAGTTTAAATACATGATATTTGGGGCTACTAACATATCAATTTCGCCTTTATCTAATGCACTATATAAAGCAGGTACATCTTCATAAGTTGTATATGATACATTGCTTGCACTTTTCAAATAAAATGTAACAAGCTCTTCTTCGTCTTTGATTACACCAATATTTTTATTCTTGATATCTTTTATATGATTAATTCTTTCATATTGTTTACCAACAACTACATAATTATCATTAAATAAGAATAAATCGTTAGGTCCTAATTTTTCATCATTTCCTAGAATACGGATACGATAACTCTTCCCTTCAGGACTTTCTGTCTTTAAATAGGAAATCTTATTAAATTCAATTCCTACATTTTCTTCAAAGTCTGAAATAAAATCAAAGATTACTCCTACTCCGTTATATCCATATAAGGGATAATCATTTACAATTTCAAAATCAAATTCTTTATCTGCGTTTTCTTCTACCCATCTTTTTTCTGTAATGGTTAATGTGGTTGTTTTATCTTCTTTATTATAATATCTATATACAAATACAAAGGTTACAACCGCGATTATGATAGGAAGAAGTATTAATATTTTCTTCTTCATTCTTAAACCTCCTACGATTATCTATCCTTTGTCCAAGTAATTCCATCTCTAGAATGTTGCATATAACCAATAATTGGGAATTGTTCTTGGTTTTCACTATTATCTATTAAGAATTGAAAATCATAGAATGCTTTTTGTTCATCGGAAAACACTCCTAAAACAGCTGGCCCCATTGCTTTGGCGTCTTCTAATGATGCCTCTGGAATGGTTCTTATAATAATATTGACTAATTTCCCAGCTACTCTTACCGTTGTAGATGTTGATTTCTCTTTTGTTACATCTTGAACTTGTGTCTTTTGTTCGTCTGTTATTTTTACTTTATCAATTCCATCTAATCGGTTTCCATAAACCGCCGTTGATTCATCAAAATTCACAGTATCTTTTAAGATTAAATACGCTAATAAAACAGCAATTATAATCAATAAAATAAGTGTTATTGTTTTATGTTTTTTGAAAAACTTCATATTCTCACATCCTATTACTCATTATACACTATGGGGCTATCTTTTTCAATTCTAACCCTTTAATTCTTCTAATAAAATATCATTTGCTAAACGAGGATTTGCCTTTCCCTTTGTTTCCTTCATTACTTGTCCCATCAAGAACTTTATGGCTCTATCATGACCATTTTGATAGTCAGAAACACTTTCTGGATTTTTCTTTAGTATTTCTTTAATAATATTTCTTAACTCACTATCATCTGAAATGTTTTCAATTCCAATTTCTTTCATAATATCTTGGATAGAATCCTTACTTTCTAGGATTGTATCTAACATCTCTTTTAGATTTTTACTCGTAATGGTTCCTTCTTGATAAACCTTCACTAATTCTATAAATCTTTCCTTCGTAAGGTTTGTTTCTGTGATTTCTTTTTCTTCTCTATTAAGGTATGCGGAAATATCTCCTAAAAGGATATTGGAAGCAACCTTAAAATCTATTTCTTCTTCTAATAATGTATTGAAAAAGTCACTTAAAGATCTATTTTGTACGAGTTTGTTGGCGTTAGCTTCTAGAATTCCTTTTTCTGTATATTTCTTTCTTCTTTCATCTGGTAGCATAGGAATTCCTTTTTTGGCCTCTTCTATCATTTCTTCGGTAATTACAACATAAGGAATATCTGGTTCTGGGAAATAACGATAATCATTTCCTGTTTCTTTCACACGCATAAGTATCGTGTCATTTACTTTATCATCAAATCTTCTTGTTTGTGGTTTAAAAGTTTCTCCCCTGTCATAGATTTTTGTCTGACGTTCAATCTCTTTTTCTACACCTAATTTGGCATTGGAAATGGATCCAATATTTTTGATTTCGGCTTTTACTCCTAATGGATCTTTTTCTTCTTTACGAATCGATACGTTAACATCTGCTCTCATTGATCCTTCTTCAATCTTACAGTCACTAATATCTCCAAAAGATAATAATTCTCTTAGTTTTTCAAGATATAGTTTTACTTCTTCTCCACTACTCATGCATGGTTTTGTTACGATTTCAATTAGGGGAACCCCTGCTCGATTGAAGTCTAGTAAGGTCTTATCTTTTCTGTGAGCACTTTTACAGGTATCTTCTTCTATATGCATCTCTTCAATGAATACCTTTTTTGTTTCCCCATTTTCTTTGGTAATTTCTACGTATCCGTCATATCCAATTGGTGTATCATTTTGCGTAATTTGATAATTCTTTGGAATATCTGGATAGAAATAATTTTTTCGATCAAAATGCATTACTTTTTGAATCTTACAATTACATATAGTTGCGGCACGAATCGCAAGATTAATGACTTCTTCATTTAAGGTTGGAAGAGTTCCAGGATACCCTAAATCAATGACATTTGTTAGGGAATTTGCCATTTGTCCATATCCATTTCTGGCATTTGAGAAAATCTTTGTCTTTGTTTTTAATTCTACGTGTACTTCTACACCGATTGTAGGTATATAATTAGACATTATTTCTCACCTCCGGGCATTAAGTCAAGATTCAATTCTTTTTCAATAAAACTTGCTAGTTTATACATTTTGGCTTCTTCGAAAGAATCGCCAATGATTTGCATACCGATTGGCATATGATTCTGATCAAACCCTACAGGAATATTCATTCCTGGTAGTCCTGCCATATTGACTGGTATGACTAATACATCATCCATAAAACTCTTTCTAGGATCATCCATTGGATCAGTTAAATCATAGGCTGTGGTAACCGTGGTTGGTCCAATAATTAAATCATAGGTTTCAAAAGCCTTTTTAAACTCTTTTCTCATATCATCACGAATGGATAGGGCTTTATTGTAATAGACTTTGGCATTTTCTCCACTTAAAAGGTAAGAACCTACCATAATTCTTCTTTTTACTTCTTCTCCAAAACCTTGTCCTCTCGTTTCTAAATAAACATCTTCAATGTTTTTTATATTGTCCGCTTGGAAACCATAACGAATTCCATCAAATCTTGCTAGGTTTGAAGAAGCTTCTCCCATCGCAATAATTTGATATAATGTCATAGCATTTTCTATGTATTTAATATCAATATAATCTACGGTTGCTCCATTTTCTTCTAGGCATTTAATTGTTTCCTTTACTTTATCTTTCACTTCTTCTGATACAATGTCTCCCATTAAGAAATTAGGAATAGCAATTTTCATGCCTTTAATATCTTCTCCAATCAAACGAGTAAAGTCTTCTTCTTCTCTTTTGGCAGAAGTTAAATCTTTTTCATCTTTTCCTACGATAGCATTTAATAATACGGCATTTTCATATACGTTCTTTGTCATGGGTCCTAGTTGATCAAGACTTGAGGCAAATGCTACTAATCCGTAACGAGATACTCTTCCATACGTTGGTTTCATTCCCACAATTCCTGTATAAGAAGATGGCTGCCTAATAGAACCTCCTGTATCAGAACCAATAGCTAACATGACCTCTCTAGATGAGATGGCAGCTGCAGAACCACCTGATGAGCCTCCTGCAATCTTGTTTAAATCCCATGGATTCTTTGGAGCCCCATAATAACTAGTTCTAGAACTTGATCCCATACCAAATTGATCCATGTTGGTCTTTCCTATAATAATCATCTTTTTTTCTAATAATTTATCTACGATTGTTGCATTATAGATAGGAACAAAATTATCTAAGATATGAGATCCACAAGTTGTACGTAATCCTTCTGTAATAATATTATCCTTTAAAGCAATAGGAATTCCGAATAGAAGATTATCTACTTCTTGGTCTTCTAATTCCTTTGCTCTTTGGATGGCTTCTTCTTTATTTAACGTTATAAAGGCGTTTAATTCTTTATTTGCTTCTATGTTTTCAAACGCTTCTTCTACTAAATCGATTGGTTTGATTTCTTTCTTTTTTAACAACTCATGTACTTCTTGTAATGGTCTATTCAAATACTTCATATTAAGCACCCTCACTTTCCCCTATTACGACAGGTACTTCTATATAATTTCCCGCATGACGAGGAGCATTTTCCACTACTTGTTTTGGATCTAACATTTCCCCTTCTACATCTTTTCTTAATTCTGTGTTTTGATCCCAACAAGCAATTAGGATATCATCATCATATCCTTCTACTTCATTAATCTTTTCTACATCCGTTAACAATTTCTTTAATTCTACTTGGTATTTTTCAATTTCTTCTTCTGTTAGTTTAATTCTAGCGAGATTCGCAACGTGTAATACTTCTTCTCTTGTTAATTTATCTTCCATGAAAAGCACTCCTTCCATAACTCAATTTATTATACCATATTTTCTTTCTTAATTCCTAGAAAAAAGAGAACGATTATTGATTTAATCGTTCTCTTAATTTATTTAGTTTTTCTTTGTCCTCTTTATACTCTTTTCTTTCTTTTACGAAGTTCTTGGAACCTCTCTTTTCATAGTCATATCTTGGAATTAATTGAATATGAAAATGGTTCATTTCTCCATCACACATCGTACATTCATATACGCTTTTTGCACCATAAATATCTTTTAAAGCGTTCATTACTTTCTTTGCCATGACAAATACTTTTTGGCAAGTTTCATCATCTAATTCCATCATATCTCGAAAGTGTTTTTTGGTACTGATAATGGTGTGTCCTTCGGCTCTTGGGTTTCCTACTAACTGGCATTCCATAGTCTCATCTTCATATATCATCCTAGTAGAAGCATCTCCATAAAGAACTCCCTTATGACGTTTATCAAAACAAGTAGGACAAATCCCAGAATCAAGAAAATCTCCTACTTCAATTTCATGATTCTCTATCATCTTTATGATTTGTTCGTCTGTATAATTCTTTAATGTATTCATAAACACCTACTGATCTGCAAAACAATTATCTAGATGAATCACAGCTCTTTTGTTTTTTGTTTTGGCATCATATCCTACCATGGTACCCATGGCAGACACTTCATATTTTGGCTCTAAGATAGACATTATATCTGGTGTTTCCATGTTGCAAACAACATCGATAGAGTATTTTTCTCCTTCGTCTTCATAAGATATTACAATTTTGTTATGCTCTTGATCTACTTCTTTTAAACTACCATTTACAATCAATAACTGTTTGTAATAGTTTTGATAAGCTGCCTCTGGATCATCATGAAATTCAATCGCTAAATCTACTACATCTACATAGATAGGATCTACATTATATTTTAAGGACCAAGATCCTATTTCCATATCTCTTCTACCTTGTAGTTGGTTATACTTAATTACCTTATATCCAATTCCATAATATTCTGTCGTTCCTCCATCATCATATGTATGAAGTGGAATAGCAAAATAAGGCCCTTTATTCCATTTCGTAACACATACAATATCTATGATTACTAAAATAACCATTACGAATAAAACACATAAAATAACATTTAAAATAATTTTTAAACGACGTGGGTTTTTATCCTTTTTCCTTTTTTCTTCAAAGTCATCTTCTATTTCAAACTCTTCTAAATTCATTGTGTCATATTCTTTTTCTAATATCTCTTGATTTGCTTTGCGCAACTTGGTTTCTTCTTTTTCCTTTTCTTTTAGATGTTGCGTTAGTTCTTCATCCATAAAGGAATCGATTTCTTCTTGTTCTTCTTCTGTCACTTCTTCTTCGTCATCATTATAGAAATCAAGAATACTGGTTTTTTCCTTTTTCATTCTTTCACCTCTCACATTCCTTTTTCTTGTGCATATTATAGCATAAAGCTTTATTTCTGTAAACGATTAGGATTCTAGTTTTTCTTTAGACTCTTCTTCTGTCCAAATAGGAATTCCTAATTCTCTTGCTTTATCATATTTACTTCCAGGGTTAGCACCTACAATGACAGCATACGTCTTTTTAGAAACAGAGGATGAGGTTTTTCCTCCTAAAGATTCTATCTTCTCTTCTGCTTCCTCTCTCGTAAATAGTTCTAAAGATCCTGTTAATACAAAGGTTTTTCCTGCAAAATCTTCTTTTTCTTCTATTTTTTCTCCTAAGTATTTCATATTAAGGCCTAGTTCTTTTAATTCTTCTAGAATGGCCTTATTATGTTCCTCTTCGAAGTAATCCATCATACTTTTCGCAATAATATCTCCAATGTCTGGAATGGCTGTTAACTCTTCAAATGTAGCTTTTTGTAGGTTTTCCATTGTTTCAAACTTTTGAGCAAGAACCTTTGCTGTTTTAGCACCTACATGAGGTATTCCTAGTCCAAATAATAATCGTTCTAAAGAATTCTCTTTGCTTTTCTCAATGGCTTCTAGTAAGTTTGAAACAGATTTATCTCCATATCCTTCTAAACGAATTAAGTCTTGTTCGTGTTGTTTTAAAGAATAGATATCTGCAAGATTCCCAATAAAATGGAAATTATAGAAGTCTTCCATGATTCTATCTCCTAATCCATCAATATTCATGGCATCTCTTGAGACAAAGTGAATCAATCCTTCAATGTGTCTTGCGGGACATTTAGGATTCGGACAGAAGTAGTCTACTTGTCCCTCTTTTTTTATGAGTGGTGTATGACACATGGGACATTCTTTTATCATCACAAAATCTTGTTCTTTTCCTGTTCTTCTTTCTTTTTTTACTTCTACTACTTCAGGAATAACATCTCCTGCTTTTCGAATGGATACCGTATCCCCTATTTTTAAGTCTTTTTCTAGCACATAATCCTCGTTATGTAGTGTTGCTCTAGAAATAGTGGATCCGGCAACGATCACAGGATCTAGTACGGCATTTGGAGTTATTTGTCCTGTCCTTCCCACTGTAAAAATAATATCTTTTAGTTTTGTTAATACTTCCTCTGCAGGGAACTTATAAGCAGTAGCCCACTTTGGATATTTGGCAGTATACCCAAGCTTTTGTTGTTGACTGATACTGTTTACTTTAATAACAACTCCATCAATGTCATAAGGAAGGCTAGCTCTTATTTGTCCTTTTTCTTCGATGTATTCTAATACTTCCTTGATATTAGAAACGAGTCTATTGTTTGGATTGATCTTAAATCCTAGTTCTTTCATATACTCTATCGCTTCCATATGAGTATGTAGGCCATAATCTAATGGGTTAGGAAGATGATAGATAAAATTATCTAGTTTTCTTTGCGCAGCTATCTTAGAATCTAATTGTCTAATAGAGCCTGCTGCGGCATTTCTACAGTTTTGAAGTAAAGGTTCCCCCTTTGCCTTTCTCTCTTTATTTAATTTTTCTAAGGTGGCCTTACTCATGAAGATTTCTCCACGCACTTCTATATCCACCGCCTGTTTTAATTTTAAAGGAATTACTTTAATGGTTTTGGCATTATGGGTTATATCTTCTCCTGTTGTTCCATCTCCTCTTGTAGCGGCTCTTACTAGTTTTCCTTTTTCATACAATAAAGATACAGATAATCCATCGATTTTTAATTCACAAACATACTCTGGAGTTACCCCTTCTTTCTTGATTTTTTCATCAAAATCAATTACTTCTTGTTCTGAAAAAACATCACTTAAGGACATCATAGGGATTTTGTGTGTTACTTTTTCAAACCCTTCTATGATTTTTCCTCCCGCATGTTGTGTTGGCGAATCTTCTCTTATCCATTCTGGATGAGCTTCTTCTAGCTCAAATAATTCTCTTAAATACATATCATATTCTTGATCTGTTATTGTAGGATTATCCAATGTATGGTAGTTATAATCCGCTTCATTTATTATGTCTATTAATTCATTCATTCTTTCTTGCATGAAATATCACCTACTATTATTTTATAATATTTTGGGACTTTTTTATAGTTTTTTTCATGAAAAAAAGAGTAATTTCTTACTCTTATTCATCCCATAAATGGTTTGGATATTCTCCACTATCTACTAGTCCTTTTAAAGCACTTTTTACCCCATCTGCATCTTCTTTATAAGTAACTCCATACCATGTTGCGGTCGTAGAGATTACTTCACAGGTAGCAAAGTTTTCTCTAATCGCTTGGAATAGAACATCCGGAATTAAATATTCGCATTTTTCTAAGTTGTCTTGGTTATTATCAAGGAATTCTCCGAAGTGATCTTTAATGTAATCAAAGATACTTGGTGTGAAGCATAACATGTTCATAGATACGGTATCATCTTCTGCTACTACAAATTCTGGTAATGTCTCATCTAGTGGTGTAGCTTTAATCGTATTATCTTCTTCTCTTCCAATAGAGCTTTCTACAATTTCTGTTAGTTTTCCATCATCTATATGGCATACGCCTCTTTTTACTTTTCCATTTTCTGTAATGGTATTTTTAACAAGATATCCTACTAATCCATAAGGATATGGCTTTTCATCCTTTATATTCTTTAAGAAGTTGGCTCCTTTTACAAAAGCATCTCTTCCATAAAAGTCATCTGCATTGATAATCATGAATGGTTCATGTACCTTATCTTCACAGCATAGAATGGCATGCGCCGTTCCTAAAGGTTTTACTCTATCCGCAGGAATACTATATCCAGCTGGTAAATTATCATTCTTTTGGAAACAATATTCTACTGGAATATGTGGCTCAACTCTTGCGCCAATTGTTTCTTTAAAAATATCATAGTTTTCTTCTTTTATAAGAAATACAATCTTTGTAAATCCTGCTTTAATCGCATCAAATACTGAATAATCAATAATAAATTCATCGTTTGGTCCTAATGGTGTGATTTGTTTTAGTCCTCCAAATCTACTGCCCATTCCTGCAGCTAAAATAACTAATGTAATATCTTTGTTCATTTTTTCACTCCTTACATTTTTTATTTTATCATAAAAAAAAGAGAAGTACTTCTCTTTTTTAATCTTTTTTAGAGATAACCTTAGATACAACTCCTGTTCCTACTGTTAATAAGAATAATCCAACGATTAAAATGATTTGGTTTTTATCCATAGCTGTATTAGGAACTTTAACTCCTCCACGTCCTGCTGAATCCGCTACTTCATCAAATGTTGGCCAATCATCATAATCAAAATCATCATCATAGGTTGTTACCTCAAGAAGTCTATCTACTACTTCTTCAAAGTTTGTAACATCTAAAAACATTAAAGCTGTTTCTCCTTCGAAGTAGCTATATTCGTGTACAGCAGTTGTCTCATGTGACGATGGCTCTTCAGGTTCCCCTGGTTCTTCAGGTTCCTCAGGCTCTCCTGGATTTTCAGGTTCTACTGGATTTTCAGGTTCTACTGGTTCTTCTATTTCGCCTGAATGAACTGGCATGAAATAATTCATTAATTCCAAGGAATAAACATCTCCTCCTGCCGTTTTGGTATATACAAAGCCATTTTCTGATGCACTAAAGACATTGATTACTTGTGCTATCGATTCATTAAGGTGAACCTCAGTACCAGAGTCATCATAATCTTCTATTAAAAGCTCACTTACTAAATTTTTATAAGTATTCATAGCAAAAAACTTATTATATTCCGCAGGTGCTTCAAGTACTTTATAATATACAACAACTTCTCCTAGATATCCCTTGTCTTTTGAAACATCTGAAATCTTATTATTAACTAGTTGATTCACTTTTTCTTCTACTAGATCTGTGTTTAAATAGACTGCATCAATCGTTCTTTCTTGTACTGTTTTTCTTAATTTGGCAGGATGCATTGTTACGGTTGATAAAGGGATGTCTATTTCCTCACTATAATCATTGCCAATATACTTTTTAATGTCATTTATTTCTTTTTCTTGTGCTTCTTTACACTTTTCTGTAGACATATTTTCGGTACATTTAGCAATTGAAATTGGATATAGTCGAATTGCAAATTTATCAATAGTAAATTTGTATGATCCTGCTTTCATAACTTCTTGTTCTTCGTCTTCTGCAAATACAGTAGTAATGTTTAATAGTAAAATTAAAATTACGAGAATGGCACATACTTTCTTTTTCATATTTACACCTCTTCTACACTATATTAATAGTAAACTTGTTTGGTGGGATATGTCAACGTTTTGTAAGTTTTTCATATGCACTTTACACTTTTGATAATTTCTTGTGATTCTTCATTAATTTCTTGATTCCATGAGGATGCTTAAAGGCCACACTTACCAAGGTATTAGACACTTCAACTACTTTGCCTGTTCCAAAGGTTTCGTGATAGACAAAGTCTCCTACTTGGTAATCTACATCTTCTTCTCTAAACATTTCTCCTACTTCTATTTTCTCTTCTTGTTTCTTTTCTTCTTCTTTTTCATTTGTCTCTAGTAAGTCTTTACTGATTTCGCTAATAAAACGACTAACAGGATTAATTTGTTCGTTTCCAAATAGGGTTCTTCTTCTTGCATTAATTAAATGAAGATCGTCTTTGGCTCTTGTAATGGCAACATACATTAGACGTCTTTCTTCTTCTACTTCTCCACTTTCCATTAAAGAATTCATATGAGGAAAGATTCCTTCTTCTAATCCTACGACAAATACATGTTCAAACTCTAATCCTTTTACAGAATGAACGGTCATGAGACTTACTCTATTAGGATCATTTTTATAATCTTCTACGTCACTTACTAGACTAGTTTCTAATAAGAATTCTTCTAAGGAAACTAAGCCTTCTCTTTCTTCAAAGTCCTTTGTGATAGATTTAAACTCCTCTAAGTTCTCTAATCTTACTTCTGCTTCCAACGTTTTCTCTGCTTCTAATTCTTGTTTTAGGCCAGATGCATTTAATACTTTATCTATCAATTCTGTTAGCGTTAATTCTTTTGCTATCTCTTTTAATTTTTCGATTGTGTTTTTAAACTCTAATTCTTTTCCTGATGTAATAGCTTCAAACATACTACAATTTTCTTCATCCGCTTTTTCTGTTAATTTTTCAATTGTCTTCTGACCAATTCCCCTTTTTGGGGTATTGATGACTCTTATTAGGGAAACATTATCCTTACTGTTATGAATCAATCTTAGATAAGCCAATAAATCTTTAATTTCTTTTCTAGCATAAAAATGAATACTTCCTATCATCTTATAAGGAATGTTTTCTTTTAACATTTCTTCTTCTAGGACACGGGATTGGGCATTCGTTCTATAAAGAACCGCTATTTCTTGAGGTTCTACTCCTTGTTCTTGTAGTTCTAAAATATTATGAGCCACATATTCGGCTTCATCTTTCTCGTTATAGGCTCTATAATATTTAATTTTTTCTCCTACGCCTCTTGCTGTCCATAAGTTCTTTTCTTTTTTCATTTTATTATTTTTTATAACTTGGTTGGCTGCATCTAGGATCGTACTGGTAGATCGATAGTTTTGTTCTAAAAGAATTGTTTTCGCATCTTTATAGTCTTTTTCAAAATTCAATATATTTTTATAATTAGCTCCTCTAAAACTATAAATACTTTGAGAATCATCTCCTACACATGTAATCTTACGATTCTTTTCACTTAATAGTTTTGTTAAAACATATTGTGCTTCATTCGTATCCTGGTACTCATCTACTAGTATATATTGATATAATTCTTGATAACGTTCTAATATATCTGGATTTTCTTTGAATAACTTAATGGGTAATAAAAGGAGATCATCAAAGTCTACTGAATTATTATTGTGTAATTTTAATTCATACTTTTCATAAACTTCTTGTACTACTTTTTCATATTCACTGACTGCAAATCTTTCATAGGCTGCAGGAGAAATCATATCATTTTTACAACTGCTGATTTTATTGCGAATGGCTTTTGGATTATACATTTTAGGGTCATAGTTTAAATCCTTTAGAATTTTTCTGACTACGGTTAGAGAATCATCACTATCCATAATTACAAAGTTTCTATCATAACCTAATACCCCTACATTTTCTCGAATCAATTTCAAACCAAAACTATGAAAAGTAGATACCTGTAGTTTTTTGGCTTCATCTCCTATCGCAAGAAAAATTCTATCTTTCATCTCTTTGGCTGCTTTATTGGTAAAAGTAATCGCCAAAATACTATAAGGGCTTACCTTCTTTTCTTCTATTAAATAAGCAATTTTAGTAGTAAGTGTTTTTGTCTTACCAGCTCCTGCTCCTGCAATTATTAATAAAGGGCCGTCATTATATAATACCGCCTCTTTTTGTTTTTCATTTAACTCATCTAAATTCATAATCCCACTTCCTGTCTTTTTCATTATACCTTACTTTTTACCTATAAAGAAACAAAAAAGTGTTACTTTTCATAACACTTTTTATCGATATAACATTTCTAATTCAGAAAGTTTTCTTTGTTCTTTTTCATTCTCTTTTAACACTTGTTGTAATAGAACTTCCAGTTGTTGTTCTTCTTTTTCTTGTCTCTCAATCTCTTGTTGTCTAGACACCTCTTCTTCCACTCTTTCTAGTTCTTGTTGTTTTGCCATCATTTCTTCTCTCTTTTGTCTTTCTTGTTCTTCTCTTAGAAGTTTTCTTCTTTCTTCTTCCATTTGAATAATGACTTGTTTTTGTTGTTCTCTATATGGATCTTCTTCCAAGGTGTTCGCTGCTTTCACAACAACTTCTTTTTTATTCTTATTTCCTTTTTTTATCTTTTTATGATTCTCTTCTTCGATAAAGTTTACTTTCTTTCTACGTTCTTTCTCTTGTTCTTGTTTTAAAAGTCTTGAGAATAACTTATAGTCTTCTAACGTAAACTGTTTACTAAACTGTTCTAGTAATAATTCATCTTCTGTTTTTTGTGGTTCAACCACTAACGTCTCTTGATGAGGGACTTTTCCATAAACAAAATCTGGAACTAATGTTGATTGATAATTCTCAGGTAACTTCTTAACAGTTTTTCTTACGATAATTCTTTTTATACGTGGTTTATAATCTTTTCTTAAATAAATCAATATGACCTTATAAAGAATTAAGAATATAATCCATACAATAAATACTAAACTTGATAATTCAATTAATGACGTAGCATCTTTATTTCCATATAAGGATGCTTGATCAAATATATCTAGTTTATTTGTATTAATTACTTTTAATAATAATGCCATTAAATAGTTCATGATGATATAGATGGATATATTTAATAATCTTATTTGTTTAGAAGATTTAAAACTAAATATAGATATCCATACAATAATATTCATGACAATAATAGCTGCTAAATAGATAGCAATTGTTGGGAAATAGAATGCTATAAAGAAATTATTCATCATATAGCTAAACATATTTCCTAAAGATGAATGGTATGATGCAATTAAAAGTCCTGCTATGACTGCTGTCATTATACCATACAATACTTTATGAATTGTTTTATTCTTTTTTGTTGTAAATGATAGAACAAATCCAAATGCTAATAATACTACCAAGATAATCACATAAGTTTTAGATGATGCTGATAGTTTTATCAATACACCTAGTTTGTCCCAAAGAGACAACTTGCTCATACCTTCACCCCCTTATTCAATTTTATTCTTCAGCTTTCGCCGTTTCTTCAACCTTTACTAATTCTGATATATAAATTGTTTGTGTTGTGGAATCATTATTCGTACACGTGATTAGAGTTAATGTTGTTTTATCAAAATCACGGTAGATTGCTAATTTTCCTGTCTTAGGTTGTTTGTAAATGTTTGTTATCTCATATTCATATTTTTTATTTTGATAAGTAACATTTACTTTATCTCCTTTTTCCAATTTATATAAATCATTGAAAAATGAATTCCATCCTGTTCCAGAATGTCCTGCAATGATAAAGTTTCCTTTATCGGTATCAGGATAATTAGATCCGTTTACTACCAGTAGGTTTTTATCTACATCATTTTCAGTAGAACGATAATCTAAGAATCCTTTGGTTAGGTTTATTTTTGGTATTGTTAAATATCCAATATAATCATCACGGATCTCTCCGGTAAACTCCGTTGGTTTTACCTCTTCTTTGACTTCTTCTTTTTCAATTAGTTTTACATCTAGATTTTCTACGACGTTTCCATCATAGAATGTACTTGCCATATAGTCATAGGCTAAAACCTTTTGAGATTGGATATAATTATATGAAAGAAAGAATCCTCCAACAAGTGTTATGAATGCTCCTATGAAAGCTGTCACACTTGGAGAGACTCTTTTTTTATCTTGTCTTTTGTCCATTCTTGTATACAAATTTTAATCCTAACCCTGTAATTGCAATACCTAAAATAATCATTATTATGGATGATACAGAACCTGTATCTGGAACATAATATTCTCTTGCATTTTCAAAAGTTATTTGATGTGATCTATGTTCATCATCAATAGTAAATGTAACAATTTGATCACTCTTAATATACCCTTCTGGTGCACTCTCTTCTTCTATAGTATAAGTACCATCATCTAAGTCTGTAATGATTTCAGATGTTGTACCAGAAGTAAATCTATAAACAACATTTCCACTTGCATCTTTTATTACTAATACAGCACCTGCTAAGGCTTCTCCTGTAGCTTGGTCTACTTTGGTAATATTTACCACTACACTTTTGGCTGTATTTTCGATTAATACTGTTACCTCTTTATTGTCTTCACTTAATGTAAATGTTGTTTCTTTTTTACTGATTGCATATCCTTTTGGTGCTTCTACTTCTTCTACTGTATAAGTACCATATGGTAAATTTTCAAAGATATGTGCTTTGGTAGTAGAAGTCCATCTTGATAATTCTTTTCCACTTGCATCTCTTAATACTAACTCAGCTCCTGCTATTGGTTGTTGTGTATTAGCATCTACCTTTACGATAGAAACTTTAGATGCTAAAGAAACCTTTAATGTTACTTCTGAAGAAAAGTTCTTTTCTACCTTTTCTAATAAAGCAACATTTTGCATATTCGCATTACGTGGGCTATATTCAGACGCACTATATTGAATAATACTTGCTGCAGCACCTTTTACTTTAATGGATAAATTCTTGGTTGCTGAAGATGCTGGAACTTTAATTTTAAATGTTTGATTTTTTGTTATTTTTACTTGCATTGAAGTATAACTTTGACCGTTTACTTCAATGATTGTTCCTTGTGGAGCACCCTCCAAAGAAATGGTATAATCTGCAACATTCGTTTGTGTTGTTACAGAAATACTTTTTGATACATAATAATTACTTTGTAATGTCATTGTTGTATCTGCTGTTGCTAAATCAAAAACATAGTTTTGTGTTTCAGGAGAATCATATCTATGTTTAACTCCTTCAGCTACTAGGTTCTTAACCGTTTGTCTCATGTTATAAGTATCGTCTCCAACGGACTTAAACATTTCTCCTAAGTTTGTACTTCCTGTTACTTCATCTAGATACCACCAAATGGCAGTTTGTGTGATGTAATAATCCTTATCTGCATTTCCCGTAATACTTTTTTCTGGATAACCATTTTTAAGGATGTAATAAATACCTCCATCTACAACGGATCCTTTTGTAACTAAGTCAGCTGTAATGTTTGCTGCTGTATCTTGGTTCATGTCGACACAGTATAAGAATTTACCATCTACTGTTTTCTTGTAATGGAATTGAACTCCACCGATATAAGTTCCTGTTTTTGTAGCAGGACCTATTGAAATAGTTTTTGTAGTTGCATGCGTACTAGCAATTGGAATTAGGATAACTGCTAACGCTGCCATGACCGCAAATAATCTTTTAGTTATTTTCTTCATATCTATCTCCCCCTCATCAAATGTGGCTATATTATATCATATTTGCTTATTTTTTTCAACCCTTCGGTTGATTACTCTTTTTATTCATTTTATTATATTCTGTTTTATGTGCTTATATTACACAAAACCAAACCTGTGGTTATCCTTTTTCTTGTTCATCATTTTATCTTTATTTACCACCTCATTTTAAGTATAACATATTTTTTATCCTCTCATATATTACTTTGTTAGGAGATTATTATGAAAAGAAAAATTATTATTTATGTAGTGTGTATGATTTTGGTTTTTGCAGCAGCTTGTTCTGTTTTATTCTATCGTCATGATCAAAACAAAAATCTTACAAAGATTTCTCTAGCTGAGGTTGCTCATACAGTGTTTTATGCCCCTATGTATGTTGCCATAGAGAATCATTATTTTGAAGAAAATGGCTTAGATCTTGATGTTATCTTAGCCAATGGGGCTGATAAAGTGGCTGCCGCTTTACTATCTAATGATGTACAAATTGGTTTGTCTGGCGTAGAGGCTACTATTTACGTTTATAATGGAGGAGAAAAAAACTATCTAAAGACTTTTTCTCAATTAACCCAAAAAGATGGTTCCTTTATCGTCTCTAGAGAGAAAACAAATCATTTTAGTTTAGAAGATTTAAAAGGAAAAACGGTGATTGGTGGAAGAGCCGCTGGAATGCCAGAGATGACATTAGAGTATGTTTTAAGACATCATGGGATAGACCCAAAAGAAGATTTAGATATTGATACTTCTATTGCTTTTGCTGCGATGGGTGGTACCTTTATTGGAGGCTATGGAGATTATGTTACCTTATTTGAGCCTACTGCCAGTATGGTAGAAAAAGAAGGCTATGGAACAGTCGTTGCAAGTGTTGGTGCTTTAGGTGGTGTCGTTCCTTATACATCTTTTTCTGCAAGATGTGACTATATTCAAAAAAATCCAGAAATCATTAAACAATTTGATCGTGCCATTCAAATGGGTCTTGATTATGTTCATACCCATAGTGATGAAGATGTCGCAAAAACGATTCTTCCACAATTCCCAGATTCTAGTTTAACAGAAATTACAGATGCTGTACGTCGTTATCGTTCTATTGAAGCGTGGCCAAAAACAACTACTTTTACACAAAAATCATTTGATCATATGCAAGATA
Organism: Bacilli bacterium; assembly: GCA_017511375.1. Taxonomy (GTDB): domain Bacteria; phylum Bacillota_I; class Bacilli_A; order RF39; family UBA660; genus UBA3789. Next base: position 11,630 of record JAFWKJ010000008.1, on the reverse strand, counting down.
TTATGATGGAATATGGTGAATTAAATCAAAAAGTTCCTTATCAAAAATTATTCTATTCTATTAAAAAAGACTAATTCGTCTTTTTTATTTTATATGCCTATTCCTATTTCTTTTTCCCTCATAAAATATTGTGTTAGGAGGCATCTATGAAAACTATTTTAGATATTCACCATTTGAAAAAAAACTATCAAACAGAAAAAGAAGAAATACATGCCTTAAAAGATATCTCTTTTTCTGTAAATGAAGGAGACTTCGTATCCATTGTTGGACCAAGTGGCTGTGGAAAAAGTACTATTCTTTCTATCTTATCAGGATTAGAAAAACAAAGTGATGGAAATTATTCTATTTTGAATCATAAAAAAATTGCCTATATGTTGCAGGAAGATTCTCTTCTTCCCTTTCGCACTGTCCTTGATAATTGTCTTTTTGGATTAGAACTAGAGCATCAATTAACAGAAGAAAACAAACAATATGTTTCATATCTTTTAGACACCTATGGGTTGCATGATTTTATAAATCAGTACCCGAATCATTTGTCAGGTGGAATGAGACAAAGAGTAGCTTTGATTCGAACCCTTGCTACCCATCCAGATATTCTATTATTAGATGAAGCCATGTCTGCTTTGGATTATCAAACTCGTCTATCGATTGGAGAAGATCTGTATCAGATTATTAAACAAGAAAAGAAGACAGCGATTCTTGTTACTCACGACATTGGAGAAGCGATTAGTATGTCTGATTATGTTATTGTTTTATCCCATAGACCATCTGTTGTAAAAAAAGTGTATTCTATTCAACTAAAAGAAAAAAGAAGTCCAATCTTAAATAGAAGTGATCCTCATTTTTCAAAATATTTTAATCAAATATGGGAGGATTTAAATGAAAACATATAGCACAGAACACCAAGCCTATTTAAACAAATTACGAAAAGAAAGAATTTGGGTATTTCTATTTCAATTTTTTATTGCTCTGCTTTTTTTCGGTATTTGGGAATGGCTTGGGCAAAACCATCTTATTAATACATTTTTATATTCTTATCCTAGTAAAATGATGAAGATGATTAGTTCCTTATTATTTTCTCAACACTTACTTCATCATATTGGAATCACTTTATTTGAACTTATTATTAGTTTTTTTATATCTTTTTGTCTAGGTATGTTTATTTCAATTATGTTATGGTTATTTCCTTTTTGCTCTAAAGTGATTGATCCCTATTTAACCATTTTAAATTCCCTTCCTAAAGTGGCATTAGGCCCCCTTATTATCATTTGGTGTGGAGCCAATACCACCTCTATTATTTTTATGAGTTTGCTCATCAGTATTTTTATTTGTATCATTAATACTTATCAAGGATTTTCTTCCGTTCCCACTCACTACATTATCATGGCAAAAAGTTTTGGTGCCAACAAGTGGCAAATCTTTCGTAAAATCGTTTTACCAAGCAACATTCACCCTATTATTTCTACTATGAAAGTTGTTTTATCCATGAACTTAATAGGTGTCATAATGGGGGAATTACTTGTATCCAAAAAGGGCCTTGGATATTTAATTATGTATGGATCACAAGTCTTTAATTTAGATTTAGTCATATCCTGTATTTTTATTCTTTGTCTTATTTCCTATCTTCTATATCTTCTTATAAATAAAATAAAGTAGGTTTCCCTACTTTATTTTTATCACGCGTTTTTTTCATTTTAATATATTCGTTTTTTTGTCTACTTTATTTATACATCCATATGAACACCTGGCATTTGATCATAGATACCTACTGCTGCTCCATAGAAACTAAATACATTTCCATATCCACTAAAATCAATATTGAATAATTGAGCATTCGCAAGGCTTATATATGACATTGCATGTTGATAACTAATAAAGATGCCACCGTTTCCACTGTAAGCAAAAGACATATCAATCATTAATCCTTCTCCAGACAAAACTGGAACCACTGCACCAAAGCCATCCGATTCATATTTTACTACTTCTTCTGAAGCAAATTCATCTTCTGTTGATACCACAACAATTGGAGATCCTATAATGGATGGGCCATCATCAAAATAGGCACCAAACACATCATAGCTTTGTTGGTTTGGTTCACCAAACCACTCAACAAATGCATACATTCTACAATGACCTAATCCATTACAAGCATTTGCCATTTCTAATGATTTTGCACTTGTACTGACGAACAAACAATCATCTCGTAGTTGTCCACCTGGATTGATTTTTGATTTTGTTGGTGTCGGACATAAACTTACTTTATTAATTTCAATCGAATCCAAATCTTCATTTGCAATTTCATTTAGCATTTCTTGTGTTACGGCTTCTTGGTATCCCTCATGCATTAGGTTCGTATAAAAATCATATTGTTCCTTCGTAAAAGATACTCCTAAATGATTTTTATAATATTCTTCTGCATATACAGTTTTACCAAAAAGAAGAAATGCAGCCATCAAAATAAATATGATTCCTTTTTTCACTTTCTCCCTCCTTTCTACCATTATTTTAAAATAAAAAATCGTGTCGAAGGGAGCAACTATTACTTGCACCTACTTTATTTCTTGGTATACCAACATCAAATAATTATTCATTCTTTCTATGAGACTTGGATTTGTTTCTTGTAATTCTTCTAAAGCCCCCTCTATCTTTTCAACTTCATTATTATTTTCGACCATTTGATATGTTGCATAGTAACTATTTCTTTCTCTTATTGAAAATGTTTCTATGACATCGGATGATTCAACCTCAATTATTGTTGATGTCTTTGAATATCTTATCATTATATATTCATCATCTATCATATACTCCAATTGCTTAAATCTTCCTATAGATATTCCATACGTTTCAATTATGTTAAATATTTCTTCATAGTTGATTTCTTCTGGTACTTTATCTTGTACTTCTATAGGTTCCTCTAAAGTCTCCTCTATGGGTTCCTCTATTTCTACTGGTGTAGATGGTTCTTCCTCTTGCTTTGTTGATTGTTCTACAATAGGCGTACTAACAATAACTTCTTGTTTTAAGGAAACTGGTTCTGTAATAATCGGAGTAAATATTAAATCTTTTCTAACTTGAACATTCTTTTCAAACTCAATATTTTCTTCTTTAATAAGATTATCTATTCTATCTTGAATTTCTTTTGTATTTTTATTTTTAAGCACCATACTTTCATCAAACATGATTGTTAAGTCATTTGAAAAATCTTTTAATACTTTCAATTTTAATATTTCACTTTCGTGATCATTATACTTTATTTCTAAATATAGATGATTCTTGTATTTATCAAATTCTTTTCTATATAATTCTTTATATCCTGCCTTATCGATATGTAATCTATCATTCACTTCATCTTCAAAGATAATTTCTCTTTTATTCCCTTTTTCATAATACAACTTCATCCTACTTACAGATAATTCTTTATCATTTTTAATATCTACTCTTCCTAGTTTAAAATACGTATTAGAAGAAGTGCTAATAATAATTCCATCTACAATTCTAAAGTGTTCTGAGGAAGAAGATACTGTATAAACCTTAATGGAATTATAGTTTGTGATAAAGTAAAAGACTAAGAAAGATATTAAGAGAATCGATATGATACTTGTAAAAACCAGCATCATTTTCTTAATCCTATTGGTCTTTTTATTTGTCTCATCTACTAATTCTAATAAGGTCCCTTCTATCGTTTCGCCACATAAAATATCATTGATTGTTACATGGAACAAATCACTTAAACTTAATAATACATCTGAATCAGGTAATGTCTTACCATTTTCCCAATTACTTACTGCTTGTCTTGTAACATGTACTTTTTCACTTAAGTCTCTTTGACTTAAACCAAGTTTATCTCTATGTTCTTTGATAAATTTTCCTGTTTTTAATAAGTCCATTTCTATCACCGTGTTTTATCATAACTGGTTTTTGTAATTTGAAAAGACTTAATTGCTTATTTATCATTCTATTTCCCCTAATAAAAAAGAAGATTAGATATTTTCTACTCTTCTTTTATAATCATCATAATTTCCTACGTAACTTATGAGTTTTTTATCTTTTATCATCAGAATTCTCGTTGCTATTTTATTGATGAAGTATCTATCGTGAGAAACAATAATAATAGTTCCTTGATACTCTTTTAAAGCTTCTTCTAATATTTCTTTTGTATTAATATCAATATGGTTTGTAGGCTCATCTAATATCAATAAATTACTATCTTGTTGCATCAAACAAAATAGTTTTAAACGAAGTCTTTCTCCTCCGGATAAACAGTTTAGTTTTGTATAGATTCCTTCGGCATAAAATAAGAATTTGGTAAGAGCACTACGTAAATGTTCATCATAACCAATAAAATATTTTCTTGCTTCTTCTATGACTGTTGTATTTTCATTTTCAAATACTATATTTTGAGGAATATATCCTATTCTTATATTAGAACCTATTTTTATATTTGGGTTGTTGTTGATTATTTCTTTTATGAGAGTTGATTTTCCACAACCATTTGGTCCCATGATACATACTCGTTCTTTAAACTTTATAAGACAATCTGCTTTTTTTAGTAATTCTTTATCCCCTATTGATAGATCAAATCGATTAAAAGATATTACGTCATTTCCACTTCTTTTTTCTACATTAAATCTTAAATTTATTGAATCCTTATTTCTTGGTTTATCTAAGACTTCCATTTTTTCTAATCTTTTCTCTATAGAGGCTGCTCTTCTAAAAAATTTTTCTCCACATGGATAAGCCAATTTCCCATATTCTTTTAATCTTTTAATGGAAGTTTTCATAGCTTCTATTTGTTTTTGTTGATTCTTGTAGGCATTAAATTCTCTCATGACTCTTTCTTCATTTTCTTTTAAATAGTAGGTGTAATTTCCATGGAAGATTTCTTCTTCACCATTATCTATTAAGATGGTTTTGGTTGTTACTTTATCAAGAAAGAATCTATCATGAGATACAATGATAATTGTTTTATTACAGTTAGATAGATAGTTTTCTAACCATTCTAACATTTTGATATCTAGATGATTGGTAGGCTCATCTAGCAGTAATATATCCGGTTCTTTTAAAAGAATTCCAATAAGACTTATGATCGTCTTTTCTCCTCCCGATAGGTCTTTAAATTGTTTTTCTAACAATTCTTCTACATGAAATGCCGCTACTAATTTTTCTATTTTGGAGTCTATTTCATATCCTCCTTTTTGAATAAATTCTTCTTGTAGTTTCGTGAATTTAAGGATTGCTTTATCTAAATCTGTTCCTTCTAAAAGTTTTTGTTCTGCTTGTGATAGTTTTTCTTTTAATTCATTTAACTCTATAAAAGAAGAATTCAGAATATCTTTCACAATTTCCTTTGATAGAGATTCATCTGGATATTGAGATAAGATACTTACCTTGGCATCTTTTCTAATAAATACTTCTCCTGTTGTTGGGTTTTCTTCTTTCCCAATTAGTTTTAAGATGGTTGTTTTTCCACAACCATTTGGTCCTATTAGGGCCACCTTTTCATTTGTTTTTACTTCAAAATTTATATTTTTTAAAATTCTTTTATTTCCATAATTTTTACTTACATTATTTAATACGATTTCTAACATATTTTCACATCCTTATTCCATAATAAAACCTATACATCTGTATAGGTTCCTGTACAGATGTAGGCACGACAAAAACTCACACCTACATCTATTATTTTTAATAAAGATGTGGTGTGATTTATTTTGTATATGCAGTTACTTTATGAATATACATAATCATCACTCCTGTAATCATTATACATTTTTTTGTTATTTTGTCAAATAATTCATATAGTTAGTTACATTATTTCTCTTTTAAAAATCCTCATATCTTACTATTGGAGGTGTTATTATAAACTTTAAATGTTTGTATTTATATATTATTATTTTAGTCCTGTTGATTTTACTCATAGGAACTATTTTTTAAAAAAAGAAAGTACTCAGTACTTTCTTTTAATCTTTTCCTATTGTTGTGAAAGATAACATTAATCCTCCACAAATATTTGCGGAATGATCATCATAACCATATTCACCAAAAGTAAATGCCATCATAAATGGAACTCCTTTTGTTTCTTTTAATACTTGTCTATATACTTCTTCTATTTCACCATCTAGAACCATTCTTCTAGCACCATCATAGAAAAGAATGTATGCTGCGGGATCTGTGTATATCTTTTTTCTTAGCTCCTTGATTGTATCTCCTGCGGCATTTACTAAATCGTTTATAGATGCTTGAAGTTGAATGATAGCTGTTTTTTCTGTTGCTTTATTTCCTAAAGTTATCGTATCATCATTCGCTGAACGGGTACCATTGTCATTACCAAACATAGGGTGACGTATAACGGTCATATGTCCTATTGGATCTTTTACTCCTAATGGTTTGGTCACAGATGCTTTTAATAAATTAATTCCTTTTAGGGAAGAAGGTGATACATTACACCATTGGGCATATTTCTTTAAGGCGGATATCCCATCAATAGATACGAGCGTTCTATGATTTTTTACTTCTGTAATGATTCCCATATTATTTGTTTCTTTATAAGCCCCCGTAAAAGAGGTTTCAATTTCATTATCTGTATAAAAGAAAGCTACTGCTACTCCATTATCTAATATTTTATCATTACATATGATTTTCCAGTCTCCTGAAACATCATCATCTGCTGCACTTCCTCCAAACATAGGAACTCTTCCTATGACATCTTGGATTCCTGCTAGATAAGCTTCCTCTTCTTTGGGACTAGCTACCATATAAAAATAGGCTGGAGCTCGAGAAGAACCGGCGTTTTCTACTGCTTCAATTGCTACCTTACGACCAATAGCCCTTGGCTCTTTTCCCCCTTCTTTGCAAGCGACTCCTACTACTAGTTTTTCATCGTCTAGACTCATCATTCCTGCATAACCATTTTTAGAAGTGATATATCCATCTGGAACCATGATTCCTCCATTACTTGTACAACCAATCACGGGTGTTTCAGTAATTTCTCTAATTCCTTTTACAATTTTCTTTATATCACTTTTACAGGATGTAAATAATAAATTTAATTTCACATGATTAAGGCCTTTTGTTGTTTCTTTTGCAAGATCGAATCCGGCTTCCATTCCTTCTTCTTTTAAACTATATCCTACTCTAGACTTTAACATATTATTCACCTCTTTTAATATGCTGCCTTATATATATTAATCATATCTTCTACTGTTACTTCTCTTGGATTTCCTCCTGTACAAATATCATTGATGGCTTGAGCTGCAAGTTGTGGAAGCATAGATTCAGGAATACCAAGTTCTGATAATTTTTGTGGAATATCTAGTCGAATAGATAAATCTTGAATGGCATTTACAACTGTATCTACAGCTTCTTCATCACTTAGTCCTTCCATATCTAATCCAAAGGCATTTCCCATGTTCACAAATAGTTCTGGACAAACCGCTCCATTAAATCTCATGACATGAGGAAGTAATATTGCATTCGCAAGTCCATGAGGTGTTTCAAAGAACGCACCTAATGAATGTGCCAAAGAATGACAAATTCCTAATCCAACATTTGAGAATCCCATCCCTGCAATGTATTGGGCATATGCCATTTTTTCAACTGCTAAATCATCTTTTTCATTTGAGGCTGCTTCTAGGTTTTTATATATTAATGCCATAGCGTTGATATGGAACATATCTGGGATTAACCATCCTGCTTTCGTAATATATCCTTCCATTGCATGGGTTAAAGCATCCATTCCTGTCGTTGCGGCTAAACGTTGTGGCATTGATTGCATCAAATCAGGATCAATAATGGAACAAACTGGAATATCATGTACATCTACGCATACCATTTTCTTTGTATTTACTTCATCCGTTATTACATAATTAATTGTAACTTCTGCTGCTGTTCCTGCTGTCGTTGGTAAAGCAAATAAAGGTAATCCTTTATTTTTTGTATTCACTACTCCTGCTAAACTTGTAACAGAACTATGTTCAGGATTTGTCATAATGATAGAAATTGCCTTTGCTGTATCAATTACACTTCCACCACCTACTGCAACAATTGCATCAACATTACTAATTTGTGCAAGCATCAATCCATCTTGTACATTTTTTACTGTTGGATTTGGTTTCACATGCAAATATACAAAGTAAGTAATACCCATTGATTCCAAAACATCAATGACCATCTTAGTAACATTATTATCCATCAATCTAAAATCTGTTACTAATAATACTTTATTTAATCCTCTTTCTTTTAATTCTTCTCCTAGCTTGGAACGTGATCCACGACCAAAATATGACGTTTCGTTTAAAACAACTCTATTAACCATATCACACAAGCCTCCTTATTCTATTATATTATATCAATTATTAGGACAAAATACATATACTTTCTTTAAAAATAATTCTTTTTACTGTAAAAAAATAGAACTATAAAGTTCTATTTTAAAGTATCTTGTGATTTTGAATTTAAATTTAAGTCTGACACTCTTCCATTTAAATAAGCAAAATATCCGGCTGCCGCAATCATAGTTCCATTATCGGTACAATATTTCATTGGGGGAATAGATAATTCTACTCCTAATTCTTCTGTTAGAGATTGCATCGCTGTTCTTAGTCCGTTATTAGCGGCTACTCCACCTGCCACTATAACATTTTTGATTCCTAGTTCTTGAATAGCTTTTCTTACTTTGGATGTGATTGACTCAACTGCTACTTTTTGAAAAGAAGTGGCAAGATCTGCTTTTCTAATTTCTTCTCCTCGTTGTTCTTCATTATGAGAAAGATTGATTACTGCACTTTTTAAACCACTGAACGAGAAGTTATAACTATCATCTTGAAGTGGAATTGGCAATTTATAAGTATCGTTTCCTTCTTGTGCTAATTTATCTATTTTAGGTCCTCCAGGATATTCTAGCCCTATTACTCTTGCGACTTTGTCATAGCATTCTCCAATCGCATCATCTAGTGTTCCTCCAATTTTTTCAAATTGATAATGATCTTTCATGAGTACTAATTCTGTATGTCCTCCACTTACTACTACTGCAAGTAATGGGAATGTTAGCGGTTTTACTAAGCTATTTGCATAGATATGTCCTGCGATATGATGTACTGGAATTAAAGGTTTGTTATAAATAAAAGCTAATGTTTTTGCGGCTTCTAATCCAATTAATAATGATCCAATTAAACCTGGTCCATAGGTTATCGCAATGGCATCTATTTGATCCATGGTCATATTGGCTTTTTCTAAACATTCCTCTAAGACAATTGTGATATTTTTTACATGATGACGACTTGCAATTTCGGGAACAACTCCTCCATATTGTTTATGCACATCAATTTGAGAGGATATTATAGTTGCAATTTCTTCTGTACCATTTTTAACAATCGAAACACTCGTTTCATCACAACTACTCTCAATACCTAAAATATACATATCTTTCATAGTATCACCCTTTTTCGAAGATTATTTTATCACATTTTCTTACAATATGATAGTTCTATTAAAAAAAGAAGCTTATGCTTCTTTTTAAGATTTTATAAGTACATTGGCTGGAGGATTAATTTGATCATCTAAATTGATAATTTTAATTTTTTCCCGATAAGTATCACTTCAAAAAGTTGTTTGATCAGAATTTGAAGTTGTCCGAATGACAGGATCTTGATACCTTTTCACAAGGATACTTCGTTTCTCATGGTCAAATCTTACTTTTCTCCTTCTATTCTTCATAGTTCCACTTATTATAATTAATTATAATAAAATGCAACTCCCTTTTCAATAAACTTAATACTAAAAAAATACACTATTTGTGTATTTTTCTTTCCATTAGTATTCCGTCTACTCCCTTATAATATCCTTTTCGAATGGCTGTTTTATTAAAGCCAAACTTTTTATATAATTTTAAAGCAGATATATTATCTTCTCTTACTTCTAGGGTAATATCTTTATCCACAGTTTTTGTGAAATAATCCATTAATTTTGTTCCTAATCCACAGTTTCTGTGGGAATTTTCCACTTCTATTTGATTAATCTCTGCTCTTTCATAGATATCACTATAATATAAATAACCAACTATTTCTTTCTTTTCAATATATAAAAGTATCTTTGCATAAGGATTAGAGCTTAATTCTTTTTCTATATACTCTTTATCTATAAATGATGAATCTAATAAGTCTAGTTTCTCTTTTTCTAGTTCTATAATCATATTTTTTCTTCTGCTTCTGTTAGTTTCAAATAATCGGGATTCACAAGATGTGGATTAATGCTTTCTTTCTCTTTATAGGTATTTATGATCTTACTAAAATCCGGATTATAAGGATTCTTTTCAATTTCCCAATCAAATTCATCATTTGAGATTATTTCTTTATCCTCTAATTGATCTATTTCTTTCTTCAAATCATCCCATTTTAGATGTTCTGGTTTATGAATTACATTTCCTTCTTTATCATAGATAGCGGCATAAACATAACCACGTCTTGCATTAATCATAGGAACATGATGTTTTTCTTCCTTACTTGAGGTTGCCATTGCTTCTAGAGAAGTAATTGTCGTAATTGGGATGTTTAAACTCCATGCATAAACTTTCGCAATCGTAATTCCTATACGAATTCCTGTGAAAGATCCTGGACCATTCACAACTATTATTTTATCCACATCTGTTGGGGATAAATTATTTTTATTAAACATTTCCACTATTCTAGGAAGTGCAACTTCTGATAGATTTTGACCATATTCTTCCGCAACAGAGTCTAGTATCTTATCCTCTTCTGCAATAGCACTATATAAATAGCAAGATGAAGTATCTATATATAGTACTCTCATAGAATTGCCTCACATAACTCTTCATATTTTTTTCCATAAGGTGTAATTGTGATGATTCTTTTATTTTCATCTTCTGCAGAACTTTTTATTTTTATTTCTAATCGTTTGTCTGGTAAATAATCTTCTATCATATCAGCCCATTCAATGATAGTAATTCCTTTTTTCGTGTAATATTCTTCAAGTCCTAAATCTTCAACATGCCCATCTAAACGATAAACATCCATATGATATAGTGGCATTTCTCCCGATGTATATTCCTTAATAATTGTGAAAGTAGGAGAGGTTACCTCTTCTTGTACCTCTAAGGCTTGAGCAAAACCTTTTGTGAATACAGTTTTTCCTGTACCAAGATCTCCTTTTAAGCAGATTACCATATTAGGGAATTTTTCTGATTCAATGTTTTGCGCTAATTCAATTGTTTCCTCTTCTGAATATGTTGTAATTTTATAATCCATTTATATCACCTTGTTTTTATTATACCAAAAAAAAAGAGTTATACAACTCATTTTATATGAATATTACTGGTTTTCAGTAATTCTTTACACAAAAAAAATTCTTGGCAACTACCTATCTTCGCATACACTATTTTCGGCGTTTAGTGGCTTAACTTCTGTGTTCGGGATGGGAACAGGTGTACCTCACTAGCTATCGTTACCAAGAAAAATATTAGAGAAATAATTCTCTGAAAACTTAGATACTGTGTTCATCAAATTATTAAATTATGATTAAATCCTCGATCTATTAGTACTGGTCAACTCAAAATGTCACCATTCTTCCATTTCCAGCCTATCAACCTCATCGTCTTTGAGGGATCTTACTATATA
>JAFWKJ010000007.1 GCA_017511375.1 Bacilli bacterium | reverse complement strand
AATTATGAAATTATTAAAATTAGATATTCAATTATTTGCTCACCACAAAGGGCAAGGATCAACATCTAATGGTCGTGATTCTGCAGGACGTAGACTTGGAGCTAAAGCAGCAGATGGTGAATTCATCACAGCTGGTTCAATCATATACCGTCAAAGAGGAACTAAAATGTTCCCAGGAACAAATACTCGTCGTGGTAACGATGATACTATTTATTCTACTGTTGATGGAATTGTTAAATTTGAACGTTTAGGAAGAGATAAGAAGAAAGCTTCAGTATATCCTGTAGAAGGATAGTAAAAATAGACACGAGAGCCATGATGGCTCTTTTTTATTGATTGTGTTATTTCTATCTATCGTATACAATGTAGATAGGAACATAGAAAAGGAGGGATAGTATGTTTGTTGATGAGGTATTAATTCGAGTAGAAGCAGGAAATGGTGGAGATGGATGTACCGCTTTTCGTAGAGAAAAATATGTTTCTATGGGTGGACCCTATGGTGGAAATGGTGGACATGGTTCTGACATCATTTTTCAAGTAGATGAAGGACTTCACACTTTACTTGATTTAAGGTATCAAAAAACCATTAAAGGACCAAAGGGTGAAAATGGTAGAGGTAAAAATCAACATGGAAAAGGTGCAGAACCTACGATTGTGAAAGTACCCCTTGGGACGGTTGTTACGGATGTGGATACTGGTTTTGTATTAGCAGATCTATCCCATAAAGATCAACAAGAAGTCATTGCGAAAGGTGGTCGTGGAGGACGCGGAAATACAGCGTTTAAAACACAAACCAATACCGCTCCTGATTATTCTGAAAATGGAGAAGAGGGAGAAAAGAAAAATTTAAAAGTGGAAGTGAAGATGCTTGCGGATGTTGGGTTGGTTGGATTACCTAGTGTTGGAAAATCAACTATTATTTCGTGTATTTCAGCTTCACACCCTAAGATTGCCGCTTATCATTTTACGACGCTTAGTCCTAATTTGGGAGTGACTAAATCGAGTGATGGAAGAAGTTTTGTTGTGGCAGATCTTCCTGGACTTATTGAGGGTGCCAGTGAAGGAGAGGGATTAGGAGATAAATTTTTAAGACATATTGAAAGAACGCGAGTGATTGCTCATGTTGTTGATATGGCTGGAAGTGAAATGAGAGATCCTTATGAAGATTTTCTTTTAATCAATAAGGAATTAGGAGAATACAATCAAAAGTTACTAGAAAAACCTATGATTGTGATTGCGAATAAAATGGATCTTCCTGAAGCAAAAGAAAATTTAGAAAAGTTTAAAGAGAAAGTAGATTGTGAAATATTTGAAGTAAGTGCTGCTATGAACAAAGGACTTCAACAAGTGGTAGATAGATTAGCTGATTTATTAGATACCATTCCTATGCAGGCACTATATGAAGATTCACAAATTGAAAGTAATGTATTATATAAGTTTAAAAAGGAAGAACCTTATACCATTACGAAAGAAGGAGATTGTTGGGTTATTTCAGGGGATGCAGTTGAAAAATTATTTAAAATGACAAAGTTTTCTTCTGATGAAGCAGCCTATCGATTTGCTAAAAAATTAAAAAGAATGGGAATTGATGATAAATTAAAAGAATTAGGGGCTTTAGAAAATGATTCTGTAAGAATTCTTGACTTTTATTTCAATTTCAAAGATTAAATAAGCAGGAGGAAAGGAAATGGCAACAAAAGATAAAATGGTAATTTATTCTAAAGTTCAACGTTTTTTAGAAAAACATAAAGATGATTATGATCGCTTTGAAATACAAGGAGTACTTGATTATGCTAAAGAATCTAATATAGAATTAATTGCTAAAACAGATTTGATTCGAGGCATTTATGATGAACTGGGTTATATTCCAGATGATTTAAATATTTATAAAATTTTTACTGAGATAATTGATGATCAATTTGGATTAAATGGAAAAAGAATTTGTGAAGTAGGGGGAGGAGTGATTCCCAGTCTTGCTAAGAAAATTCATTTAAAACAAAAAAAGGGAAATATTATGGTTTATGATCCAAGGTTGAGTCAAAAGGAACGTGGAGGAAGACGTTTTCTCTTAAAAAGAGAGTTTTTTCATAAACATACCCCTGTAGAAGAGGTGGATTTGTTAATTGGACTTATGCCATGTGAAGGGTCAGATCCTTTAATTGAAAATGCCTTATGCCATCAAAAAGATTTTATGATATGGCTATGTGAAGGAGGACCTCACGGGGATTACTTTGACTTTTATGAATCAGATGATGAGTGGTTAAATAGTACCCTTTCTCGTGTGGAGTATTCTGTGAATAAAAATCAAATGGGTAAGTTAAAAGTACTGAATTATCCCACTTTTTCAGATTATCCTATTATTTACAATGAACGATAAAAAAATATATCCTTTTTACAAAAATGTATGTTATAATTTTTATAGAATACACTAGAGAGGTGTTTATATGAAAAATATAACGTTTTTAGAACAAAAGGGAATTGACGTTAAGTCAAGTATGGATTTATTTGGACAGGTTGAAAAATACAATGAAAAATTAGGAGAATTTTTAGTAGGAATTCATACCAAAATTAAGCAACTTATTACGTTTATGCAAAAAGGGGATATGCCTAATTATAATGCTTGCGTTTTGTCTATGAAAAACGATGCTAGATTTTATGGATTTAATACTTTAGCTGCTATGGCAGAAGAACATGAACTTAAAAGTGCTACAGGGGATATTTACTATATTACAGAACATATTAATGATTTGATTAATGAAACCAATCAAGCGATTGTTTTAATTCAAGAATATATGAATGGAACGGATGATAATGTTCCTGTAGAAACGACATCATCTGATGAATACACATCGGATACTATTTTAGTGGTAGATGACTCCAATATTGTTAGAAACTTTGTTAAAAGAATCTTTAGTGAACAATATAATGTAGGTACAGCTAAGGATGGAGAAGAAGCTTTAAAAATAATTGAAGCCAATAAAGATAATGGTCATATTAAATCGATCTTATTAGATTTAAATATGCCTAAAGTGGATGGCTTTGGAGTATTAGAGTATATGAGAAGTAATGGAATCTTAGAAAAGATTCCTGTCTCTATTATTTCAGGAGACTCTTCTAAAGAAACGATTGATCGTGCTTTTACCTATGATATTGTAGATATGGTTGGAAAACCATTCAACGATAGTTCCATTAAGTCTGTTGTAGAAAAGACTTTGATGAGAAGTGAGATTTTGTAGTATGAAAGATGAACAAAAAGTAATTATCAGTGATATATTTTTTTCAATTTTTTCAATTTTGATTAATTGTTATTTGTGGTTTGTTGTTAGTCCTATTGGAAATGAAGCGTCTCTCTTTAGTGAAGGAAGAGAAGCAGATTTATCTATGTCACCGCAGTATGCTTTGATAGTTCTTCCTGTTTGTATTTTTTATTGGATCTATTTAGTGTTGAAACTAACTCACGTTCATAAATATTTGTGGGGGCTTGTTGGACCTGTAACTGCTGTGACAGTTTTTTTAACTTTGTTCTTTGCACTATCAGTTTTTGGTGGGACCGCTATTTGGACAATGTTTATTTTATTTCCATTATTTTGTGTTGCCATTATAGCTTGGAGTATTATTAATGCCACAGGTTTATTAAAAAAGAAGCAGGAAGTACCAAACAGTACAACAAAATAAATTTTATTAATTATAAAAAAAGAAGAAAAACTAGTTTATTCTTCTTTTTCTTTTTGTAGTTTTTCTCCTACCTTTAATTTGGATATAGATCCTAAGGGAAGAATCCAAATGTTTTTTGCACTGGGATGATAGATTCTTTTTTCACTTTTTACATTTTCATGCATAAATAAGATTTTATTTGTTCGATCTGTAAAACAGATATCCACTCTTTGACAGAAAAAATAAGTGGATATATATTTCTTTTTGGGAAAATAGATGGCATAGTCTAACACGTTTAAATCAAATTTAAGTACTTTCAATCTTTCTTTCCATGTTTTGTATTCTTTGATAGGAATTTTTTTGTTTTTTATTTTTAGAATCATGGTTATCACCTAATGAAATTATAACATATTCTTCTTTTCTTATTGATAAAAATATGATATCCTATAGAAGGAAATGGAGGTATTCATATGAGTGGACATTCAAAGTGGGCTACTATTCATAGAAAAAAAGGATTATTGGATGCTGCGAGAGGAAAAGTGTTCCAAAAGTTAGCCAAAGAAATTATGGTAGCTGCGAAAGGTGGAAGTCCTGATCCGAGTCAAAATGCTTCTCTACGTTTAGCAGTTGATAAGGCAAAAGCTCAAAATATGCCGAAAGATAATATTCAAAAAGCAATTGAAAAGGCAACCGGTGGATCTGATGGTGCTAATTTTGAATCTGTACGTTATGAAGGATATGGGCATGGAGGCGTTGCCTTCATGGTGGATTGTTTAACAGACAATCGTAATAGAACGGCTTCTCAAGTAAGAGCAGCTTTCACAAAAGCAGGGGGAAATTTGGGAACAGATGGATCTGTTAGTTATATGTTTGAGCGTCGTGGTTCTATCGTGATTCCTTCTGAATATGATGAAGATACGATGATGATGGTGGCACTGGATGCCGGAGCACTTGATTTTGAAAAAGTAGAAGATAGTTATGTGATTACCACTGATGCTTCTTCTTTCACTTCTGTAAAAGATGCCTTAGAAGCAGCGGATGTAAAAGAATTCTTAGAATGTGAATTAACATACATTCCAAATATGGAAGTTGAATTAGATGAAGAAGGTCAAGAAAAAGTATTAAAACTTGTAGATGCTTTGGAAGACTTAGATGATGTTCAGGATGTATATTATAATTTAAAAGGGGAATAATTCCTCTTTTTTTATGTTTTACAAATTTGACATGTTGTGATTGCCTGTTTCATAAAATCTTATGATTTTTGTTGTATAATGAACTCAGATAAGAGGTGTTTTTATGAATGAAAGTAGGAAACTAAAAATAGAGTTATTTCTTTGTGGAGTTATTTTCATTATTATGTGTATTGGATTATTCGATTATGTTTCTAATTATCAATATTATTTAAAAGAAAAGAATAGCGCTGATGTTGGTAGAGCCGACTATGAAATAACTCGTGATGATGAATATCATGATAGTAGTAAGATGGATAATGATAAATCTAGTAATTATGAGGGTACAACATCCAACGAGTATTCTGGTGATAATTATTCTTCTGAAGATTATGAATCTGTTAATCCTAAATTTGATGAAAACAATAAATTGGTTTCTGGACAAAAGTTATGGAATTATACTTTCGCTACTTATTGGGGAAGTAGATTGGTTTGGAAATCACATACTGAAAATTTAGGAGATGGACATCGTAGTATTGTTTGTGATACTACTAGAGAAGAACTCATGTCTTGGTATGCCTCGGATTTTACGGCATCTGTTAATGCAGGTCAAAGAATGGATTATTCTTTAGAGAATTTTATACCTAAGGATTGTCGTAGTGCTGGTGGAAGAGGATCCATACAAACGTATAAAGATACTTATTTATCTATAAAAGAAGAATCAGATGATCGTATTGTTTATAATGCGACAAGTGTTTTTTGTACTAATTCTTTTTGTCATGATTATGATGGAAAAACGAATAGGATTGATAAAGAAGAAACACATGATTTTATTATCGTTAAGCGTGGAGATAAATGGTTAATACAGTATTTTTATTTACCAAATTAGTTTTAAAAGTAGATGATCTCTGCTTTTTTTCTTGTCTCTCTAGTCTCTATCCTTTATAATAGAGAGCTAAGGTGATATGGATGCAAAAGAATGAAGAAGAAAAAATACAACCACTTGATGAGATTAGTTTACGGATGCATCAAGTTAGAAGATTAAGTACCTTGAGATTATCTCGCGATGTATTAAATACAGAAGCTTTAATGTTAATTCTAAATAAAAAATATAAAGATAGTAATGGAAGTAGAATTCTATTTAAATATATGGATGCTCAAGAAGATTTAGAATTAATGGCGAGAAAACAAAGAGTGTTAGAATATTTGAATTCTTCTCCCTATAAAGAATTAGACGAACTTATTATTCCAGAATATGTTGTGAATGTTGATAATGCAATTGCGGGGTTTGCGATGCCTCTCATTGAGAATCATCGTAACTTAGGATCTATTCTTCATTCAGATAAAGTCTCTTTTGCGACAAAGAAAAAATATTTAGAGCAATTGGGGGCTCTTCTTGATAAGGTAAGGAAATTAGATTCTCCTCATAAAATGTTATTTGCCGATTTAAATGAGTTTAACTTTATTATTGATCGTGATGAGAAAATGAAAGCGATTGATTTAGATAGTTCTTATATTGAAGGGATTGCGGGATTGGAGTCTCCTATCCTCGCGTATTATTTATTAAATAATGTTTATTTAAGATCGATTCCTGAAAAATATGACGTAAAGGAAGATGGATATATTTGCCCTAATCAAAATAGTGACTTCTATAGTTACTGTATGATTATTTTAGGTACTCTTGCAGGGGAACCAATGCATAGAAAAGAGATGGATGTATATTATCAGTATTTAGATTATCTAAAATGGATAGGGCTTGATCCAGAACTTGTGGATGTGTTTTTTCATATTTATTCTCCGAAATCAAATCGGAATCCACGTCAGTTAATTGAGGGAATACCAGACCGTATTACTAGAAAGTCTAATTACAAAGTGTTTGAAAAATTAAAGTCAGAAAAATAAACTAGATGATGTCTAGTTTTTTTAATACAGAAATGTGGTATAATGAAGCATAGTGGAGGTGTGAATATGAATTCAAATATTTCAAATGATGATAAAGAAGTATTAAACGATAAGAAATCTAATTCGTTAGAATCCATTGATCATTCAGAGAAAGATGTGAAGGAGATTAAAATCCTCCTTATTGTTTTGATAGTTGTCATTATTGTTATGGTGTCATTTTTTTGGATGATTTGGCCAAGTATTAGAACAAACCCAGGTACTTATGATGATTATGTTGATATCAGTGAATATCGAAATGATAATTAAACAGATTAATTCCTATTTAATAATCTGCTATTCTTTTTTTATGGGTTGTAGATAATACAAATGTATGATATATTCATGTTAGGAGATGGTAATATGTACGATTATATAATTGGGACTGTTACTTTTATTCGTAATAATTCGATTGTTGTAGAGAATCATGGGATTGGATATTTGATTTATGTATCAAATCCATATTCTTTTGAATTAAATAAAGAGTATAAAGTTTATGTTTATCAACATGTGATGGAAGATGAGAATAGTTTATATGGATTTAAGACTTTGGAAGAGAAAGATTTCTTTTTAAAACTGATTAGTGTAAAAGGACTTGGATGTAAGATGGCTCTTCCTATTTTGGCGGTTGGGTCTATTGATGGAATTATGGATGCGATTGAGAGAGAAAACATTTTATATTTAAAGAAGTTCCCTAAAATTGGAGATAAACTTGCGAGACAAATTGTTTTGGATTTGAAAGGTAAATTAGAATTCATTGGTGTAGGACTAAGTGATGAAGAGGTGAAAGTAGAAAATGAATTAAGAGAAGCTCTTGTTGCGTTGGGATATAAAGAAAAGGAAATTGTTCCTGTTCTTGCGAAAGTGGATACTTCTTTATCGATTGAAGAACAAATTAAGGATGCCTTAAAATTACTATTAAGATAGGGGGGTACTGATATGAAGGAAAGTATTATTACTAATTATGAATTAATAGATGATCAAACATTAGATAATACAATTCGTCCTGAAACCATTGATGAATATATTGGTCAAACCGATGTCAAAGAAAATATTAGAGTGTTTGTAGATGCTGCTAAAATGAGAAAAGAACCACTAGACCATGTTTTATTATATGGCCCTCCTGGTCTTGGAAAAACAACGCTTGCTTTTATTATTGCTCATGAGTTGGGAACCAATATAAAAACTGCTTCTGGACCTAGTATTGAGAAAAGCGGAGACTTGGCAGCGATTCTTTCTTCTTTGGAACCAGGAGATGTGTTGTTTATTGATGAAATTCATAGAATGCCAAGAACGATTGAAGAAATCTTGTATCCAGCTATGGAGGATTATTCTTTAGATATTATTGTAGGTTCTGAAGGAAATAGTAGAAATATTAAAATTGATCTTCCGCCATTTACTTTAGTGGGGGCTACGACACGTGCAGGAGATTTATCTGCACCTCTTCGAGATCGTTTTGGAATTGTTTCTAAATTGCAATTTTATTCTATGGAAGAGTTAACGGATATCGTAAAAAGAACATCTCGTGTGCTTGAGATGCCAATTGAAGATGAGGCGGCTGTTGAACTTGCTACAAGAAGTAGAGGAACGCCAAGAATTGCTAATCGTTTATTTAAACGTGTTCGGGATTTTGCCATGGTAGAAGGATGCGATACGATTACTTTGGATGTGACCGAGAAAGCGTTAGATCGATTAAAGGTTGATAAAATAGGACTAGATAATACTGATCGTGAATTGTTGTTGGCTATCATTAATCGTTTTAATGGGGGACCTGTTGGAATTGAAGCTTTAAGTAGTTCCATTGGAGAAGAAGTGACGACAATAGAAGATGTGTATGAACCTTATTTGTTACAAATTGGATTATTAAAACGAACAGCACGAGGTAGAGTGGTAACGGAGAAGGCATATGAAATTTTAGGAGTAGAAAAGAGAAAGTAATTTCTCTTTTTTTTCATCTTTTTTTGTGCTATAATTATCTAGTTGTGGAGGGGATCCTATGAAAGTGGAAGATTTTGATTATCAATTACCAGAGGAATTAATTGCGCAAACTCCCTTGGAAAAACGAGATGCTTCAAGATTGTTAGTGCTTGATAAAAAAACGGGAGAAGTGGAGCATAAACATTTTTATGATATTCTTGATTATTTAGAAGAAGGAGATACTCTTGTATTAAATGATTCAAAAGTATTACCTGCTCGTTTAATTGGTATCAAAGAAGATACACAAGCTGTGATTGAAATCTTATTACTTAAAAATATCAAAGAAGATGATTGGGAATGTTTAGTAAAACCAGCTAGAAGAATCAAGGAGGGTACTATTGTTTCTTTTGGGAATGGACAATTAAAGGCAAAATGCATCGGTGTTTATGAAGAAGGAATTCGTCATTTTCAACTAATCTATGAGGGGATTTTGATGGAGATATTAGATCAATTAGGAACGATGCCTCTTCCTCCTTATATTCATGAGAAATTGAAGGATCAATCTCGTTATCAAACGGTTTATGCGAAAGAAGTAGGAAGTGCTGCGGCTCCTACGGCAGGCCTTCATTTTACGAAAGAATTATTAAAAAAAATTGAAGACAAAGGAGTTCATCTTGCCTATGTAACGCTTCATGTGGGACTTGGCACTTTTAGACCTGTTAGTGTTGAAAGAGTAGAAGATCATGAGATGCATCAAGAGTTTTATACAATGAGTCGTGAAGTGGCTGAACTTCTAAATGAAACGAAAAAAAATAAAAAAAGAATTATTGCAGTTGGGACCACTTCTACGCGAACCTTGGAAACAATTGCTTCTAAATATGGAAAATTTCAAGAATGTAGTGGTTGGACAAATATTTTTATTTATCCTGGATATGAGTGGAAAGCAATTGATTGTTTAATTACTAATTTTCACCTTCCAAAGTCCACTCTTGTTATGTTGGTTTCTGCCTTTGCTAGCAGAGAATTTATTTTAAATGCCTATCAAATAGCAATCTTAGAAAAATATCGCTTTTTCTCTTTTGGAGATGCTATGTTTATTAAGTGATATAAATTATTTTTATATTTCTTTTAATTGACATAAGTAGTGATTTTTGCTATCATAAAACGTACCCTTAGGAGGAACTAGAATGAAATTAGTTACAGAACAAATACAATATTTAAGAAAAAGAAGACAAGAATTATTAGAATTAATCGGTGCTTATACGGATTATTGTTCCACAAGAGAATCAGCAGGAGTAGAAAAAATTGGATGGGCCCATTATCCTGATAATCAATATGATATTCGTAATAGTAATCATAAAACAGAATTAGATACGATTGAGAGAACTTTACATGATTCTGATTTTCAAACGGAAAGAAATTTTGAAATGATTGATATTGGAACGGCTTTTTATGTAGACTTTGGAGATGGGGACGTTGAAAGAACCATGATTGTAGATGCGAATGAACCAATTGCTACTCCTTTAATGTTTGTTTCTTCTGACAGTGATTTTGGAAAAGCTGTCCTTGGAAAAAAAGAAGGAGAGGAAGTATCTTATAAAGTGGCTGCTACAGGTAGAACCCTTCATGTTTCTATTAAGTCTATTGATCAAATACAGGAGAACTATCTTCACTTTATTCGTGAAAAGAATTATTCAAAGAGAATATGTCATCCTGTTCAAGCAGAATTAAAAAGATTAAAAGAAGAAGATCCTGTAGAGTATCGTAGAAGACAAAGTGTTTCTCAAAGTCAAGAAG
The DNA here is from genome assembly GCA_017511375.1 of Bacilli bacterium. Lineage (GTDB taxonomy): Bacteria > Bacillota_I > Bacilli_A > RF39 > UBA660 > UBA3789. The sequence continues at coordinate 91,852 of JAFWKJ010000007.1, read as the reverse complement.
AATTATTAAAAGAAGAATTATCTCATTTAAGAGGAAAAAATGTACGTAGATGTAATGAGATTATAAAGACGTTGGAGGAATCTCCTGTTTTGCCTGCACCGGTAGGAGAACAAATTCAAGTTGGATCCCACGTTGAAATCATGTTGATGGACGGAGAGACACCTTCTACTTATCGCTTTGAATTAATCAATAAAGCTGTTTCTACAGAACTTGAAGGAGATTATGTAGAAAGAATTACCATTTTAGGAAATGCTGTCTATGGTAGAAAAGAGGGAGATATCTTCTACGTGAGAAGAAAAAATTTACCTTCTATCAAAGGAAAGGTTTTACAAGTTATTAATCAAGATGTAAAAAGAAGAGTACGATAACTCTTTTTTCTTGTTATTAAAAATAAATTTCGATATAATAAGGAAGAATTGAGGGATGAAAATGAAAGTAAAATATCACTTGTTACATGAAGAAGCCCATACAAACGCACGTCTTGGAAAAATAGAAACAAATTATGGTACATATGCTACTCCGATGTTTATGCCTGTTGGAACCCAAGCAACTGTTAAAACTTTGTCACCTGAAGAGGTGAAAGCATGTAACCCTGGTATTATCTTAGCCAATACATATCATTTGTGGTTAAGACCTGGGGAAGATGTAGTAGAGCATGCAGGAGGACTTCATCAATTTATGAATTGGGATGGACCTATTTTGACAGATTCTGGTGGTTTTCAAGTTTTTTCTTTAGCAAAACCTAAGGATATTACTGAAGAAGGTGTACATTTTAAAAATATTTATAATGGGGATGATTTATTATTAACTCCTGAAAAATCGATTGAAATTCAAAATAAACTTGATAGTGATATTGCGATGAGTTTTGATGAATGTGTTGGTTTCCCTCATACGAGAGAATACGTGGAAGAAAGTGTGGAAAGAACCTTAAGATGGGCAGAGCGAGGAAAAAAAGTTTTTCATAACGACCGTCAATCATTATTTGGAATTGTACAAGGGGCAGAATATGAGGATTTAAGAAAACATTGCGTGGAAGAGCTAGTAAAAATGGACTTTGATGGTTATAGTATTGGTGGTACTGCTGTCGGGGAACCAAAAGATGTTCAATATGAACAAGTAGAATATTCTTGCAAGTATTTACCAAAAGATAGAGTTCGTTATTTGATGGGAGTAGGAGATCCTATTGATATTATTGAAAATGTGATTCGTGGAGTCGATATTTTTGATTGTGTGGCACCTACGAGACTTGCAAGACATGGACATTTTTATACCATGCTTGGAAAATGTAATGTGAAAAATGCAAAGTATAAAGAAGATTTTACTCCGATTGAAGAAGAATGTGACTGTTATGCTTGTAAGCATTATACGAAAGCTTATATTCATCATTTAATACGAGCAGAAGAGACTTTTGGACAAAGACTTTTGTCAATTCACAATATTCGTTTTTTGATTCGACTTACAGAAGAAATTCGTGAGGCTATCAAAGAAGATAGGTTATTAGAATATCGAGAAGAATTTATCAAAAAATATTATGAAGACAAATAGGTGTTTACGTTAAATACCTGTTTTTTTAATACCTTTATTGAAAAATAATGTGTATCATTATATAATGTAAACTGAAAGAGAGGTAGATAATATGGGCGAAAAGAAAAAAAATAAAAAAAGAGGAATTGTAATTCTTGTTTTATTATTATGTGTGATGTTTACATGTTTGGGGTTTTTTCTCGGAACTTTTGCTTCCAAAAAAGATATTATGATACCAATGGTTGGTGAAAAAAATGAAGATAATAAAGAATCTGTTGCGTTAGATGTGGATTCTCTTCTTGTTAAAAAGCTTTATAGAATGGTGAATCCATATAACACTTATAATACTCTTCCATATTATAATGGTGTTTTTGTAAGTGAAATGAAAGAAAATGCGAAAATGAATTTTGTATATGCAAATCTTCCACTTTCTGCCATGATGGATGCTCCTGAAAATGCTCAGAAAGAATTAGTGCTAGGGGAGTATACCTATAAGCTTGGTTCTACATCTTTAAAAGCAGATGTTGTAAAAGATGTGTATGAAGAATTATTTGGAAAAATGGATTCTTTTTCTACTAATGAAGATATTTATCCGACGGACTTCTTCTGTTTGTTATATCACTATAATTCTTCTAGTAATACCTATGATGAATACTTTTTAGAGAATGTTTGTACTATGTCTTCTCGTACTCCTGATTCGTTTAAAATTATAAAAGCTGAAAAAGTAGGGGATGATATTATTATTTATGACGAGGAGAAAATTTCTTCTTCCGATGGAGACAAAGTTGAACATCTTGCTTATACTTTTAAATATAATAAAAAAACATTAATGTATTATTTCTACAGTCGAGATAATTATTATTATGAAAATGAAGAAAACAAGTAATTTACTTGTTTTTTTTTAAATATAAAAAATAGAACTATTATGATTTTCGGTTGTTGGTTCTTCTTTCATAGATTCTTGAATATTTTTTAATACTTTTAGATTTGAGATGATTGGTTTTACTTGATTGTATACGGGTATTGCTTGATTCACGACACCTAGAGTCTTACTTGCACCATCCAATAATCCAGCAAAATCAATATTTTTTAAGAATGATAGGCCCCCTTTCATCATGGGACCATTTATATTTGGAAACATAAGAACACCTCTTATTTTAATATATGTAAAAATTTATAAAAAGTTTAAATTAGTATTTTCAATTAATTTGAACTGTGCTAGAATAAGATAGTAGGATACTAGAGAGAGGAGGGGTTTTTGTGGCATTTGGTAGTGGTAATGGTGATATGCAAATGACCGAATCGAAAGAAATGACAAAGAAAAAGAAGAAAATGAAGAGAAAAATGACCCAGAAGATTCAACCCCTTTGGATATAAATCCAGCGTTTCAAGTTAGTAATCCTGGATATGAGGAGCAAAGTCAATCTTTGATTGAAGAACCTCCTGTTCAAAATTTAATTGAGAGTCAACAAGTAGTTGCACCGGAGCCTGTTCAACCTGTTGATCAACCTCCACTTGTTACTTTTGATCCGGTGACGGGGGCTGCTATGACAGAGCAAGCGGCTGTAGACCCCGTTACAGGACTACCTGTTGCCGAACCGGCTATGGCAGTAGATCCTGCTGCTATGGGACAAGTTGTTGGGGGAGAACAAATGGCAGTGGATCCTGTAACAGGATTACCTATTGCTGGAGCAGCAGGGGCTGTTATGGACCAATCAGCTGTAGATCCCGTTACGGGTCTTCCTATTGCGGGTGCTCAATCAGACTATAATAATGCAATTCCAGGAGGAAATCCTGATGGAAGTGCTGTTCAACTTCCAGAAGAAGCATCTGTTATTGCTGAAGGAAAAGAAAAAGTTAGAAGAGAAACGAAACGTTTCATGTATACTATTATTAATAGTATGGGTAAAAAGGAAAAAGGTCCTTTTGAAGCAGAAACAGAAGAAGATGTTCGAAACTTTTTACTTTCACAAGATTATCAAATCTTGGAAGTAAAAGAGAGATCTTCTACGGATATTGATATTGGTGGAAATGGAAAAATAAGTGCAGGAGATTTATCTTTCTGCTTAACGCAGTTATCTACTTATTTGAAATCTGGTATTGCTCTTTCTGATGCGGTTCGTATCTTGGCTAAACAATCTAATAAAGCTAATTTGAAGCATCATTTTAATCAATTGGTTTATGAGTTGTTAAAAGGTGAAAGTTTATCAGGAGCTATGGAATTACAAGACACTGTTTTCCCTAAACTCTTAGTTAATATGGTAAAAACAGCTGAAATGACGGGTGATTTGCCTGCTATCTTAGATGATATGGCTGAATATTATACATCTATGGATCAAACAAAAAAACAGATGAAATCTGCTATGACATATCCTGCGGTTGTATTGACGATTGCTTTTGGTGTTTTGATATTCATGTTAACCTATTTGGTTCCTCAGTTTACAGCAATGTTTGAGGAGCAAGGTGCTCAACTTCCTGCTTTAACAGAGGCCATTGTTCACATTAGTGCATTTATTCGAGAAAAATGGTATGTTTTAATCATTATTGCGGTTGTTGTTGTTGCCACTTTCGCAATTTGCTATATTAATATCCTCGGTTTCCGAAGGTTTATTCAGGTTACACTGATGCATATGCCTGTTGTTGGAAACATTATTATATATAATGAGATGGCTAATTTTGCGAAGACATTTGCATCCTTGTTAAACCACAGTGTATTTATTACAGATTCCATGGAAATTCTTTCTAAGATTACCAATAATGAAATCTATAAGAGTATTATTAATGATACACTGGAGCATTTGTCGAAGGGTGATTCTATTTCCTCTTCCTTTAAGGGACAGTGGGCTATTCCAATTGTTGCTTATGAAATGATTGTAACAGGTGAATCTACTGGTCAATTGGGTGCTATGATGGAAAAAGTTGCCAACCATTTCCAAATGTTACATAAGAACGTCATTGATCAAATGAAAAGTTTGGTTGAACCAATTATGATTTGTTTCTTAGCAGTTGTTGTTGGTATTATCTTAGTTGCTATTATTCAACCAATGTTCTCAATCTATAGTCAGATTAAATAGGGGAGGTAATGAGTATATGGAAATCTTTTATATCATTATCTTCTTTTTTTTAGGAGCCTGTATGGGTTCTTTCTATACAGTGGTTGGATTACGTTTACCAAAGAAAGAAAAGTTTATTAACTCTAGAAGTCATTGTGATTCTTGTGATCATGTATTATCTTTATTAGATATGGTTCCTATTGTTTCTTATTTTCTTCTTGGTAAAAAATGTAGATATTGTAAAAAAAGAATTGATGGACTATCTACTTATATGGAGTTTTTTACAGGAGTACTTTTTTCTTTAGCTTATTATCGATTTGGATTTTCTTTTGAATTATTTACGGCTCTAGGAATTGTCTCTATGTTAACGATTATTTCTGTTTCTGATATTACTTATTTTGTGATTCCGGATGAGATTCTTATTTTCTTTACGGGTTATTTCCTAATTATAAGTACTTTATCAGAAGGGGTTATGATGTCCTTATTTCACTTGCTTTCAGGACTTACGTTATTTGGCTTCATGTATTTAATCATGTTGCTTGGAAATGCTGTCTTTAAAAAAGAAACCTTGGGTGGGGGAGATATTAAGTTAATGTTTGTTGTGGGACTTATTCTTCATCCTTTCTTAGGGCTTGTTGTTATCTTTATTGCTAGTTTCTTGGCTTTGCCAATTTCTCTTATTATCTTATGGAAAAAGAAACAACATTTGGTTCCTTTTGGGCCTTTCCTAATTACAGCTTTTCTATTTGTTTATTTTACAAAAATAGATATGCTGACGATTATTCAGTTTATTAGATCTTTTTAAGAAAGAACTTCTTTCTTTTTTTTTTTAAATATTGTACTATAGAAATAGGTGAGGATTATGCGAAATATAACGATTGTTCCAGCAGATACATATGTAGTTATTAATAGAAGTGTTATTACAGATCAAGATAAAAAAATAGTATCTATGTTATATCAACCTATTATTGGTTATACAGCTATATCTTTATATTACACATTATTCGATAGTTTGGGAGAACAAAACCTTATTAGTGAAGATTTTACGCATCATCATTTGATGTCTACTATGCAGTTAAAATTAGAGGATATTGTGATTGCTAGAGAAAAACTTGAAGCAATTGGTTTGATGAAAACTTATATGAAAAAAGATAATATTAATCAATATGTTTATTGCCTTTACTCACCACTTCAGGTGTCTGAGTTTTTCAATCATCCAGTTTTAAACATTGTTTTATATAATAACATTGGAAAGAAAGAATATGAAAAATTACTGAATTGTTTTAAAATGCCTCATGTGAATCTAAAGGAATTTGAGGATATTACTTCTTCTTTTGACGATGTCTTTAAGATGACTCGTGGGACTGTTATGGAGATGGAAGAAGATATTACAAAGAGAGATTCTAATAATCTTGCGATTCATAAGGGTGTGGATTTTTCTTTGATTCTTTCGGGAATTCCTAGTGACCAGATCCATGAAAAGAGCTTTAACGAAGAAATTAAAAATCTTATTAATTCTCTTTCTTATATCTATGGAATAGGAACTTTGGAGATGCAGGGGATTATTAGAAGTTCTATCAATGAGAAAGGACAAATTGATAAGATGCTGTTACGAAAAAATTGTCGAGATTATTATCAATTTGAAAATGGGGGAAATTTACCATCTGTCATCTATAATAAACAACCTGATTTTTTAAAGAAACCAAAAGGGGATCAATCGAAATGGGCGAAGATGGTTTATACTTTTGAAAATATTACACCGTATCAACTGTTAAAAGCGAAATCCGGTGGAGCAGAACCGACAGATCGAGATAAAAGATTAGTAGAAGGATTGCTGATTGATCAAAAGTTAAATCCTGGGGTTGTGAATGTCCTAATTAGTTATGTTTTAAAAACAAATCATGAACAATTAAAGAAGAGCTATGTGGAAACAATCGCAGGGCAATGGAAGAGATCTCATGTTGAAACGGTGGAAGAGGCTATGAGAATTGCGGAAAAGTATCACAAGAAAATGAAAAAGCAATTATCGGTTTCTCATCCCGTTGAGAAAAAGGAAAAAGAAAGTTCTTTACCAGCCTGGTTTGAAAAAGAACAAAAGATTGAAGAAACAACGGCAGAAGAGGTAGAAGAACTAGATAAGATTTTATCGGAGCTAGTATAGCTCTTTTTTGTGGGCTGTAAAAAGTTGTAAAAGAAAAGAATAATTTGACATATAAATAATAGGATGATGCTTTCTTATGGTATTATATTAGAGGAAGGAAAATTATTATGACAAGACGAGATATTAATGAATTTTATAATATATTGGATGAATATATCAATCATCCTAAGGTTTTAGAAATGAAAGGGTATGCACATCATGGCATTCAACGCTATGATCATTGTTTTCGTGTTGCCTATCATACTTATAAAGTTACGAAATTTTTAAAATTAAATTATCAATCAGCAACAAAAGCTGCGATGTTGCATGATTTTTGGACAGATGAATTAGAACAAGAGAAGAATTGTTTGAAACGTTATAGAGTACATCCAAGTATTGCAATTGAAAACGCTAAAAAGTATTTTTCTTTAAATGAGATGGAAGAAGATATTATTGGATCTCATATGTTTCCTCTTACTTTTAAACCACCTCGCTACTTAGAAAGTTGGATTGTTGATTTCGTGGATAATGTGGCTTCTGTCTATGAAAAATATTGTTCTACAAAAGCGGAAGTTAAATCTTTAGCAAACGTAGTAGCCTTATTATTTATATCTATATTGAAATAGAGTTTTTAAACTCTTTTTTCTTTTGGACTTTTATGTTACAATGGTATAAGAAAGAAGATAGGTAATATGAAGAAAACTTATATTTTGGGACATAAAAAGCCTGATACAGATTCTGTTGTTTCAGCAATTGCTCTTTCTTATTTAAAAAATCAGTTGGGAGACAATACAGAAGCAAGAGTTTTGGGAACTATCAATCAAGAAGCAAAATTTGTTTTAGATTTTTTTGGTGTGAAAGAACCAAAATATTTAAATGATGTAAAATTACAATTAAAAGATGTGAATTATCATAAAGGTTTTTATATAGAAGATTCAAAAAGTATTTATGATGGGTATCAAGCTATGCTTGGTTCTGAATTAACAGGAATTCCTGTCTGTAAAAAAGATGGACAATTTTTAGGACTTGTTACCTTAAAAGATTTATCCTATACGTTTGTAAATGAAAATGTAGAGGATTTATATACTTCTTATGATAATATTTTACATGTTTTAAAAGCAGAAGAAGTCGTTCGTTGTAGTGATGAAATTATTGGGAAACTAATTGTTGCGGCTTATAGAAGTACCACTTTCTTGAGTAGTGTTAAGTTAGAAAAGAATAATATATTGATTGTAGGAGATAGACATAGTGTTATTGAGTATGCTGTTAATTCTGGGATTAAATGTATTATTATATCCGGTAATTCTATTATCAAAGAGGAACATATTGAAATTGCTAGAAGAAATGGTGTCAATGTAATACGTACCCCTTATGATACTTATCGTGTATCTAGACTTATTTCTTTAGCTAATTATATTCGTATGATGATTACTTTAAGTCGTCCTATTACTTTTAGAGATGTAGATTATGTGGCAGATATCCTAGATATTAATCACAAACAAAAACATACAAATTATCCAGTTGTTGATCGTAAGAATCGATGCTTGGGGCTTCTTAAAATTACGGATTTGTCTGATAAGAATCCTAAGAGAGTTATTCTTGTGGATCACAATGAAAAACTACAAAGTGTAGAAGGATTAGAAGAGGCAGATATTCTTGAAATCATTGATCATCATGCTGTTGGAAGTATTACGACTAATCATCCAATTAATTATCGTAATATGGTTGTGGGCTCTACTTCTACTATTGTTTATACTTTATATAAAGAAGCGAATGTTTTAATTCCTAGAAGTATGGCAGGACTTATGTTATCAGGAATATTATCAGATACTTTGATTTTAAAAAGTCCTACTACGACAGAAAAAGATGTAGAGGCCGTCGATGAATTATCTCGTGTTGCGGGAGTAGAATATTATTCTTATGGAATGGAATTATTGAAATCAGGAACTTCATTAGAGGGATTAAGTAAAGAAGATGTATTATATCATGATTATAAATTGTTTACGGTCAATGATAGGACGATTGGAATAGGGCAGTTCTTTACGATGAATTTCTCAGATATAGAAAAAGAATTAGAAGAATATGTCATGACATTAGATAGGGTAGCAGAAGGAAACAATTATCAATTGGTTGCTTTGTATGTTACCGATATTATTAAAGATGGAAGTTATGTGATTTATAATCGTAAAGCACAAAATATTATGGATTTAGCATATGATAGAGAAGTTCACGAAGGAATGTTTATTGAAGGATGTGTATCTAGAAAAAAACACGTTGTTCCTATCATTATGCAAATATTAGAAAGTTAGGTGTCGTATGGTAGAAAAACTTGTTGAATGGTTGTTGGGAGTACTTGGTGGTTTAGGGGGACTTCCTTTTGGAAAGCAACTTATTGTATTTATTATTTCTTTAATGCCTATTTTGGAATTAAGGGGAGGATTAATTGCTGCGGCTCTTTTGGGATTAAAACCAGTAGAAAGCTATATTATTTCTATGATTGGTAATATTATCCCTGTTCCTTTTATTCTTTGGTTTATTAATCGAATATTAGAATGGATGCGTACGAAGAAACGTCTTTCTAAAGTGGCTAAATGGTTAGATAAAAAAGTAGATAAACATAAAGGGCAAATTGAAAAATATGGTTTTTGGGGGCTTGTCTTGTTTGTAGGAATTCCTCTTCCTGGAACAGGGGCTTGGACAGGATGTTTGATTGCAGCGGTTTTAGAAATGGATAGAAAGAAAGCATTACTTGCGGCTCTTATTGGAATATTTATTGCAAGTATTATTATGATGTTAATATCTTTTGGAATATTAAGTAATGTGATATAATGATATAAGATAGGTATAATGAAAAGAGGTTTTGGAATGAAAAACATGAAGGGATTTACATTAGTTGAATTACTTGTTGTTATTGTTATTATTGGAATCGTAAGTACATTAGCATGGCCAACGATTAATATGGTTGCTGAAAATGGTAAAACATCAAAATTAAAAACTTATGGTGATGCTATGGTTTCTGCTGCTAAACTTTATACGGATGCTTATGAAGATGATATGTTTCTTAAAGAAGAAGATAGACCTGTTGCAAAGAGAGGGACAAGGCAGTGCTATAATATTTTTTTGACCGAATTAATAGAACATTCCTACATTAAAGATTATAATTATGATGATATGACTTGTCTGAGTGATAATTCCTTTGTAGAAGTATCAAAAGAGCATGGAAAGTATTATTATAATTTCTATATGGGATGTGGCAATAAAAATAACTTAACTGCTAGCGGAAAATTAGATGCTGGTAATGTTTCTGTAGTTTTTCCTCAAAATGAAGAAAATAAGGCTTATGAAGCTGCAAATGATTGTGATATTACTTTTTCAAAATATGTATTAACTTATGACTCTCAAGGGGGTACAGGTTGTGATACTCCTAAAGAGGTACCTGTTGCTCCTGATGGAGTTACAAAATGGGGAGTTTTGTGTACTCCAACGAAAGATCACTCTTCGTTTGATGGATGGATAGATCCTGACGGACATAAAGTGAATGAATTTACCACAGCAGAAAAAGATATTACTGTGAAAGCAAGATGGAAAACATATCAAGTTCATATTGTTTATACGACAACTGGAGGAGAAATGATAGAGCCTCATGGACTAAGTCTTAAGGAAGGAGAAGAACTTACTGTAGAAAATGACATTGTTGTCATAAAAACAGCTGAGGGATCTTCACCAGTTCTTGAAAGCTTTGATTATGATGGGAAAATCCATCCTACAGATGGATTGTATGACTGGCATAATCCTAATTACTTAAATATGGGTAAACTTGGTTATCATGCAAAGAGTGGTGAAGAATGGAAATTAATTGGGATTCAGTATTTTGATTATTCTACTAATAGTTGGGGACCTATTGAACCTGTTACGGAAGAAAAGTATTATAATCAACATGTCATTTATATGGCAAGTAAATTTTGCGATGCCTCTCATGGAGATTGTCGTGCATTTATCGCGCCTAATTGGGTTACGCCTAATACGATTACAGTGAAATATAAAATGAATGGTGGCTATTTGGCAAGTACGCACGGTGGTAATGTTAGTTATGATGGTGATTATGTTACAAAAAATAACACTAGGAGTTTCCATATTTATGAACGTGGTGGCGCCGGAGATGATTTGTATAACTGGAATTACTCTGGTGGCGTTAACATTTATAAAGATGGATTTCATTGTGAAGGTGCTTCTGCTTGGAAAGCAGCTTATGATGGTAAAACATTTAATCAAGATACTAAATTGTTTTTTGATGATTTAAAAGACCATTGTGATTGGAGAAATGAGAGTAAAGGCTGGAGATGTAATCCTGATTATGAAGATTGTACTTTAACTCTTTCTGCTAACTGGGTTAATAATTATCTTGATTTTGTATTTCATGTAAATGGAGGAGCTATATTAACTGCTCATGATAGTATTTTTACGCAAGTTGATGATTATATTTCTTATGATGGGCAACCTTATACGCAACGAGTTTCATATGGTACAAAAATTGGTTCAGATGGATTGTGGGATCCTTTTAACTCTACTTGGGTCAATATTGGAAAAGAAAAATACAAACCAAAGAGTAAGCAAGAATTTATTACAAGCGATGGTACAGTATATGATTGTGATACCAATTATCGACAAGATGAATTCTGTAATACGAAAAGGATGTCTTGTACCGTTGACTTATATATCAATTGGGAGAAATCGCCTGTTTGTTTCACTTATCATATGAATGGTGGTTACCTAAAAAGTAGTCATGGTAGCGGTGTTAAACAGTGTGGTGATTTCTTGTGTAACACTTCTAATAAAAAATTGATGGTTACTTTTTATCCCAATGGAACAAATTCTAATGGTGATGGTTACTTATTTGACTGGAACAATCCAGATTATATTAATCTAGGAAAGTCTGGATATACTAGGTGTAAAACGGGAGCAGAGTGGTTCTCGAAAGCTGCGAATGGATCCGTGAATGGTACTTATGGTCATGAAGAAAATTTCGATTTTGATACCATACATGATAGACTTTGTGGTGGCTTTTATAATAAGTGTTGTGAAACACCGCTTTACGCCAATTGGGAATAGATACTAATTCTTTAGTATCTATTTTTTTCTTTGTGATATAATTGTTATAGGCTAGGGGTTTTTGAATAGTATTAATAGGAGGTTATTATGGAAATCAAGAAAGATCTTTGTAAAACGATTTTTAGAGGATATGATATCCGTGGAATTTATCCTACTGAGCTAGATGAAGATACCGCTTATACAGTTGGTTTGGGCTTTGGTAGTCATATTAGACGAATGGGAAAAGATACTTGTATTGTGGGACATGATAATCGTTTAAGTAGAGAAGTTTTAACCAATGCTTTAATAAAAGGAATTACTGAAACGGGGGTTCATGTTATCTTTTTAGGTTTATGTACAACGCCTATGTACTATTATGCTTGTATCAAACTTAAAATCTATAGTGGTGTCATGGTAACAGCTTCTCATAATCCGAAAGATGACAATGGATTTAAATTTGCTTTTGATGAATCTGGTAATTGTAAGGGACAAGAAATTCAAGACTTTTTAAATGAAATTATAGAGGGTAATTTCATATCTGGTGAAGGTTCTATTACTAATTATGATATTACGAATGATTATATTAAATTATTTGCAGAAAATCTTCATTTTGGAGAGAGAAGAGTAAAAGCTGTTATTGATCCAGGAAATGGTACAACAGGAATTATTGCTAGAAAAATCTATGAATTGTTTCCTGTTGATTTAGAATTTATTAATGAGGAAAGTGATGGTCATTTTCCTAATCATCATCCAGATCCTTGTGTGGAAGAAAATCTTTCTCAATTAAAATATAAAGTATTAGAATCAAAAGCAGATGTGGGACTTTCTTTTGATGGAGATGGAGATCGATTAGGGGTTGTTGCTAATGATTCTTCTTTTATTCCAACTGATAAATATATGATTATGATTGTGCGAGATATTATTGACAAAGTATCTAAGAAGAGATTTTTATGTGATGTAAAATGTTCTAAGAGTTTTAGTGATGAAGTAGAAAAACTAGGGGGAACTGTTTGTATGTATCGTACAGGAAACTCTTACACAAAGGCAAAAGTAAGAGAAGATGATTTGCCTTTTGGTGGGGAGTTGTCAGGACATGTTTATTTTAGAGATAGATGGCCTGGTTTTGATAGTGGATTATATGCAGGACTTAGACTTCTTGAAATCTTATCTCATACGGATAAAAGTGTTACGGATTTGTTAGCTGGTATCAATCAGTATTATTCTACAGAAGAAATTAAATTTTCTTCTCCTGATACAATCAAATTTCATGTTATTGAAAAGGTGGAAGCTTATGTAAAAGAAAAAGGCTATTCTTACTCAGATATTGATGGTATAAAAGTTTTGTATGATGATGGTTGGGCTTTGGTACGTGCTAGTAATACAGGACCTAATATTACTGTTAGATTTGAGGCTAAGACAGAGTCTAGACTTGCGGAGATACAAAAAGAGTTTACCGATTTAATTAATCAATATAATTCTTAAGGAGTGAAAACTCCTTTTTAATTTACTGTAAAATAGATTCGAAAAGGGGCAAAAAGGCACTTTCTTATGATATGATAAAGAAGATTAGGAGTTGATTTTTTTATGGCTATTTCAGAAGAAGAACTTCAAAAAGAAAAAAAGATACTTCGTAAAGTTTCAAAACTATTAGGAAACACTTTGTCTGAATTAGGAAACGATGTCATTCAAGATGAGGAAAACCTTGTGGAATTTAAGAAAATGATGTGGGAAAATGCTAGTAGTTTTGATGCAGGAGAAGCCCAACAAGTTATGTATGCTACTGCGATGGAAGCTGATAAAGCCTATCAAAAACAACAATACTTTAAAAGACTATGTAAAATTAAAGATAAACCTTATTTTGCGAGTATTGTCTTTAAAGAAGAGAGTGGAGAGATCTATAACATCTACATGTCTCTTACTTATTTAAAAGATCAAAATACAAATAATATCTTATATGATTGGAGAAGCCCTATATGTAGTTTGTTTTATGATTATGAAACAGGACCTGCTTCTTATGTGGCTCCTGGGGGAATTTATAAAGGGGAATTAAAACGTAAAAGACAATATAAAATAGAAAAAGGAAAACTACTAGGTGTCTTTGATAATTCTTTAAACATAGATGATGAAGTATTACAGGAAGTACTTGCGACAGAGTCTAGTGATCGTATGAAGAATGTTGTTAATACGATTCAACAAGAACAAAACCAAGTCATTCGTAATTTAGATGATCATAATCTTATTGTGCAAGGAATTGCTGGTTCTGGGAAGACAACCGTTGCCCTTCATAGAATTGCTTTTCTTTTATATCGTTTAAAGAATTTAAATAGTAATAATATTCTTATTTTTTCTCCTAATAATATTTTTACAGAGTATATTTCAGATGTATTACCATCTTTAGGAGAAGATAATACTTTACAAACTACTTTTGCGGATTATTTATATTCTTTTATTCCTGAGTATCCTAATATAGAAAGTTTTTCTGACTTTGTTTCTCGTTATTATTCGTATCAAGAAGTAAATCCAGAATTGGTGACCTATAAACAAAGTGATAAAATCATTGATGACTTAGATGCATTTTTGGAAAACTATATAGATCATTGTAAGTTCATTTATAATTTCACTGAAGGAGATAAGAATCTTATCTTAAAAGAAGATTGTAATGAAATGTTACATGATCGTTATCAGAAACTTCCTTTATTTGAAAGAATAGAAGAGATGGCAGAGAGACTTAGTTCTCAATTCTATAAAGGATCTAATAAAAAGAAAAAAACATTTGAAAAACTATTCTATGAAAATGCTAATTTTAAAAAAGATTATAAAGAGATTGTAAAAATGTTTTATCAAAGCGAATTTTGTAGAATGAAATTAGAAGAGAAAGAGATACGATGCTTTGTAGATACAGATGTTTTACATTATGAAGATGCTTTGATTTTTGCCTATATAAAGGGATCTTTAGAAGGATTCTTATATGAAGGGACAATTAAACAAGTTATTATTGATGAGGCACAAGATTATAATCGACTTCAATATATTATTATTAATCAGATATTTAAGAAGGCAGATTTTACTATTTTAGGAGATATTAATCAAAATATTAATCCTTATTATCATTATCGTTCTTTAGAAGATTTAAAAAATTTATTTAGAGAAGATACGAAGTATATTGAGTTATTAAAGACATATCGATCTTCTCCTGAAATTATAGAATATACGAATAAGATTCTTAATTTAAGACATGTGAATGCGATTCGTAAAGAGAATCATAAACCGGTTGTTATTCGTAAAAATACTTTGAATTTGAAAGAGAGTTTATTAGCGGATATGCAGCATTTAAAAAGTGAATATAAATCTTTGGCTGTTATTACGAAAGATGATAAAGAAGCCTTAAAAATATATGATTTAGTAAAAGAAGGTATTGATGTATCTTTAGTAGATGCTGATTCTAAGAAATTTAAAAAAGATTGTATTATTATTCCTGCTTATGCAGCAAAAGGTTTAGAGTTTGATAGTGTCATTATATATAATGATCGAAATAATTCTTATCGTAAGAATGAAAGAAATCTATTATATGTTGCCTGTACAAGGTGCCAACATGAATTGTATATCTATAACTAACTTTGACAGATCATAGGAAAAGTGTTATGATAAAGCCGTTTTAGAGAGGGTGTATTTATGACTATATATGAGTCAATGGAAAAACCATTACAAACCAAAGAAGAACAAGATAAATTAATTCAAGCATATGCCAATCATTCTTCTTTTTATTCAGGTTTAGTGAAAAGTAATTGTGATCAAAAAATAAAAGGTAAATATAATGAGGCTGATTGCGATCAATTTTATGCTTTAATATTTCATGACTGGAAAAAGGCTTTACGAATTTTGATTGAGAATAATTATGTGAAACCAGAATATAAAGATCAATTATTTGCGTTATATCGATATGTGAGTGGTTTAAAACCAAAGACTAGAGATGAAGTGATGCAAATAATGGATTATGAATCTATTAAAGATGAAACTCTTAGAGCTGGTATGGAATCTTTTCGTTGGAATGCGATTGGGGAGTTTTCTGGATGGAATCATATTCATTCCAATTGTGTGAATTATGGCCTTTCTAAAAAGCAAGTTGTGAAACATCGACTTTACTTAAATTGTGATTCTACTGTTACTCATAGAATTATGTTACGTTTTATTCAAAAGTGTAACGCCAAAAGAAGTGCGTATTATTTTAAATATGATAGTTATGGAGATAGAGATGATAATCTTGTTTTCTACTGTGATACAGAGCATTTAAGTTCGTATATTGAGATCTTAAAAGAAATAGTTCGTGAGGAAAATTTACGTTCTCATGTTTATGAGCCTCCTTTGTGTACAGCAACTATTGATGGATGGATGGGGTATGGATCAGAACCTTACCATGAGGACGAAGAGGATAGAACTTCTTTCAATCAAAAAAGAGAAGAACTTATGGAAAAATGTATTAAAGAAGAATCTGGTAAATGGTTATTAAGTCATATTGATACACATTTATTTGTTAATGGAAGAGATGTTCCTTATAAGTATGTATTTATTAGTTGTGTTGTGGAAGAGACTGTGAAAAATTACTTGAATGCGACTACGAATAGTGAATATTGTAAAAAGAATAAAGGTTATACTTTAGATGATTTAAAGAATGTAGATTTAAGAAGTTATGTTTATGGATACTTAATGAAAAACTTTGATAAAGTTCTTGCCTATTATAAAAATCCAGAAGCGCCATTTCGTGTTGAATTTCCTTTCCAAAAGGGGACTCTAAGTTTTAACAAGAAAATCTTAGAAGAAGTTAGAAAGAAACAAGTAAAGTTTTACTGGGAACATTCTGATCGTTTCCAAAAACAACTTATGAATCAGATTCATTCTGCTTTTCTTGATCATGGAATTGATCCTGATAATTTTGCTTGTGAAACCTATGTAATGGAAGAACTTGGTAAACCTAAAAGTCAGAAAGATTCTATCAAAATAGATGTTAGTCCATCGATTCGTTCTGAGGAGTCTTTCGTTTCTAATAGAAGAACGAAATCAGGTTATACTTATATGCCTATGACAGAAGAAGAAATTAAGAAATCACAATCTAAATTAGGTTTTTAATAGAGGATTACTCCTCTTTTTTTTGAAGATTAAGAAGATTCTTTCATATTCAAAGAATGTCGTTGCGATAAGATTAATGGTTAAAGAAAGTAGAAGGGAATCTATTCCAAAATGACATTTTAATAAAAGTACTAATGAAGTGATTCTAATGAGGGAACTAAAGGTGGTTGCCAGCATAATTTCTTTTGTCTTTCCAAAAGCAATCCATAGGTATTGAAAGACTGGTTCTAAGTAGATAAAAAATAAAAAGATGGAGATATATTTCAAATAGTTTATGCCGTAGGATGTGTGATAGAGAAGTTGTAGGAGATCTTTAGAAAAAAATCTAAAAAAGAGACCTGTTCCTATACTAAATAGAAAAATACAAAAGGTTTCTATTTTTAGTAGTTTTGTTATTTTTTTCAATTGACCATCTTTATAGAATTTTGTTATTGTGGGGAGAAGCACTTGAGAAATAGCTGTAATAAAGAATAGGGGTAAGAAGATTAGAGGAAATACATATCCGGTGATGATTCCATATTGTTGGGTGATGAGAGAGGCTTTATACTCTTTTGTTAAAAAATGAAATATGATGAGTGGTTCTAAAAAATAAGTTCCATTTCCAATTAATGTACTTAGTAATTGAGGATATGATGTTTGAATAGTTTCTTTTAGATAGGAATATTGAAAGGATATTTTTTTCTTTTTTTTCGGGATAAAAAGTAAAAGTGTCATTGTAGAGATTGTTTCACTAATGATATTAAATAGAATGATACTGAATACTAAAATGGAAATGGTATATATTTTTAACCTAGGGATTATCCATAAAATAAAGAATAATCTTAATAAGTTTTCTATTACATTGGATAAAACAGTTGGGAATACTTTTTGAATTCCTATAAAATAACTTCTTAAGATGTTTGAACAAGTGGTGAAGGGAATTACAAAAGCAATTCCTATTAGAGGAAGGTAGGCTGCTTCATTTTTTAAAAAAGAATGACTAAGAGTTGGTGCTAGAATAATTAAAATGATACTGATTAGAATGTTGAATAATAATAGAAACAGAAAAACAGTGAAATAGAGAGAAGGAATCGATTTGTCTTTATAAGCAACCATTCTTGATAAAGTAATGGGAAAGCCTGCTTGTCCTAATAAAATACAAAAAGAAAAAGTAGGTAATACTAACATATATAATGATAATCCTTCTATTCCTAGATTACGGCTCATTAGGATTTTAATAACCATTCCAAGTAGTTTTGTTATTAGGCCGCCTATTAATAGTAAGAGGGTTGAATAAATCATGTTTTTTTTCATAATAAATTTTATGAAAAAGTTGAAAAAAATATATCATCCTTCGTAATATTATGATATAGTTAAGTAAAGATGAGTTTTATGAAAAATAAAAAGGGTAAAGTATTGTAAAAGAGGAGAAATTTTTTTAAGTTGAATTCTCCATTTTAGAAAAAGATATGTTAGAATGAATAAGGATAGAGGTGACAGAAATGAACGATTTAGGAAAGTTTTTAACATCCCAAGAAATAATAATTGTTTATATGATTGCTGCATTGGCATGCCTTGTTTGTTTTATTGTATATTTAATTGAAAAGAATAATGAAAACATAAGAAGAAAACATAATACAAAGGAACTTAATAAATTGGTGGATGAAATTAAAGCGACTCTTCCTGTAGAAGAGAAAAAAGAAGTTTATAAGGAACCAGTTTTAGTACCTATAGAAGAACCTCCTGTTGTTTTACCAACAGAACCTATGATAATTGAACCTATTGATGTCGAGGAAACAATTGATTTATCAGAGGTAGTAGATGCTGTACAAAATATGGAAGAAGAGGAAGAAGATTTACAATATACTTCTATAGAACCAGATCAAGAGACGGCAAGAATTGAATTAAAGAAAATACAAGAACAATTAGCAAAAGAGGAAGATTTAGAACCAGTAGATGTTGTAAATGCTTATGAAGAGGAACAAGAAAAATCTGCCATTATTAGTTTAGATGAACTTTTACAAAAGAGTAAAGAAATGTATGAGTCTAATGAGTTGACTCAATATAAGGATGAAGGAAATGAACCTATTAGCATTCAGGATTTAGAAGTACAAGTACAAAAACAAGTTACTTCTTATGATGAACCATTTATTATTGCGAATGTTGTTCCTGAAGAGGAATTGCAAGCTGATATTAATGAAGCCTTTGATCAAGTGGATGAAGTTGAAGTGCTTCAAATGGATGATTTCCGTACTATTCAACCTGAAACAGTTAATCCAGTTGTCAAAGAACCTGTTGTTAAGAGATTTGAATGTAGTCCTATTATTTCACCAATCTTTGGAATTGAAAGAGATGCGGCAAGAGATAATGCGATTGCTCTTGAGAATACAGCTAATTATGAGAAATTGGATCAACAACTTAGAAGTAGTAATGAGTTTTATATGACGATGAATGAATTGCAAGGAAAGACGGATTCATAAATTTAGAATTAAATAAGAATATAATAAAATTGTTTATTTCATATAAGAAGGGAAGGATAAAATAGTGAAAAAAACGAAATATTTATTATTGGTTGCTGCTATGGCATTTATATTTACTCCAATTATGAACGTATTTGCCATGGGAGACGAAGAGAAGATGATTTCTGAAATTACAGTTAATTGTAGTAAATCATCTGTGACTTTAGGGGAGACGTTGTCTGAATATACTGTTAGTACTACAACTGAGGGTGTTAGCATTGAAGCCTATGGAGAGAATACAGGATGGTCTTATACACCAAAAGATTCTAATAATTGGGGGAATTTAGAGGATGGTGCTTTGGCTTCTTCTGAAGATAATCATTATGGATTAAGATTAAAACTAGACAAGGAAGATAATTATCTATTTGATGGAGACTTAACAATTATCTTTAATGGGGAAGAGTATTCTTATGGATATACTTACTTAGATGCAACTGCCTATTATTGGACATTATATATTGATTTAGGTGTACCTACAAGTGGTGATACGACAGAACCTGATGATAATAATGATGATGATGAGTCTAGTGAAGTGGAAGAAACTAAAACTTATTCTGTAAAAGATGATGCTTTTGATGGTATATCAATTGCTTTTGATGATGCTAATAATAAAGAATTCACATTTAGAGTTTCAAGTCTTACAGAGAGTTATTCTGAAGATTATTTGAATAAAGAATGTGGCGAAAGTGCGGATTGTCGTTCCTCTATGTTGACTGCGTTGGATGCGGTTAAGGAATCTGTTTCTGATTTAACGAAAGATATTGGGTCTTATATTGAACTTTATGGCTTTCATTTAAGTGAAGTTGGTGGAGATGATGTACACGAAGGTGAATTTAGAATAAAAATAAAAATGACACCTGAAATGAAAAAATTTAAATCTTTTAAACTTGTTTATTTTTCTAACGTTAATCCAAATGGCTGTGAGGTATCAGATGAGGTAATTGATTTAGAAGTTGATGGTGATTATTTAGTTGGAGATTTAGAACACTTAAGTGCTTATGCTTTAGTTGGTGTTGGTAATAACACTCCATCAACTGGTGATAATGCTATATTCTTTATGATTATTGCTATGATGAGTGTCTTTGGTCTTGTTACAGCAAGAAAATTAAAAGAACAAAATTAGTAATAAAGTCAGGCTTTGCCCTGACTTTTTTGTTTTCTAATATGGAGATTTATGATATAATACGTTGTGGATGTGAAAGGAGGGTTTCTATGAGAAGTTTTGGTATTTATACATTGGGATGTAAAGTGAATACTTATGAATCTGAATTTATTATAAATGAATTAAAAAAACATCATTATGTGATGAAAGATTTTGATGATGTTTGTGATGTATATATTATTAATACGTGTACTGTTACTAATAACAGTGATAGTAAATCTAAAAAAATGATTCACCAAGCTATTAAGAGAAATCCTCATGCTTGTGTTGTTGCGATGGGATGTTTTGTGGCAGCAAATCCTGATTATCAAGAATTAGGAGTAGATATCCTAATTGGAAATAAAGATAAATCTAAAATCGTTTCTTTATTAGATGAATACTTTGAAAAGAAACAAACCATTCATATATTCAATAAAGATCGTTTAAAAGACTTTGAAGATATGTATATTGAAGAGTTTCCTGGTAGAACGAGGGCCTTTGTTAAGATACAAGATGGTTGTGATAATTTTTGTACTTATTGTATTATTCCTTATGTTCGTGGAGGATGCAGAAATAAAGATGAAGATAAGGTTGTTAGTGAAATAGAAGGCCTTATAAAGCATGGATATCAAGAAATTGTTTTAACGGGAATTCATACAGGTAGTTATGGAATTGATCTTCATATTAGTTTTGCTCATTTATTAAATCGATTGATTCAAATAGAGGGATTAAAACGATTAAGAATTTCTTCTATTGAGGTAACAGAATTAAATGAGGATGTTTTATCTATCCTTCGTGAATCATCTATCTTAGTAGATCATCTTCATATTCCTCTTCAAGCAGGTTCTAATCCTATTTTAAAAGCCATGAATCGTAAATATGATTTAGATTATTATCAAAAGAAAATTTCGGAGATACGATCTATTAGACCTCATATTTCTATTAGTACAGATGTGATTGTGGGTTTTCCTGGTGAGACGGAAAAATTGTTTCAGGAGACAATTGATACATGTCAGAAAATAGGTTTTTCTAAGATACATGTTTTTCCTTATAGTGATCGAAAAGGAACGGTTGCTTCTAAAATGAAGGAGAAGGTTGATAATTCTATTAAAAAGGATAGGGCTAGAAGATTGATTGATGTTTCAAAAGAGTTAGAAATGAATTACATGAAAAAATTTCTTCATAAAGAAGTTGAAGTTTTGATTGAAGAAGAAAAAGATGGATATAGTTATGGACACACAGGCAACTTCTTGTATGTAAAAATAAAAGGGCATTATCCTCATAATAAAATGGTATGTGTTGAAATTCAAGATATTCAATATCCTTATTGTGTTGCATAAAAAAAACAGGAGTTCCTGTTTTTTTTAATCTTCTTTATGTTCTTTAAAATACTTATTAATTTCTTGTACTTCTGTTTTCAAGGTTTCTTCAATGACTTTGATTGATTCTCGACAGTTTATCATGATTTTTTCTGGTTTATTCATATCAATGGATGGGTTTTCATAAGTGACAAGATCCATTCCCTTAGCATAGGCTGTTTTCATAACCCCTTCATATAGAAGACAATCTACTTTATATAAATCCATTTTTATTTCTTCTACTAGGAGTTGTGCTTTTTGTACCTTGTTTTCATCATAGATTATTTTTTCCATTTTTATTGCTCCTTCTTTTTCTTTCTTTTTGGTTTTTGGATTTTGTCTTTTTTTTGTTCTAACTTTTTTGCTTCCTCATTAAAAATCACTTGTTTTCTATTTACTAATCTTTCTGTTGTTTCAGAAATATCTATTGATAAATTATGAATGTACTTAGAAAAATCTTTTATATAATTTTTATAATTATCTATAATACATTCCATATTGATATCATTAACGGATAGGGCTTCTCTATCACAAATATTTTTTAATTCTTCTACTTTTTTTGATAGTTCTTCTAACTTTGTAGATGCTTCTTCCATCTTTTTACAACCATCACTTATTGTAGGCATATCTATTATTTCTTTTGCGTCTTCTGCTGTAATGTTTTTTCCCTTATATCTCTCAATTGACATTTTTTAGCCTCCTAATCTAAATTTATTTTATCATAATTTTCTTTCTATTGGCTAATAAAATGATGGCTATCTTTTGATGGATATGGTATATTTATTCTAGAGGTGTTTCTATATGGCAAGCAATTTAGAAAAAAAGAAAAAAGAAAAAGATATGGAAATCTTACATGAAAAAAGATTGGAATTATATAAACATCCTCAATTGAGACAACTATTTCTAGAAGTTACTTCTAGATGTAATGCTAGATGTGAACATTGTGGTAGTCGTTGTGATGGGAATGAGCAGGGAGAAGAAATTAGTTTAGAATGTTTAAAAAACACCTTAAAGGAAATCTCTCTTTGTTATGATCCTAGAAGGGTTTTTCTAAATATTACAGGAGGAGAACCTCTTATGCGTAAGGATTTATTTGAATTGATGGAATATGCCGTTGATTTAGGTTTTTCTTGGGGAATGACTTCGAATGGAATGTTAATTAATAAAACGATGTTTGATAGAATTGAAAAAGCGAAAATGGCAACGGTCTCTATTAGTCTAGATGGTTTAAAAGAAACCCATGAAAAATTTAGAAAGGTTCCTAATTGTTTTGAAAAGATTCTAAAAGGAATTGATATGATGCTTCAGTCTGATGTCATTAAAGTGGTACAAGTAACAACGGTTGCGAATAAAAAGAATTTAGATGAATTAGAAGCTTTATATCAATTGTTGTTAGAACATGGGGTTGAGTATTGGAGAGTTGTGAATTGTGATCCGATTGGTCGTGCAAATGATAATAAAGATATCTTTTTAGATTTAGAAGATTACAAATTTTTATTTAAATTCATTGAAGAAAAGAATGCAGAAGGTAAAATGAAAGAAATCTCATATGGCTGTAGTCATTATTTAGGTTTGAAGGGAGAAAAAAAATATCGTAGTAATTATTTTATTTGTATGACAGGTCTATTTGTTGGTGGTATCATGAGCAATGGGGATATCTTTGTTTGTCCTAATGTGCCAAGACGTCCTGAATTAATACAAGGAAATATTAAAACGGATAGTTTTGTTTATACTTGGGAAACAAAATTTAAAGAATTCCGTAATGAAGATCGTACTTCTAATAAGAAATGTAAAAGATGTAAGCATTGGAATTATTGTGGAGGAGATTCCTTCCATACTTGGAATTTCGATGAACAAAAACCTAATATTTGTTTAAAACCAATTTTTGATGAATTATAAAAACAAGAGTACTCTTGTTTTTTTATGGTATAATAAACATGTATATAAAAATTGAGGTGTTTCTATGAAAAAATTTATTCATAAGAACAGAGGAGAAATCATAGTATTTTTTTTATCTATTTTTCTTTTGTTATTAATATTTCAATTCGTTGGGATCTTTGATCATACCATTTTAATTAGTGATTTATTAAATGCTTTTTATCCTTTTTATAAACATCTTAGTAGATTATTAGTAGGGGATGTTGGGATATTTAGTTTTAATCTTGGTATGGGAGATAGTTTTTTAGGGGTTTTATACTTTTATATGAGTTCGCCTTTTAATCTTCTTTTATTTTTTATTAAAGATATTAATTTATTTTGTATTATAACAATTATTTTAAAATCTTCTTTTTCTGCTTTGTTTTGTTATAAGTACTTAAAGTATCAATTTAAGACAGAAAAGACTATTTATTTGATTTGTTTTTCTTTATTATATGCTTTATCTTCTTATTATTTATCTTATAATATGCATGTAGAATTTTTGGATATTTATATGATATTTCCACTTGTATTACTAGGAATAGATAAGATTGTGAAGGAAAAAAATTATAAGTTATATGTTATCTCTTTAGCATTTACTATCTTTTTTAATTATTATTTTGCTTATATGATTCTTATTTTTAGTATGATTTATTTTAATTATCGTATTTTAAATAAAAAAATTGATAAGAAAGATTTTTGGAAGAAAAATCTTCGTTTTATAGTGGTATCTATTTTGGTATGTATTACCATGAGTTTTGTTTTTCTACCAATTGCTTCTGAGATTGGATCTTATTCAAGAGGAGATGCAGGATTATTTGGAGGATTACCTTTTAAGTTTGCTTTTAATTTACAAGATATTGTGAATTATTATTTCATTGGGAATTTTGTAACCATTACGGTTTTGAATCCATCAGATTATTATCTTTATACTTCTATTGTTGTTTTACCTTTACTTTATTTTTATTTTATTAATCCTAAATTTCCAATACGTGAGAAAATACTTACGGGAATTGTTTTTGTAATACTATTTATTTCTATTAGTATAAATTATGTGAATTATATGTGGCATGGTTTTTCTCCTCCTTTTTGTATTAATGGAAGATTTACCTTTATGTTTATTTTATTTATTCTTATGATTTGTACTAAATCTATTTATTATTTGAAACAAATCAAAGTTAAACAATATTGGATTGCTTTTTCTCTTGTTTATTTTGCTGTATTTCTTTATAACATCATTGATTATCCTAGAATTATAGATGCGGGGATTATTGCGTTTTTCTTCCTACTTTATCTATTTACGACTTTTTTATCTCTTTTCTTAATGCAGCATCCTAAATATTTTAAATACTTTGGTATTGGGTCGACTTCTATCATTGCTTTATTATTTGTATTAGCTTTTTTCATTCCTATGATTACTTTTCCAACTGTATTAAAAGTTATTATGTATTTCTTTTGTGTTCTACTTATTAGTGCTCTTTCTAAAAAGAAGAATCTCTCTTGGAAACATTTTTTATATTTATTCTTATTGTTTTTAATTCCTTATAGTATTTTCATGTTTTATAAAAATAGGATAATTATGGGAGATATTACAATCATTAAAATAAGTATTCTATTTTTCTTCCTTCTTATATTGAAATATATTTCTAAGAAAAAAAATATGAAAAAGGCATTTTTATTGTTAATTGTGATTGAACTTCTTATCAATGGATATCATTACTTACATCGTTTTACTTATCAAGTAGATGTTGATTCTTCTTATGGAGAAGTGATTGAGGAAATTAAAAAGAATGATTCGTCTACCTTTTATAGGATTGAAAACAATTACGATTTAGTTCCTAGAAATGATGCCATTCTTTATCAATATTATGGAATTGACTATTTTATTTCTTCTATTAAAGAAGACTTTGTTAATTTTTTCATTGACTCAGGCGTTAAAAATCCAAAGGAAAATATTAATTCAGTTCAGTTTGATGGATCTTATCATTTACTTGCTTCCTTATTAAATGTTAAATACAATATTGAAATGAAATCTAAAGAGACTGGTTATTCTTTTAATGTTGATGAAAATAATTATTATACAAAGTTAGGGCATATCTCTCATTATGATTATTATCTAAATGAGGATAGTCTTTCTTTGGGATATATGGTTAATCCTTCTCTTTTAAAACTTGAAAAAAAAGGAGATGGGTTGGCTTATCAGAATGATATTTATAAGTCAATGACTAATACTGATAAGAATATTTTTGAAAAGATTGATTTAGTAAAAACAAAAAACAATTCCTATTCTTTTACAAATACATCTGATCGAGATTTTTATTTTCTTGTTGAATTAGAAGATTGGGAAGCTGTTTCACAAATCAATGTGTACATAAATGATGAGTTGTTGAAGAATGTAAGTAATCATGGTATTTATAGGATTCATAATACGTATGGACCTGATGAATCCATAACTATTAAGATTCAATTAAAATTCTACCAGAAGAAGACTTGTTCTGTTACAGGAGTTCATGCTTATTATTATAATCATGATGTTTATAAAGAAGATATTAATCTCTTGAAGGAAAATCAATTTGAAGTAACGAAAGTTGAAAATAATTCTTTGGAAGGAACTATGAATACAAAAGAAGATGGACTTTTCTTTATTTCTTGTCTATATAATGAGGATTTAGATCTTTATGTTGATGGTGAAAAACAAGATAAAGAAAAACTATTAAATGCTTTTATAGGTACGGAATTGAAAAAAGGAAAACATAAAATTGTGTTGAAATATAAGCCAAGAATTCTCTATATTTCCTTTGTTCCAAGTATAATGGGACTTGCTTTGTTATTGCTTTATTTAAAACGTTTAAAAAAGCAAAAAGGGTGAATGATAAAAAAGAAAGGAGTGAATGTATGACATCTTTTATTAAAGGAACTTATTCTAAATCTATCTATGAAACCAATACCGGATATTGTGTTGGAATATTAAGAGTTATAGATACGAATGATGAACAATTGGTGGAATATGTAGGGCGAACGATTACATTTACTGGTTTCTTTCATGAATTAAATCATGTGGATACTTATCTGTTTTATGGAAAACTTGTTCATCATGAAAAATATGGAGATCAATTTCAAGTAGAATCCTATGAACGTTCTAAGCCAGAAGAAAAAGAGTCTGTTATTGACTTTCTTTCTAGTGGTTTGTTTAAGGGAATCGGAGAAAAGAAAGCTTCTAAAATTTATCAAGCTTTTGGGAAAGACACTTTAAAAATGATTTTAGAAGAACCTAGTAATCTTATTTTAATTCCTACGATTACTAAAAAGGATATTGATGTTTTGCATTCTACTTTAAAAGAATATGAATCTAGTTATGAGATTATTATGTATTTATCTGAACTTGGTTTTTCTACTAAAGACTCTATGATTCTCTATAATACTTATAAGAAAAAGACTAAGCAAATATTAGAAGAAGATATCTATCAAATTATAGAAGACATTCATGATCTTTCTTTCAAAAAAGTGGATTTAATTGCTTTACGAAAAGGAGTATTGAAGGATGATTTTATTCGTGTGCGAGCTGCTATTCTTTATATTATGGGAGAGGTAAGTAATACTTATGGTCATAGTTATTATTATGAGGAAGAAATCATGAACTACTTGCCTAGAGTATTAGAAGCGGTTCCTGATCGACAAAAAGTAACAGATGCTTTATTAGATTTAGAGACCCAGTTAAAAATCATTCATAAGGAAGATCGTTATTATTTAAAAGAAATGTATGAAGCAGAAACTCTCATTGTAAAAAGATTTAGGCTTTTAAATGCTAATAAAGAAAAAAGTAGCCATAAGATTCTCTCTAAGATTGAAGAGTTGGAGAAATTGTTTGATATTTGTTATAACGATGAACAAAAAGAAGCCATTCAAAAAAGTTATCAAAGAGATTTTTTAATCATTACAGGAGGACCAGGAACAGGAAAGACAACTATCATGAAAGGAATTTGCGAATTGTATCGACAAATGAATAAGCTTTCTTATGAACAATTTTTATCAAAAGTTGCTTTACTTGCTCCTACTGGGAGAGCTGCAAAGCGAATGAGTGAAGCATCTCTTATGCCTGCTAGTACGATTCATCGTTTTTTAAAGTGGTCTAAAGATACGGATAAATTTCAAGTGAATTCTTATAATAAATCGAAGGTGGAAATGGTTCTAATTGATGAGGCTAGTATGATCGATACCTATTTGTTTGCTAATTTATTAAAAGGTTTATCTAGTAATTGTAAGATAATTATAGTCGGAGATGATCATCAACTTCCTTCCGTTGGAGCTGGACAAGTACTTAGAGACATTATTGAAAGCCAAATGTTAGAAGTAGTAAGATTAAAAGAAATCTATCGACAGGGAAGAGAATCCAATATTATTAGTCTTGCTTATGATATTCGAAATGAAGAAATTCATGAAGAGATTTTTAACCAAGAGGATGATTTAACATTTATTCGATGTCGTGATGATGAAGTAATGAATACGATTTGTGAGATTGCTACAACGTATAAAGATGTTTCTTATAAAAAGTTTCAAATTCTTGCACCTATGTATAAAGGATTAAACGGTATTGATATGATTAATCATAAAGTACAAGAAATCTATAATCCGAATGATTCTAATAAGAAAGAACAAAAACAAGGAGAAGTTATTTTTAGAGAAAATGATAAGGTGATTCAACTTACTAATATGCCAGATGAAAATATTTATAATGGGGACATTGGATTAATCGATCAAATTGAATTGGGTTCTAAGAAAGAAATCAAAATTGATTTTGATTCTAATATAGTAAAATATACCCCTGCTAATTATGATAATTTTCGTCTGGCTTATGCGATAAGTATTCATAAATCTCAAGGTTCTGAATTTGATATTGTTGTTTTACCAATCGTTCGAGGTTATCATAAAATGCTTTATCAAAAACTTATCTATACAGCTGTTACAAGGGCTAAGAAAAGACTTTATTTGATTGGAGATATGGATGCATTAAAATATGCTGTTCATAATTTAGAAGTAGACTCTCGACGTACCACTATCAAAGAATATTTGATTCATGGTATAGTTTAGAATTATTTTCACATACTAAAAACGAGGGGATTATTATGAAAATGAAAATGATGCTTTTAGAATCAATGTCTATTATGGGTATTTTTGCTCTTGGTGGGTATATGATTGCGATGAAGTATCCTGAGAAGGTTCAGCAAGCTAAAAAAAGTATTCAAGATGCTTGTCGAATGATTTATCTTAAATTAGATGAAGACTAGAAATAGTCTTTTTTTTGTGTTACAATCTTCTTTGGTGATACTATGATAACAATTAAAAGTGAACGTGAAATTGAATTAATGAGGCATGCAGGTATGTTAGTGTCTGAGATGCATCAGTTTATTAAACCTTATATAAAAGCAGGTATTTCGACAAAAGAGTTAGATGCTTTATGTGAGAAGTTTATCTTGGATCATGAGGCAGTTCCTACTTGTAAAGGATATGAAGGTTTTCCAGCTGCTTTATGTACAAGCCTTAATGATGTAGTTGTTCATGGAATTCCTCATGAAGAGGATGTTTTAAAAGATGGAGATATTATTACTATTGATGTTGTTATTGGATATAAAGGATATCAAGGAGATGCAGCATGGACCTATACAGTTGGAGAGGTTGATGAAGATAAACAATATTTAATGGAGCATACTGAAAAAGCATTGTATGTAGGAGTAGAGCAAGTGAAACCTGGAAATCGTATTGGTGATATTTCAAGTGCTATTCAAAAATATGCAGAAGAACATCATTTGGGTGTTGTGAGAGAGTTATGCGGACATGGAATCGGTGCTGAAATGCATGAAGAACCTGAAGTCCCTAATTTTGGAATTCCCAATACAGGGGCTGTTTTAAAGCCAGGTATGGTCATTTGTATTGAACCTATTCTTACCTTT
This sequence comes from Bacilli bacterium, assembly GCA_017511375.1. Taxonomy (GTDB): domain Bacteria; phylum Bacillota_I; class Bacilli_A; order RF39; family UBA660; genus UBA3789. The sequence continues at coordinate 62,061 of JAFWKJ010000007.1, read as the reverse complement.
GGCAAAAGGGATGTTTATCAATTAGATGATGGTTGGACTGTTAAAACATGGGATCATAGTCCAGCCGCTCACTATGAACATACGGTTTTAGTTACGGAAGATGGATATGAAATCTTAACTCCTCGATTAGATGATTAACGTAAAAGGAAATTCTTTTTCCTTTTTTTATGTTAAAAGAATGAAAAAGAAGATATAATTATAATTGGTGATAGTATGAAGAAGAGTGTTATATTTTTAATCAATGGTTTAGGAATAGAAAAACCTGGAAGTTATAGTATTTCTATTGATCAATCTATGCCACAATTATGTAAAATTAAAGAAACTTCTTATTTTACAACAGCGATTACTAGTTCTTTGGAATATAGAAGCGCCTATCAAAGATTCTTTTTAGGAGATACTTATCGTTCGGAATTAGACTTTGTTAAAAACAATGTTTTAAATGAGTCTTTAGTAAATAATCAAACATTTCAAAGTTTATCTACAGCTGTACAAAGAGAGGGCTCAAAACTTCATATATTTGTAGAGGCTACTAATGATAAAGTTGTTGAACAACTTAATCGTTTGGTTAAAGCTTTGCCTCTTGATTCTAATAAAAAAATATATTTACACTTAATTCTATTTCAACAAACTGTTTCTGAATATGATAAATTAATTGATGTTGTTAATTTTATAAAATATCACTTGGATAGTCATATGACGGTTGGCTTTGTAATGGGAAAAGAGTACTTACCTGATACTTTGTCTAAAAATGAATTGGACTATATTAAAAAACTATTCTTTATGTGTTCTGCTGAAAGATGGACACAAACGGATCAAAAACTTACTATTTTAAAAGAAAATAATGTAAGACCATGTGATGTACAAGGTTTTTGTGCAAATAATGAGTGCTTTATTTCTAATGGAGATACGATATTGTTCTTTAATACTAGAAGAAATAATTATGACAATTTATTACAGGGACTTTTTCAAATGGCTCCTGAGGTTTTCAAGACGTCTGCCGATATTCCAACGTATTCTTTGTTGAAACTTAATACGCAATTTAATATTCCTTTTATGATTGAAAATGTTTCTTATGAGAATTCTTTATCTGGCCTTTTAACAAAACATAATAAAAAAGCATTAATATTTAGTGATAATCAAAATATTAAACTTGTTAATTTTTATGCAAATGGTATGAACGATGTGAACAATCCTTCGATAGGATTTATGTTGAAAGATGATAAATTATATCAAAAGGAATATATAGAGCAATTGATTGAAAATGCTCCTTATGATTTGTTTATTTTTGATTATCATATGGATGTTTCGAAAGATATTAATCATTTGAAAGAGCAATTATCACAACTGGATATTATTATTGGGTTACTGGGTGATGTTTGTGTTAATAAACATTCTCTCATTATCACTTCTTTATATGGTTTAAAGAAAGAATTACCAGTAGCGGAGTATAATACTGAGACTGTTTTAATTGATTATGAAATGCAGATACCAATTTTCTTCTTTGACTATAATTATCCAAAAGGAAAATATTATTTATCTCCTGGAGAGACGAATGATATTTTAACGACTGCAGTTCGCTGTATTACAGGAGATACAAGTTTATATTCTCTTGTGAAAGAAAAAGGAATTATTAATAATTTAGTAAAAGCCTTTAAATAAAAAAATACAATATAGATTGTATTTTTTTTATGGTAAAATAAATAAGAGGTGATTGGATGGAAAGAATAGTTTTAGCTTCTAATAATAAACATAAGATTCAAGAATTTAAAGAAATATTAAAAAATTATGAAATTCTTTCCTTAAATGATATTCAATTCTTTGATGAAATTGAAGAGACAGGAGAAACATTTGAAGAGAATTCTCTTATTAAAGCTCAAACCATTCATGATTATTTAAAAAAACAACATCAAGGGATGATGGTTGTTTCAGATGATTCCGGTTTGTGTTGTGAAAGTTTAGAAGGATCTCCTGGTGTTTATAGTGCTAGATATGCTGGAAATCATAATAATCAAGCAAATCGTGATAAATTAAGAAAAGAGTTACAAGGAAAAGATCCAAAGGCTGCTTTTGTTTGTTGTATTACGCTTATTAAGCCAGATGGAGATGTGAGTCAATTTGTTGGGTCTACCAGTGGAAGAATCATAGATGAGGAAAGAGGAGATACAAGTTTTGGGTATGATTGTATTTTTCTTTCTGATGATTTAAATAAAACTTTTGGAGAAGCCACGGAAGAAGAAAAGAATAGTGTATCTCATCGTAGTAGAGCTATTCAAAAACTCGTTGATGCTTTATAGTACAAGATTGACTATCTATTGTCATGTTTGGTATATTTTTAATAGGAATTCATAAAAGTATGTTATAATCAAATAGTAGGAGTGAGAATATGGACATTATTAAATACATCATTTTAGGATTGCTACAAGGATTTACGGAACCATTACCTATTTCTAGTAGTGGTCATATCTATATTTTGAAAGCAATGTTGAATACTAATTTTTTTAATGATTTAAGTCTTGAAATCTTTTTAAATTTTGCTTCTTTTATAGCAATCTTATTAATTTTCAAAAAAGATGTTGTTTCTCTTATTAAAGGCTTTTTTCAATATATTCGTACTAAGGGAGAAAAAGGAAAAGATAAGTTTAAATACTGTATGTTACTTGTCGTAGGAACGATCCCTGTTGCTTTATTTGGTTTTTTTGCGAAAGATGCTTTAGAGGATTTATTGTCTAAAAATATCTTCTTTGTAGGAATTGGATTCTTTGTAACGGCTATTTCTTTATTGTTTGCAGTGGATTGTGATGGAAAGAAGACGGATAAAGATATTTCTTATAAAGATGCTTTATTAATTGGTTTATACCAAGCGGTTGCAATTGTTCCTGGTATTTCTAGAAGTGGTATGACTTTAGTTGGTTGTTTACTAAATGGTTTTGATAAGAAAACGGCTTTGAAATTTTCCTTTATGTTATATTTACCTGTTAGTTTAGGAACTATGATTACAGGTCTTAGTGATTTAAAGGCGCAAGCAGCGGATGTAACCCTTGTTCTTTATTATCTTGTTGGTATGATTTCAGCTGGATTATTAACTTATATTTCTTATAACTGGTTGACTAAAATCGTTGAAAAAGGAAAACTATGGAGATTTTCACTTTATTTATTTGCTGTAGCCATCTTCACTGTTATGCTATTTATATAGGGGGTTAAATCATGGATAAGAAAATGTCACATACTAAATTTATTGTTTTAACGCTTTTATTTTATGTATTTCTTTATATTGTTTTAAAACTATTTATTGTTTATACGCAGGATTTATATATGGACAATGCTGTTTATGAAAAACAATATAATATTGGAAAAGTATTAGATATTACTTCTTACTCACAAGAAGAACAAGAACAAACAGATTATTTTGAATCTAATGCAAATGATTATCGTATGAAAGTAAAAAACTATTTCCAAGATTTCGAAGCAGGAGATAAAGATGTTAATTATGAATATTATTTACTATATAATGAAGATAATGATGTTACAGCTGCTTTTATGATGGGTGAGTTTGAAACCAAAATTCATAATATTAAGAATTATGATGAATCTAGTTATTATTTTGAATTTAATCATTTCCCATTATATATTTCTAATATTTTAAGAGAATATTATTTAAATAAACATGAGATACATGATGATGTAGAACTCATCAAATATATTCGTGAAAGAAAAAAAGAAGATGGTCGTTTTTTAACACCGATTGTTAGTATTAAAGAAAATTATTTCTTTAATTTCATTGAAACTAATTTACCTAATTTAGATAATATTACTTATATTGAGGGAGACCTTAATGGTTATATGTATGAAACAGATACTTATAAACAAGCTTGTATTATTCATAATAATAAACTATATTGTTTAACGTTCTATAAATTAGATTATTTTACTGATGAGATGATTGTAGATATCATTAGATCTTTAGTGATTGAATAAGAAGTGCTTTGAAGCACTTTTTTGTGTGAACAAAAAAAGGTTGACATATTTTTTTGCTTGTGATATGATGAGGGTGAATTTGAGGAAAGGAGTGAGATTATGATTTTTAAATTCAACAAACAATTTAATATTTCAAAATATATTGGTGACAGGAGTTGGAGAAAAGCATTTTCTCACAACTTTTAATCGTAGAAAGAAAACTAGTCACCTCCGTGACTTTTTTATTTGTTAGGAGGTATATATGAAAAAAGTATCTAGTTTTAAAATATTATTTTATTATTTAAAAGATGAAAAATTTAAATTAATACTATATATTCTTTTAGTTTTATTTTCTTATTTACCTTCCCTTGGAACGGCTTATTTTTGGGGGTTGGCTGTTGAAAAGTTAATTGTAAATGATTTCAAAAGCTTTCTTATTTACTTATCTGTTTTAACATGTATGTATATTTTATTCTATGTTGTTTTACAGATACCAAGGGATAAATTATATAATTATTTAGAAATTAAATTTATGAAGAATGTAAGTTTTGATTTATATAAGAAGATTGATAAATTACCTGCTATTGCCTTTGAAGAGATTGGTACAGGAGAGTTTATTAATCGTTTGTATACAGATCCAGATCGAGTGATGGAGTTACTTGAAAAATTATTAAAGCTTATCTGTAAGTCTTTTGTGATTATTATACTTCTTATTTTATCTTTCAAGATTTCTCTTATATTAGGATTTGAAATACTATTATTTGGATTTGTAATGGGATTTATATCTTGTAAGTTTTTCCCTAAGATTAAAAAAACACAAGAATCTATTAAAAAAGAATCAGATAACTACGTGAAAGTAGCAACTGAGAATATTACAGGAATTAGAGAAATAAAGTCATTGGGGATTAAGACTAATATCGAAAACAATATATTTGAAATATTAAACAATCTATTTAAACATCAAAAAGATATTAAGGGGTATGAGGTAATTTATTATAGTTTAAATAATTTATTCTATTTTATTTTACAATTTGTTATTTTACTTACTGCAGGTTATTTTGCAGTAACTGGTAAGATAGCTTATAGTGTATTTATAATGTTAGAGAGTTATATTTGGAGAATTGATGAAGTCGTTGAAAGTATTTCTGATTTTGGTGTTAATTATAACAAGGTAACGGTTTCTTTAAAAAGAATAGGGGAAATCATTCATAATGATTTATATCCAGATGAAAAGTTTGGAAGAAAAGAATTAGAACATTCTAAAGGAGTTATTGAATTTAAGAATGTTAAATTCCGTTATACGGAGAAAGAAGATTATACTTTGAAGGGTTTATCGATGAGAATTGAACCTCAAAAGAAAATTGCTGTTGTTGGTAGAAGTGGTAATGGTAAGAGTACAATCTTTAATTTATTATTAAGATATTTTGATACAAATAAAGGTTGTATTAAGATTGATGGTATCAATATTAAAGATTTAACAGAAGAATCATTAAGAAACAACATTTCTATTATTAGACAAACACCTTTCTTATTTAATTTATCTATTTTAGAAAACTTCCAATTGACGAAGAAAGAGGTAACGCTTGAAGAAGTGAGAGATGTTTGTAGAAAGGCCTATATAGATGATTATATTATGTCTTTACCCAATGGATATGATACGATTATTGGTGAAGGGGGAGTTAATCTCTCAGGTGGGCAGAAACAACGTTTAGCGATAGCGAGAACTTTATTATTAAATACAAAAATTATTTTGTTTGATGAAGCTACTTCTGCACTTGATAATGAATCACAAGAGTTTATTAAGAAAACAATTGATCGTTTAGTAAAAGATCATACCGTTATTATTGTTGCTCATAGATTAAGTACGATTGTCGATGCAGATACCATTCATGTGATAGACCAAGGTAGATTAGAATCCTCTGGTACTCATAAAGAATTACTAAAGTGTTCTAAAGTTTATCAAGGACTATATCAAAATGAAACCTCAAATTCATAAAAGGAGAAATTCTCCTTTTTATTTTGTTTCTTTTTTGATAAAATTAATCATAGGAGATGATTAGATGAAGAAGTTATTGTTCGGTTTATTATTGATTGTATTTTTCTTTCCTGTTAGTGTTTTTGCGAAAGAAAAAATATTGGTTTTTATGTTTTATGGAAAAGGGTGTTCTCACTGTGAGGAGGCTACTACTTTTTTCAATGAATTGGATAGTAGTTATCAGGATAAGTTTGAACTAGAGCGTATAGAAGTTTGGTATGATGAAGATAATGCCAAGATGATGGATGGAATTGCTGAAATGAGAAATGAAGAGGCAGCTGGGGTTCCTTATATCTTGATTGGAAATCAGTCATGGGTTGGTTTTGATAAATCCAAAGAAAAAGAATTTCTTGCTGCTATTGATTCTGAGTATGAAAAAGATTTGGATGAACGTTATAGTTTGATGTTAGAATATTCCAAATATAAGTATCCTAACGCTTTTAAAGATGAAGATGACGATGATTTTGATTGGGATGACATTGATTCTTGGGATGATGATGACGATGAGGAAGATAATGATCGTTATGAATATGAACATTATTCTTCTCCTTTTCAATACTTGACGACGTTACCTGGTATTCTTATGATGCTAGTTATAGGCTTTGTATTATTATTTGGTTTGGCTGTTGTTGTTGGTTTAGTATTTTTAATTATATATTTAGTTAAAAAAGATAAGAAGAAAGGATAGTTTATGAAAAGAAGAAGAAAACAAATAAAAAATGGTTTATTAAAATCTATTTTGATTACCTTATGTTTTGCGTGTATATCCTATTATTTTGTTCATCCTGCGATTGATATTCATCATTTAGGCTTTTATCAATTCCTATTAGGTATTCTTGTTGTATTTTTAGTTTTACAATCTATTTTTGATGTAGCATTTGTGGTTGAAAATTTACAGACTGGAAGGATTCGTGTTTCTAATAACAAAGCAGCCAAACTATGGTTACTTATTCCAGGTGGTTTTGTATTGGTTATGTTAATTATGATGATTAATTCTCCTATGTTTCTTGCTCAAAAGTATTATCAAAGAATTCAAATTGATACGAGTAAATCTTTTCAAGATAATATAGCAGAAGTTGATTTTACAAAGTTACCTTTATTAGACAAAAAGTCTTCTGAAAAATTAGGAGATCGTGTAATGGGTGGTATGAGTGAATTAGTTTCTCAATATGATGTTTCTGATGAATATACTCAAATCAATTATAATGATGAAATAATTCGAGTTACTCCTCTAGAGTATAATGGATGGATTAAATGGTTAACTAATAGAAAAAAAGGGATTACAGGGTATATTACGGTAAATTCTACTAACGGAAAAGCAAAACTTGTTAAATTGAAAGAAGGAATGAAATATGCACCTTCAGGACTTTTTAATGAGAACTTGTATCGTAAAATTCAATTTCAGTATCCTTTTAAAATTTTTGATTCTATTAACTTTGAAATTGATAATGAAGGAAATCCATATTGGATTGCAAGTGTAATTCGTTATCATGGAATTGGCCAAAGAAGAGATGTTGTGGGAGTTGTGATTTTTAATCCCATAAATGGAAAATCTAAATATTATGATTTAAAGAATGTTCCTACCTGGGTAGATCATGTGTATGAAGCGGATTTAATTCTTTCTCAGGTAAATGATTGGGGTGCTTATAAAAATGGATTTTGGAATTCTATTTTTGCCCAAAAAGACGTAGTATCCACAACTACTGGATACAATTATTTAGCTTTTGATAATGATGTGTATCTTTATACGGGAATTACTTCTGTTTTAGCGGATGAATCTAATATTGGATTTATTTTGACTAATATGAGAACCAAAGAAACAAATTTTTATAGTGTTTCAGGAGCAGAAGAGTATTCTGCTATGGATTCTGCTAAAGGACAAGTGCAACAAATGAATTATGATTCTACTTTCCCATTACTCATTAATTTAAGTGGTAGACCTACGTATTTAATTAGTTTAAAAGATAATGCAGGTCTCGTAAAAATGTATGCTTTTGTAGACGTTGTTGATTATCAAAAAGTAGTGGTAACGGATGCTTCTAAAGGAATTGAAGCTGCTGCAGAGAATTATTTAAATCAAATGGATATAGAATCTAAAGAGGGAGATGTTGAAAAGGGTATTACTATTTCTTCTATCAAAGAAGTTATCATAGAGGGAAATACTTATTACTATTTTCAAGATGAAACTGGTCAAAAATATAGAGTTTCTATTAAGACGAATAAAAACTTATTACCATTCTTAAAGGAAGGAGATCAAGTTTCTATTCAATATTCAAAAGTACAAGAGGTCATTAATGTAACGGGAATTTATTCTTTAAAATATTGTGAGGAGGAATCATGAAATCAAAAGTATATTTTTGTAGAGAGGTTTCCAAAGAAAAAGTAGTTGAAATGTTTCAATTACTTGAAAAAGACTTACCTGGAAAAGTCGCTGTAAAAGTTCATTCTGGGGAAGAGGGAAATCAAAATTATTTAAAACCTGAATTTATGAAACCTATGGTAGACTATGTTCATGGAAGTGTTGTTGAATGTAATACAGCGTATTCGGGAGAAAGAAATACGACAGAAAAACATTTAAAAACATTAAAGAAACATGGATGGAATGATTTGTTTTCCGTAGATTTATTAGATGAAGAAGGCCCTGATTTTGTTGTTCCTGTTAAAAATGGTACTCATTTGAAAGAGGATTATTTAGGAAAAAATATTCAGAATTATGATTCTATGCTTGTAATTTCTCATTTCAAAGGACATCCTATGGGAGGATATGGTGGAGCATTAAAACAATTATCAATTGGTTGTGCATCAAGTGTTGGAAAAGCATGGATTCATTCAGCGGGAACGAATAAAGATCAATATACATTATGGGGAAATCTTCCTGCGCAAGATGATTTCTTAGAGAGTATGGCAGAGGCTGCTTCTGCTGTTGTTGATTATTTCCAAGGAAAGATGGCTTTCATCAATATCATGGCTAATATGAGTGTTGATTGTGATTGTTGTGCAGATGCTGAAGATCCTTGTATGAAAGATATGGGAATCTTAGTATCTTTAGATCCTGTTGCGATTGATCAAGCTTGTATTGATTTAGTGCAAAATTCAAGTGATCCTGGGAAAAATCATTTTATGGAAAGAGTAAATTCTAGAAATGGTATTCATACAATAGAAAAAGCTGCTGAACTTGGTGTTGGATCTCGTGAATATGAATTAATTGAAATTTAAAAGAATGGGGTGGTTTTATGTCTTTAAAAGAGAAAGATGAATTAGATCATAGAACCGAAGGAGATTATTTTTCTTGGTATATCAATGAGTTAAATAATCTCTATACAAAAAACAAGAGTAAAGCTGTAAAAGTTGCGAAAAAAGGCTTAAGAGAACTAGGTGTATTAGATCCTTTAAAAGAAGAAGCATTTTTAGGAATTCATTTTGAGAAAAAGAATCTTATTCTTTTTGGAATCTGTTTTCTAATTGTTTTGTGTGGTTTGTTTGCTCCTGGGATTGAAGCAGTTTTGTTATACTTTTTTGGGTGTATCTTCTTTTTTGCAGGTGTTTTTGTTGGATTGAATGTTCCTGTTTTTGGACTGATCTTTTTATGTACGCATGGAGGGGCTGGATTGTTTCTTATGGTTTTATCCCTTTTTGGTTTGTTAGATGATCCATCTTCTGCTGCTTTAGAGAATGTTTTTACTAATAATCCTGTCTTTTCTGATGGGGGTATGCCAAGTAACTTGATGACTTATTTAGGATTTATTATTGCCATTTTTGTTGTGGCTATTATCTATACAATTTTACATAGTTTAAGTCCTGTTTTAAAGGAAGATAAGAAATATACGATTCAAATTATGGCAATCTATTTTGTGGGAATATTCTTAATTGCTTTACTTCCACGCTTGTTTCCTTATTTATTTTCATAGAAAGAGTTTCTCTTTCTTTTTTTTTGGAAAAAAATAGTATGTTCTATAAAAAGAATGATATAATGAAAATGATAACGATCTGCTGGAGGTTTTTGTATGAAGATTGGTTTTGATAATAAGAAATATGTAAAAATTCAAAGTGAAAAGATTAAAGAGAGATTTAAGTTATTTGATAAACTTTATTTGGAAGTAGGGGGTAAACTGTTTGATGATTCTCATGCTGCTAGAATTCTTCCGGGCTTTAAAAATGATGTGAAAATTAGTATGTTTAAAGAATTGAAAGATGATTTAGAAATTATTTTTTGTATTAACGCCGGAGACATTGAAAAGAATAAAACAAGAGGTGAGTATGGCATTAATTATTATCAGGAAATTATGAAACTTATTAATCAGTCTAAAAAAATGGGATTTTCTGTCAACAGTGTCGTAATTACTTTATATAAAAATCAAGTAAGTGTAGATAAATTTATTAAGAAATTAAATCGAAATGGTATTAAAACTTATATTCATACTTTTACAAAAGGATATCCTACGGATGTAGAAACGATTGTAAGTGAAGAAGGGTATGGAGCAAATCCTTATGTTGAAACGACTAAACCTTTAATTTTAGTGAATGCACCAGGACCTGGTTCTGGAAAACTAGCTACTTGCTTATCTCAGATTTATCATGAAAATAAAAGAGGAGTGAATGCAGGATATGCGAAGTTTGAAACGTTCCCTGTATGGAATCTTCCTTTGAAACATCCTGTGAATCTTGCTTATGAAGCAGCGACTGCCGATTTAAAAGATGTGAATATGATTGATCCATTCCATTTAGAAAAGTATGGAACGATTGCGGTTAACTATAATCGTGATATTGAAACGTTTCCTATTTTAAAAAATATTTTAAGTAAAGTTTCTAAAAAAGATATTTATCATTCTCCTACGGATATGGGAGTTAATATGGTTGGTTTTTGTATTACGGATGAAGAAGTGGTAGAAGAGGCTTCTAAGAAAGAAATAGTTAGACGTTATTATAATGAACTTAATAATTATAAAATGGGATTATGTGATGAGGATACTTATAAAAAAGTAAAACTTCTTATGAATGAATTAAAAATAGATGAATATTACTTAGATGTAGTAGATGCATCTCTCAAGAAAAAGGAAAAAGAAAATGGTACTCCTGTCATTGCGTTAAAGATAGGGAAAAAGATGATTACAGGAAAACAAACAGAGTTAATGACCGCTCCTGGTAGTGTGGTTTTAAATGCTTTAAAACAACTTGGTAAGATTCCCGATATTTATTTATTGTCTCCGAAAGTGTTAGAACCGATTCTTCAATTAAAACAAGAAATGGGAAATGAAGAGAGATTAACATTATCTGAAGTATTAACGGCTCTTAGTATCTGTTCTGTGACCAATCCAGTTGCTTCTAATGCGTTATCTCTTTTGTCAAAACTTAGAGGAGCAGAAGCACATGCTACTTATATTGTGACAGGAAATGATAAAAAAGCATTAAAAGATTTAAAAATTAATCTTACTTGTGAAAGTGAGTTTATTGGAGAATAAAAAAGAACGAATTATCTCGTTCTTTTTGTTTTAACTAATTGTTTTTGTATTTCTTCTCTTTCTTCTTGTAATTTTTCTTCATCATCGTCTGTAAAACAGTGTATTTCTGGGATGGCTCTATATTGTTCATCTAAATCAAGTCCATATCCTATGACAAAACGATCCTTGATGGTAAAACCCACATAATCTACATTTATTTTTATTTTTTTGTCTCTGCGATCTGGTTTATCTAGTAGTGTACATATTCTTATACTGTTTGGCTTTTTGTCTTTTAAATAGGTTTTTAAGTAAGATAAGGTGTTTCCTGAGTCAATAATATCTTCAATAATTAATACATCTTTTCCTTTGATAGATTGGTCTAAATCTACTCGGATTTCAATAATTCCTGTTGAATTTTCTCCTTCATAACTTTTTACTCTCATGAATTCAATTAATGGGTCTCCTTTGATTCTTCTTGATAGATCTGAGAAGAAGTATAAAGACCCTTTTAAGATACAAATTAATGTTAAATCCTTCCCCTCATAATCATGATTAATGGATTCTGCTAATTGATGAATCCTTTTTTGTATTGTCTCTTCGTCGATTAAAACTCTCTTTTCCATAATACCCTCCCTCTATGAAGCATCTTACAACATAAAAAATTATAAAACAATTCTTTAGTTTTTACTTTTTTTTTGATATACTGATATGGTAAGGTACTAAATGATAGATATTCATTGTATTTTTAGGTTGTAAATAGTAAAATAATAATAGAATAAGGAGATGATTCAATGACACCCATTCGTGATTTAATTACTAAGTTGTTTAAACGCAGACAAGATGAAAAAAAACCATGGTTGGAGTATTATTCGAGAAAAGATAGAAGTATAAAATTTACTGAGAAAAGTATTTATAATTATATGGTAGATGAAGTAGGGGAAGACAAAGACTTTATTTGTTTGAACTATTTTGGAAATCGTTTTAGTTATAATGAATTTTTCTACAATATAAATATTTGTGCTAAAGCTTTGCGTGAATATGGTGTACGTGATGGAGATATTGTTACCATCTGTATGCCAAATATGCCAGAGGCTTTATATGCTTTTTATGCTTGTAATAAAATTGGGGCTGTAGCAGATATGGTTCATCCTTTGTCTAGCCCAGATCAATTACTTCATTATTTAACGGAATCTAAATCAAGGATTTTATTCTTAGTAGATTTTGATTATGACAAGTTTAAAGAGATTATTCCTCAAACTTTGGTGTATAGAACGATTTTAGTTTCTCCTAAAGAATCTATGCCTTTAGGATTAACTGTTGGTTATACTTTGACAAGAAGTCTTATGATGAAAAAACCAAGTTTGACTAATAGTAATTATTTATCTTGGAAAGATTTTATGGCTACCGGTCTTACAAGCAATGATAATTATAAAGCAAATGTTAAGAAGGATGATTTGGCTGTTATTCTTCATAGTGGAGGTACAACTGGTACTCCAAAAGGAATTATGATTTCAAACTATAGTTTTAATGCTTTAGCTCAACAATCTGCTGTCAATGTTATTGATGCGAGACCTAAAGATAAGATTGTAACCGTACTTCCTATCTTTCATGGATTTGGATTGGGTGTTTGTATTCATACTCCTTTATGCTTAAAAGTTGAGACTATTTTGATGCCTGAATATGATGCAAATCGTTTCTATAAAATATGGAAATATGATAGACCTCATATTATTTTGGGAGTCCCTACTTTATGGGAAGGAATGATGTCTAATAAAAAGTTTGATAATGTGGATATGTCACAATTAAAATACATTGTTTCTGGAGGAGATCATTTAACAATCGCAGCTGAAACTAGAATTAATCAGTTCTTACATAAACATGGAGCTCATGTTAATATCCGTAAAGGTTATGGTATGACAGAATCTGTTGCGGCTACTAGTTATACGTTCCCTGGTACTAATGAACCAGGTAGTATCGGTATTCCTATGGTAGGAAATACTTATCAAATATGTGATCCTGAAACATTAAAAGAACTTCCTTTAGGAGAAGAAGGAGAAATTTGTGTACAAGGACCTACTTTGATGATGGGTTATTTGAATAATAAGAAAGAAACAGATAACGTTTTAAAGAAACATAAGGATGGTTCTATTTGGTTACATACAGGAGATATTGGTTATATTTCTCCAAATGGTGTTGTCTATTATACCCAACGTTTAAAGAGAATGATTGTGGTTTCTGGATTTAATGTTTATCCATCTCAAATTGAAGAGACCATTTCTAAACATCCTAAAGTAGATAAGGTGTGTGTCATAGGAATTCCTCATCAATATAAGATGCATGTTCCTAAAGCCTTTATTGTTCTAAAAAAGGGTACGGAACCTTCTGCTAAAATCAAAAAAGAAATTATTGATATGTGTAAAGAAAAATTATCTGTTTATTCTTTACCAAAATATTATGAATTCCGTACAGAATTACCTAAGACATTATATGGAAAAGTGGATTATAAACAATTAGAAAAAGAAGAAGAAAAAAGTAGTAAGAAACAGGAGAAAAACTAGTTTCTTCTTTTTTGCTTTGAGGTGAATTATGAAAATACTTGTTTTAGGACCAGTAGCCAGTGGTAAAACTACTTTAGCGAAACAATTACATGAACGTTATCATTTGCCACTTTATGAATTAGATAGTATCGTACATGATGATATTAATCATGAGAAAAGGCCTGTTAAAGCACAACTTTCTATGATTAATGAAATTATTCGTTCTCATAAAGAATGGATTTTAGAAGGAATGCCAAGAGATTATTTAGATGTGTTAGCGTCAAATGCTACGATGATTATTTATTTGGATTATTCAAAAAAACAATTATTAAGAAGACTAAGAATAAGACATTTGAAATATAAATTGAAAATTACAAAAGTCCCTTTTGAAACAAATCGTGACTTGTATTTAAGAATGAAATCATACATAGAGAATGATCATAAGGAAAACTTAGTGGAATGTATGAAAAAATATCCCACTAAACTAATTATTGTGAAAAATAAACGAGAAATTCAAAAACTTTTTTTGGCCATAGAAGAGGGACAAATTTTAAAATATCAATAAAATGTGCTATAATTTATTCATTCGAACGAGGGATAGTTTATGAATTATGATTTAGAAATGCAAAAACAAATGGAAGGGTTGCCAGAAGGGACAAAACTACTTTTACATGCTTGTTGTGCTCCCTGTAGTAGTGCTGTTTTGGAGCGGCTTGCTTCTTTCTTTGAAGTGACAATTTTTTATTACAATCCTAATATTACGGATGAGACGGAGTATCAGAAAAGAATTGTTGAAATTCAAAAACTTATTTCCATGATTCATCCTAAATATCCAGTTTCACTTCTTGAAGGGAGATATCAACCGGAAGAGTTCTTTGAGATGGCAAAAGGTTTGGAAGAAGAACCAGAGAGAGGCGCTCGTTGTTATAAGTGTTATCAATTAAGACTTGAAGAGACTGCAAAGGTAGCAGAGAAAAAGGGTTTTCCTTTCTTTTGTACAACTTTAACATTATCTCCTCATAAAAATGCTTTTTGGATTAATGAAATTGGAGAAAGACTAAATGATTGTTATTCTCCTACCTACTTATATTCTGACTTTAAGAAAAAAGAGGGGTATAAGAGAAGCATTGAATTATCAAGGAAATATGATTTATATCGACAAGATTATTGTGGATGTATTTATTCCATTCGAGATAAAAAAGAAGAATAAGGCATATAATAGATTGTAAAGTGTATTTTCCTTCACTTTACATCCTTATCTTTTTTCATTATAATTTTAATAGAAGGAAGTGGTAGAATGAAGTACTACTGCATTGGTATAAAAGGGACAGGAATGTCTACTTTAGCACAAATATTATTTGATTTAGGAAATGATGTTTGTGGTTATGATGACGCAAGAGATTATAAATTTACTGAGAAAGGATTAGAAGAGAGAGAAATCATTATCTATTATGATGGAAATCATGAATTAGCTCCTGATACAATTGTTACTTATAGTGTAGCAGTTCCAGAAGATCATCCTGAAATGAGAAGAGTAAGAGAGTTAGGTTTAACAATAAAAAAATATAGTCAAATTATGGGTGAGATTGTTGGAATGTATGAATCTATTGGAGTTAGTGGAACCCATGGAAAAACGACCACCGCATCTCTTATTAAACACATTTTAGAAAATAGTGTTGGATGTAATTATTTTATTGGAGCAGGAGATGGAAAGGTAGAACCTGATAAAAAATATTTTGTGGTAGAAAGTGATGAATTTAATCGACACTTTTTAGATTATCATCCTGTTTATTCTATTATTACCAATATAGAAGCAGAACATTTGGAATGCTATAAAGATATAGATGATATTCGCAACTCTTTTGAACAGTTTGTTTCACAAACAAGTAGATTAGTGATTGCAAATGGAGATAATGAAGAAGTTAGAAAGATTCATTATATTCCAGAGGTCATCTATTATGGTTTTGGGTTTCATAATGATGTCGTTATCAAAAACCTAAAACTAGATGAAGATTGTTCTCGTTTTGATTTAGAAATTAGAGGGGAATTCTATGGCTCTTTTGAAATACCATTATATGGAAAACATAATGTTTTAAATGCAACGGCTGCCATTATTATGGCAAGGGAATTAGGCGTTGATAAAGAAACCATTTATTATTCGATGAGTGACTTTGTAAATGCTGAAAGAAGATTTGCTATTTCTAAAGTTGGTTCTACAACAATTATTGATGATTATGCACATCATCCTTCTGAAATAAAATCTACTTTAGAAGCTGTTAGACAAAAGTTTCCGAATAGAAGAGTTGTGGTAGTCTTTAAACCTAATACTTATTCGAGAACGAGAGATTTTGCGGATGATTTTGTAGATGCTTTAAATGTCGCAGATAAGGCTTTTCTTACGGAGATTGATTCGAATCGTGAATATGCCATTGATTATCCTGGGGTTACCTCTAAGATTATCATTGATCGTTTAAGAGATGGAGAACTTATTTCGGAAGATACAATTTCAAAATTAGATAGTGAATTAGATTCCATTATTTGTTTTATGAGTTGTGCATCTATCGCTCATTTAATTGATAGTTTTAAAGAATTTGTTGCTAGTAAAAATATACAATAATCGATAAAGGCTATTGATGAAAAACGAAAAATATGTTATCATTAAATAGTCTTTTATATATGGCCTGTTGGTGAAGTGGCTTAACACATTACCCTCTCAAGGTAACATTCACGGATTCGAATTCCGTACAGGCTACCATTTGAAATTAATCGGATATTTCCGATTTTTTTATTTTATGATATAATGATTCTAGAAAGAGGAGAATTCATGAGAGAAGAGATAGAAAAGATTATTTCGGATGAATTAGATAAAGTTCAACCTTCCTTAGAAAATATTTATGAACCTATTGAGGAAGAAATTAATCAAAAAGTAGAAGATCATAATCATCAATTAGAAAAAGAATTAGTGGATGTAATGGAGTCAAATTCAGAAGATAAGGATGTCAAGGAATAGATATCTTTTTTAAATATATAGGAGGATTTATGTACGATATTATTATTGTAGGGGCAGGTCCTGCTGGTTTAACGGCTGCTCTTTATGCGGGAAGAGCCAATAAAAAAGTATTAGTTTTAGAAGGGAAAACATATGGGGGTCAAATTATTAATTCTATGAGAATTGATAATTATCCTGGTATTCCCAATGTTTCTGGTTTTGATTTTGCTACTAATTTGTATCAACAAGTAAAGGATGTTGGAGTAGAAATACACATGGAAGCTGTTCTAAAAATTGATGAAGATTTAAAAGTATATACTGCTCAACATGAATATCAAGGAAAAACTATTATTCTTGCAACAGGGGTAGAAAGTAGAAAACTTGGATTAGAAAAAGAAGATTTTTTGTTAGGAAAAGGAATTTCTTATTGTGCCACATGTGATGGAGCCTTTTTTAAAGGAAAAAATGTGGCTGTTTATGGGGGCGGGAATACTGCCCTTGAAGATGCAATTTATCTTTCTCATTTAGCTAATAAAGTATTTCTAATATTACGTAGAGATCAATTTAGAGGGGAAGAAAGACTTGTTCAAGAAGTAAAGAATAAAAATAATATTGAAATTGTATATCAAAGTATGATTACTGAGTTATTTGGGAATGATACACTAGAAGGGATAGAAATTGAGTCTAATCATCAAAAAAGAAAGATAGATATAGAAGGCCTTTTTGTGGCGATTGGGAAAGTACCTAATAATGAAATGTTTTCTAATGTGGTTTCTTTGACTCCAGAAGGATATATTGCTTCTTCTGATGGGATACATACATCTCATCCTAAAATATACGTGGCAGGAGATACACGAGATAAAGAATTGAGGCAGTTAACGACAGCGGTTGCGGATGGGGCAATGGCTGCTACGAAAGCTATAAAAGAATGGGAGGATTAATATGGAAGTTATAGAATTAAAGGAAAAGGATTTTTATGAGAAAGTAGAAAAAGGAAAAGTACTTGTAGACTGTTATGCAACATGGTGTGGTCCTTGCAAAATGCTTGCTCCGATTGTCGAAGAGGTAGCAAAAGAAAACACATCTTGTAAGTTTTATAAATTAGATGTGGATGAAGCGGAAAACATTGCAAAAGAATATGGAATTATGTCTATTCCTACTTTATTATTATTTGAGGATGGAAAACTGATTCAAAAACATGTAGGATTTTTGTCAAAAGATGATTTAGAATCATTTGTAAAGTAAACCAGAAGTTCCTGGTTTTTTCTTTACTATTTTATTGACTTATTATAAGATTAGGATAGGGATGATGTAATATGAGAATGAAAGAGTTTTTGATTTTTATAGGGGTTTTTACAGTATGCTATATTGCTTTCTGGGCTATCTATGATAAACTTAGTGTTATTATTTTAAAAAACAAGGTAAAAAACAGGGCGTTTTCTCTCATTAATTATGATTCTTATCTTTCGTTTGCGCAGTTTTATGGAATTAATGGAACAGCAAATCTTTCTACTTTACAGAATATCTATTTGAATTATAAAGATGATGAAAAAATAGTTTTAGCTTCCGCTTCTCAACAATTTGGAGTTACGCCTATTGAATTTGCGGTTATTTATCTTTATTTTGAATATATTAATGTTTTCTATAAAAAGATGATTAACTTAGAAACGGGTGTTATTAGTTCCATGACTTTTGATGATTTATCTATGATCAATAAATATCAGACATTCTTTCAAACAAAAACGGATTATCAAAAATTATTTTCTATTTTCGGTGATGCTGCTCATCAAAATTTAACTTATATAGATCATAATTTTCTTGTGCCAGGTGTTAGGTTTATTAATGATATTTTATATTACTTTGAAGGAGTTAATAAAGAATCCTAAATTCATATATTGAAATAGGTTTTATTATTGTGTGGTGAAGTATATGAATTTAGAAATATTTAAACGTAAAATAAGATTTAGAATCAGAGTGTTTTTATATTTTGCAATTATTATTGGTTCTTTCTTTTATAATTTTTGTTATAGACCGATTGAAGGAAATCCATTAATGACAAATGAATATAAAAAAAGCAGTTCTTATGTAAATAATCTTTATGTTAGTGATGATTATTTTAAAAATGCTTTGCATTTTTCTGATTTAGAGGAACAGTATTATGATTTGGCTATTCATGGAAAAATTACTACGGATGGTTGCCCTCTTTCTTCTTGTGAAGGGATTGATTTTCATAAAGTTTCTTATGTCCGTGAACTTGATCATCCTGAATTTATTTTTCCCAAAAAAGTCATAGGCGGTTCTAAAGAAATTGTTGTTTCTAACCTTAGATTAAGATGGTTTGAAAGAGAAATGGATGATATCAGAAAAAAAACAAAAAAAATGTCAGATCAGGATAAAATTCTTTTTGTTTATAAATATATGGTGGAGAATAGAGAAGATTTCTTTTATGGAGATCTCATTGCGAATGATAAATGGTATAATTATTTGGCGAGCTATTCTGAATTGTTTGGAGGCTATCCTGCTCTTGCACAAGTTATTTGTCAGAATATAGGTATTAAGTCCTATATTGTTTATTATATAAATGACGATTATGCTAAACCTCTTAATATCGTGGAGTATGAGGGAAAGTATTATTATTTTGATTCCACCTTTTTTTTCCAAACAACAGATCCTAATAATTTAGCTTATTATGATGGACTTGTTTTTAGCCCAGATGATGGTTATACTTTGCTTTATAAAGATTTATATCCACAGATTGAAAATAAATCTCTAAAAGAAGTTTTTGGTTTATAGTATTTATAGAAGAATATATAGGTGATTTTCATGAAAAAAATTCTTAAACTATTAGTATTTTTGTTAGTTGTTGGAGTTTTGACATATGTTTTCTTTACCCCAAATATTAATTCTTTTCAGTATCTTTTTGGTTCTATTGAAGGAAATCCTTTGGTAGATGATGAATATAGAAATAGTTATGCTTATGTGAATGATTTATATAGAAGTGATGAATACTTTAAAAATAAAGTTTTACAAAATCTAGAAGAGGAAAGTCGATATTATAAGAGCGTTCATGGTCTTCATGATCGCGGATTGATAGATGGAAATGATCTTAATCTGGCTTATGATAATCCTAGGGATGTTTATATTAGTGCGGCAGCTTGGCTAGATCATCCAGAGTATCTCCAAAGAATGGGTATTTTTGGATATTTTGCTATGAGAAAGGTAGGTCGCGTATTAGCTGATATTAGAAAAGAAACAGAAGGAATGTCTGATAAAGAAAAAATACTATATGTTTATAATTTTATGGGGGAAAGAGAATATGATTATTATAAAGGTCCTTCTAATCAGTATATTGATACAGTTATCTTAGATGGAAGAGGTGTTTGTGGAGGTTTTGCTAGCACTTCTCAAATACTTTTTCAAAATATTGGAATTAAATCTTATTTGGTTATTAGTGATGGTGTTGCTAGTGACTATCATGCGTGGAATTATGTGGAATATGAAGGGAAATACTACACTTTTGATTCGACATTTGCCGCTGGCTCTAAAAAAACAGATTCTGATTATTATGGGGGATTGGAAAGTCATGGGGGTGGGACGCCTTTTCATATAGAATGGTATCCTCCTATCGAGAATGAAACATTATTAAGTGCTTTTGGTTTAGATTAATTAGTTAATTGGATTGGAGGTTTTTAAATGAAAAAAATAAGAGTTGTTATTCTATTTCTTTTAATTATTGCTTTATCTGCATTTAACTTTTATTATAGACCAATCGATGGAAATCCTTTGATTACTCAAGAATATATGGATAGTGATGCTTATGTAAATGGGCTTTATAAAAGTGATGAATATTTTAAAGAAAAGTTATTAGATCCAGCTGACTATATGATGTATTATAAGGCAATTCGAGTTAGTTTAGAGGATGAAAAAGATGTAACTATTCCTTGTGGAACAGATTGTGAGGCGTTTTCAGATGCTGTTTATGCTATTATATTGGATCATCCAGAGTTGATTAGTTTTCAGTTGATTACTACTTGGCGTGCTGTTGGGGATTCCATTGAATATTCTAATTCTTCCAATTTAAATAAAGTTTTTACTTATTTTGGGACTAGACGTATTGAACGGGAAATGGAAAATATTAGAAAAGATACAAAAGGAATGTCTGACAAAGATAAAATACTATATGTGTATGATTATATTGCCTCTCATAATTATGATCTTGGTTTTACCTGGTCTGCGGACAATCAGTCTGCTTATAGTTTTTTTACTAAGGGGACGAGTGTATGTGCTGGTTTTGCAAAATCGGCTCAAATTATTTTTCAAAATATTGGTATCCAATCCTATTTAGTTATTGATTCTGATCATTTGTGGAATTATGTAGAATATGAAGGAAAGTATTATATCTTTGATGCGACTGTTGGAGCCTCTTTCCGTGATAAATCTTCTCATGAGTATTATGAGGGTTTGTGTATTACAACGACAGGAGAAAGAACGGGCTTCTTTAAAGAGTTTTATCCAGAGGTTGAAAGTGATTGTTTGAGAGATATTTTTGACGTATAAAATGTGATTATTGGTGATTATTATGTTTAAGAAAAGATTCATATTATATTGTTATTTGGTAATTGTTTTTTTCTTTTTTAATTTTTACTTTAGGCCTATTAAGGGAAATCCTCTTATGACTGATTTATATAGAAATAGTGATGCTTATGTGAATGATTTATATGTAAGCGATGAGTATTTTGGGGATTATTCTATTGATCATCCTGAGGTTATTTTTAAAGAATATAGTATTGTAGATAATAAAATTATTGCTTACCTTGGGGTTAGAAGAATTGCTCGTGAGATTGATATTATTCAAAAAGAAACAAAAAATATGAGTGATAAAGATAAAATTATCTATGTTTATGACTATGTTTCTAGAAAACATTATGACTATGTTTTTACGGGATCTATGGATAATCAATCTATTTATAGTTTTTATTCTACAAGTTCAACCGTTTGTGCTGGGTTTGCGAAAACATCTCAGGTGATTTTTCAAAACATAGGAATTAATTCTTATTTGGTTCATGGTTCAAATCATATGTGGAATTATGTAGAATATGAAGGAAAATTTTATGTGTTTGATGCAACGGTTGGGGCTTGTCAAAGAAAAGGAAGTCCAGCTTTCTATGAAGGTTTGGGGCGGACAACAATTGGGGAAACGACTGGTTTACATGAGGAATTATATCCTCCTATTGAAGAAACAGCTTTACAAGATGTTTTTGGGATATAAGTGTTTGATATAGGGTAGGTGTTTTATTTGCATAAGTTTAGGATTATATTATATTTTATTATTGTTATTGCCTATACGATTTGGTATTTTCCCTATAATATGTATTTTAGACCCATAAGTGGGAATCCATTAATGACAGATGAATATAGAAGTAGTGACGCATATGTGAATGATTTATATGTGAGTGATGAATATTTTAAAAATCATTTGTTAAGGAATAGTGATTCTGATGATTATTATGATTTTATTCATACTCGGACTCCGGAGTTTAGTGAAAAATGCTTTAATA
Source organism: Bacilli bacterium (assembly GCA_017511375.1). Taxonomy (GTDB): domain Bacteria; phylum Bacillota_I; class Bacilli_A; order RF39; family UBA660; genus UBA3789. Next base: position 39,550 of record JAFWKJ010000007.1, on the reverse strand, counting down.
AAAAATGTGATTATTCAGTGGGGAATCTTGTTGTTTCAGCTGCTTATTTAGATCATCCTGAAATTTTATATAAAACGGATGGTATAAAGATTGATAATCAATTAGTTGCAAAATATGGAGCGAAACGTATCGATCGAGAAATAGAGTTTGTTCGGGAAGAAACAAAAGATATGTCCGATAAGGATAAAATTCTTTATGTGTATAATTATATTGGAAAACATAATTATGATTATTTATTTACAGATTCCAAGAATAATCAATCTATTTATAGTTTTTTCTCGAAAGGTTCTAGTGTTTGTGCAGGTTTTGCGAAAACTTCTCAAATACTTTTTCAAAATATTGGTATCAAATCTTTTATTGTAATGGGATATAGCGCTAGATCCTATGTAAGTGGGAATTACATTGGGCAAAACATGGGTCATATGTGGAATTATGTAGAATATGAAGGAAAATATTATATTTTTGATGCAACCTGGGCAGCAGGAGGTGCTTATTCTGTTTATGATGGTTTAGGAGATACAACTATTGAAATTACAAAAATTTATTATGAAGAATTGTATCCTAACATTGAAACGGAAAAATTAAGAGATGTTTTTGGTGTATAAAAATAACTAGTTCCATTGACTAGTATTTTTGTTTTTTGATATAATAGAGTAGATAATAAAGAGGGATTACTATGAGAATTTTAAATAAAATTAGGTTATTATTATGGATTCTTGTGTTTTTTGGAGCTGCTACTGCTTATGTTGATTATCAGCTTATGCAAAGGGGAGAATTGCCTGTTTTTTGTAAAGTAGAATATAATCAATTTCATAAAAAAGAAACATTTAGGGGAATTTTTTATGTAGCCGAAAGAACCATTAGAAGAAATCCTAGTGAGAGATTATCTATTTCTTCTGATATTCAGTATCGGTTTTTAAATCAAGTAGTTAATATAAGAACAAAACCAGTTAGTCGTGAAAATGAATATGTCATGTATGTTACCCCTTCTTCTGATTGTCCTAATGATAGACATGTTTATCAGGAATTAGAAGGAAAGAAAGTGTTTATAGAATGTATTTCTAGCTTGAAGTTAAAAAATGTAAAAGAAAAAGAAAGTAAGGAATTTAATGAAGTTCTTTCTGAAAAACCTACTTTCCTAAATGATTTGCTTATGAAAATGTCATTTACGGGAATAGATGAGGGAGGAACGGAACGATATGTTGTGAAAGATCCATCTTTTACTACGCAAACATTTTATTTGTATCAATGTCATAATGGCAGTAATAGAGATGTTACTATTTCCTTAAATTCAGAAATGTATGATATATGTAAGTAATAGAAAGGACAATTATTTGTCTTTTTTTTATGTTATAATAAATGTGGTGAGATTATGAAAAAAACAATATTAGTACTAGAAGGTGGAGGCTTAAGAGGAATTTATACAGCAGGAGTATTGGATGTATTATTAGAGAATCATATTCAAGTGGATGCTGTTGTAGGAGTTTCTGCAGGAGCTTTATTCGGTATTAATTATATTTCTAAACAAAAGGGTAGGGTCCTTCGCTATAATTTAGATAATCTTCATAATAAACATTATATGGGCCTATATTCATTAATTACTACAGGTAACATCATGAACAAAGACTTTTGTTTTGATACTTTGGTTCATGAAAAGGATCCTTTTGATTTTCATGCGTTTCAAAAATCAAAAATTAAATTCTATTGTGTGGTAACGAATGTTGAAACGGGTAAGCCTGAATATATTGAAATAAAAGATTTAGAAAATCAAATGGAATATTTGAGGGCATCTGGTTCTATGCCGATTGTTTCTAAAATGGTTGAAATTGATGGTAAAAAGTATTTAGATGGGGGAATCAGTGATAGCGTACCGATAGAGTGGGCTATCAAAAAAGGATATGATAGGATTATTGTTGTTGAGACGAGAATGAAGGAGTATCGAAAGAAGGAAAAATCTATCTTTTTGTTTCAATTGTTTTATAGGAAGTATCCTCAGTTTCTTTCTACCATTCAGTCTCGACCTAAGGAGTATAATAAAACTAAAAAATATATTGTGAGAGAAGATAAAAAAAGTTGTTTTGTCATTCGACCATCTCGTTTTATTAAAATTAAGAGGGTTGAAAAGAATAAAAAAAAAATTTTAGAAATGTATCAGTTAGGGGTTGAAGATACCCATAAATGTATGAATCTTTTAAAAGATTACTTAAAATAGTTGTCAACTTTTTTGAACCTTTATTTGGATGCTTGACTATTGTTTTTCATTATTCTATGATGAATGTTATAAGCATAAAATACTATGATTGAAAGAAGGAGTAACATGATTCGATTATTTAAAAATTTAGAAAAGAAAGATTTTGGAATTATCTTTGTTGTTTTTTGTTTAGTTGTTTTTGCAGTGTTTTTAGATTTGAGAATGCCTGAATATATGAGTAATATTACGAAGTTAATTCAAACAGATGGAAGTACAATGAAGGAGATTTTGACTGCTGGTGGACATATGCTTCTTTGTGCGGTTGGTAGTTTAATTTGTACGGTTTGTGTTGGCTTTTTTACTTCTCTTTTATCAGCACGTTTTTCTAGAATGATTCGTAGAAAAATCTTTTCTAAAGTGGAGAGTTTTGGAATTGCTGAAATTAAGAAGTTTTCTACTAGTAGTTTGATTACGAGAACAACGAATGATGTTACGCAAATTGAAATGCTTCTTAGCATGGGCTTACAATTGCTATTTAGAGCCCCTGTGATGGCTGTTTGGGCTCTTCTTAAGATTGTTGGTAAGAGTGGGGAATTAAGCCTTGTGACGGGTGTTGGTGTGGTTATTATCGTCATTACAAATCTATCTATTATACGAATTGTATCTCCTCGTTTTTTAAAGATTCAAAAATTAACGGATAAGATTAATGGAGTTACAAGGGAAAATATCACTGGTATTCGCGTTGTTCACGCTTTTAATGCGGAAAAATTTGAACAAAAGAGGTTTCAACATATTAATGATGAATTGTCAGGAATTCATTTAAAAATTACCAAGACTTTTGCTTTATTAGATCCTGTTATGAATTTTGTTATGCATTTTCAGCATCTAGGAATCTATGTATTAGGGGCTTTTATCATTATGAGAAGTGGTATGGTTGATAAAATCAATATTTTTAGTAATATGGTTGTGTTCTCTACTTATGGAATGCAAGTTATTTTATCCTTCTTACTTTTAACAATGATTTTTATGATCTATCCTAGAGCACAAGTTTCTGCGAATCGTATTAATGAAGTTTTAGATTGTGATGCTTCTATTCTATCGGGAACGTTTCATGATTCTACGGAAGAAAAGGGTACGATTGAATTTAGAGATGTAAGTTTTAAATATCCTGATGCGGATGAATACTTGTTAAAACACATTTCTTTTAAGGTGAAGCAAGGAGAAACTTTTGCTTTTATTGGTTCTACGGGAAGTGGGAAGTCCACTTTAATTAATTTGGTTCCGAGGTTGTATGATGCAACAGATGGAGAAGTTTTGGTGGATGGAGTAAATGTGAAAGAATATGAAACAAAAGAACTAAATAATCGTATTGGGTATATTCCTCAAACAGCTGTTATGTTTACGGGAACCGTTCAAGAAAACGTGTCTTACGGGGATAATGGCAAGGAAAAGCCTTCTTTGGAAAAAGTCAAGGAAGCGATTCGAGTTGCACAAGGAACGGAGTTTGTAGAGCAAATGGATAAAACTTATCAAGCCCATATTGCTCGTGGAGGTACTAACGTCAGCGGGGGTCAAAAACAAAGATTATCAATTGCGAGAGCAATTGCAAGAGATCCTGAAATCTATATTTTTGATGATTCTTTTAGTGCTTTAGATTATCAAACGGATGCAAAACTTAGAAAAGAATTAAAAAAATATACGAAAGATGCTACAAGTTTAATTGTTGCACAAAGAATTGGTACTATTATGAATGCCGATCAAATTGTTGTTTTAGATAAAGGCGAATGTGTGGGAATTGGTACTCATAAAGAGTTATTAAAGAATTGTGAAGTATATAAAGAAATTGCTTTATCGCAACTAAGTGAGGAGGAATTGCAAAATGCCTAGACATGATAGAGTTCAAGAAAAAGCGAAAGATCTTAAAGGAACACTTATTCGTTTATTTCAAAATTTAGAGCAATGGCGTTATTTGCTTGTAATTTCTTGCTTATTAGCATTATTGGCAGCGGCTTTATCTACTGTTGCTCCTAATAAACTTGCAGATCTTACGGATGTTATTACAGTAGGGGTAAAACCTGATACGGAAAAGATGCAAAAAGTATCTATGACTATTTATCAAAATGCTCTTACTCATTATTGTGAATATCAGTATCCAAATAAATCCATTATGAATTTTTCTGATTCTGAAAAGAAAGAACTAATTCTAGAGTTTTCTAATTTGACAGAATTAGAAAAAGAGGTGATTATAAAACCGATTGAGATTGATGGAGAAGTGATTTCTGTTAAAGATCAACTATTATTTATTAATGCTTTTTCTTCTTTAGATTATGAAAATGGAGGAGAAGATTATATCAATCAGTTGGATCTATTGCCAACTTCTATTAGAAATATGATTGAGCCAAAAATGAATCGAAATGATTTGTATTATAGAGCTCTTATCCTAGCGGTTATCTATTTGCTTAATTCAATCTTTACTTATATTGAAGGAAGAATTATGGCTCATGTAGGAATTGGTTATTCTAAAAAACTTAGAAAAGGGATTAGTCATAAGATTAATAAATTACCACTTAGATATTTTGATGGTCACGAAACGGGAGATATTTTATCGAGAGTTACCAATGATGTGGATACAATTGGAATTAATATGAGTGATAATATCACTTCGTTGGTTACCAATTTAACCTTGTTTTTAGGTTCTATTGTAATGATGTTCGTTACAAATTGGATTATGGCTTTAACAGCAATAGGGGCCAGTATCTTTGGATTTATCTTTTCTTTCTTCTTATTAAAGAAATCTCAAAAATACTTTGTGGCGAGACAAAAAGAGTTGGGAGATTTAAATGGTCATATTGAAGAAATATATTCAGGACATAATGTTGTGAAAGCCTATAACGGGGAAGAAAGTGCCCTAGAAGAATTTGATCGTATTAATAATAATCTTTATCATTGTAATCGTAAAAGTCAGTTCTTATCTGGTATCATGCAACCTATCATGATTTTTGTAGGAAATTTAGGATATGTAGCTGTTTGCGTTGTGGGAGCATTACTTGTTACGAATCATATGACTACTTTTGGTACGATTGTTGCTTTTATGATCTATGTTAGATTATTTACGAATCCTTTATCTCGAATTGCGCAGGCTATGACGGTTATGCAATCTATTGCAGCGGCAGCCGAGAGGGTATTTGAGTTTATGGATGAAGAGGAAATGCCAGATGAAAAGGATTTAAAAGAAAAAATTGATAAAAAGTTGGCAAAAGGAAACATTGAATTTAAACATGTTAAATTTGGTTATGATGATAGTAGAATTATTATCAAAGACTTTAGTGCTAAGGTTAAATCTGGTGAAAAAATTGCGATTGTTGGGCCAACGGGAGCTGGTAAAACAACTATGGTAAATCTTTTAATGAAGTTTTATGATATCAAAGAAGGAGATATTATTATTGATGGAAAATCAATTAAAGAATTATCTCGAGAAAATATTCATGACTTGTTTATTATGGTTTTACAAGATACTTGGTTATTTGATGGTTCCATTCGTGATAATTTAATATTTAATAAAAAAGATGTTTCGGATGAACATATATGGGATATTTGTAAAACAGTAGGTATTGATCATTTTATTAAAACACTTCCAGGAGGTCTTGATTCTCCAGTAGGGGAGAATGATTCTATTTCTTCTGGACAAAAGCAGTTGTTGACTATTGCTCGTGGTATGATAGAAGATGAACCTTTCTTGATTTTAGATGAGGCAACCTCTAATGTAGATACGAGAACGGAAGAACTTGTTCAAAAAGCAATGGATCGTCTTACAGAGGGGAGAACTTCTTTCATTATTGCCCATCGTTTATCTACAATTAAAAACGCAAATCTTATTCTTGTTATGAAAGATGGTAATATTGTAGAACAGGGTACTCATGATGAATTGATTCAGAAAAAAGGATTTTATGCCGATTTATATAATTCTCAATTTCAAAAATAAAAAAATCATCGACAAAAAAAATATAGTTGTGTTAAAATAGAGAAAAGGAGTGAAAAAAAATATGGCAAAGTTTTGTATAAGCTGTGGTGCTCAGATGGATGATAACCAACAATTCTGCCCAAGCTGTGGTGCTGCTCAAAATGCTGCAGGAACTGCTACAACAAGTACTGCTCCAGCTGGAACTGGTGCAAAATCTAAAATGGCTGCTGGTCTTTTAGGTTTATTCTTAGGAGGTTTTGGAGTTCATAACTTCTACTTAGGAAACACTGGTAGAGCTATTGCACAAATTATTGTAACTTTAGTTACTTGTGGTGTTGGTAGTATTTGGGGTGTAATTGAAGGTATCTTAATTCTTGTTGGAAAGATTAATACTGACGCTGATGGAAAACCATTAGAAGACTAAAATAGCACAAATACTTGCAATAATTGGCAAAATGTGGTATAATGTATTCATGAGGAGAGCTTTAATAGGTTAAAATTAATTGCTCTCTTTTTTTGCTGTTTATTTGTAAAGAATTTTATTTTTTTATTGACATAAACTGGTAAAAGTATCTATCATTAATATAGGTGATAATACGTGAATAATTATAATGGGCCTATCAATAATAATGGAAATATGAATAATCCTAATAGTTTTAATATGGATTATTATAAATTAAAGAGAAAAAAGAATGTTGCTTTGTTATGTTTAGCCGTTTTTCTATTAGCAATCGGTTATGCTTTCTTGCAATCTCTTTTAAGAATTTCTGGTACGACTACTGTTGCTGGTAATACATGGAGTATTTACTGGGAAAATCCAGTTGTTTCCGATGGTTCGGTTTCAGGAAATCAAGTGGATGAGGAACCTACTTTAACGGATGATGATACAACGGTTTCTTTTGAAGTATCATTAAATAAACCTGGTGAGTTTTATGAATTTACGATTGATGCAGTTAATGCTGGTTCTATTGATGCTTCGATTGATTCTATTGAAAAAACAGTAGACGATTCTACGACCATTCCTGCTTATTTAAGTTTTGTTATTGAAGATAGTGAAGGGAATGAATTAGAGGAGGATCATATGCTTCCTGCGGGAACTCCACAAGATCCATATACTGAAACATATACGATTAGAGTGGAATATAAGAAAGATATTAATTCTTCTCAATTGCCTACTGTTGATACTTCCCATGTTTTAGTATGTGAGATTAACTATGTACAAGCTATTTCTTCTCCATCACCATCTCCCACTTCATCTGGATTATCAGGAGGTATGGTTACGAATGGATATGGATATAATATTAATGATTATAGTATTAATATGAATACATCCCTTCCAGAGGGGGGATATTTGTATGGATCTCCTGCGATAGCCGTTCAACAAGCTGGCGTTGATTCACCAATTTATTTTAAATATTTTGTCGAAGATCATGTCATTAAAAGAATATTCTTGTGTTCTGATGATTATGGTTTTTGTATAGAAGGGGCTAAAAATGGTAAAATACAATCCGAAGATATTACGCAAGCGGAATTTGATGAAATTCAAGCTAATTACTATCACTCTGTTGATGAGCTTATGTCTTCTTCTTTAGCTGGTTCTTGTACGAATTTGCAAGATTCTGTTTCTTGTACCGGAGATATGTTAACTTTAACTTATTCATTGGATGGTACAATTGATGCGACATTCACTGGTCCTGATGAAACTGTGGAGTGTAAGATTGAGGAGCATAATGGTCATTACGGTGCATATTGTATTTATTAGTCATTAAAAAACATGCTTTGTTAGCATGTTTTTTTATATGATTTCAATCTCTTCTTCTTGATAATTTTTTTCTTTTTTTCTTTCTTTTTGCATGAGTCCAACTTGGAATAGTTTACTTCCTATTTTGATATCAAAAGGATCTCTTTTCTTTCCTAACTTTATCATGGCTTCATTTCCATAATCTATTTTCAAACAAATTCCAGAGATAAATGATGCCATATCACTATTTAGAAATAGCATGGGTTTGGCAATTTCTTCTGGTCTTGCGAATCTTTGAATGGCTCCTGTTTGGGAGATGAGTTCTCCATAAGTATTTACATGGAATTCTTCTAGCATTGGAGTATCACATGTTGCAGGTTGAATGGTATTTACACGGATGTCTCGATCAGCATATTCTAGAGCCTTCATGGCTGCAAAGTAGTTGAGTGCTCTTTTTGATAATGGATAGGCGATAATTCCCGGTGTATCTAAATTGTTTTTCTTTTTTAGAATACTAATGGTTTTTTCCCATGTTTCCGCTTTCATAATCGCTTTATATTCTCTTGCATATTTTGCCCAGTGTTTTCCGGAAGTTGAGGTAACATAGCAAATACTGCCATGTTTTTTCATTCGTGTTTTTAGGTAGGTATCTGTCATATATTTATAAGATAAAAAATTCACTGTAAATGTTGTTAGGTAATCCGTTTTGATACCAGATAAACCAGCGATTCCAAAAACCGAGTCAATTTCCTGTGGAAGTTGTTTGAAAGCATCATCAATACTATTTTTGTTTTCTAAATCACAGTAGATAGCATTGACATTTGGAAGAGACATTTTCTTTTTATCTAGTGTATATATGATTGCTCCTTCTTTAATTAACAGTTTTGTTGTTGCTAAACCTATTCCTGATGCAGCTCCTATAATTAAACATACCTTATCTTTATAATAATGACTTTCCATCCTATCACATCCTATTTTATTGTAACAAAAAATTTAAAAAAAATCATAAAAAAATGAAATTGACATCCTTTTGTCATTATTTTTTTTAAATTGATTCTTTCCTGAAATAGACTATGTTAAAATAGAATTGGTGAGAATCATGAAAAAATTTTATTTATTGATTATTACGGTTCTTTTATTTATTCCTTTATACTGTCACGCTATAGTTGAAAAGTCTGAGAATGTTTTTGTGACAGATGAGGCAAACTTATTAGAAAGCGATTCAGAAGATTATATTGTTAAATATTCAAACTTTTTATATAAAAACAAAGGGATTGATTTTTATGTTGTTACGATTAAAAGTCTAGAAGGGGAAGAGTTAGAATTATACACGAATCAAGTTTTTGATCAATTTGATATTAGTAATAAGGGTTTGATCATTTTAGTTTCCAAAGAAGATAGAAAGTTGAGGATTCAAGTAGGAGATAAATTGTTAGATACAATAGATACTCCCTTAATTGATGACTATATTAATACCTATTTTATGCCTTATTTAGAGAGAGAAGAGTGGAATGAAGGGATTGTGAATGGTTATTCTGCCCTTTATAAATATATTTGCGAAGAATATGGGTTAGATGCTACTTCTATGGAAGTGTTGGATAAATTAGATTTTTTAACAAAATATAAAACTATTCTTATGATGTTAATTATATGGTCTGTAGCTGGGTTTACGAAAATATATAGTTATTACAGTGATAAGATGAAATCTAATGGTGGTAAAAAACTATCGGATGGGGATTTGTTCTTACTCGTTGTTGTTTTACTTGGAAATATCTTTGTTGTTTCTATTTCTTATGTTTTGAAACCTATCTTTTTGTTCTTTGTAATTGCATTTGAGGGGTACTTTCTTTATATTAGTTTACCTTCAAATCGCTCTAAAAAAAGAAAAAAGGAAAAAACTATTTCTTCTAAAACGGAGAAAAGGGAATTACGGCAAAAACGAAATCGCCGATAATATACTAATAAAACTATCTTTTGCATGAGAAAGATAGTTTTTTATGTTATAATATAACACAGGTGGTATAGATGAAAAGAAGTGAAGTAGATCGTAATAAACTTAGTCCCATGATGCAACAATACTTAGATATAAAAGATCAGTACGATGATTGTATTGTGTTTTTCCGTTTAGGGGACTTCTATGAAATGTTTTTTGATGATGCTATTTTAGCTTCTAAAGTATTAGAATTAACTTTGACTGGAAAACAAGCTGGTTTAGAGGAAAGAGTGCCTATGTGTGGAATTCCTCATCATGCTTATACCACTTATGTAGATGAATTAATTGATAAAGGTTATAAAGTTGCTATTTGTGAGCAATTAGAGGATCCTAAAGAGACAAAAGGAATGGTAAAAAGAGATGTCATTCAAGTTATCACGAAAGGAACTCGTATTGATTCTAATATTGATTCTAAAGATAATAATTATATTGCCAATATTTATGATTTTAATTATTGTTTTGGAGTAAGCTATGCAGATATTTCTACAGGAGAAGTATATGCCTGTCTTATTGAAGGAGATAATGATAAAGTTATTAAAGAAATAACGCGTAATAACTTTAGAGAAGTGATTGTAAATGATACAATCGATCGTGAAATTGTAGAACGTTTACGTACCAATCATGATGTATTAGTTACTATTACAAAAGAAGAATATGAAGAGAAGGATTATCAATATATTTATAAAAATATTGATGATGTAAGACTTGTCAAAACGTTAAAACATTTACTTTATTATATTTTAGAAAACAAGAAGGGTGATCTTCATCATTTACAACCTTGTTCGATTATTAAATCTTCTACTTATTTGGATTTTGATGTTAATACAAAGAAAAATTTGGAATTAGTAGAAACAATTCGTAATCGTGAGAGACAATATAGTTTGTTGTGGTTACTTGATAAATGTAAAACAGCTATGGGTAGTCGTTATTTAAAATATAGTATTTTAAATCCTTTAACCCAAAAAGATGCTCTTGAAAGAAGATATGACTTTGTATCTTTACTTAGTACTGAGTTTATTTTAAGAGATGATTTGATTCATCTATTAGAACAAGTATATGATTTAGAAAGATTAGTAGGTAGAATTACTTATGGTAATTTAAATGCTAAAGATTTAATACAATTAAAGAATTCTGTTTCTGTTCTTCCTAAAATGAAAGATATTTTAACTCAACTTAAATTTGATAAAAAGATTGATACATTTGAAGAGATTTATTCTTTATTAGATCATTCTATTTGTGAAGATGCTCCTTTTACTCTACATGAAGGTGGATTAATAAAATCTGGTTATCATGAAGAACTTGATGAATTAAAAAAGATAAGTAGTGGTTCTAAAGATTTTATTCTTGCGTTAGAAAAAGAAGAAAAAGAAAGAACGGGTATTAAGAATTTAAAAGTTGGATTTAATAAAGTGTTTGGATATTATATTGAGGTTTCTAAAGGTCAATGTAATATGATTAAAGAGGAATTTGGATATGAACGAAAACAAACACTTGCGAATTGTGAAAGATTTATTACGCCTGTATTAAAAGAAAAAGAAAATATTATACTAGGAGCAGAAGAAAGAATTATTGCCTTAGAATATAAGTTATTTATGGAAATAAGAGAAGTGATTAAAAGGTTTGTTAAACCACTTCAGATGACTGCGAAAGTGATCAGTGAAGTCGATATGCTTCAAGCGTTTTCTGTTGTGAGTGATCAATATAAATATGTGAGGCCAACTCTTACAAAAGATAAATCGATTCGTTTAATTGATTGTAGACATCCTGTTGTGGAGCAGGTTATGAAAGATAAATATATTCCGAATGATATTATTATGGATCATACAACGGATATTCTTCTTATTACAGGCCCTAATATGGCTGGAAAGTCTACTTATATGAGACAATGTGCTATTACAGTTATTATGGCTCAAATTGGGTGTTTTGTTCCTTGTAAAGAAGCAACACTTCCTATCTTTGATAAGATATTTACAAGAATTGGAGCTAGTGATGATTTAGTAAGCGGTGAATCTATTTTTATGGTTGAGATGAAAGAGGCAAATAATGCTTTACAAGATGCGACTGAAAATAGTTTGATATTATTTGATGAATTGGGTAGAGGGACAGCTACTTATAATGGTATGAGTTTAGCACAAGCCATTCTGGAATATATTCATGATAAGATTAAAGCAAAAACTTTATTTTCGACCCATTATCATGAGTTGACGATTCTAGAAAAAGATTTAAAACATTTAAAAAATGTTCATGTTTCTGCTACGGAAGAAAATGGGCGTGTAACTTTCTTGCATAAAGTTAGACCTGGTGCAGTAGATAAGAGTTATGGAATTCATGTTGCGGCTCTTGCAAAACTACCAGAGAGTCTTATTCAAAGGGCAGATGAAATATTAAGTGTATATGAAAAAAAGAGTGTTAAAAAAGAAACATTTACTCAAACCTCTTTATTTGAATTAACTGAAAAAGAATCTACTCCTAAAAAGAATGAATTAGAAGAAAAGATTCGTGCTGCCAACCCTTTAGAAATGACGCCTATGGAAGCACTAAACTTCCTTTATGAATTAAATAAAGAAGTTAAAAATAAATAAGAGGGATACCATGGATAGTTTAAAACAATTATTTCGTGATGGGGAAGTTGAACAAATTATAAGTCAGAATCCAGAAATTAAAATTAGAAATAAGGAAGATATTCGTAAGATTTTAAAACTATTGTCTGATCAAAAGTGTAATCATAGAGTGATGAGATACATTCTTATGATTAATCCTTTTGTTCTCACAAGAAATCCAGAGGAATTAGAAGAGTTAATTTATAAATTAAAAGAATATCACGTGATTCATCTTGATAAGGTTTTTGAGGGAGATCCTTATCTAATGTCAAAAAATTCTTTTGACATTGATTGTTTCTTTTTTACTAAACAAAAAGAAGGTTATTCTGATCAAGAAATTGTTGAAATTCTTGAAAATGAGCCTTATCAAATCGAAATGACAGATTCTAACTAATATGATAAAATGATAGTAGGTGATGATATGAAAAATAGAAGTGAACTTAGAGAAGTTATTATGAAAGTTCTTTATCAAATAGAAATCTTTGAGGGGACTAATATTGAGTATCACGTAGAAGATTTAATTAAAGAACAATTAGAGGTTGAAAATGAGTTTGTAAATGATACTATTTCAGGTATTATAAAAAATCAAAATGAGATTATTGATCTAGATAATAAGTATTTAAATGAATGGACTATGGATCGTTTAAATAAAGTGGATCAGGCTATTCTATTATTGGGTACTTATGAATTAATGTACACGGATACGCCTTCTGTTGTTGCTATCAATGAAGCAATAGAACTTTCTAAAAAGTATAGTGAAGAAGCTGTTACGAAGATGATTAATGGCGTTTTAGATAAAATATACCATGAAGAAAAGAAAGATGAATAAAGGAATGAGTGCTTGTGAATGATAAATATATTACCATAACACAACTTACAAGATATATTAAATATAAGATTGATAATGATATTCATCTAAATGAAGTGTTTTTAAAAGGAGAAATTTCTAATTTTAAAGCCCATAGTAGAGGACATTTCTACTTTACTTTAAAGGATGAAGGCAGTCGTATCAATGCGATTATGTTCTCATCTTCTACTAAGAAACTAAAATTTGTTCCACAAGATGGAATGAAGGTCTTAGTAACGGGAAAGGTAAGTGTTTTTGAAGCAACAGGGCAATATCAAATATATGTAGATGATATGCTAGAAGATGGAGTTGGAAATCTTTATATTGCTTTTGAACAGTTAAAGAAAAAATTAGAAGAAGAAGGCCTTTTTCGAGAAGAACATAAAAAAAGGATTCCTAGAATTCCTAATCGTATAGGAGTTGTTACGGCTCCAACTGGGGCTGCTATCAAGGACATTATTTCGACGATTAAAAGAAGATGGCCATTGGTGGAAGTTTATTTATTTCCTTCTTTAGTCCAAGGAGAAGATGCCAAAGAAGACATTGTAAGACAAATAAAAAGAGCAGAAGAGTTTTCTTTGGATACTTTGATTGTCGGTAGAGGAGGAGGCTCTATTGAGGATTTATGGCCTTTTAATGAAGAGATTGTTGCGAGAGCCATCTATGATTGCCCGATTCCTGTCATTAGTGCTGTTGGACATGAGATTGATTTTACCATAGCTGATTTTGTGGCTGATCTTCGAGCTCCTACACCAACAGGTGCAGCCGAAATGGCAGTTCCTCAAAGAGAAGATGTAGAAAATTATTTGAATCAATTAAATATTCGTTTGAATAAAACAATGCATAATAAAATAGAAAATTATAAAGATCGATTCCAAGGTATTATGAATCGAAATATTATTAGAAATCCTATTACGATTTATCAGACTAAAGAAATCCTTTTTGATAATCTATTGGAACGTTTCAAACATAGTACGATTAATTTAGTAAATATCAAAAGTAAAAAATTGATTGAATTAAAAGGATCCTATGTTTTCAAAAATCCATATCAAATATTAGATAATAAAACGAATAAATATTTAAACTTAGTTTCTAAGTTAGAAACACTAAGTCCCTTACTTACTTTAAAAAGAGGATACACTTTAACAAAAAAAGAGGGTAAAGTGATTAATAGTTCTAAAAAGATGAAGAAAGGAGACATAATAGAAGTAGAATTTCATGATGGTTCTATTGAGGCAAGTGTTGTATGAAAAAGAATTATGTATTATTTGCATTGATTGTCATTGTTTCTATTTTAATTGTGTATTTTTCTTATAATTATTTTGATGATAGAAAAATTTCAACCCAAGATTTATGTCCTAATTCGGAAGAATGCCCACAGGCCGATGAGATAGCTTCTAGACATAAAAAAAGATCAAATAGGTATTTGATATATCTAGTCATAGGTGTTGTTTCAGATGTTGTTTTTTTTGCTAATATTTCAAAGTCTAAAAAGGAATGAGAGGTTTATTGTATGGAAGTGAAAAAAAATAAAGTGATATTGTTTGTTGTTCTTAGTTTAGTTTTGTTTGTTCTTCAAGCGTTTGTATATTTTAATTATACTTTTGAAAGTATTGGCTCTAAGTGTTATATGACTAGACTTGCTTTTTCAAGTGAGGAAGAAGAATTGAAATGGGAAAAAGAATATGAAGAATGTGTTAGTAAAGCGGAGCAGACTAAATTAAGACATGATAAATATAAGAATTATGAAAAATTGATTGCATTTTTACTTGCTATTTGTAGTATTATTACTACCATTTATGCTTTAAATAAATATTCATTAATAAAAGTTTTTATAAAAACTTGTATGATAATATTATGTATCATTACTTTGTTTTTTGCTTTTGTAGTAATTGCAAATGCATAGTATGTGAAATAATTCATTTACTAATTATATTTAAAAATAATAATGGAGGTTATTATGGCTGAGAAGAAAGAAAAAGAATTAAGTTTTGAGGAGAGTTTGGCAAGTTTAGAGGAGATTGTTAAAAAATTAGAAACTGGAGAAGTTCCTCTAGATGATGCAATAGAAGAATTTAATAAAGCTATGAAGTTAGCTAAAGCTTGTGATGAGAAACTTAAGAAAGCAGAAGAATCTATTACAAAACTTGTGAAAGATAATGGAGATACTACTCTTTTTCAAGTTGATGAGTAGAGGGCGATTTATATCGCTTTTTTTGTATATTTTTCTTGTTTTTGTTCATACTAAAGAATGAGGTGAATATATGAAAAAGAAATTAGTACTTTTCTTACTATTATTATTCCCCATTCAAGTATTTGCTTATTCTAATACTTTGATAGTTACTGGTGAACCTATTGGGATAGAAATACATTCTAATGGTGTTTATATCGTAGATTTTTATAGTAATTTAAATTCTTCTTTAAAGAAAGGAGATAAAATTATTTCTATTAATCAACAAAAAGTAGAATCCATTGAAGACTTAGATCAGATTGTGACTGATTCTGGTACTTACTCGATTCAAATTGATAGAAATCAAAAAATTATCAATGAAAAACTTGTGGTAGAAAAGGAAAATAATGAGATTAGGACAGGTCTTTATATTAAAGATGAAGTCGATGGGGTAGGTACTTTATCTTATATAGATCCTGAAACGAAAATCTTTGCTTCTCTTGGACATGAAATATTAGAAACCTCTTCTAACTCTTTATTTGATTTAAATAGAGGTTCTTTATATGAAGTTTATGATGAATCTATTCAAAAGAATCGTAATGGTCGAATAGGAGAAATTCGTGTTAACTTCACAAATCATGTTCTTGGATCTATTGAATCTAATCAAGTAAATGGTATTTATGGTCTTTATCAAGAAACGCTTCCTAGCGATCATTTAGTGGAGGTTGCGAAAAAAGATGAGATAAAACTTGGAGAAGCTTATCTATATTTAAATATGGAGAATCAAGAAAAAAAATATCAGATTAATATCTTGGATATAGATAAAAATGAAACGGTTAAAAATATTTATTTTGAAGTGACAGATGATTCCTTATTATCTAAGACTGGAGGAATTATACAAGGAATGAGTGGTTCTCCTATTCTTCAGAATGATAAAATCATTGGGGTCGTTAATTATGTCGTTGTAAATCACCCTAAAACCGGTTATGGTGTTTTTATCGAAGATATGTTAGAAGAAGGAGATAAACTTTTACAATCTTAAAAGTAAATATTTCCTTTTTTCATTTTTAATGATACAATTACTTTAGAGTAGAGGAGAGAAGTGGTTGTATGTATATTGATTTAATCATTTTAATTATTGGAATTATTGTTGTTATTATGTTTTTTAAGAGATTTTCATCTTTTGTATTTTTTGTAGCTATCGTAGATATTTTCTTAAGAATATTAACTTTTATTAAAAATAATATTGGACTAAGAGATGTGGCAGCTGTGATTGGAAAATACTTGCCAGAAAGTGTAATAGCGATCATTGAAAGGTATACGTATTCTATGCCACTATTATGTTCTATTCTTAAGTGGTGTTTTGTATTAATCATGGCTATCTTCCTTGTTTATATTACAAAAATATTTATTCATAAGAAAAAGATATAAAACGACAAAATAGTCGTTTTTTTATTGCTAAAATATTTTTGGTGATTAGATGAAAATATATATTGAATCAGTTTTTTTATTAAATTTCTTATTAGATTTTATGATTTTATTTGGTACAAAGAAAATCTTAAGAAGAAAAACTAAAATATATCGAATGATATTTGGAAGTCTGATGGGGTCTTGTACTATTTTTTTATTATGGATACCTCTTAAGATGATGGTACTTACTTTTTTAAAAATAGTGATTGCTTTGCTTATGAATTTTATTTCTTTTGGGAAAGAGAAGTTATTTGAAAATACTTTTTATTTTTATCTTTTAAGTATTATTGTAGGAGGTTTTCTGGAATTGTTACATTTAAATCATGGATATTATTATAATATGTTATTTCTTTTACTTCTTTGTCCTATGATTATTGGATTCTTTATTTATCAATATAAGAAGTATAAAGAAAATATGATTCATAAGTTTCAGGTAAAAATATATTCTAATCATAAAGAATACTTGTTTGATGGTTTTATTGATACTGGAAATCATTTGAAATCTCCCATTAGTCATAAACCGGTTATTTTGATTGATCAATATATTCCTCATACAAAACCTTATTATATTCCATATAAAGCCTTGAATTATGAAGGGATTTTAGAGTGTATTAAACCTGATAAAGTTTTTATTAATGAAGTGGAAATTAAAAAATGTTTGGTTGGTTTATCTAAGAGGTCTTTACATCTTCATGATTGTCATTGTATTTTACCTAATTGTATTAAGGAGGAATTATGAAAAGATTCATTAAAAAAATGAAACGTTTTGTACGTAGAGTTTATTATAAGATTATTCAAAAAGAGGAAATTTTTTATGTGGGGGCTACAGATGTTTTGCCTGAGCCTTTATCTAGTGAAGAAGAAAACTATTATATATCCTTAAAAGAACAAGGTTATTTAGAAGGAAAAGAAAAACTGATAGAGCATAATTTACGTTTGGTTGTTTTCTTGGCTAAAAAATATGAGAATACGGGGGTGGATTTAGAAGATTTAGTAAGTATTGGAAGTATAGGGCTTATTAAGGGGATTAATACTTTTAATCAAAAGAAAAATATAAAATTAGCTACTTATGTTTCTAGATGTATAGATAATGAAATTCTTATGTTTTTACGTAAAAATAAGAAAGTGAGACAAGAAGTGAGTATCGAGGAGTCTCTATCTTACGATGGGGATGGAAATGAATTGCATTTGGAAGATGTGATTGGGACAGATAAAGATAGTATTACAAAGTGTATCGAGGAAGATCATGATAAAAGAATTATGCTGGAAGAAATAAATCAGTTAAAACCAAGGGATAGAGATATTATGATTATGCGTTATGGACTTTTAGGAAATGATGAATATACCCAGAAGGAAGTGGCTGATAAATTAGGAATATCACAAAGTTATATTTCTCGGATTGAGAAGAAAGTCATCAAAAAATTGAAAGTACTTGTCAATCATTAAAGGATTTTTTTCTGATTCTTGACACAAAAAACTTATGAATGTATATTTATAATAGGTGAGGAATGTATGCAGAATGGTGAAGTATATCAATTTAATATTGATGATGATAAAAAGAAAAGAGCAAAGAATATTTTGCTTATTTTGTTAATTATTTTTTTGCTTGGAATTGGATATGCTATTTTGCAAGCGGTATTAAAAATATCAGGAACTACAACTGTGGCTAGAAACACTTGGGATATTCATTTTGTTGAAGAGTCAACTGATCTTATCGCTAATGATGGTGTTAATATTTCTAATGCGTCATTTGAATCGGACCTTTCTCTTTCCTTTGATGTTTCCTTCCTTGAACCTGGATCTTATGCCGAGTGTACGATTGATGTTATTAATAATGGTACGATTGATGCGATGATTGAAAATTTTTCGATTGAAGTAGATGGAGAGGATGATATTCCTCCTTATCTAATATTTGATGTAAAGTATTCAGATGATTTTGTTTTGGCGGAGAAGCAAATTTTAAGGGCTGGTACTTCTGAGACTTTTAAGATTCGAATCGGTTATAATAAAGATATTAATAGTAGTCAGTTACCTGATGAACAGGTATCTCATGATTTGTATTTTGCAATTAATTATGTTCAAGCGGATAGGACAGCTATTGAAATTAGAAATTTCAAATATTCATTTTTTACAACTGCTTTAACTATTGGTCAAGTCATACCATCTGGTGTTGATTTATATACGGACGCTTCTAGAATGATTTCTGATTATCATGTTCCAATTGGTATAAAACATGTTGTTCAAAATGATATTATTATGAACTCTGGGTTATATTTTTTCTATAATGATACACCTCACTCTTATCCATATAGATCTGATTTCTTTGAAACTTATTCTGCGGAAATTTATAGTGTTTTTTCAAATGTTAATGGTTGTAGTTATAATGGAGATCATGATACGATGACTTGTGTGGTTACCGATTCGGATACTAATAATATGGATTTATATGTTGAAATAAGTGCCAATAATGTTATCTTTATTGCTTCTCAAGCGGAAAACGATGTTTATGCTTGTTATTTGTGTAATGGTAAATCTATTTGTGGTGACTATCATAATATGGTGAATATTAACACATTTTGTTCATAGAAAAGAGGGTAGCTTATGCTATCCTCTTTTTAATTTTGTTTGATATACTCTTTTTGTATTATATGTGGTTGATATTTTTCTAGTTTTTCATAGGTTTCTTCATCTACTTTACATTGATATTTTATTTCTTCTAAATATTCTTTTTTAATTATTTCACTTTTATTTAGAATGTATTGCACATTTTTTTCTTCTTCATATGAAAATGTTATTTCTATTACATAACCCGGAATAAGTTCTATATATTGACTATGTTTTAGTGTGTTTGTGACGGCTTTTGTGTAAGCCCTTACTAATCCTCCTGCGCCTAGTTTTATTCCCCCGAAGTATCTTACTACAATGGCAAGCACTCGATTTAAGTTTTCTTTTTCTAAGACATTTAAAATAGGTTGTCCGGCTGTACCACTTGGTTCATTATCATCATTTGCATGTTTTATTTCATCAAAAATGTATCCATAACAATAATGAGTGGCTTTGGGATGAAGTTTTTTAATCTCTTCTAATTTCTCATTTATCTGGTTTTCGTTGAGTGGAAATATATAACATATAAAACGAGAATTATTGATTATGATTTCTTCCGTATAATTTTGATTTAGTGTTTTCATGGTATCACCAGTAAAATTATATCATAAAAGTATGAATTCTTCTTTAAAATCATAAAATTCATGGTATACTATAAATAGTAGGAGTTGATTCAGTATGTTTCGAAAATTAAAAGATAAAGAGGTGGATGTTACTTCTTTAAATATTATTTTGAAAACAGGTAGTAAAATTATTAATATTAGTTATTTTATGGTAATTGTTATTTTAATATTACTTGCTACTTATTTAATTAAAGAATGGAAGATACTTGGTTTACTTAGTGAGTTTTTAGTAGTTATTTCTCCTGTTTTTATTGGGTTTATTATTGCTTGGTTGTTTGAACCGTTGGTTACAAAATTACAAAAGAAGAAAGTTCCTAGAATTGTTGGATGCTTATTAGTTTATTTACTTATTATTGGCGCTATCATTGCCATTTCTTATTTGTTTATTCCAACACTAATTTCACAGGTGAAAGATTTTGTGGTGGCAGCTCCAGGAATTTTTGAAGATTTAACTAATTTCTTGATGGGTATTATTCAAAAATTTGATACAGGTAAATTAATCAATACTGCTGATTTGAAAGAAAATATCATGTCTTTAACATCTGATTATGGTCTAGCTATTGTATCTGACTTACCAAAATATATTTTAAATATTGGTACAGCGATTGTTAGTAGTGGATTAAATGTTGTATTAGGACTAATGGTTGGTTTCTATTTACTATATGACTTTAATAAAGTGAATCAAAGTATTAAACGTATTTTACCTAAGTCTTGGATTAATAATTATGATGAATTAACTAAACGAATTAATACTTCTTTAAGAAGTTATGTTCAAGGGGTTCTAATTATTATGTTCTTAGTATTCTTGACACAAGTAATTGGACTTACTTTGGCAGGAATGGAAGCACCTGTTATCTTTGCATTGTTCTGTGCAGTAACAGATATTATTCCTTATTTTGGACCATATATTGGAGCAATTCCAGCTGTTATTGTTGGATTTACTATTTCTCCTATTACCGGAGTTTGTGTTTTGATTTCTATTGTTATAGTTCAGTTGTTGGAAAACAATTTCTATCAGCCTTTAATTATGGGACATACGATGAAATTGCATCCAGTAACTATTATGTTAGGGTTATTGATTTTCCAACATTTCTTTGGTATTATAGGTATGGTTATTGCAACACCTGTTATTGCATGTTTGAAGGTGTTTGCAGTGTTCTTCAATGAAAAATTTCATTTATTAGATCGTTTTAATGACGAAGAAGAACCAGAAAAAAAAGCAACAAAAAAAGTGATAGAAAAGAAGGCGTAGATATAAGAGGAGTACAATAGGTTCTTATGAATAGAGAGTTAACGGTTGGTGGAAGTTAATGATAAGAGGATTGGAAGCTACTTTTGGAGCCTTTTCGGGATACCGTTATAAGAATTAAGACCAATTTAGGATGGTACCGGGCGCATTGTAGTCCTCCTAGAGTGGTCTTTTATTTGTATGAAAGGAAGAATAAAAAATGAAGCTATATGTGATAGGTGGAAAAGCGAAAACAGGGAAGAATACTTTTGGTGATTATTTAAGAGAAGAATTAAAAGATTATGGTTATAAACCATGTGTCATGCATATTACTTCTCCTTTGTATGGTTATGCTAGAAATTATTTTGAATGGGATGGAAATGAGAATTCTAAACCAAGAGAGTTTTTACAAAAAATGGGTATCGAAATTATTCAACAAAAACTTGGTAAGAGAGATTTCTTATTGAATCGATTAGAGGAAGATATTGAAATTCTAAAAGAGTTTTTTGATGTTTTTATTATTACAGATGCCCGTTTATTACATGAGTTTGAAGTTTTAAAGAGTAAATATCCTGATGTAATTACTATTAAACTAGAAAGAAATCATTATAAAGATTTATTATCTGAAGAAGAAAGACATCATATAACAGAAACAGAACTAGATCAGTATCTTGATTTTGATTATATCGTTGAAAATACTTCTTTAGATTCATTAAAAGATAAAGCAAAAGAGATTGTATATAAAGAAGAAAAAGATAGAGGTGAAATCATATGAGTATTGTAATTGCTATTGATGGTCCTGCTGGTAGTGGTAAAGGAACAGTTGCAAATATTCTTTCTGAAAAACTTGGGCTTGTTTATATTGATACAGGGGCTATGTATCGTTGCGTTGCCTTGGCGAGTTTAAGAGAAAACTGTGCTTTAGAAGATCAGGAGAAAATCATTGAAATTGCTAATCGAATTCAGATAGAATTTGATGAAGAAAGACGTACTTTTTTGGATGGAGAAGATGTTTCAGGATTAATTCGTACCAAAGAAGTATCTCAAATAGTGAGCCCTATATCTTCTATTGTTGCTGTACGAGAGATTTTAGTTAAGAAACAACAAGATATCGCTCATGGAAAAAATGTTATTATGGAAGGAAGAGATATCACTACGGTGGTGTTACCGGATGCCAATTACAAGTTTTATTTAGATGCTGATGTGGATGAACGTGCCAAACGTAGGTTTTTACAAAATCAGGAATCTGGTATAGAAATGAGTTTGGAAGAAATTAAAGAGAATATCATGAAAAGAGATTATAATGATATGCATAAAGAAGTTGGCTCTCTTATGAGAACGGATGATCAGGTTTATATTGATACAACTCATTTAACGATTGATGAAGTGGTAGAAAAAATGTTAGAAGTAATTAAGGAGAAGTAATATGAAGTACATGAGTCATTTAGACATTCGTAAAACATGGTTTCGTTTCTTTATGAAATATAACCATATTGTATATGATAGTGCATCACTAATTCCTATTAATGATGATAGTTTATTATGGATTAATGCGGGTGTTACCCCTTTGAAAAAGTATTTTGATGGAAGAGAAGTTCCTAAAAGTAGAAGAATTGTTAATATTCAAAAATGTATTCGTACGAATGATATTGATAACGTAGGAGTTACTAAAAGACATCAAACCTTTTTTGAAATGATGGGAAATTTTTCGATTGGAGACTATTTTAAAAAAGAAGCGATTTCTTATGCTTTTGAATTGTTGACGTCTCCTGAATTCTTTGATATAGATAAAGAATTAATCTATGTAACGGTATATCCTGAGGATTTTGATGCGAAACAATATTGGATTGATTTAGGTTTAAATCCTGAACATATTATTCCTATTGAAGGAAATTTTTGGGAGATTGGAGAAGGACCTTGTGGACCTGATTCTGAGATATTCTTTGATAGAGGAGTCAAGTATGATCCTTTAGGAGATGCTTTTTATCGTTTTACCCATGATGAAGAACAAGAACGTTTCGTGGAAATTTGGAATAATGTTTTCTCTCAATTTAATGCGAAAGCAGGACTAAAGAGAAGTGAATATGAGGAACTTCCAAGTAAAAATATTGATACTGGTGCCGGATTAGAGAGATGGTGTTGTATCTTTCAAAATGTAGATTCTAACTTTGAAACTGATTTGTTTAAACCTATTATTAAACATATTGAAGAATTATCTTCTTTTGAATATGTGGGACAAAAAGAATTCAAAGTAATTGCCGATCATATTCGTGCTATTACTTTTGCTTTGGCAGATGGCGCTGCTTTTGAAAATGTTGGACGTGGATACGTACTTAGAAGACTTCTTAGACGTAGTGTTCGTTATGGTAAAAATATTGGAATTGAATGCCCTTTCCTTTATAAGATTGTATCGGATGTTGTAGATGTGATGGGGGAAGCTTATCCTTATTTAAAAGATAAAAGATCTCAAATTGAAGTTCTTATTTTAGAAGAAGAAAAATTATTCTTAAAAACGCTTGAGGCTGGTGAAAGAAGATTAGCAGAGCTTGTCTTAAATACGCATGATGGTATTGTGAGTGGAGAAGATGCTTTTCGTCTATATGATACATATGGTTTTCCTTTTGAGTTAACAGAAGAGTATTTGCTTGAAAAAGGAATTAAAGTATCTCGTGAAGAATTTGATAAATATATGAATATTCAAAAAGATTTAGCAAAGAGAAATGCAAAAACAAAAACCTCTATGGCTTCGCAAAAGAAGGTTTTACTTGATTTTGTTAAACCATCTTTATTTGCTTATGGAATTTATCGATTAAGAAGTAAAGTTCTTGCAATTTTTACTAAAGATGAACAAGTAGAGTTTATTGATCATGATACTTATATTGCGTTAGAAAGAACTTGCTTTTATGCAGAGTCTGGTGGGCAAGTCAGTGATACAGGGATGATTGTTGGGGATCACTTTAAAGCGAGAGTTGTAGATGTGTTTAAAGGCCCTAATGGACAACATATTCATAAAGTTCGTTTGTTAGACGGTGTTATTACTGTTGGGGATGAAGTAGAGTTGGTACTTGATAAAGATCGTAGAAAACGAATTGAATGCAATCATTCCAGTGTTCATATTCTTCAATATGCTCTTCAGCAAGTTGTTTCCAATACTATTAAACAAGCTGGTAGTTATGTAGATGATGAAAAACTTCGTTTTGATTTTACTTATCCTGGTAAAATGACAGATGATAAGATTCTTGAGGTGGAGAAGTTTGTCAATAATATGATTCATGAAGATTTAATTGTTTCTACTGAAATTATGCCTCTTGATAAGGCTGTTCAAATGGGTGCTATGGCTTTATTCAGTGAAAAGTATGGGGATACGGTTCGTGTTGTTAAAATTGGAAAATCTGTTGAATTATGTGGTGGAACGCATGCTTCTAATACCAAGGATATAGAAAATTTTGCTATTACTTCTTGTGAATCTAAAGGAAGTAATGTCTTTCGAATAGAAGCTGCTACAGGAGATAGAATCGAAGGGGCTTTATATGATGTAATTCAACCTTATACAGATGAAAAAATACGTATTTTAATGAAAGCAAAAGATATTTTAGAAGAAGCTAAAAGTAATGGTTTTAAATTAGAGTTTGATGTTGATTTAAATCATGATCAACCAACTTCTTATAAAGACGTTATCTTTAATCGTAATGAATTACAATATGTACATGAAGAAGAAAAGGTTTTAGAAAAAGACTATTATGAGTTGAAAGAAAGTGCAACTCTTCAGAATTTAGATATCTATAGAGAACATATTAAAGTGATTGATGATATAGAAACGATTGTGATGTGTGTTCATGATAAAGATATTAATATTTTAAAGAGTATTGCAGATTCTTTAATGAATGAATTAAAAGAGGGTTATATTTTCTTTATTAATCAAAAAGATGATGGAAGTATGAATTTTATCTCTAAAAGTCATTCAAAATTAAATGCTGGCTATATTATGAAAAAGATAGCTAATTATGCATATGGTAATGGAGGAGGAAGCCCTACTTTTGCTCAAGGAGGTACGAGTTCTCTTGTAAAAGTTGAGGATCTTCTTGCTGAAATTGACAAGGAAATTAGAAATAATGAATAGTTATTTAATTGAGACAGAAGATTTTGCTTTTAGAGAAAAAGAAATAAAGAAAATCATCCAAAAAGAAGGCTTTTTGGATGCTACTACTTCTATTTATGATTTAGAGGAAAACACTTTAGAAAATGCTTTGGAGGATTTAGATACTTATTCTTTCTTGGCTAGTAAGAAAATTGTTATTATCAGAAACATAGAAAAGATTTCTCTAGAGTCAGAGAAAGATAAATTAGATCATCTTTATCGTTATATGGAACATCCTTCTGCTGATAATTTATTAGTAATAGAATGTAAAAAGTTAAATGCTACTACTAATCTTTCTAAAGAATTAAAGAAAAGATGTAAGATAATCGAGTTGGATGTTTCTCCTAAAAACTATATTAAGGAACAATTCAAAGGGTTTGATGTAAGACAAGATGTTATTAATTTGCTGGATGAGTATTGTATGGGAGATTTTACAAAAATTGATCAAGAATGTAATAAACTAAAAAATTATAAGTTTGAAGAAAAAAAGATTACTATAGAAGATGTAAAAGAACTAGTTTTTAAAAAATTAGGAGATCCTAGAGATTTAACCTTTCAATTTAGTCGTTCTCTTGCTGAAAGAGATAAGAAAAAAGCTCTTCAAAGTTATAGAGAATTACGAGATTATCATATTGAACCTCTTAGTATTTTAGGTTTGTTGGGAAGTCAAATTCGTATTATGTATCAAGTAAAATTGTTGGTTAATAGAAATATGAGCGATCATGAAATTGCGAATATGTTAGAAGAAAAGTCTGATTATCGTATTAAGAAAACGAGAGAATTGATTGCTTTCTATACAGAAAAAGAATTACTTGATTTGATGCAGCAACTTGGTAGTTTGGATTATAAGATTAAAACGACGGATACAGATGCAAATGCTGAAATAGAAAACTTTATTTTAAATGTATAAAAAAAGAATAGTTAACTATTCTTTTTTATTTGTTCTAATCTTTCATATATTTCTTTTATATTTTTTTCATATCCTATGTCTTTTGGATGATAATATTTTTTATTTTTTAATTTATCTGGTAAGTATTGTTGTACAACGTATGCCCCTTTATAATTATGGGGATATTTATAATCTTGTGAGGTTGTTTTGATATGATTTGGTATTTTTCCAACATTGCCATCCATTATATCTTGAAGGGCTTCATCAAAGGCTGTATGGGATGAATTGCTCTTTGGAGATAGTGCCATTTCTGTTACAATTTCTCCTATGGGAATTCTTGCTTCCGGTAATCCTACTCTTAAGGCTGCATTGATGGCGGCTTCTAGGCGTGGACCTATCGAAGGATTTGCTAAACCTATATCTTCATAAGCAATGACGGATAGTCTACGAAATAAAGATTCTAAATCTTCTTCGGCTACTAGTCTTGCGGCATAGTGAAGAGATGCATCTACATCACTTCCTCGAATAGATTTTTGCAATCCACTTAATACATCATAATGATTTTCTCCATTTTTATCTGCAAAAAAGACTGGTTTACTATTAATAAATTTTATGGTTTGTTCTGTTACTTTTTTGTCTTCTGTAGAGTAGTATGCTATCTCTAATAGATTATAAGCATATCTTAGGTCATTTCCAGAGAGTTTTGTGATTAGGTCGATACTTTTGCTGTCTATTTCAATTCCCTCCAAGAACGGGCTCTTAATGGCCCTTTTTAGGCCTTTCTTTATATCTTCTTCTTCTAATTCTTGTAGTTCAAATAACTGACATCTACTTCTAATTGCAGGATTGATAGAATGATAAGGATTAGAGGTTGTCATTCCAATGAGAGTAATTAATCCTGATTCAAGATTTGGTAATAATAAATCTTGTTTATCTTTATTTAAACGATGAATTTCATCCATGATTAATACAATTCCATCATACATTTTAGCTTCTTCAACTACAATATCAAAATCTTTTTTACTATGAATGGTAGCATTTAAAAAACGATATCTACATCCTAATTCTTTCACAATTGCATTCGCAATTGATGTTTTACCAATTCCTGGTCTTCCATATAATATCATGGAAAATATCTTTTTATTATTTACTAAATTTGTTAGTATTTTTCCTTTTCCTATTAGATGTTTTTGTCCTAAAACATCTTTTAATTTTTCAGGAGCCATTTTAATTGCTAGTGGTTGTTCCATAATATCACCAATTTCATTATATCATAAAAGAGTCCTTTAAAAATAACAAGTTCTTTGTTATAATGTTTCCTAGAGAGAGTGATAATATGGAGTTAGAGGATGCCATTAAAGATTTCTTAAATTACTGTATTTTTGAAAAGGGCTTATCTGATTGTACGAAAGAGTCTTATCAAAATGATTTAGAAGTTTATAAACTGTTTTTAGAGTCTAAACATGTTTTAAATGTTTCTTCTATTACGAGTGATCATATTAAAGATTTTTTAAAAGAAAGAGTAGGGGAAGAACCTACTACGATTGCACATAATTTAACGGTTATTAAAAACTTTCATAGTTATTTGCTAAAAGAAAAAAATGTTTCTACAAATGTTTCAGAATTTATTGAAAGGCCTAAATTACGTAAGGCTCTTCCTAAGACATTAAGTGTAGATGATATAGATAAGTTATTAGATATAAAGCTTGAAAGCTCATTTGACTACCGTAATAAGGCTATGCTAGAATTAATGTATGGTTGTGGCTTAAGAGTAAGTGAATTAATTGGATTAGAATTAAATGATATTGATCAGACTAATTGTTTAATTCGTATTCTTGGGAAAGGTTCTAAAGAAAGAGATATCCCAGTAGGGGAGTATGCCCTTTATTATTTAAAGGAATATTTAAAAGTAAGAGATTCTTTACTAAAAGATAAACCTTGTAATAAGCTTTTTCTCAACAATCATGGTTCGGGTATGACTCGACAAGGATTTTTTAAAAATTTAAAAAGTATTTTAAAAGAAAAAGGACTTAATCCCGAAGTTTCCCCTCATACTTTGAGACATTCTTTTGCGACACATTTAATCAATAGGGGAGCTGACCTTAGAAGTATACAAGAGATGCTTGGTCATTCTGATATTTCTACTACTAAGATTTATACGCGTGTAAGTGATGAAAAGGTAGTGGATGATTATAATAAATATCATTTAAGAAGTAATAAGGAGTAAGATTATGAAATTTAAAAGAATATTTTTAATTATATTAGATTCCTTAGGAGTAGGGGAAGCCATTGATTCTATTAACTATAAAGATAATGGGTCTAATACTCTTGGACATATTTTAGAAAAAGTAGATTTGTTTATTCCTAATT
Organism: Bacilli bacterium; assembly: GCA_017511375.1. Classification (GTDB taxonomy): domain Bacteria; phylum Bacillota_I; class Bacilli_A; order RF39; family UBA660; genus UBA3789. Next base: position 10,725 of record JAFWKJ010000007.1, on the reverse strand, counting down.
TAAAGAAAATTGGTTTTACAGATACACTTACTATGACAGAAGATAAAGATGTAGAAGCATATTATTCCATTGCGAAGCCAACAAATGCGGGAAAAGACTCTTTAAATGGTCATTATGAAATTGTAGGTTTAAAAAATACAGAACCTTATGAATCATTTAATGAAGGTTTCTCTTATGAATTAATTACTGAAATTGAAAATATTACGGGAAGAAAAGTAATAGGAAATAAATGTAGTCCTAATTCTGAAATTATTCAAGAACTTGGCGATAGACAAGTTAATTATGGATCTTTAATTGTTTATACTTCTGCGGATTCTGATTTACAAGTGGCTGCTCACGAAGATTGTATTCCTATTAGTACTTTATATGCCTATTGTGAAAAGATACGTGAAGTCACGCTTCGAAAAGGTACTAAAATTGCGAGAATTATTGCGAGACCTTTTACTGGTGTTTCTACAAAATATAAATTACTTCATTCAGCTAGAAGGGACTATGCAGTTAAACCTCCTCGTAAGACGATTTTAAACTCTTTGGTAGAAAAAAATTATAATGTAGTTGGAATTGGTAAAATAAATGATATCTTTGATGGAGAGGGTATTAATAAGACGATTAAAGCAAAAGATAATAATGAGGCTATCAACAAGCTTTCTGATATTATTGATAAAGAATTTATTGGTTTATGTATGGTAAACTTAAATGACTTTGATAATTGTGGTCATAGGAGAGATATAGAAGGGTATGCGGAAGCAATTGAAGAGTTAGATGTTGATTTAAAAATTATTTTAAATAAATTAGAATTAGATGATTTGCTTATTATTACAGCTGATCATGGAAATGATCCTTCTTTTGTTGGAAATGGTCATACGAGAGAAAACTTACCTGTCATCATTTATAGTAGGAATTTTAAGACGCCTCGTCGTTTACCTCCTTTTGAAACTTTAGGAGATATTGGGGCTACGATTGCAGATAATTTTGATATTGATTCACCTGAATTGGGAAAAAGTTTCTTAGATGAATTAGAATAAAAAAAAAGAACAATTTGTTCTTTTTTTATGCTCTATCATTTGCTTTACGATAAGAGATAGAGTAAACTACTCCTCCTAGTATAAATAAACTTCCTGCAATGATTGATACGATATCAGAATTACTTGATGTATCTGGTAGTTCTGATACAACTGTTGTTTCACATTCTGCTTCAAAAGTTTCTTCTGATACTTCTTTTCCATCTTTACCAAAGTAAGTATCTCCTACGATTTCACAACTATGAGTTGCACATTCTTTGTCATATTGAACTTTATCAACTTCTGATCCATCTTTTCCATAGTAAGCGCCATCAACTGTCTCACATGAATAGCTTTTAGCAGAAACAACACTGAATGATAATCCTAAAACTAAGATCGTTAATAATAATTTAATTCCTTTATTCATCCAATCTCACCTCACTTAGTTAACTATTTTAACACATTTTATCTTTTTTTTCAATTGTTTTTTTCATTTTGGGTAGTTCCCCTATCAAATTGTAAAGTAGGGGAAGAAGGCCCCTTTTTTATTGCATATCCCTTAAAACCCTTTATTTTCAACAAAATATGATGCTTTTTAAGTACAATTTTACTATTTTTAGGTGTTTTTTTACTAAAAAAACTTATTTGTATTATACATCAAATTTATCCTTATTTTAATAAAATATTTGATTTTTCTACAAGAAATTTAGATGCATAATCATACGTCTTTTTAGACTTAAATCGCTTAAAATGCATCTTGATTTTTAGAGCTTTAGGTGGATAATTATCCATCTAAGTATATATAATTGCCTTAAAATGCATCTCTCTTTTTTTATGGATAAAGAGAGGGGAGATAGGGGAAGAAGGGGGTATAGTACTATTTATTAATAAAGAATAGTTTCTAATATAAGTATAAGGAAAAAATTTTTAATAATTAGTTTTTATAATAATTGTTATATATAACATTTTTAGAATTATATAAATATATTCTTTTTATTATGATATTTTGCTAGGGGAGTCATACTTATATTTTTATTCTATTAAGAAGTTAACATAATATCAATTATAGGAAGTACGATATAAGAGAGTATTATAGGGTATTATCCCCTTTTTTTAATCTAACTATTTGTCTTTTTTTTATTCTTGTTTTTATTTTTTTTATTTAAATATCTTCTCTTTTATTCATTCTTTTTATAAATTTTTAATATTTTTTATTAGTAATTATTATTTCTTTTTTTACTATCATCAATAAAAAAAGAAGAGAATCTCTTCTTTTTGTGTTGGGGTGGTAGTTTTTACTCCCCTATTATTTTGTTCCGTAGATTCTATCTCCTGCATCTCCTAGACCTGGAACTATATATTTATTTTTATTTAATTTTTCATCAATACATGATGTATAGAATGTTACATCTGGATATTTCTTAGAAACCCTTTTTAAGCCTTCTGGAGCGGATATAATAGATAAGAACTTAATCTTCCCTACTCCCTTCTCTTTTAAAAGCTCTATGGCGTCTTCTGCACTTCCTCCTGTTGCTAACATAGGATCTAATAAGATGACTTCTCTTTTTTCTATTCCCTCTGGGACTTTAAAGAAATAGTTAACTGGTTCAAATGTTTTCTCATCTCGATACATTCCTATATGCCCTACTTTGGCTGTTGGAACCATACTGATTACTCCATCTAACATTCCTAAACCGGCTCTTAAAATTGGAATAAAGGCATATTGATCTTCATTCATTCTATGTGTTTTCATTTTTGCAATAGGCGTTTCTATTGTTACATTATCTAGTTTGGCATCTTTTAAAGCTTCATAACATAGAATCATACTAATTTCTTTTATGAGTTCTCTAAATTCTTTTGTTGAAGTTTTTTTATCTCTTAGAATAGATAATTTATGTTCTATAAGAGGATGCTTTATTTCTATTACATTTTTACTCATGCTTTTTGCCTGCCTTTTTCATGGTTTCTTTTACTTTATTTTTAAAATTATCTTTTCTTAATTCTTGTAGGACCTCTTTTTTGATTTCTTCTTTTAATTCCTGATACTTTGTTTCATTTTCTAGTAGTTTTATTTTTTCATCACTTTCGGATTTTATAATAATATTTAATATAATTCCTACAATGGCTGCTAAAGACATTCCTGATATTGTTAAGGACATATCTCCACTTATAATACTGATAGCGGCTCCTCCTAAACCTATGACTAACATTGAAGAAGCTACTACTACATTTTTATTTTCTTCAAAATTTATTTGGTTTTTAATTAGTACTTTTAATCCATTTACGGCGATAAATCCATATAGTAATAAGGATACTCCTCCTAATACAGCGTTTGGTATTGTTGAGATAAGGGCTGTAAATTTTCCTAAAAAGGCTATTACGATTGCAAAGCAAGCTGCTAGTCCTATTACTTTAACTGAAGCTACTTTCGTCATTCCTACAACACTTGTATTTTCTCCATATGTTGTATTAGCTGGTCCTCCAAGGGCTCCTGCTACAAAGGTTGCTAATCCGTCTCCTAATAGGGTTCTATCTAGTCCAGGATCTTTAATTAAATCTCTTCCTATAATATTACTTAGAGAAGTATGGTCTCCAATATGTTCACATAATGTTACTAAGGCAACTGGTAGAATGGTTATCAAGGCAGCTATACTTATTTTATAGTTATGGAATGGTATTACAAATTTTGGTATTTCAAAGAATTTTGCATCCATTACGGGTTTAAAGTCTACTAGTCCTAGGATACATGATACGATGTAGCCTGAAACTATTCCAATTAGGAAAGGAATAATCTTAAAGAATCCTTTAGCCTTGGTCATTACAAAGGCTGTTACTAAGAAGGATATAATAGCTACTACTAATACTTTCCAATCTAGTTCTGTGCCTGATGATAGTCCAATTTGTGAGATTGCGTTTGGTGCTAATCCTAAACCAATAATCATAATCATAGGACCAATGACTACGGCTGGTAGTAATTTTTCAATCCAAGCTTTTCCTACAAAACGGATTATGATGGCCACTATTACATAAAGTAGTCCCACAGCCATAATGCCTGTCATAGCTCCCCCTATTCCCGCTTTTGTATAGGCTGCTGCTATTGGGACAATAAAGGCAAATGAGCTTCCTAAATAGACAGGTGATTTTGCTTTAGTACATAAAATATAGATAAGTGTACCTATTCCTGATGTTACAAGTGCAACGGGAATTGTAAGTACTTCCTTCCCTGCTGCGGCATTTACTAGGATAGGAACTAATATCGTTGCTCCAAACATCGCAAATAAATGCTGAAATGCCAATATTATGCTTTTTCCTAGAGGTGGCATATCCTCAATGTCATATGTCATTTTTTTCTCTTTCATTTTTCCTCACTTTCTAAAAGGCAAAACTTTATAAAAAAAGAAGAACCATCAAAAATGATTCTTCTAAATAGAAAAAACAGAAACATTAACCATATTACTTTTTGTATTATGTCTAATACTTCTGTCTTTCTTCATAAACGTTCACCCTCTTAGGTTAAGAATAATATACTCTATAAAAAAAGTCAAGAACTTTAAACTTTTCTTGACTGAATTTCTGCTATTTTTTCAAATACTTCTTTTGCATTGTCTTCATTGATCTCCATGTATCCTAATTCTTTTAATGCTTGTATTTTAACAGTATTTAATTCTTGTGTACGTGATAATTTTTCTTCTTTCTTTTGATCAATACTTTGAACAAAACGTTTATGAGCATCTCCTAATTTATTTTTAGAAGATCCACCATTATTATATAATGTCATCGCACTAAACATAATACTTTCAAATACGAATTGTTTATCTTTATTAAAATTAAATTCCATAGGATCTGTAAAACCTAATGATTTAGAAAAATATGCTAGATTGTATTTTAATTCATCATTGGTTTCCATAGATTGAATATAATGAAATAAGTATACAAAGGCATTATAGGAGTCTTTTGATTTATCGCTAGATAACTTTTCTTTTAATAAAGAGATAATATCAGATAATAATTCTTGTTCTTTCTTATTAAATCCTTTTAAATCTGCAATTACTTCTTTATTAGATGAATCTTTTACGCCTTCATTTAGTCTATTCTCTACTTCAATGATATATTCTCCCGTAATCTTTAAATCTTTCAATCCATCTATATCTTCTATATTTAGTAAACTTAATAGTTTAGCGGCTTTTTCTTTTGGCCAATTTGCTATATCATCAATTCCTAGATAGTTATATAACATTTGACGTGAAACACCTAGGTATTTTGCCAATCTCACTTTACTTATTCCTAATTCTGTTAAAATAGTATTTAATTCTTTCATATTAATTACCCTCCTAACATAATTATAGGTCTAAATGTGTAAATGTGCAAGTGTAAATTGACATTTTTAATAAAATATTTTTAATAAATAGTTTTTATTTATAAATTCTAACATGATAGATAGGATTAATCCTACGATTGTGTATAGATATATTCTCTTATATCTATTCATAATCTTAAGAAATGGTAGATCTTTATGAAGAAATAAATATTTAAATAAATAGATAGAAAAGTGTATGGCATAAAAACATAGAAAGAACATGGAACCTATCATGATAAGTCTTGGTAAACTATATAATAGGATACATATGATTTTTTTTATTCCTAATGTCTCTATCATGGCACATAGTTCAAAGGAAAAAATAAATGTGGAATATAAGTATATGATGAGAATAAGAGGAAGTCCTAAAATAGATATTCCTAGTATCCATATGAGGAATGTTTTTATCATATTGTCTGTTGTATACTGTAAGAGGTTACTTTCTTTTTCTTGTAGGACTTTTTGAATGTTATTTGAGACTATAATTCTACTTTCATTATCAAGTTTTGCATAAAATATAAAGCCTGCTATTAAGGATAGGATTGTTAATATTATGAGGATAGAAAATACTTTGTTTTGTTTAATAAATGAAATCATATTCTTCACCTATTAGAATATATGGAGTTGTCTTTTAAAATATTCATTTAATAAATTTACAAATTCCTCCATTTTTTATATAATGATACTATGAGGTGTTTCAAATGAGTGATAAGTTAATAAAGATTATTGCAATTATCATGCTTATTGCAACAATTATTAGTTTTATTGGTATGTTAGTATTTATTTAAAAAAAATATAATGAATGATTCATTATATTTTTATTTATCAATATAGCCTTCTATTTCTGGGAATATATCTAAGTTTGATGCGGCATTTAAATCATATTTATTTGCTATATCGTTGATACGATGATAATCCTTTGATAAGAATAATAATAAGAGACCTGAGATACGATTGGCCGTGTATTGCTCCAACATTCCCCTATCCTCTGGAGTAATATTATATTTACGGCATATATCTCGTATGGGTCCATATCCATATAAATAGTTTAGAAATGATTTGGAAATGCGTTCGACTTGTGGATTTCGATCTTTGATGGATACTTTTGTCCATACTTTCATAGTACCACCTCTATGGCTCACTATTATATCATTTTCGTTAAAAAAAAACAATCATTTTAAATAGGGATTGTTTTTTCTTTCATATCCAAGGGTAGTTTCTTCATAATGGCCGGGATACAATTTTATATCATCATCATATCCTAAAATCCATTTTATACTCTCTTGTTGCTCAGAAATACTTCCTCCTGGTAAATCACATCTTCCCATGCTTTCTTTAAATAGGAAGTCTCCTACAAACATAGCTTTCTTTTCTTCAAAATAAAATGTAATAGAATCTTTTGAATGACCTGGTGTTAAGAAGACTTGAAAGTGAAAATCTGCTAAATCTATATGCATTCCATTTTCTATATTACTTCTTTTAAATATTTTAATAGATCTTTTTGTTAAAAAGTTTCTTAGAGCTCCTATATGATCTGCATGAGAATGTGTAATTAATACTCCAATAACACGGTCATCTCCAATTTCTTCTTTTATTTTTAAATAATCATCTCCTGGATCTATTACTATACAATTTCCATTTTTACTAAGGATATAACAATTTTCATCTAAATATCCAGTTACAACACATTTTATATCCATTAGAATCCTTCTTTCTATTCATATTTTTGATTATATTGTTTACTAATTAATACATAGTTATAATTTAAATCTAAACGGAATGTATAGAAATATTCTCCGCTTACTAAATAAGATGGCACTTCTGTTTTATCTGTTCCCATATACTCTACTTTTTCTTTTAAAATAAGGGTATGGTTGGAAGTGACTGCCTCTACTAATTCCTTCTTTACTTTTAAGGTTGTTGTTGGAATGTTTTTACATATACCTTGTACATACTCTTCTCTTTCTGGAATATATTCGTAGTCTCCTACGCAGCCATTTTGTAAATGTGCATTAATTTTTGGCATTTTTGTTGTTTCTCCAAATAGTTTTTTCCATTCTAGTTCGAGAGTTTCTACTTTAAATGCCTTTGGTTTAATATTATTGTTTTCTTCACAAACATAAGGTTCCATTTTTCCTGGTCTAAATAGATTACAGTTAGACTCATAATATTTATAAGAAGGAACTTGTCTATATGCTAGATATACTTTCATGGTATCATTCCATTCTGGTTGTGATACATCTTCTAATATATTGGTTGCTACTCTTTGATAGAGATCTTGTACTAAGGTAGAATTGACATCTAATGCAACCTCTTCTTTTGATTCTGAAGCAGGAGTACAAATATATTTTTGTTGTTTAATAGTGTTTTCTGTCGTTGTTTTTAAATAGTAAGCATATGCTCCTACTCCTACTAATAAAATAAATAATAAAGTCGCAAAAGGAGATCCTCTTCTTTTTTTAGGTGGGTCTTCTTGTTTTTCTTCTTCAGGTGGTGCTGTTTCTGGGGCTGTTTCAGGCACATTATAAACTGTAGTTGGATTTGCATCTACTACGTTTGGACTAACACCAGCTACACCAGGGGCAGCATTTGGATCCTGTGGTACTAATACTGGTTCTACTGTTTGATTGTTCTCAACCCCATTATTCATATTCTAATCACCTATCCTACATTAGATTTTACTCTATTTTTCATTTTTTTTCAATAGAAAAAAGATAGGGTTTCTATCTTTTTAATTATTTTTATTTTAAAGTTCTTAAATAATATCCAGAATAGTTCTTTCCTGTTTGAGCTCCTGTTGTCATAAATCTTGAATTTGATTGATCCATTCTTTCTATTTTACCGTCATATGAATCTAAAATTAATAAGTCATCTTCTGTTAGTTGTTCTGGATCTGTTACACTATTTCTAAATCCTACCACTGTAACAAAGTGTCTATGGGTTCCAGATGAATTTCCATTAACTTGTAGAATCACTGGTTTTCCTTGTACTATTTCTGAATATATTTTCTTAAGTGTATCTGATTTATTATTACTATACCAATTATTAAATTCTCCTGCGTGTTTATAGCGTCCTGCATCTGATGCGGTGTCTCCTGTATAACCATTATACATGTTTGAAGCATGGACATGAGCAAAAGCTAAACAATAATCACTATATATTCTCGTATTATTAGTTTGGGATAGTCTTTTACTTGCTACCACATTCGCATAATCTGGAACACTTAGTTTGGTTGTTACAACGGTCCAGTCTTCTCCCAAGGCAGTCCATTTTGAGGTATATTCTCCAATGGCAGGTAAGTTTGTTAAATCAACAATTCCTGTACTTTCTTGATAATTGCCATAATTTTCTATTTTAGTAACATTCTCTTTGAAATTTTGTGTTGGATTTTTCTCATTGTCTTCTTGCCAGCTATCATTTACAAAGAAGCTTATATTGTCTCCTTCAGTATTTTGAGCAATGAGACAACGTTTTTTTGTTCCATCTTTCATTGTAAACTCTATAATATCTCCTACGGTTCCAATGGCTGTTGAGCATCCTATTAAAAGCATTCCTCCATAGGTTGCATATCCTAAATCGTTATACACTGATTTTTCTGCTAGTTTTGTTCCAGTTGCAGTTAATGCGTTTGTTTCAATTTTATCATATTTTACATCTGAAATATTGGCGTTTACTACTCTCACTGTTGAGGCATTATATCCTGAAGATGCATATCCCCCTCCGTAATAGCTTCCGCCTCCATAACTTCCCCCTCCGGCGTAACTAACTGCTCCCATGGCTGCTTCTAAAATCTGGTCTTGTAGTTCTTTAGAAGCTTGTTCAGCACTTGATTCGAATTTCATGTTATTTTGTAGTGTAGTATGAGAAGATACAACTGTATTAATATATGAACTTGTATTTTTAATTTTTGTGCCACAGGCTTCAATGTTATTTGCTATGACTCTTTTAGGCGTACTAAAATCAAACTCTGAGCAACTTGTATCATATCCGTTTACTTCACTTGCTATGTTATCTACTCTACTCGCTAAATTATCTAGCGTTGATTTTGTCGCTGATACAGATTCCGTATCTAATATAAATGTACTCATATTAATACCTCCGTATTTACCTTATACTACTATTTTATCATTATCGTATTTACTTTACAAAGAAAATTTATAAAAAGAATTCACTTTACATTTTGTTATAGAAAAAACACTTCTAAATAGAAGTGCTTTTATTCTTTATTTTCTTCTTTTTTGATATTGATTTTCATGATGACTGGATTGTGATAAGAATATTCGAATCCATAATCTTCTGTATGATATTCTTGTACTTCGATGTTATTTGATACAATAAATCCATCTATCACATAGTATTGGAAGGAGTCTTTTTTCTCTACTTCATATGGTTTGTCTAAACTTCTGCTAGATGGGACTTTATTGTCCATAATAGTTTGCCAATTATCACCTATTTCTTTTTTGATTATCTTTCTTGGCTCCCAGAACCCTTCTTTTACGGGATAAGCACTTGTATCAATTTCTTTAAAAGTTTGTTTGAAGTCTCCTCCTACAATGATATAGTTGCCTTTTTTCTCTTCTTTTTCCATTATTTCTTTTAAGGCTTCCATTTGCTTTATTGTATTTTTTTCTTTATTTGTTTTACTAAATTGAACATTAATCAGTACTAATTTTTTTTCACTGTCTTTAATAGGAATATATGATATTAAGAAACAATCTTTTTCTTTCATCATCTTAGCAGGCCATACATAATTACTTGGAAGGGATACTCTTTTTGCTGATTCAATCGTGTATTTTGATAAAGTGGCGATTCCAGAATGCACCTTTCCTACTCTATCTGTTAATGGATATGCTAAATAAGTTACCTTATAGTTTGAGGCAAAAACAACTGAATAATTACTTAGATGATTTTTAAAAGAAGATACTTCATCTACATGACTTACTCTTTTTGAATTTTTATCAATTTCCTGCATCATGATAACATTGGGTCTAATCTCATCTATTTTAGAACGAATTCCATTGATGTTATAGTTGATTCTATTTCGATCTGCTGTCTGTACCATTTTTCCATTTTCTCTAAAATAATCTGCGTTATCTCCTAAGGCTGCATAACCAATATTCCATGTCATTATTGTAAAGGAATCTCCCATATTTAAAGAATAGAATCCTTCTCCTGATACTGTTACTTTTTCCGTAGCTTTAGGTTTATATTCTGTTAGTGCATAAAATAAAATTATTAGAGCTATTATAACAAGAATGCAACCACATATTTTAATTAGGATTTTAAATATTTTATTACTGGTTATCTTTTTTATTTTTTCTTTATCTATTTTTATTCTAATTTTTTCTTTTTTCTTTTTTTCTTTTT
>JAFWKJ010000006.1 GCA_017511375.1 Bacilli bacterium | reverse complement strand
TCCTTTAAAACGAACAGTAAGTTTAATTCTGTCCCCTTTTTCAAGGTACTTTGTAGCATTTCTCAATTTCGTTTCAAAGTCTCCTACATCAATTACAGGTGATAAACGATACTCTTTAAGTTCTGACATACTAGCTTTTTGTTTCTTTAAAGCTTCCTTTTGCTTTTTCTGTTTTTCATAACGGAATTTGTTGTAATCCATTACTTTACAAACAGGTGGATTAGCATTAGGACTAATCAACACTAAATCAAGTGCAGCATAACTTGCTAAAGTTAATGCATCCCCAATTGGTTTCACTCCTACTTGCTCTCCATTTGGTCCAATCACTAATACTTCTGGAACCTTAATCTGATCATTAATCAACATGTTATCATTATCCTTTGCGATAACAAACACCTCCAATAAATAAGAAAAGCAGATATAGAAATCTATATCCGCTAAAAAACACAATTATATTATATAAATATAAACTTGGCTTTTTACCTATCGCTATTCGCTGATCAGGTGGATATAAATCTCTTTCCTTTTTTCTCGACTAGTAATATTTTATGCATAAAAACTAGTTTTGTCAACACTTTTTTATAGTTTCTTTGACGTTTTTTTCAATTCTTGTTTTACCATTTCAACTGTAATATCTTCTTGAGGAATTCCTTGGTCTATGAAAGCATAATAACAAGCTAAACAATCCTCATAAGAAATCGTAGAATCAATCGCATAATCCCCTTCTCCTAGTTCATCTACATTTAAGGCATATTTTACCGCAGGAATAAAAGTGGGATAAGAAGAACAGTGAAAAGCAATCCCAAAATCTTTCTCTTCATTTTTTATATTTGTATAGAAATAATAAAGATCCCAACTTTCCTCGTCAGACTCCATAGGCTCATATTCTATATAGTTTTCATAATTTAAACTTGTAAAAAAGTATATGGGATTTAATTCTCTCATAACAGCACCTCTACTATAATAAGTATACCATATTTATCATTTTTTTGATATAATAATACCATGGAGGAAGAAAAATGTTAGATAAGTTTAAAGGAAAAACTGTAAAGATATTAGTAGCAGGAAATTCAGGAATATCTACATCTACTTCAGTAGCAGGAAATTCAACAGTTTCTGCCATCATCCAAGTATTTGGAAAAATAGTAGATTTTGATAAAGAATTTGTTGAACTAGAAACAGTATCTGTTGTTCTATTCAATAATACCCATACAGCTAATAACTTCGCAGATAGTGAACAAACAAGTTCTATGTTACTAAGTAGAGACAAAATAATTGGTATTTGTTTAAAGTAAAATAATATTTAAAACAAAAAAAGCAAAAGAATTTCTTTTGCTTTTTATTATACACTTTTTTCATCACTATAAATCTTGCATACACTCAACAGAACCATCTGAATTACCCCAACAATAATCAGCATCAGGACCAACTTTCAGATAACCAGTTTCTGAAACAGAGAAGAAGGAACTTAAACAATTATAACCAGGAGATCCATGATAGTTCTGCTCTTGGCAAATTCCTGCTCCAAATATAGCATCAGCAGCATCTCTATTGGCACTATAAGAATCTGCACTAGGCACAAACTCTCTCGTTATTGAACCATTCGATACAATAATAGAAGAATAAGCAACCACACCATTTAACAAGTAATGCTTTACAGAAAAATCATAATGGTAATTAGCATTAGAATAGATATGTTTTACATCATCAAAATCATCAGATGTAATGACACCAGAAGGAAGAGCTTGCCCATTATAAACTTTAACTTCAGGAAAACTATATTTCTTTCTCATGTGAGGAGTTCCATGTCCTTGAACATAATACAAGCTTACCGAACAATTAAAAGTCTGATCCGTCGTCGGATAAAGGGTTGTGTCGTCTCTCTCTTTATATTCAAAGCGAACACGAATCGTTTCAGTTCCACTTACATTATTGGATGAATCGCTATGATTTAAAGCATCCCCTACAGAAATAGGAGCTCCATCTGCATAAGTAACTGTATATTGAAAGTACTCAGCTTGGGCAGACGTTAAGGTAGGTGAAATAGAAATACTATCTAATTTCGCATCTAACGTCCCCGCATTTAACACATCTACCGTAAACTCATAATAGTCTCCTGGTAAAGCTAATGTTGCCCCAAAAGAAACCGTTGTATCCGTTACCGTAGGAGCATTGGCTGTAACACTTCCAGAAGTCACTTGTAAATTTGTAAAATGAATATCCCAACTAGCTTGTGCTATTTGAGCACTTCCATCGATTAGAAAGTTTTCAGCAAGGACTGCATACCCTAGTCCCATTCCAAAGAAAAGAAGGACTAAAAAGGCAACAATATTTTTAGGGACAATATGTCTTCTACGTCTTTGTACCATATTAAAACTCCTTTCCTAACCATTATTTTATAAATCTAGAATTTCTACCTCATCTATAATAACAGGAGGTGCAACTTCCTGCAATTCTTCTTGATTAATAGAGTAATTTTGCTCAACAGCCGTTTGATTTACATCTGGTTTTACCTCCGCCTCTTTTTTACGAATTGGAGAAATACGATAACTCTTCTTATTAGATAATTTAACAATTGTTGTTTTATCTATATCACGTAACATTTCAGAATCCATATCAGTATTTGCTTTTTGACGATATTTCATATTTTGGATTTCTATCTCAACAGGTGTTGGTTCTTCTTCATTTAATTTTGAAATATAAACGTATACTTCTTTTTCATCTAACAACATAAATGAACAATTATCTGTTTGTTTCAAAAAACAAATTGGTTTTCTAATTTCAAATTGAGCATCTACTAAATCATCCATAGATTCTACTATTATAATGTTTCTATCATCAAAATTTGGAACAGAATTACATTTTAATAGAATAGAATCATAAGTATTTAAAATATCTTTTATTTCGTTTTCATAAGCTTGTTTTGGATTCTTTCCTTGTAAATACTGACGAACTCCAAATACTCCAAATATAATTGAAACGGTTAAAGCAAAAATAGAATAACCTTCAAAAGACATAGAAAAACATACAATTGAAACAATTAGAAAAATTATAAATAATGATAATAAAATAAGTACTTTAGTTTTTTTCATATTTACCTCCAATTTTCCATATAATCATTTACAAGAATTGTTGGATACGCGATTAATGGAATCCTAAATCTAACAATTCCTTTTATTTGTTTAGCTTTTACCAAACTAACATCCTTTGTTTTGTTAGCATCTCCTTTTGTTACAAAAGCTTTTGCTCCTTCTTCTGTTGTAATTTCAGAAACTCTATGAACAATAATTACACTACTATCATCACGATCTGATTTTGTGTAAGCAATAATATCTCCTTCTTTAATTCCTGTCTCAGGGTTAATTTTTTGAATCACCACAGCATCCCCTTTGTTAATGGTAGGTGACATAGAAGAAGATCCAATTCCAATCATATAGATTGGAAATAAACCAGATACAAGACAAACCATTAAGACCAACAAAGCTCCAAAAGCAAAGTCTGGAAAACTAAAGCCTTTCTTTTGAATAAGGGGTCTAGGCTTATCACATTTTGAATCAACCATTTCATAAATATTGATATAAATGATAACAGGTAATGTGATAGCAATAATAGAATGTAAATATTCTCCTAAATCAGGAATAATAGGAACAATATATACATAGAACACATCTGTTAACATCCGATAGAATATAGGAACCCTATAACCAACATGATAACAAACATAAGTAAAAAACACATTTTTTACAATGGTTGGTAAGAAGGTAGAAGAAGCAAATCGAAATACAGCTTCAAAATCTTCAAAATTGAAAGATCTAACTTTCAACACCAACTCAAAAGCAATAATTATGATTGTAAGAACTACAATAAATGCTTTTTTATCTTTGTTAGCCCATATAAATACATATCGAATCAATTCAAGAAGTATATAAACTATAATAGGTATAACCACATTATTTACAAGTGTTAAAAACTCTCTTGAATAAGCATTTTTTAAAAAGCCTACAAAGAAACCAATACCATAAATGGCAAATCCGGTTAATAATACATAAAAAGCAGTGTATTTAAATATGTTTTGAAATAAAACTGTGCTTTTATCTTTTCTATATCCTAAAAAGAAGATAGAAACTGCTAGTAGTATTGCTAAAAAAGAAGCATTGATAAAATTAGAATATTTTAATGCATAGGTAATAATCACAGTTTTAAATAGAAAAATATACGCTACCATGGATAGTAATATAATACTGTTTTTAACAAGCCTTTTTTCCATATATTTCCCCTCTTTATATTCTCTTCATCTAAGTAGTATTTATACTTTGTACAGATATTTACCTACAATACTACATTATTATTATATAATAAAAGGCTATGACAAACAATATCCTAAGTGTCAAATAGTTGTTTAGTTGACAAAAAAAGACACATTTTTCAATGTGTCTTTTCATCACAAATTAATTATCTTGAATATAGTTTACGGTAAATACTCCTTTAGCACCTTCACCATTGTTCGCACTGTTAATAGCACTAATAGCTGCTGAGTATTTAGGTAATAGAGTTTCATAGCCAGCCGCAGTATTATCAAGGTCTTTAAGTTTAACAACAACTTTAAATGTGTGAGAAGATACAGTATCTCCAACTTTTCCTGGTAATTTACCAATTGAAGGATTTACTAAAGCTCCCTCACCATCAAGAATACCCGTAATGTTAGTATAACTATCATTTCCTGTCTTCAAATACAAACTATAAGTTAACATGTTTGATACATCATTTGTACTAAAATTATCTGGAAGAACGTAACTACCAATTCTTGCATCAATTGATCCATTATTTGCAAAATTTACTTCGAAAGAATATTCTTCTCCTGGAGCTTTGAAAAAATGTTTAAAATTAAGAACTCCATTTTCCAACCAGAAAACAGTACCATCTTCAGGATCCGTTGTTGATGGATCAGTTGATGGGTTCGTTGGATCTTCTATCAACTGACAGTCATCTCCTGTAGGACACGTTACGATATCGTCAATATCCTCTCCCATCGTAATATTCCATGTGAAGTCATCATCAATTCTTGAAATACCTTGAATTTGTAAACTTGCAGAATAAGCAGCATAACCTACACTAAGTCCAATCACAGCCAATAATACAATGATTAATGAAAAGTATCTTTTATTACTATTTTGTTGTTGATATAATTGTTGTTGAATATTATTGTTATTTTCCATAACAAATCCTCCTATCTTTTTATCATATCTAAACTTATCATATACCATGATGTCTTTATATTCAAGTATGTATTTGATATTTTACACATTATTTTACAATTTGACAAAAAAAGAATCCTAAAATTGGATTCTTTCTTCTATATAAGGAACAACTTCCTCTATTTTTAAAGTAATTTGTTCCATCGTATCTCTATCTCTTACTGTAACAGTATCATTATTAATTGTTTCATCATCTATTGTAATACACCATGGTGTACCAATCGCATCACTTCTACGATATCTTTTTCCAATAGAACCTGTCTCATCATAACTAGTCATAAAATGTTTTGAAAGTTTTTGATATATTTCGATTGCCTTTTCACTATGATATTTTTTCACTAAAGGTAAAACACTTACTTTATAAGGAGCTAAGTAAGGAATAAATTTCATAACTTCTCTTGTTTCCCCCTCTTCAAGAGTCTCCTCACAGTAACTATTATCTAGAATGGCAAGAACGGTTCTGTCACAACCAACAGTAGATTCTATAATATAAGGAATCATCTTCTCATTGGTTTCAGGGTCTAAATACTCTTGAGACACAGTAGAATACTCTTGATGACGAGATAAATCAAAATCTGTACGATTATGGGTTCCATTGATTTCTCCCCATCCAAAACAATACTCATATTCGATATCGCAAGCTTCTTTTGCATAACGTGCCAATTTTTCGTGATCATGATATCTTAATTTTTCTTCTGGGATTCCTAAATCCATAAAATACTTCTTCGCATAATCTTTAAAATATTGATATAATTCTGAGTCTGTCCCCTCTTTACAAAAAGTTTGATATTCCATTTGTTCAAACTCAATGGTTCTAAAAGTAAAGTTCCCTGGCGTAATTTCATTTCTAAAAGCTTTACCGATTTGCCCAATACTAAAAGGAAGTTTTGCTCTCATACTACGTTGTACATTTAAAAAGTTAACATATTCCCCTTGTGCATTTTCTGGTCTTAAATATACTTTATTCTTTCCATCTTCCACTACCCCTCTATGAGTCTCAAACATCAAATTAAATTGACGAATATCTGTATAATCACTTTTTCCACATTTAGGGCATGGTACTTTGTGTTCACGAATATAATCCATCATTTCTTCTTGACTCATTCCATCGGCATGAGCATCCGGATTATAATCATCAATTAAATTATCGACTCTATGTCTCGTTTTACAATGCTTACAATCAATTAAAGGATCAGAAAAACTTCCAACATGTCCTGAAGCTTCCCATACTCTTGGATGCATCAAAATAGCAGCATCTACTTCATAGGCATTTGGTCGTTCTTGAATAAATCTTTTTCGCCATGTATCTTTCACAGCATTTTTTAATCTACTTCCTAATGGTCCATAATCCCAAGTATTCGCAAGGCCTCCATAGATTTCACTTCCTTGAAATATAAATCCATATTGTTTACAATAATTCACTAATTTTTCCATCGTTAACTTTTCCATTTGATTCTCCACCTTTCTCTTTTAAAGAAAAAACGCCCAGAATAATGTAAGGACGAAGTCTTCTCCGCGGTTCCACCTTACTTATTCTAGACGAATCAGCTTTAGTCACATACTGCTGTTGGGTTTTCCACACCCGTCATCGCACTTATGCCATTAATATAATCTTTTTTGAATAAATTGTCAACTCTACTCACATTCGTTTTTAGAAGACCATTTTTCTGGTTCATACACAACTCCAAAGAATAGTATTTCATTGGATTTATGATCTTTAATAATAAACACAAATGGCTGATCAAACGTAATATATGCATAGTTCTCATCACTTGCTACCTCATTTTTTGTTCCAAAATATGTAACAGCAGCAGCTTTCGTACCTGCTTCATTTACTTTTACATAAGACTTGTGAATAGCTTCACTCACATACATATCATCATGATTTTGAATCATACCTGTCAAATTACAAGATCCAGGAAGGAAAATACTTTTAATTCCCATACTGATTAAAGCATTTTTAAAAGCATCTCCATAATCAAACTCAAATTCATAACGAGGTAATCCAACTGTCACTTTAAAATCTTCTCCTACCATTTGACTATTTTGACAATTTTTTTCATATCATCAAGAGAAAAATCATTAACATAGGAATCTATATCACTAGGAAGAATTCCAATATAATCAAGTTGTTCTCCTTTTTCATCTTTTTTTCCACTATTACGATTATAAGAAGTATAAGGAAGAATAACAGCCTTTACATCCTCATCTTTATAATAAGAGGCCCCTTCTTCAAAGGTTTGAAACATCATAGACGTATTAAAAGTTGTTCCATCTTTTTTGGTAAAAGAATATTCTCTTGTTCTTTCACATTCAAATGCCACTTTCCATTCTTCTTCCATCGCAACAGCATTTCCAACTCCCAAAACAAAATCAGGGTCAATACTTGGTAATATCTTAGGAATCATACCATTCGTTTCTTTCTTTGCCCAATCATTAATCTTTTGAGGACTTTTAAATGGATCATAGATAACTTCTGCCCCATATTTATCATGTAAAGCATCCATATATTCCGTTTTCATATCATCTTTAAATATGTCTTTAATAAAGATAGCATTCGCAACATTAACTTTATCCTTTACTTTTAATGTCTTAATACTTCTTTCTGGTACAACCGTATTCAATTCTTCTAAAGATTCTTCTTTTGCTCCCTCACGTAACATAGATAATGCAATTTCAACAGAATATGGACTTACCATATAATTATCATTCTTTAAGTAACTATGACTTGTTTGAATAAAAGCGGAAGAAAAACTTCCATCTTCTGATGTTTCTACATAAGATGGTTCTGTTACAGTGGCTCTTTTAATTTCAAAATAAATTAATCCTAACATTCCAAATATTAGAACCACAACAATTCCTAAAATCCCAAAAAATATTATATTTTTCTTTTTCATATTATTTCCTCATTTCCGCTTCATAGAGCTTTTTATATTCATCACATTTTTTAAGTAACTCTTCATGCTTTCCTTCTGCTTCAATTTTACCATGATTTAAGAACAATATTCTATCACAATCAATAATAGTGCTTAACCTATGGGCAATAATCAACACCGTATATTCTTTTTTCAAATTATTAATTGCTTTCTGAATCGTTCCTTGTGTTTCATTGTCAAGCGCAGAAGTTGCCTCATCAAATAAGATGATTTTTGTTTTTTGGACAAGAGCCCTCGCTATCGCTAACCTTTGTCTTTGGCCTCCACTTAAGGTAACTCCCCCTTCTCCCACAATCGTATCATATCCATCTGGTAGAATATCGATTAAATCTTGTAGACAAGCCATACGACAAGCCTCCACCATTTCTTCTTCTGTCAAATCTTCTTTTACGAGTCGTAAATTATCTCGAATACTTAAATTAAAGATATAAGGGTTTTGACTAATAATCGTAATATTTCCTCGAATAGACTCTTTGGTTAAATCTCCAATCTCTACTCCTTCAATTCTAATATGACCAGAATCTACATCATACATTTTACAAAGTAGAGAAAAGATTGTACTTTTTCCAGAACCACTACGACCTACAAATCCAACAGTTTCTTTAGGAGAAATGTGAAAGCTTACATCTTTGAGGACAGGTCGATCTTCCAAATAAGAGAAAGATACATGATCAAATTCAAAGTCCCCTTTCACATCTTCTAGTTCTTTCGTTCCAAACTTTTCCTTAGTAAACTCATCACTATCCAAAATACTAAAGATACGAGTAGCTGATAGATTGAAACTTTTCAACTTATCTAACATCATTCCAAAATAGTTTATGAGAGAAGTAACACGACTCATATAATTATTCACAACCAAAGCAGAAGCAATCGTAATCTCTTTTGTATAAATAAAATAGACAAGCAAGAAAATCATTCCTACATCAAATAAGTCATGAAATCCTCCTCGTAAAAAACTATAATTTCGATCGGTAGAAGTCATAATATATCGACAACGATTCAATTCTTTTACCTTATCATATAACTCATTAATAAAACTCTTTTCTGCATTCAACATCTTGATATCTCGAATTCCTCGAACTAGTTCTCCTACAAAGCCAGATACAGCTTCTCCTTTTTCACGATACATCTTATCTTGTTCATTATAGAGAGATGTTCTTTTTCTTTCAATAAAATACATAATCGTAATCATAATAAATACAAAAACAAATACTTTTTTATTAATAATAAAGATAGCACCAAATATTCCGACATTTGTAAGAACCTGAGTCAAATAAATATTTAAGACATTAAACACATCTGCTATATTACTTGTATCATTCGTAAGCCTTTGAATGAATACTCCGCTAGAGTTCTTATCAATACATTGATTTTCTATCTTTAATATTTCTTTTCCTAATTCTCTTTGAATCACAATAAAGGTCTCTCGATAGATCTTATGAGAAAAATACTGAGAAAAATAAACAATAACATTTCTTACGATTTCTACTAAAAACAAAACAAACGCTAACTCTAATACTTGTAATAAAACATTATTCGTTAATTTCACAATAATTTGGGCACTAATAATAGGTACCAAAACACTAATAAAAATATGAATGATATTACAAAAAATATATAAGAAGAATTTTACTCTTTGATTCTTCATATATTTCCATGATATTTTTAAATTCTTTAAAAAACTCTTCATACTACCATCCCCTATCATTATATCATTATTTTTTTAGTTCACTAGAAAAAGAGATAATAATTATCTCTTTTACGACAACAAATCCTCAATTCTATGTACAAGGCTCTCTCTCACATCATTAGAAGGAATTTCATTTATAATAGACATAAAATTTCCTAAGATAATAAACTTTTCTGCTTCTTTTTGAGAAAATCCTCTACTCATCAAATAAAATAGTTTTTCCTCATCTACTTTTCCAGAAGAAACTCCGTGGATTCCTATAACGTCTTCTTCTTCACATAACATTTGTGGAAGACTTCTACTCATACAAGTATCTGAAAGTAAAACACAATTTTCGTTTTCTTCCCCAACAGAATGACTACATCCTTTGATAAAATCAATCGTTCCTCTAAAGTTCTTTTGACTCTTATCCTCTAAAGCGCCTTCTACCCTCATCTGATTTTGGGTATTACTTGCTAGATTCTTTAAATAATAATTAAAATCTAAAAGTTCATTCTTTTGACCAATATAAATTGTATGTAGAGAATTAGAAGCATCCTTTTCTTTTAGATAACTAGAAGCATTATATAATCTTACTTTTCCACCTAAATCTATAATCGTATGGGTAATAGATGCCTTTTCTAACACGTCATTCTCTAATGCATAAAACATCATACTATGAGAATTCAAAGTATTAATAACTGTAATATTTCCTTTTGAATTCTTATGAGAAATAACATTCTCAACTAAATAATTAAAATGTTTCATCTGATCTTGAGATTGATAAGAAAGAATAAAATCACAAGAAGCATTTTCTTCATAAACAAATTGTATTTTAGAATAGAAAACATCTTCCTTACAAAAATCATAGGTAAGAAAAATAGGCTGATTCATTTGTACATTTTTAGGAATTGTAATTTTGATATTACAATACTTTTTAACTGACAATCCTATTTTAGAAGAAAGGGATTCTTCTTTCATACTTTTTTCTATCATAACCTTAGAAAGGTCTCCTTTTATGACTCCTTCATGCTCATAATGATATTTTTCTATATCTAAATCTATTTCTACATCGTTAATATGAAAACCATTGGTTGTTTTAACTGGCAATGCATTTAATCTATATTTCATCGTATCACCTACCCAATCGTTCCTTCTAATTCAAGATCAATCAAACGATTCATCTCTACAGCATACTCTACAGGAAAAGCTTTCGCAATCGGTTCTGCAAATCCACGGACAATTAATCCTCTTGCTTCTTTTTCGCTTAACCCTCTACTCATTAAATAGAAGATTGCTTGATCACTAATCTTCCCAATTTTTGCTTCATGAGAAAAAGTAACTTGATCTGTTTCTATTGTATTGACAGGAATCGTATCACTTCTTGAAATACTATCTAGCATTAAAGATTCACAAGATAAGGATAGTTTTGCATTCTGAGCCTGTTTTTTAACCAAAACATTACTACGAAAAGTACAAATTCCTCCATCTTTTGAAATAGACTTAGAATTAACTAAAGAACTCGTTTTTGGTGCATTATGAATGATTTTTAAACCCGTATCTAGATTTTGTCCACTACCTGCGAAAGAAATATTAGTAAACTCACATCTAGCCCCTATTCCATTTAGTACACTTAATGGATAAAGCATAGAAACTTTAGAGCCAAAAGATCCCATAATCCATTCAATTTTTCCACCGCTCGATACAAAACACTTTTTTGTATTTAAATTAAGCATATTTTTAGACCAATTCTCAATGGTAGAAAACCTAAGAGTAGCATTTTCTTCCACAAACAATTCTACACAACCAGCATGTAAATTAAGTTCATTATATCCAGGAGCTGAACAGCCTTCAATAAATTGTAATTTTGCCCCTTCATCTACAATAATTAAAGTATGTTCAAATTGTCCTGCTCCAGGAGCATTCAACCTAAAATAACTTTGAAGAGGTCGATCTAATTCTGCATCTTTTGGTACATATACAAAACTTCCTCCTGAAAACAAAGCATAATGAAGAGCAATATATTTATGATCATAGATAGGAACTGCCTTAGTAAAATATTTCTTTACTAAGTCAGGATAATTCTTTATTCCCTCATCAAAACTAGTGTAAATTACGCCTTGTTTTTTTAAATCATCTGTTAAATTATGATATACAATTTCTGAATCAAATTGAGCTCCACTTCCCGCAAGAGCCTTTTTTTCTGATTCAGGGATTCCTAACTTATCAAATATATCTCGAATATCTTCTGGAACATCTTCCCATTTTCGAACTTCTCCACGAACTGGTTTTACATAAGTCGCAATTTTACGAATATCCAGATAACTTATATCAGGTCCCCAATCAGGATCTTCTAATTCATAAAATGCTTTTAGTGCTTTTAAACGTATATTTAAAACCCACTCTGGTTCTTCTTTATCTTTAGAAAGTTTTCGAATCAATTCTTCTGTTAAACCATATTCTTTTTGTAAGGAAACGTTATTGGCTTTTGAATCATAAATATTTCGAGTATCTTGATCTACATATTGATTAACATCTGTTTTTGCCATAACATCACCTACTTACTATATTCTTGATAACCATTTTCTTCTATTTCTTTTGCTAAAGAACTATCCCCTGTTTTAACAATCTTTCCATCTACTAATATATGAACCTTATCCACTTTTAAACTTTTTAAAATCTTCGTAGAGTGAGTAATAATTAGTACTGCATTCTCTTCATTTTTATAAAGATTTATTCCTTTAGAAACCGTTTTAATCGCATCAACATCCAAACCAGAATCTGTTTCATCTAATATCGCAAGTTTAGGATTCAATAATAACATTTGTAAGATTTCATTTTTCTTTTTTTCTCCCCCACTAAATCCTATATTAAACTCACGATTCAAATAAGAATAATCCATTCCTAGTTCTTTCATTTTACTTTCCACTTCTTTGGTAAATTGATAAAGATTAGGCTTTTCTCCTGTCATACTATGTTTAGCTGTTTTTAAAAATTGAGCTAAACTAACACCTGGTATTTCTTCTGGTGTTTGAAAAGACATAAAAATTCCTTTTTTCGCAATTTTATCTGTCTCCTCATTCGTAATATCCTCTCCATCAAACAAAATATTACCCTCTGTAACAATATATCGAGGAGAATGAAAAATTGTATTTGCTAAAGTGCTTTTTCCTGATCCATTAGGTCCCATAATTACATGAACTTCCCCTGGATAAATAGAAAGATTTAACCCTTTCAATATATGCTTTTCAGAGTCATCCTCCGCAATCGTATTTAAATGTTTGATTTTTAATAATTCTTTCATACATCCTCCTATAAATATTCTTTTAAAGTTTTACTATCTAAATAATCATTAATTTCATCACTTAGTCCCTTCCATAAAGGATAAGTACCACAATTATTTTTATTAGGGCATCCACCACTTTTTACACAATCTACAATATCTAACTCTTCTTCTGCCGCTCTAATAATGGATCCAATAGTAATATCTTTGGGATCTACCTTTAATTTATATCCACCATCTTTTCCCTTTTGTACTTCAAAAAAATCTGCCTTTTTCAAAGAAATCATAATTTTTTCTAGATACTTTAAAGAAATTTTTTCTCGTTCAGATATTTCCGTTAATGATAAATAACCACCCTCATGATAAGATCTTCCTAAATGCCTCATAATCGTTAATGCATATCTTCCCTTTGTCGATATTTTCATAGAGATCCCTCCAAAAAACTATTTTACTACTAAATTAGTAGGAATTACAAGAATTAGTTAAAAAAAAAGAGATTTCTCTCTTTTTTAAATTGTTTCAATATTCGCTGGATCATTCTTTTCTGGTACCGGTGGTTTTTCTCCTACCACAATTCTTTGGGTATCAGATAAATCTTCCTCCTTCGGAGCATTTTTCCATTTCTTAAGATTTGTAACTAAAATCACAACAGAGATAATGAATAAACACAAACCTCCTCCAAAGATAGCAATAGGAACAAGTCCAACCTCACTCTTACCTTCTTCAATCAAAGAAGTGGTTATGAAATAATCATTAGCTGAACTTAATGGAATGGAAATGTTTCCATTTTGAATCGTTACTCCTTTTTTAAATAAAACCAACTTCCCTGAATCTTTATCATAATAATATAGATTTACTTTATCTCCATCTGAAAATGTCTCATCTACAGATAATAGTAATTCTACTCCACTCGGGAAATCATTTTCTTGACGAAAACTTACATACATTCCTTGAGCATTTTTTGCCAATTTTGATATTTCATCTTTAAATTGAGAATCCAAAGTAATTCCTAAATCTATTTGACTTGGGTTTGTTAACTTAGCCCCATCAATAGTAAGACTATAACTCATTCCACTATAATCATAATTTAATTGAAGCGTTTTTCCGCTTTCTTGTAGTCTTGATAATAAGTCGAAAGAAAGGGTTTCGTCTCCATTAATATCAATACTGATAACCTCTTCTTCAGTTCCACTTTCAAGCACTTGTTCCAAATCATCAAAAGAAACTTGTTTGCTTCGATTAACCACTAGCGTAATAATATTCTTACTTCCAGATTCTGAAGTAATTGTAATTTCAATTGTATTCTTTCCAGCCTCTAGTGTATGTTTTCCGGCTCCTTCCACTTTCGCTTTAGAATCCTCTGCTTCTACAACTAATTCAATTTCTCCTACGGAATTACTAACATTTAATTTATAGTTATGATCATCTACTTTTTCAATATTATATCCTTCTACGGATATTTTCTTTAATTTATTATTAGTAGATTTTGTTTCTGGTTTCTGATCATTATTGTTGTTATTGTTGTTATTATTGTTATTATTATCTCCTCCTGGAGGAACAACAACATTATTAGGATCTTCACTAGGAGCGGGTGCTGTAACTGTAACCGAAATAGTTCTTGTTTGACCTGTTAATCTTTCTTCATCCATGGTAGCAAATTCTTCAGAAGCCACTACCGAAACAGTAGCGCTTCCTGCCCCATTAGCTGTAATCGTAAACGTTTGACTAGAATAAGGATCTTGAATAAATAAACTTCCTGCACTAACAGTCGCAACC
Source organism: Bacilli bacterium (assembly GCA_017511375.1). Lineage (GTDB taxonomy): Bacteria > Bacillota_I > Bacilli_A > RF39 > UBA660 > UBA3789. The sequence goes on along the minus strand of JAFWKJ010000006.1, from coordinate 16,076 downwards.
CCTAAATTAGAAGAGGAAATATTCAATTTTCCAACTGCGTTATTTGAAAAGATAGTAATAGTAGTAGATTCTCCCGGTTTAAGAGTAACTCCTCCAGTAGAAACACTAAAACCACCAGCCGCAAAAACATGCGTTGGAAATAAAACCATTATAAATAATAATACATAAAAACTAAATCTTTTCATTAATTTCCTCCCATTATTCTTTTCATAATTCGAATATAATCTATTATATCAATAACTCCACTCTTATCCACATCTGCGGCTTCCTTATTAACTCCTGTTAAAGTAATATCTCTCATAAGATGCCTCATAATTCGAATATAATCAATAATATCAATAATCCCAGTACCATCAACATCCCCTAAATAAGCAAGTTTATAAGAGAACGTCTTATCATTATTGATTTTAATTACAATCGTATCACCTGTTTTAATAATATTACTAGAAGTTAAAGTATTGGAACTAGTGTAATGCAAGAATTCAGTTGAAGATGAATATGTCGTTATTTTACTAGTGAGAGTATTAAATTTATTATTAGTAACAACCAAAATATTATTACTCTTTACATCAATAGCAGAATCAAACTCTTTTATACCATAAATTCTAACTTTATTACTTCCTGTAATAGGATCAAACTCATCACAATCAACTATATAATTAACTGTATATTCTCCTACATCTTTAAATCTAGGTAATTCTTCTAAATCATAATTTGTATTATCAATAGAATAACGAACTGTATATTCATCAACACTGACATCTAGAGAAATTGAATGATATTCTCCATCATAAATCGTTTCATAATCCTTTGTACTATTAACAATACCTGTAGCTATAATAGTAAGGGTATTTTCCCCCACAATCGAATTATAATTATCATCAATTCTCAATAAATAATGATACGTATATACTCCAGGCAAAATATAAGTAGGCGCCTTAGTTAAGGTATACAACCCTTCCATATCCAAATAGTACACACTGATATTATCAGGCACCTCTATCGAAAGACTATGTTCCAAACCATCATATAAGACTTCCTGATCACTGATAGAACATTCGAAATCAGCTTTTTCAATGACGAAAGTAAGACCAACTTCACGAGAAGGAACTGTTTCCCACCGATAATTATCACTCTTTAATCGAACAATAATTGTATAAGTTCCTGCATCCGTTTGTTGATTACCATAAATATCCATCGTCTCTTCATCAAAACCATCAATAATAGCGGTTTGCATTTCTCCATTATATACATATTCATGTTCTACCATAGTTGGAACAGACAATGTTTTAGGGAAAACCTGAAGTTCTACGGTAAAGATTTTTTCTTGTCCTCCATTTGAGAAAGCATGCGTTTCAAATTTATCATCTGTCAATCTTAATTTTACGAAAGCTTTTCTCGTTCCCACATTGACATCTTCAAGGGTTGCACTTACTAAGGAATAATCATTTTCATCTATCCCAGAAATAGTCACAGAATCTACAGAAATAACATCCGTACCATCATATTCCTTATCCTCTACTGTAACAGTTGGTTTAATTAAAGTCTTATCAATGACATGAACAGGAATAGCAATATCTTCTACAATATTATAATTATCTATATCTTCTGGAATATACCTTGCATCATATACAAAATCACCCAATTCAGATAAAACAATACTACCATCTTCCCATTCAAAACCTGCAGGTAAATCTACATCTGCCAATGTAGAATTAATAGTGGCATGAATCTCCGTAGGAATGACATATTCTGGCGTAAGTTTTCCAATGATAACAGGAATAGATACTAATAGGTTATGATGTCCATATTTAGTATCAAAATACAAATAAGCATATTCATCCCCATTTCGGAAACTATCTCTTCCCTCTGGATAGGTAGGATCTTTAAATTCTGTAATAGTCTCCCACTCATCAATTCCTATAGGCTTTAGAGAAAGTGTATAAGAACTCAAATCTAACGTTTGATATGGAAGATAGTTCCTTTTTCCTGTAAATAGTACCTGTTCAAAATCAGGGGCATCCGTTGTTTCATTCAATAATACATAAGCATACTTCTTTTGAAGTACATATTGATAAGAATAAGAAGAATCATATACATAAAACTTTGTTCCAAATTGCGCATAATATCCTGTATCAACAAAACTAGTATCCTCAATACTATTAATACTATTTGCCATCACTACTTTATTTAAAAGAATACAGTTAGCGAAGGAATAATCTCCAATGCTTTCTAGACCTTGTGGTAAATCAATGGAACCAATATAAGAACCATAGAAAGCATAATTTCCTATATGCTTAACGGTACTTGGAACAACAGTAGCATTAGACCCAACAACCAAAGTATTTGTACTTGTTTCAATAATGGCATTACAACCATCTCTACTATCATAAACTGGATTATTATTAGATACTGTTACTTCACGGAAATTCCTTCCACTAAATGCATGAGGTCCAATACTAGTTAAGGCAGATGAAATAGCTACACGACTAATATCCGTTTCAGCAAAAGCACCCTGTCCCACTTTTACAACACTTCTTGGAATTGTTAACTCACTGATAGCTGTATAAGTAAAACTATACTCTTTAATTTCTGTAACGCCTTGCAAACTAATACTCTCAAAAGAAGTACATCCATAAAATGCTTCATAAGGAATCACCTTATTATTAGAAGAAAGCGTAATTCCCGTTAGAGATTGATCTAATTTAAAAGCTCCTCCTGAAACACTATCGAATAAAACATTAGCCTCCACCGTCGTTAAATAAGGTAATTCTGAAAAAGCTTCACTTTCAACTTTCAATTCACTCGCATTACTTTTAACTTTATATAAATTAGCGAATCTTTTGAAAACTCTTTGACCAACTGTTTTAATATTACTGGGTAAATATACTTCTTTGTAATGACTTACATCTACAGAATTATCAAATACATAAGGCATTTCAATATCCATATATTTTATGCTGACAACTTTATGATTATTAATCGTATTTGGAAAATACAACTTTTCAAGTTCCATATTATGATCATAATAACCCGTAATAGCATAATCTTCTGTTACTTCATTATTATCATCTCTTGCATAATCATATTTCCAACCCATTGGAAAATCTGTTGGATTGGTAACAACGAATGTTGTTTCTAAATCAAGATAGTGAACTGTAACTGTCTGACTTCCTTCCGCATAAGGATCATAATCACTAATGACTAAATCGTCCACTTGATCGAATCGTTTTTCCTCAAACTGATTATTGTTATCAATTAATTTAATAGTTGATGACATTAAATTTGTAATACTACCATAATTATAAGGAGTTAGGGAAACATCCGTAACTACAATAGAAGTAGGAGAAAAACTTTCTTCACTCGCTAAATTAGTACAATTTGTGATATCATCTCCCTCACATAGAGAGAAACTTGATAAATCAATAAATCCATATCCATAATAAACATCTTTTCCTTTAGCTCCCAAGTCAATTACATTTTGTTTTAGGGCATCAATGACCATTTCAAAAGAAAGATTTTTTTGGATACTTTTTAAAAAGGCAACGGCACAAACAGCATGAGGAGTTGCCATAGAAGTACCATCCATAGTACCATTGATACTTTTAATAGCAGAACCAGGTGCAGCAAAAGTGACAGCTTCATTATAGGTTGAAAAATAAGACCTATTTAAATTAGCATCTACAGAGCCTATTGAAATGGTATTATCATATCCAGCAGGAGCTTCCATTTCATTACCCTCATCACCTTCATTTCCTGATGCAGCCAAACTAATAATATTATCTCTTCTAGCAGCTTCTATCGCAATATACTCAGAAGTTGTTTGAGGATTGGATGGCATATCACCTCCAAAACTCATATTAATAACATCTGCCTTATGTCCATCCGTTATATAATTTAAAGCATAAATAACAGCATCAGAATTAAATTTCCCTGTATCTGCTACCTTAATAGGTAAAATTTTAACATTACTTGGAGTTCCTTCTGCTATCGTTCCTGCAATATGAGTTCCATGGCCCACATGATCAAACATTACATTATTTCCATAGGTATCAACTTCAAATAGATTATAAACACTATTAATCTTTCCAGAGTAATAAGAATTAAACAAATCCATGTCACAACCGGTATCAATAATAGCAACCGTAACATTTTCTCCCCCATTTTGACCGATATAATCAATCGCATGATCTAATCCCATTCTTTCAATACCCCAAGAATTATAATTATTAGAACTAATGGTACTAGAATCACCACTAATGGTATATTCTCTATTTTCTTCTACACTATAAATGCTTTCATCTTTTTCAAATTTCTTCTTGGCATCGTAAGTATCTTTTTCATTTTCATATTCTAAAAAGAAAGTATGATTAGGAGCTTCTACAACCTTTTTAGCTCCATATACATCTTTTGGTTTCTTTTTCGCAACTAGAATTAAGATATTTTCGCTATGATCACTTTCCAATAGTTCTTCCATCTCAGCATAATACCGATTCATAAACTCTTCATCCAGTTGATTAATATTAATAAGTTCATCCAATAAATCTTTTTTGCTTAATTTATTCTTAAGAAAGAAAACTCCTCCAATCAAAGAAGAAAGAATCATAAACGACACAATAATAAACAAAATCTTTCTCTTTCTCATAGTAACACCTACCAAAACACACTACTCTATTATTATTTTATCATATTCTACAAAAATATCTATCACAAAATAGAATTAAAATCATTTTCAATAAAAAAATTAACCAAAATGGCTAATTTTTATAAAATAATCAATCTTCTAATTCACATAAATGACATATTCATCTTCTTGAATTAGTTTAAAGTCCTTTCCTTTGTACGCTCTCATACCATCCAAATCATTTTCAATTTTAACAACACCCTCTGCTAATTTAGTGGTACTTTCAGAAGAAATAACAAAATGATACAAAACCCCATTTCTTGTGTAATAAACATGGTCAGAAGCCCCTGTAAATCCATTCGCAGTAATATACTGATCATATTTTAAATCCACTTCTTTTTCCTCTTCATCTGCAGCAAAGTTAGAGGTTAATGTGGTTTCATTTTCATAAGGTTCATCTTCTTTCGGTAAGTTTTTCTCTTCCGTTAATTCTTGTGTATTAAGAGATGGAGTATTCATGTTCAAAACACGATAACAAGAATAACCAAGTACACCCACTAATAATAGTACAAAAATCGTAACAAAAAACTTTTTCATTTCATATCATCCCCTACAGTATTTATTATAACAATTTATAAGTTTTTTATAAACAATAATCATTAATTTGACTAAAAAAGGACGAATTATTCGTCCATTTTTTCTACTTCTGGATATTCTTTTCCTTTTAGATCAACAACAGCCTTTTCAAGGACTAAATTCGTTTGTAATTGTCCTGTATTAGAATCTACTACTCTTTCATTTTTCTCAATTGCTTCCACAAGTTCCATTCCATCAATCACTTTACCAAAAGCAGCATAATTTCCATCTAGATAACTGGCTTCTCCTAACATAATGAAGAACTGACTTCCAGCACTATCATTTTCTGTACTTCTTGCCATAGAAACAATTCCCTTTTCATGTTTCAAATCATTTGTAAATCCATTATTAGTAAATTCTCCCTTAATAGTATATCCAGGTCCACCTGTACCTGTTCCCGTAGGATCTCCTCCTTGTAAAACAAAACCTGTCATTAATCGGTGGAACGTGTTTCCATCATAGAAACCACTTTTTACAAGTGAAATAAAATTGTTAACTGTATTAGGTGCCACATCAGGATATAGTTCTATGACAACACTTCCATAATTTTTAATATATAAAGCAACCACTGGATTTTCTGTTTGATATTGATCCATACTTAACTCATTCCCTTCTATTTCATAACTAATATTTTTCAAATCTTCTTCTAATACAACTTCTTTATCCTTGGTAAGTATAACCACCAATACAAGGATAGCTAATAATAAAATGCCAACTCCTATAAAAATTAAATTTTCTTTTTTCATCTTATTTCCTTTCTAGTATATCTCTTGCGGCAACTAAACCAGTAGCAGCAGCAGTCACAATATTACCCGCTTTACCAGCTCCATCTCCTACAAAATATACATTTGCCTTTTCTAATTTAAATTTTTGATTCGTTTCAATCTCATTACTAAAGAACTTAATCTCCGGTCCATATAATAAGGTATCATCATTATTAACTCCTGGAATAATACGATCTAACTTTTCAAGTCCCTCTAAAATGTTAGTAATAATTCTATGAGGCATAACAAGAGCTAAATCTCCAGCCACACAATCTTTTAAGGTTGGCTCAATAAAACCTTTCTTAATACGATGCCATTCACTTCTTCTTCCACTTCTTAAATCTTTTAAAGATTGAATAATAGGTTTTCCATCTCCCAAAACATTAGCAATCTTAGCAATAGACTCTCCATAAAGTCTAGTATTTGTAACAGGTTCTGTTAAAGTGACTTTTGAGATAAAAGCAAAATTGGTATTACGACTTTTTACTTCTTTTAAAGCATGTCCATTTACACAAATATATCCATAATAGTTTTCTTTCGCAACAAAGCCTCCAGGATTTGTACAAAAAGTTCTAATTTCATCTCCATAAGTATCGGTCTTAATAAAAATAGTAGGATCATAAATAATATTCGTAATATCTTCCATGATATCTTTCCTTACTTCTACTCTCACTCCAATTTCAATACTTTGAGATAGATAAGGAATTTCATATTTATCAGCCAATTCCTGAATCCATTTAGCTCCTGTTCTTCCAGGAGCAATAATCACATTTTTACACTCCAAAACCGTTTCTTTTTTTCCCGTAACATAAGTCACAAAATGTTTGTCTTCTTTTTCTGTTTTTATATCTGTAACATCAGCTCTTTCAATTAAAGTAACGCCTCTATCATTTAAGTACTTACAAATTCCTTCAATATATTCAGGTAAATGATCACTACCCAAATGTTTTTGTTTAATGATTAATAATTTACCACCAGAGATAGCTACTTTCTTTTGAATATCTTTCGCTTCCTCCATATTACTTGGATACACCTCTGCATCCATATGAAACTTATTAAAGATTTCTTCTGTTTCATCAATCAATTGATAGGCTTCTGATTCACTCATATATTTTGTCAAATCACTTTTTCCAAGTTTCGGAATAAAATTCAATTTCCCATCACTAAAAGTACCTGCTCCTCCATAACCAGCAAGAATGGCACAAGGATTACAGTTTTGACAAGGAACTCCTTTTTTATTCATCGGACAAATTCTATTTTTTACAAAAGCACCTTTATCTAATAAAGCTACTTTTAAATTAGGTTTCTTTGTTATTAATTCATAAGCACTAAATAAACCCGCAGGTCCTGCCCCTACAATGATAACATCATATTTCATATCAATCACCACTTACTATAATATCATAGAAAAACGTCAAGAAAAAAGGTTTTTTATGACTTTTAACAAATAATAAATAAAGATGTGATAAAATAAAATTGGTGATAATATGACACGAGAAGAAAGGAATACAAAAAAGCAAAAAATGATTGATTATGACAACACCAAAGATAAGATTAGTTTTGTCATAAAAAAAGTATTAAAAATCACAATCATATTATCTTGCTTTGCCTTTATATTTTTCACATATACAACGTATATATCTACCTCTAAAATTGTAGTAAGAGAATATAGAATTACCAATGAAAAAATACCAGAAAGTTTTAATGGAATTAAAATTCTTCAATTTAGTGATCTTCATTACGGAAGTACTATGTATGAAGAAAACTTAAAAGAAATAAAAAAATTAATCAATGAAAGAAAACCAGATTTAATTCTCTTTACAGGAGACTTAATCGATAATGAATTTAAAAGTACCAAAAATCAAACTGAAAAATTAGCAAAAAGTTTAAAAGAGTTAGATGCAACCTTAGGAAAATATGCCATATTAGGAGATGAAGATAAAGAAGAAATAACAACAATCTTAAATCAAAGTGACTTTATCATTTTAAAAAATGAATCCGACTTAATCTATAATGAAAATAATGAACCTATTCTTTTAGTAGGATTAGATAGTCTATTAAATAAGAACCAAGATCTAGAAGCCGGATATAGTTATTTTAAACAAGAATCTCACAACGCAAATATTTATACAATTACCATGGTACATGAACCAGATTCCGTATTAAATATTACAAACAACTACAACACAGACTTAATCTTGGCAGGACATTCCCACAATGGAGATATCAAAGTTCCTATTATAAACTTCCCTATTGTACAAAAAAAAGGAGCTTTAACATATAATAATGACTATTATAAAATAAATGATACAGACTTATATATTTCAGGAGGATTAGGAACAAATGATTTTATTGGAATAAGATTATTTTGTAGACCATCCATCAGTCTCTATCGTTTATCAAATAAATAATTTCGGATTTTACAGAAGAAGGATTTACATTCTTCTTTTTTTTGTATCTTTTCATAAATAGGAACTGTTCCAATCAACTCTTTATCCAGATACACCTCTATTTCTCCTACAGTAGAATCAATAGAAGAAGGAAAAATCTTAACCAAAGTAGAAATAGAATTAATTTCATCTTCTTTCATAGGATAAACAAAAGAATCTTTCACATAAACCAAACGATCAGATATTAAGGAAGAGGAAATAGAAAAATGGGAAGGTTCTACAATTTTATAATTTTTGTATTTTGAAAAAAAAGATTCATATAAAGATTGATGATGAGAATAAATATCTGGATCATTTAAAGAAACAATCGTAAGAGTTAAATCATTTTCTCTAGCTAAAGAAACTAAAGATTTTCCAGCTTTAGGAGTATATCCATTTTTTCCTCCCAAGCAATTTGAATACTCGGAAAGTAAAGAAACACGATTATACCAAACATAACTTTTTAAAGAAGATTTTGCCTCGTATTTTTTGGTAGAAATGATTTTCTGGTACATTTCATTTTGATAAGCATATCTACTAAGTAATGCCATATCATAAGCGGTAGAACTATTTTCATTTTTATCATCTAGTCCATGACAATTAGAAAAATGAGTATGTTTCATTCCTAATTCATTTGCTTTTTCATTCATCTTTTCCACAAAAATTTCTTCCTCTCCAAATAGTTGTACTGCTAAAGTAAGTGCCGCATCATTTCCACTTCGAAGCATGAGTCCATATAATAAATCTAAAACAGTAAGTTCTTCTCCCGGCTTAATATAAATATTGGTTCCATAAGAAGCAAGAACCTCATCCCCAACCGTAATCTTTTGATCTAAATTTCCATTTTCAAGAACAATCAGACAGGTCATAATTTTAGTAGTAGAAGCAATCAATTTTTCTTCCTGTCCCTTTTCTGAATAAAGAACTCTTCCACTATCCACATCCATCACAACCACAGAAGAACCCTTCGCCAAAACAGTTCCTGGTATTAAAAAAACAACAAACAAAAAGAAAAAGATTTTTTTCATAACATCACCTATTTAATCTTATGAAATAAGGAAAAAATTATTAAGGATTTAAATTTATTAATAATTATGATAAAATTGTTAAGTGAAAGGGAGATTTATATGGCAAATGAAAAAAAATTAGTACAATCAATTACCGCAAGAGAGGAAGACTTTGCTCAGTGGTATACCGATGTTGTTAAAGAAGCAAAGTTATGTGACTATTCCAATGTAAAAGGATGTTTAAATTATTTGCCGAATGGATATGCAATTTGGGAAAATATTCAGCGTGATTTAGATAAAAGATTCAAAGAAACAGGAGTAGAAAATGTTTATCTTCCAGTCCTTATCCCAGAAAGCCTACTACAAAAAGAAAAAGATCATATTGAAGGATTTGCTCCTGAAGTTGCTTGGGTAACCAAGGGTGGTACAGAAGATTTAGAAGAAAGATTTTGTATTAGACCTACTTCAGAAACCCTATTCTGTGATCATTGGCAAAAAGTAGTAAAATCCTATCGTGATTTACCACTTGTATGGAATCAATGGTGTTCTGTATTAAGATGGGAAAAAACGACAAGACCATTCTTACGTTCAAGAGAATTTTTATGGCAAGAAGGACATACACTTCACGCAACCGCTGAAGAAGCAGAAGCAAGAACTAAAATGATGTTTAAGGTTTATCAAGATTTTGTACAAGATGATTTAGCAATCCCACTTGTTTGTGGAAAAAAGACAGAATCTGAAAAATTTGCTGGAGCAAAAGATACTTATACCATTGAAGCTTTAATGCCAGATGGAAAAGCACTACAATCAGGAACATCTCATTTCTTTGGAAATTCATTCCCAGATTCTTTTGAAATAAAATATTTAGATAAAGAAAACAAATTACATAGTGCGTATGAAACATCATGGGGCCTATCTACAAGAATTATTGGTGCTATCATTATGGTACATGGAGATGATTCAGGCTTAGTATTACCACCAAGAATTGCTCCAACACAAACAATGATTATCCCAATTGCCCAACATAAAGAAGGCGTATTAGAAAAAGCAAAGGAACTTTATAATAGATTAAAAGAAAATGGAATTCGTGTAAAAATAGATGAAAGTGATACAACACCAGGATTTAAATTCGCAGAACAAGAAATGTTAGGAATTCCTACAAGAATTGAAATTGGTCCAAAAGATATAGAAAACAATCAAGTGGTTGTTGTAAGAAGAGATAACGGTGAAAAAATCACTATCAATTTTGATTTAATAGAAAAGGAACTACCAACAATTCTAGAGTCTATTCAAAAAGATATGTTTACAAGAGCTAAACTTGCCTTAGAAGATCACATCTTTGAAGCAAATACGATGGATGAAATGAAAGAAATTGCTAATAACAAAATTGGTCTTATCAAAGCAAACTGGTGTGGAGATCCAGAATGTGAAGATAACATCAAAGCAGAAACCGGTGGCTTTGGTTCAAGATGTATGCAAGAAGAAGATCAAAAAGAGGTACATGGAAAATGTATCTGTTGTGGAAAAGATGCCAAACACAAAGTCGTTTGGGGAAAAGCCTATTAAAAAAACGTATTAAATACGTTTTTTATTTTGCATAAAAGTTTTTCATTATATCTTTATATATAGAATCTACATCCATCTTATATTTTTTTTCAAGTTTGGAAACAGATCCATGTTCAATAAAATGATCCGGGTAAGCATAAAATAAAGATTCTACTTTACATAAATGATTTTGAAGCATTAACTCTTTTACAGCAGAACAAAGTCCTCCCATAATAGTACCATCTTCTATCACAATAAACTTCTTGGTTTTCGAAATACTTTTTATAATAGTTTTATCATCCAATGGTTTTAAAAAACGAGCATTTATAATTTCACAAGAAATATCATTTTCCCTAAGTTTTTCAGAAACACAAATACCCTTATAAACAGAATTACCAATCGTAATAATAGATAAATCTTTTCCTTCTTGTATCACATTGGCGTGTCCCAAACGAACAGAGGGACACTTACTATCAATTATATTTTCTCCTCCACGAGGGTAACGAATGACAATTGGCCCTTGATAATGAACCGCAAAATCCATCATCAATCTTAATTCCTCAAAATCACGAGGGGCCATAATTGTAATATTAGGAATTAATCGAAAGAAAGATAAATCAAACATACCTTGATGAGTTGCTCCATCATTTCCAACGATTCCTGCCCTATCTACACACATAATTACGTGTAACTTTTGTAAACAAATATCATGAATAATTTGATCATAAGCACGTTGATAAAAGGAAGAATAAATAGATACAAAAGGGATCATTCCGGCACTCGCAAGCCCAGCTGCAAAGGTAAGCGCATGCTGTTCCGCAATTCCTACATCAAAGAAACGATTAGGATATTTTTCAGAAAATCTAGTAAGACCTACTCCATCTTTCATCGCAGCCGTAACGGCAACTATTTTTTTATTCTTCTGAGCCAAAGTAACTAAATAATCTCCGAATGCTTTGGAATAGTCCATAGACTTAAACTTAACAGCTTTCCCTGTTTCTAAATCAAACTGACTTACGCCATGAAATTGATCTGGATTTTCTTCCGCAAACTTGTATCCTTTTCCCTTTTTAGTAAGAACATGAATTAAAGTGGGGCCTTCCAAATCTTTTGCTTTCGAAAGCAAATCTTCTAAATCAGAAATATTATGACCATCCACCGGCCCTAAATAACGAAAACCAATTTCCTCAAAATACATGGCGGGTAAGATCATTTGTTTAATACTATTTTTCATTCTGACAACCGCATGAACTAAATAGTTTCCCACAAGAGGAATATGACGAACAATATTTTTTCCAACTTTATTTGATTTCGTATAATTCTTACGAATTCTAAGGTTCGTTAACAATTTATTCATACCACCAATATTTTTAGAAATACTCATTTCATTATCATTTAGTATCACAATCAAATTGGTATCCGTACTTCCCGCATGATTTAAGGCCTCTAGCGCCATTCCACCCGTAAGCGCTCCGTCTCCTATCACCGCAATCACGTGATAATTCTTTTTTTCTAAATCACGCGCCATCGCATACCCCATCGCTGCAGAAATAGAAGTACTACTATGGCCAGTATTAAAAGTATCTACAAAAGATTCAGACACCTTAGGGAAACCAGATAGTCCTCCAAACTGACGAAGTGTCTTAAAATCTTCTTTTCGTCCTGTAAGAATTTTATGAACATAACATTGATGTCCAACATCCCATATAATCTTATCTTTTTTCACATCAAAAACACTTTCTAACGCAATAGTAAGCTCCACTACCCCTAAATTAGACGCAAGATGCCCACCATTTTTAGAAACCACTTCCAAAAGATACTCTCTTATTTCAGAAGATAATTCTTTTTTCTCTGAAATACTAAGTTTTTTAATATCATTAATTTTTTTTATTTTTTCTAACTGCATAAAATCACTCTTTTAAAAAACTGTTTCTATTATATATGAAAATAAAAAAAAGAACAACTAATTCACGCTTTTAGTTGTTCTAAATTGATAGATTCATTATTTATAATTATATACTTCCCTTGCGTGGTCAACAATTTTTCTTTCTATTCTATTTTTGTTCTTATAATTATAAAATAAATCCCATATCAATATTCCATATAACAAGTAGTACTAGAATCTAGACGTGAAATAAAACTTATTATATCGAACAAAATCATTATATCATAAAAAAACTATAGATAAACAAAAAAGAAGCAAAAAGCTTCTTTAAGTCTTGATAAGTACATTTGCACTTGTTAGATTATTATTACCACTATTATTAATAATATAACTTTGCATTTCACTATTTTTGACGTATATTTTTTGTGTAGATTGCCATCCATCAAATTCACCTATTACAAGGGAAATACTGTTAATCATTGATAAATCTAATTCAAACGATGGATTGCTGTAGCCGGTATGATCAAACATATATCTATATGAAACTCTTTTAAAACTATTCCCCAAAAACAATTCAAAATTTGGATTACTATAACCCGCATTTTGAAACATAAATGACATATCTCGAACTTTACTTGTATCAAAATTCACATTTCTAAAATCTAAAGTGAATTGTGTACTATAATAACCAGCGCTTGAAAACATACTTTGCATATTTGTGACCTTACTTGTATCAAAAACCGTTCCTAAACTCAAAGTAAAAGAGGTATTATTGCGTCCTACTCTATAGAACATCATAGACATATTTGTTACATTCTTTGTATCAAAGTGATCTCCTAAGGACAAACTGGTACAATTTGTATTATAAAACATAGAACTCATGTCCTTCACACTGCTTGTATCAAAATGATCTCCTAAATTTAGAGAAAAGGGAGCAAGTCCAGCATAATAAAACATTTCAGACATATCTGTTACATTACTTGTATTAAAATAATCTCCTAGATTTAACGTTCCACCACAACCAGTATAATAAAACATAGAGGACATATCAGTTACATTGCTTGTATCAAAATGATTACCTAAATTTAGAGAAAAAGCATCATTTGCAGACGACGGAGGATTATTGAGCCTATTTCCTGTATTATAAAACATCATAGACATATTTGTTACACTGCTCGTATAAAAACTGTTTCCCAAATCTAAAGAGAATGTTCCCCCACCAGTTCCTGTATCAAAAAACATACTAGACATATCTCCTACACTACTTGTATTAAATTTATCTCCTAAACTTAAAGAAAAATTCGGATTAGTACTACCTGCATGACTAAACATATTTGACATTGTTGTAACATGAGACGTATCAAGATTAATAGTTAAATAGGGAGCATCAACATATGAAAACATACCTACCATATTTGTTACACTACTCGTATCAAAATGATTTCCAAAAGAAACATTATGCGTGTCTTTTGTACCGTAAAACATATTACTCATATCAACTACACTTCCTGTGTTAAAATCCATAGTAACAGGTGATACAAAGTATTTATAAGAAAACATATATGACATATTGGTTACACTCCTTGTGTCAAAATCTAATGCGAAATCAATAACCGAAAAAGAAGTGATTGTAGAATACAAATCTTTTGTTCCAAACATATGAGACATATTGACAACATTATGGGTATCAAAACCATCACCCACATCTATAGAGGTAGAGTAAATATTGCCAAACATATAGGACATGTCTATCACATTACACGTGTTAAAATCATCTCCGAACTCAACTGTTTGATAAAATGAACTAAAAAACATATAGGACATGTTTGTTACACTCGTAGTATCAAAATTAATCGTTAAAGTATTATTTAATCCTGCTTGTCCTGAACGATCAAACATATGGGACATATTTGTTACGTTGCTGGTATCAATATGGTCTCCAAACACAATGGATTCAACATTTGATCCCGAAAACATATAGGACATGTTTGTTACATTACCTGTATCAAAACGGTTTCCAAATTCAATGGAACGAAATAATACACTATTAAACATATAAGTCATATCTGTTACACTACTGGTATCAAGATTTACCAATAATATTTCTGTAGCGGGATAAGTTCCAAACGAATCAAACATATGGGACATATTGGTAACTCTAGAAGTATCTAAAACATCAAGATTATTTACACTTTTTACTTTAAATAAGCCATAAAACAAATATCCGCTATCGGGATTCGCATATAAATGTCCATCTCCCTGAATATATAAATCATATTTAGAACTATCATCTTGATTTTGAGCAACATACGCCATCACATTTCCATTTTGTGCTTCTCCTATATCCCAACTTGCAGCCACATTCGCAGGAGGATTGATTTCATCATCCAAATTGAGTGAAACTATTTTTGATTTATAATTATAAGTCCTAAAGGCAGAAGAATCACCATCAAAAGTACGTTTAATGATTGGCTCACTAATTTTCAAAACATTAATATTTCCGCCAATTCCTAAATCTGTTCCTAAAGTAGAATATCCTAATCCCATGAAGAACACAAAAAGAAGAAAAATAAACAAGTTACGTTTCTCATGATTAAATCTTACTTTTCTCCTCTTTGTTCTCATAGTATCACCTATTATACTTTTATTATACTATAAGAAAACAAATGATACAAGAAATGGGAAAAAACAAAAGATACATTTAACATAAAAAATGTAAACAAAAAAGTGTTGAAATTTCAACACTTTTTATATCCAAAATGGTCGGGAAGACAGGATTTGAACCTGCAACCCCTTGGTCCCAAACCAAGTGCTCTACCAAGTTGAGCCACTTCCCGAAACTGGTGCGCTCGAAGGGATTCGAACCCCTGACCTTTTGGTTCGTAGCCAAACACTCTATCCAACTGAGCTACGAGCGCGAAAGACATCTTGCTTAGCTACTCTAATTGTCTTAAAAATAAAATGGTGGCTCCAGCGGGAATCGAACCAGCGACACAGGGATTTTCAGTCCCTTGCTCTACCGACTGAGCTATGAAGCCAAATGGCGGTTCCTACGGGACTCGAACCCGCGATCTTCTGCGTGACAGGCAGACGTGTTAACCAGCTGCACCAAGGAACCATAAATAATAAATTGGTTGCGGGGAGAGGATTTGAACCTCTGACCTCCGGGTTATGAGCCCGGCGAGC
>JAFWKJ010000005.1 GCA_017511375.1 Bacilli bacterium | reverse complement strand
TCTCATATCCTTTGTATACAATCTTCTCTATTTGATCATGATTGAATGCAAATAGTTGATCACTTGTGATCATTCCTTCTGGATATACACATCCTCCGTAATCAAACATTTTGTTTTTTACGTCTACCTTTCCATCTTTATCGTATGCCTCTCCTGATGGTACGATGCAATAACTGATGATCATTAATTCTTTTTTTCCACCTTTTAATAGTACCACTGTACCAATTGGTAAAAATTTTTCTTCAATTTCCATTCTATTTTCCTCCTATTTATTCTTATTGAAGTTCTGAAAACTCACTTGCATTTCTTGCTTTATAACCACTATCCTCTTCTTCTTGATAGTAATTATCCTCTTCTAATTCTTCTTCTGGTGATGATTGATTGTAATCTACTTTAACAGTTCCTTCATCTCCTTGCCATTCTTCGGTTGAAAAATCGTCTTCATATTCATCCTCATATTCATCCTCTTCTTCACCTGTTGCATTATTCTTTTTATAATCCATATAAGCTTTTGCTCCAATACCTGCGGCTGCGGCTACACTTAAACCTGCGGCAATTGGTATTACGGAATTAGATGTTTTTTTCGTTGGCGTGATTGGATTATCGATTTTTGGAATCTGTTTAATCGTATTATCATTTTCAATCACATCCTGAATTGATGTAGAATCTTCATCAAATTTTTCTTCTATTTCCTCTAAAGCATCTAAATCATTTGCCTTCTCCAATTCAAATGGGTCTGAAATGATTGTATCTCCATCTGTTTCAGCTCCTGAATGATTAGATGAACCTTCATCAATTAAAGATGTGTATCCTGTACCTCCACCACTGACTGGTATTGCACTACTTACATAAGATACCTCTCCACCACCATTTGACGTAGAGCCCGTTGGATCGGTTGGTGTTACAACAGGTTCTGTATCTGGTACCGTTGGAATAATATCTTCTGGATCCGTTGGTGGGTCCGTTGGGATAATTTCCTCTGGTATTGTATCTGGGGTTGTATCCTCAATTATTTCTTCTGGATCCGTTGGAATAATATCTTCTGGGTCCGTAACTGGGGTTGTATCTATGATAGAATCAATTTCCCTGTCTGGATCTGTTGGTGGATCCGTCGGAATAATATCTTCTGGGTCTGTTGGTGGATCTGTTGGAATAATATCCTCTGGGTCCGTTGGTGGCTCTGTTGGAGCCTCTGTTGGTGGATTCGTCGGAGCATCTGTTGGCGGATCTGTTGGTGGATCCGTCGGAGCATCTGTTGGCGGATCTGTTGGTGGATCCGTCGGAGCATTTGTTGGTGGTGGGTCCGTTGGTGGATCCGTCGGAATAATATCTTCTGGTTTCGTTGGTGGGCTCGTTGGAACGATGTCCTCCGGTTTTGTTGGTGGACTCGTTGGAACGATATCTTCTGGTGCTGTTGGCGGATCTGTTACAGCGTCTGATACTGGCGCCGTTGTTGGTGGCGGTGCATATAACGCTTGTGGCGTTGTATCTATCGTCACACGAAAATCACCAATTTCATGATCAGATTGAAATTTTTGATCATACAAAGCAGCTCCTACAGCCGCTCCTACTCCTCCAGCAGTTAAAGCAGCTTTTATTCCGCCTTCTGTTATGGCAGCTCCATTTTCAGCTAACGCTGTAGCGGCTTTTCCAGGATATGCTTTTAGGGCATCTAATGCTTTGCTAGGCACTCCCTTAATCTTACTTGCGCCGCCTTTGATACCATCTACCAATTTATCTTTGGTCGTACCAAGTTTCTCTCCAATACGTTTTCCAAGAGATTGTTTTACTGCTTCGGTTTCTGCACTTTCTGCAGTTCCTTCTGCAACACCATCGGCTGCCCCTTCAGCGGCTCTTTCTGCCAAGCCTTCTGAAGCGCCTTCGGCTCCTCCAGCAACGTCTCCGCCTCCTGCTTTCGCATTTTTATATTTGACAAGACCTTCTGTAGCTTTACCAGCAACAAAAGCAACTGCTGCACTTTTTGCTCCTTGTTTTACGCCGAGTTTGAAGGCATCATTATATTCCATTCCTTCGTTTAAGCCAGCTTCGGTTCCAGATCCCAGACCACTTACTCCTGCGACCACGGTTCCTCCAATAGTTGTTCCACTGGCACTCAGCAGACCTGTTCCATAAGTGGCTGTAGCTCCTAATCCTAGGGCTCCTGCTGTTACATAACCAGCTGCCACAAATCCTGTTACCTTACCGACTACTTTAAAACAATTGGCAGCTGCACTATCTTCTGTAAAGAAACTTGCTTTTGCAAAATTACTATTATAATATCCATTAAAAACATCGTGTGACCATTCTTTCTTGATAAATTCTGCACACGCATTTTCAAGACCAGAATCCTTTGGAGCAACCCAACCTACAACGGAAACAATTCCGTCTCCTAAATCTTCAAAGACAGATAGTAATCCTTCTCCTATTTTACAAATACCCATTGTTAGTGTACTTCCAAATTTTGTTAGGAATGGTTGTTCTTCATAAGCCTTAATACTTTCTGCTTTTGATTCTATCTTCTCAGTAATATCATCTACTACATCTCCTATTGAACCAAAAAAAGAATCGTAATTGTTAACCTCAATCGTTCCAACATATTCTGCTAACCCTTTTACCTTATTTAATTGCTCAAAAGCCGCGTAGATATTCTCTTGCGCGGTTGCCACTTCATTCTTTGAGATGTTTCTTAGTTTAGAAACAACCTCTTCCACTTTATCATAATTAGCATAAATGTCTGCTTCTTTGGGGTCTCTTCCTGTTAGCCAACTCCAAAAACTTTGTTGGCCAGAAAAAACATCTTTTAAACTCATGTTTTTGTCCCCTTTCTATTATCTTATAGATGCTACTCCACTTATACAGCATGCATTGTAGGCAGCTGTATTATTATCTTTTTGTAATTTATCATGCATTTGAACAGCATAATCATATAAGGAGTCGATTCCCTCTGTCATTTTTGTTCCCATCTCAGATATGATTTTTGAAGTATCTAATAAAGTTCCACCCATATCGGTTCCTTGAACAATAATCGCCTCTTCTGCATCTTCACTTATTTTAGTTAGTGATTTTGCTATAACTTGCATTTCATCTTCAAATACTTTCTTTACATTTTCAATTGCTTTTTTTACTTGTGCTGGATTGATTTGAGAATTTGCATCTTTAGCCGTCTTTGTAATAACCACTTTTCCTTCTTCATCATATCCTCTATAAGTTTTAGGTGATAACATTATTTCATCTCCCTTTTTTTCTTATGCAATGCATAGGAAAGAGAGAAGCGTGTTCTCCTTTTCCTATACATTGCATATAGCAATGTATTATTATCCTTCGTATTGTTGCATGTCTGCTACAGCAGCTTCAATGTTGGTTTTTGATTTTTTCATTTCTTCAAGTGTAGCTGGGATATCTCCTGCGCAGAATTGATCCCATTCTTCACCCATTCTAGTGAACCACTTTAAATTTGTATAAGTTTTAGCTTGTGTGAAACCATTGTTTAAAGTTTGAACTGCTTCATCAATGTTATTAATGATTGTTTGGATTTTTTCAGCATCAGCTAAAGCTTGACCATAGTCGATGTCAATTCTTTCGTTTGCCATTATACTCACTCCTTTTCTAAAATATAGTTTTGATATAATTCATTCCTGAATTTTATTGCATTCCTGCTCTCAAATCTTCTAGTAATTGAACTCCTTCGTTTACTTTTTGGTGTAATTCTGATTTGTTATTTTCTACAAAGTTTGCAACTGCTTCAAAAGTTCCTTTTTTATCATCATATAATCTTTTTAATTCGTCTGCACATGGACCAGTCATTGTTCCTTGTTCAATGTTATCGATTAATGAAGTTAAATCTTTGTAGTTTGTAGAATAATCATCTCCAGCTTGAGCTAAGTCTCTTACTAATTGAGATAATACTGCTTCGTCGAATGTAGCCATATTCTATTTCACCTCCTATTGTTTTTTTTAGAATAATGTCAATTCGCATACCGAACCCATATCCTATGATTTCATTGTATAAGTTTTTTTCAATTTTATCAAGCATTTTCAAAAAATTAGACACTTTTTTTTACACATTCATTATTCTATTTTTTGTTCAATATAGGTACAATTGTGTATTCCTTTACATCTTTTTTTCATATTCTATATTGTAGGGGATTAAAAACTCTACAGAAAGGATGCTTTATGGAACAAAATTATATTCAAGAAATCATATGTAAAATTCTTGTTTTACAAAATCAAGAATTTAATCCTGATGCTAATGGTTGTGACCGCCCTTTCTTAGGCCCAGCTGCTACTCCTTCTGCTTATAACACAAGACCTGTACAATTATTCAATCGCTATACGGCAGAACCATGGACTTTTTCCTATACAAGTGGGGAAGTAACAAGCACAATCGATACTTTTAGAATTGAGGCTATGGAAGATAACACTGTTACCGTTCGTTTACTTTCAGGAGATGCAACTAGTGGTTATACTAGCACCAATCAATTTGTAACGATTCATCTTTCTACTATCGGTGCGATTCGTTGTTTCCCTGATGTATTTATTACACTATAAAAAAGAATATCCTAGGATATTCTTTCTATTTTTTTTATGGTATCAATGGGTATTATTTTTCGATCTAATGTTATTAATTCTTTTTCTCTTTTCTCATAGATTCTAGTTTCAAAAGTATTTGTTTTGGTTTCTATTAATACTTTTTTCATATAAAGGGGCTCATTACCTTGAAATATTTGATTGATTTGTTCCTCTATTTTTTCTTTCTCCGATACATAGCAAACGGTCTTATTATGCTGTTTGGTTGATTTTATTTCGTCTAAAAAGATCAATGGTTTTTTATTCATAAAATCTCCTCTATTTATTTTATGTTTTTTGTTCATAAAAATTCAAAAAATTTGCTATAATAGTATTATGAAGGGAGGATTAATGATGGTAAATAGAAAAATCAATTTAAAAATCTTAATTCCCATTTTTTTATTATCGGTTATCAGCATCTTATCTATTCATAGTGCTTTAACCTATACCTCCGCTTCTTTAGGTAACCTTGCCTTAAAACAAACGATATGGTATGCCGTTGGATGGTTACTTGTACTTTTACTTGTTTATCTAAAAAATGATTATTTATATCGTAGAACTTGGTTTTTATATATTATTGGAAATATATTGTTAGTGGGACTTCTTTTATTTGCAGATCCTATCAATAGTAGTCGGTGTTGGTTTGTGATTCCGGGAATTGGTAGTTTCCAACCTAGCGAGTTTATGAAAATATTTTTGATGCTTACCTTAGCCACTATGATTCATAATTTTAGAATTGATTATGATAATCCTACTTGGAAGGAAGAATTCATATTCTTACTAAAAACATTCCTTATTACTTTGATTCCTTCCATTCTAACTTTCCTTCAACCTGATACTGGTTGTGTTATTATGTATCTTGTCATTTATGTCTCTATGATTTTCACATCCGGTATTCGACTTCGTTGGTTTGCGATGGCAGGAGCCGTTGCTTGTGGTGTTGCTGGCATTTGTTTATGGTTATACTTTTATAAGGAACCTCTATTTATTAAGATTTTCGGATCTTCTATTTTCTATCGTTTAGAGAGAATTGTTAATTGGCAAGATGGATCTGGATTACAACTTGAAAATGCTCTTACCGCTATCGGCTCTGCAGGAATTACAGGACATGGCTTTAATCAAACGCCTATTTATTTTCCAGAGTCTTCTACCGATTTCATTTTTGCGGTATTTGCTTCTAATTTTGGATTTGTGGGTGTCATCATTTTACTTGCCTTAATTTTTTATTTAGATATACAAATTTTGTTACTCGCAAGAAAAAGGATTCAAGATACAAATCGTTTTATTATTTCAGGAATCTTGGGAATGCTGCTCTTTCAGCAAATACAAAATATAGGAATGACGGTTGGACTTCTTCCCATCACCGGTATTACTTTACCTTTTATTTCTTATGGAGGAAGTAGTTTATTATCCTATATGTTGTTAGTAGGTATCCTACTAAATATATCAGAAGAAAAAAATAGAACTTATAAATATAAATAAGTTCTATTTTTTTAGTACTTCTTCATATACTTCTTTTAATTGTTTTCCAACCGTTTTGATATCTCTCTCTTTTGCTACCTGATAGGCTTTTTCTCCTAGAGGTGGCAATTTTTTTTCTAAGATTAGTTTTATTTTTTTCTCAAATTCATCTACATCTTTTGCTTTATAAACATTCTTTCCCTCTTCTAACCATTCTTCAAAAATAGGAATATCTCTAATTAGGGCATTCGTTTTACAAGCACAAGCTTCTATGATAGGAATCCCTTCGGTTTCTTCTAGAGTTGGAAATAAATATAAGTCACAACCATTCATGGCCTCGACAATAATATCTTGTTCTACATAGCCAGCAAATACTAAATTATCCAGTTTTGTATTTACTGCTTTTCGCACTTCTTTTGTAGCGGCAGATAAAGGACTATATCCAAACCATATAAACTTATACTCTGGTAATCTCTTAGCTAATTCCACAAAATCTACAATTCCTTTTCTCTCGATGTATAGTCCAATTCCAATCACTACTTTGTCTTGGTCACTGTAATGATATCTTTTCCTGAAGCGGTCTTTTGCTTTTTTATCTACTTTAAATTTATCTAATTCAATTCCATTTGATATGGCTACAATTTTTCTTTGAATACCATAACCTTCTAATAATCTTTTTGAATAAGGGGTGGGTGTTACTATGATATCTCCTAGACTATAACACTTGATTAACCATTTTTTAAAGAACGGAGCTAATTGTTTACTCAATATAAATCCATTCCTAAAATCTTCTTCTGTTGAATGGGCATGATATACTACTTTCTTTCCTTCTTTATGTGCTTTTTTCGCAATTGCCACAGATTTGGGTCCATAAAAATTAATATGCACAATGTCATAATCATCTTTTAAATCTGTCGTATATTCTATATTTTGACTTTCTAATGCTTTCATTTGATGTTTAATGGCTTTTCCTAATCCACTCTTAGAAAACATTTTTTCGCCTTCTGTATATAATAGTATTTTCATTTTATCACTCCTGTTTCATTATATCACAATTCAATTTCTCCACAAAAAAAGACATTTAAAATGTCTTTCATATTTGTTTTGTACCACATTTTGCACAATATTCTCCCGTAATAGCTTTTCCACATACATGGCAAAATTTATTTTTAAATCTTATTTTCTTATTACGATTGGATAATCTTTTTAGTTTTTTTATAGACGCTAAATATAAGAAGATAATAAATACAATAAATACGGTGATAAATATACTTTGTCCTGACATGAGACAAAAATCATAAATACCATGTAATACAATTGGAATTACTAAACTAAGAATAATGTTTTTCTTTTCTAATTCTTTTTCTTTTCGAATTGAGTATTGTTTAGCAACACTTAAATAGTATCCCATAAAGATTGCGTCACAAGCATGACTTGGTACGGCGGATACTGCACGAATTAGGGCTGTGTTTATACTGGATGTTCTAATGACATATACAATATTTTCAAAAAAGGCAAAACCTAAAGAGACAAATATTGAATAGACAATTCCGTCATACATTTCATCAAAATCGCGTTGATGATAAGCCACAATATATGTCATAAACCATTTACATAATTCCTCTATGAAAGCAACTCCTATAAAAGCATATAATAATACATCTAAAAAGGTTTCTGTTGAGTTCATAAATGGTAAAAACATTTCCATAATTCTTGAAATTGTTAAAACAACGAAGCAAGATAGGATTCCTGATAGAAACAATCGTATTAATAGTTTCATTGGTTCTTTATTTCCATCTTTATGATAAACATAAAGCATAATGGCAAGTACTGGTAGTACTGCTAGTATCAATAGTATTCCTGTATATGCCATTTTACCACTCCTATTCTACTCCTTTATCATTATCAGTATAGCACGAATTACATTGATTTACATTTATTTGTGTTCACTTTACTTGTTGGTTGACATAAAAAAAGAAACAATCATTATTGTTCCTTTCTATATATGGTTATTGGTATCGCAATGGCAATCACAATTAGAATAATTAAGAATACAATTAATCCAGCATTACTTGATGTATCCTTTTCCTCTGCCTCTTTTTCTTGTTTATCTTTTCTTACTTCTAACTTAGGATCTTTTTCATCGCTTTCTGTTTTTGAAACTAATAAAGTAGCAACTTCTTCTATCTCTTCTTCTTCATAAACATAGGTTGAAGTAGCTTCCCCAGTTTCTTCTACTACTGCTTCTTCTATTTCCTCTACCGTTGGCTCTACGTTAAATAGAACATAAATGTAGTAACGCATTCCTCCATTATCAAGTAGTTCACTAGAGACTTCACAGTCTTTTTGTTCTCCATTGATTGTAACTTTATAGTATGATGTATCTTCATTCTCGAAGTTTAGTCGATATCCTTCTTCTGTATCTACTACGACTAGGTATGTATATCGATTATCCGTATTAAAAGTATCAAATTTATTATCGTAGTTTGGATCAATCAATTCTTCGTTTGATGCATTCGCATAGATATAGTGTTCATTATCCCCTTCTGGAGATACATCCATTTTATAAAACTCCCATCTCTCGCCTACTAGAGTGATGTGTTCTGTTTTTGTCGTTGCGGTAAATGTAGGTGTTTTCCCTGCAATGGCATCCAAAACAACATCTAGTAAATCTAATGCATCAATATACTGAGCATTTGGGTTGATGGCTTGTTTATAAATATTGACATGTATAATAGCTATATTTGTTTCTTCATCATAATCGAAGATACTAGCATCATATGATGTCCCATTGATAATAGCCGTCATAGTGGAAGCTGGTGTGGTGCCATCCGCAAACTTAAGTACCGCTCTATAGTTGTAATATTTGTTTTCTTCAATCGCATCTAAGAGTTTTCCACTTGCCTGTAGTTCTACATTATAGGCAGCATCACTAGAAGCGATAGTTGGTCCTGCTCCCGAATAGATTGCCCATTCTTCACGTACTACTGTATACTTTTCAGGTTCTCCTGAACTTCCTCCAAAAGAGAAATCTGATCCTACAACCAAATCCGTTTTTACTCCCGTTAGTGAAAATTCTTCTAACTCTAATATGGTTGGCTCTTCTCCTGATGGTTCTTCTCCTGTTGTTGGATTTTCTCCTGTTGGTTCTTCTCCATCACTTTCTATATTATTTTCCTCTTCTTTTGGTTCTTCTCCTACTGATGGTTCTTCCTCTTCCTCCGTAGTTTTTTTTGTAGGGTCTAATTCATCTCCTACATCATTATTATTAGATTCTTCTCCTAATAATACTTTCATTGGATTTTCTATTTCTATTAAATCCTCTGCATAAAGGTCATCTGTATTATTTTCTTCTATTACTACATTGTCATCTATTTCTTCTACTGCTCCTTCTAAAGCAAATGCTTTTATAGGAAATAAAAATAAACAAAGTAGCAACATCAAATATCTTACTTTCTTTTCCATAACCTTACCTCCTTCTATTTTCATGATATTACAATTTTAAAAAAACTGTCAAGTTTTTAACGAAAAAACAAAAAAACAACCCAAAGGTTGTTTATTTTAAAATGGTGTCCGCGAGGCGACTCGAACGCCTGACCGATCGCTTAGAAGGCGATTGCTCTATCCAGCTGAGCTACGCAGACAACTGACAAGATAAATTATAATATAAAAGCACTTGTTTTACAAGTACTTTTTGCTATTTTTACTTATTTAGTATTAGTGCTTCTTGTTTTCCCTCTACCTGAAATAGAACGGCATTTACCTCTAAATTCTTCATCATGGAATAAGCAATTTCTTCTAGTAACCATTCTTTTTTTTCTGGATCTTCTATCAAGTTATGATTAAAATCTAGTATTAAAATATCATTTTCTATTTGATAATCCTTTAGTTTTAAGTTTTCATTCACATAACTAATTAAATGAGAGGGTGGATTAGCTTTTAACTCCTCTAAGATTTTCTCTATTTTATCTTGATTGGTTTCAATATATTTTGTTACAGGAACCAAATGATTATTTGTTATATCTTCCACATAGAATAGTACCATCTTTTCTAGGTTTACTCGGTTCGGGTTTTCTCTCATTAAATTGATGGATGGAATCGTCTGCATTTTTTCTTCTTTGATAAAAATTTCTACTTTTTCTATCCCTTCTTGTTTTAGATAAGATTCTACTATACCGGATAAGTATTCCTTTTTAATTTCTTTGGCTTCTTCTGAAAAATGAATTTCCAACAATCCATTTTTTAATTGATAATCTTCTATTTTTACTTCTTTGGGAATATAACCTTTCCATTTTTGATTCACTTTGTTTTCTATTTTTAAATAGTCAAAAATACTTTGTATCTTGTCATTTTCTGGCAGGATTACTTCTACTTCTACTAAATAATCATCTTGATTTAGTAAATATAGGGTAGCCCCAGGAAGTGCTTGTTTTTCTATTTCAAAATTGGTTCTAATAACATTCTTTTTCGTAATCGTTGGGAAAGTTGAAATTACCACAACCAAAAACATAATAAGAACTGTTGAAAAAACTTTTTTCATTTGATCACCTTTCAAGAGAAAACTCTTTTAATCTAATTAATTCGATTACGGTACTTGCTCTACTCTTGGTTCCTAGTTTTTGCATTACATTTGAAATATGATTTCTAACGGTTTTTTCACTAATACCAAGTTCTGATGCAATTTCTTTGGTCGAATAATTATTAATGATTTTTTCAAATATTGCTTTTTCTCTTGGCGTTAATAAATTCATAGTATCACCTAGAGTATTGTATGAATTGTTTTTCGTTTGTTTAACTCTTTTGAAATTTTACAGTTACATTTATTCTTTCTTCATAGTATTTTTGTACCATCCTCATGATATGGTTGGCTAAACTTTTATCATGTTCTTTTGCCACACAAACAACTGATGCGTTTGTATTATCAATCTTTGTATAACAATCTAATCCTAAATCTTTTTTGATTTTCTTTTCTATTTTTTCTTCCGTTCCTTGTATTTCATTTAAGTTTTTTAATAATTCATAGGTGTTATTTTTTTCTTCGGTTGTTAGATTATCACTTGTCAGTGAGTTTTCTAAAGACTCTCTTTTTTCTTTTCGTATATTTTCTTTGTTTACTCTTAAAGCTGTTAAAGAGGATTCTTCTACTACAGGTTCTTCTTCTTTTTTCTCCTCTATCTTTGTTTTCATCTTCTCTAATGTATCATTCGGTACTGTTACATAATATACTCCTAGTACTAGTATTAAACTAAATAATGTCATAAACCATAAGTTTTGTTTGTTAATCATATTATCCTCCATTCTCTAAATTCTATGATAAAAAAAATAGAATATGCATTCTATTTTTCTATCATTTTTTCTATGGCTTTCATGAGTCCCAGTTTTCCATATGGATATGTGAGAGATCCTTGCATGTAGGCAATGTATGGTTCTCTTAAAGGACCATCACAAGATAATTCGATGGAAGAGCCTTGTGTGAAGGATCCACTTGCCATAATAACTTTATCGGTATATCCTGGCATATCGCTAGGCTCCACTACTGCGTTGGAATCAATGGCTGAACCTTCTTGAATTCCTCGCGTAAAAGCGATTAGTTTTTCGGCATCTCTAAAAATAATATTTTGAACAACATCTGCTCTTTCTTCATTATATTTTGGTTCTACTTCATATCCTAATTTTTCAAGAGCTTTACTTGCTAAAACAGCTGTTTTTAAAGAAGAGGCTACCGCACTAGGTGCCATATATATTCCTTGTAGGATTTGTTTATTTACTCCTAGACTTGGTCCTACTTCTCTTCCTTCTCCTGGAAGGGTTAGTCTTTCTCCACATAAAGCAATTAAATCTTTACGGCCTGCAACATAGGCACCATTTGGTGCGATTCCTCCTCCTAAATTTTTAATTAGGGATCCCACCATAATATCTGCACCCACTTGTACTGGTTCTTTTTCATTTACAAATTCACAGTAACAATTATCTACCATAATTATGATATTATGATCTATTTCTTTGATCATTTTAATTACTTTTTCTAGTTTGTCTATCGTAATACTTTTTCTCGTAGAATAGCCTTTGCTTCTTTGTATTTCGATTACTTTTACTTTATGATCTTTTAAATAGTCTTTTATTTTTTCATAATCAAAATCATTCTCTACTAATTCAATTTGATCATAGGAAATTCCAAAGCTTTTTAAGGAACTAGGATTTTCCTTTATCCCTATTACTTCTTCTAACGTATCATAAGGTTTACCACTGATACTTAGTAATAAATCATTGGGTCTTAATAATGCGAAAAAGCATACTGTTAAGGCATGAGATCCTGAGATAAATTGGTTTCTCACAAGAGCATCTTCTGAACCCAATACATCTTTAAATACACTTTCAATTTTATCTCTTCCTAAATCATTATAACCATATCCTGTTGTCTCATGAAAACAAGATTCTGTTATTTCATTTTTATGAAAACTACTCAGTACTTTCATACTATTTTTTTCACATGTTTTATCAATCTCTTCAAATACTTCTCGGCATTCTTTTTCAGATTCATTTACTAAATCCCAAACTTTTTCACTGATTCCTAATTGATTCATGTTAACACTTCCTATCCGTTGTATTTTCCTCCATCTACTCGAATGATAGAATCATTTACATAACTTGCTTTGGAAGAAGATAAAAACACTACTATTTTACTAATTTCTTCTGGTTCTGCAAAGCGTTTTAATAATATTTTTTTCTTTTCTTCTTTAATTTGATCTAGACTCAAATCTTTATTCATCCCTGTTTTTACCCATCCTGGGCAAACACAATTTACATTTACAAAAGGAGCTAATTCTCTTGCGAAGTTATGTGTTAGGGAAATGACACCTGCTTTAGAAGCATCATAATCACAACTTTCTGGATAATAAGTATCTAAGGCATTCGTTGAAGCTATATTAATAATTTTTCCTTTTTTTGCTTCTAACATGACCTTACCGACATACTTACTACAAAGATAGGTTCCAATTAAATTTACATCTAAGATTCTTTTAAACGCTTTCATATTTTTATCCATCAAAAGGCTATCCCTACAAATTCCTGCATTGTTTACTAAAATATCAATGCCTCCAAATTTGTCTACAATTTCATTTACCATTTGATTGACTTCTTCTTCTATTGAAATATCACATTGAATCGTTAAAGTTTCCACCTTGTATTTTTCTTCTAATTCTTGGGCAAGACGTTTTGCTTCTTCTTCATGATGACAATAATTAATGACAACTGTTACACCTTGTTTAGCAAACTCTTCTACACAACTTGCGCCGATTCCTCGGTTTCCACCCGTTACTAAGGCAACCACTCTTTTCATACCTATCTTTCCTTCCTTGACTACTTATTATAATCTAAAAATGTATTTAAATCTTCTATATTTTCTATATCTACCAAAATTGATTTTACTTTCTTCTTTTGAATGATAAGAACGGTTGGTTCTACAATATCTTCTTCTGTAATAGATATTTTTTTTAGAAATTCATTATAATATCTTTCTTTATCTTTATTTACAACTTCATACTCTAGTGGATACTCTTCTAGTTTCTTTTGAATTTGTTCTGTATTTTTTGTTTCATTATTAATGATTAATACTACTAATGATTCTTTTTTATCAATTATTTTGTTAATAGGAATATCTTTGCTTCCAAATTTATTGATAAAAATGATTGTCATAAGAGAACCGAAAACTACAACTACTACCAGCCAAATAATTAGGTTCCTTGATAATTCTTTTAAATCTGTATCTTCCATATTACATAACCACCCTTTTTTGTTCTAGTTCTTTTTTACGCTTTTCAAATAGTTTCCTTGACCATCCAAATACAGGGTGAAATGTATGAGCATCTGTAATCATTTTTTCATTGATATTATGAAGATAGAATTCTCTTTCTATAATTTCTTCTAAGGATAACCTTAAAATACTTGCACTTTTATGTAAAACATCTATGCATCCTTTTCCTGTTAAATAGGATAATACACTTTTGATATGATTTCTATCTAAAATAATTGTGCTTGGCATTAAATACTCTTCCCCATACTCCTCTTTAATACACGCGATACTATCTGCTAGTTCTATCGCATTTTTACTGAAGATGGTTCCTGTGATAGGAATATGATTGCTGATACATAACTGCAAGATTTTTCTTACTTCCTCTGGCTTTTTTAAGAAGGTGTTGTTGGTTGGAAGTTTTCCTGTTAAATCTAGTGAAATGTCACATATTTCATCTATTTCTTCAGGTGTTCTTTTAAATACGGATCCTGTTGGAACAATTCCTCTTTCCAAACTTTTTCTAATAATATCTTCTACTTTTTGAGGATCTTTTCTAAAAATGCTTGCGGTAAGAGGAATATGATAACTCTCTGCTAAATCTAATATCTTTTTAAATTCTATGGGTCTTCTTCTAAACATTGAGTCTTGTGGTTTTAAATGATATTCTTCACAAATTAGTAATAATCCTTCTATCTCTTCTTTTGTTCTAAAAAACATTGAATTCAAAATAGGGATTTGTTTTTCTTTACATAAGGTAATAATATCTTCTAAATTCTTACTATCTTTTTGAAACATAGAAGCCGTTAGTGGTACCTGGTTTTTTTGTGTCACTATAATACTCTTTTCCACTTCTTTTGGCGTTTGAGAAAACATGTTAGGAGTAAATTCCACTTTATATTTTTTGCAAATAGTAAGGATATCTTGCACCTCAGTAATCGATCTTTGCATGGCTGTTGGGGTAAATGGAATGCCACTTCTTTTTAAGAGTGTTACAATCTTCCCTATATCTTGAGGATCTCTTATGAATAGGGCTCCACTTACTGGTAGTCCACTCAGCTGACAATATTCCAATACTTTCTCCACTTCTTCTTTTGTTCTATGAAACATGGTCATTTCTATCTTCACATGATATCGTTGACATATTTTCACAATCTCTTCTATTTCTTCTGCGGTACGATAGAAAACTGTTCCCTCTTTCTTAATACCATATTTGTCACACATCTTCATGGCTTCTTCTATCTCTAATCTACTTCTTTTGAAAAGAGACCCTGTAATATTATCTACATGATTTCTTTGGAATAGTTGAATAATTTTTTCCACTTCTGTTGCACTCTTAGAAAACATGGAATCGCATATTTCAACGTCATATTGATCACACACTTGAATCATTCTTTTGATTTCTGAAGGATTAGAATTTAAGACACTTATTCCTACCTCTAGATGGTTTTCTTCACATAAGGCGATGATTTCTTCTAATTCAATAGAATCCTTTCTAAACAAAAGTCCTTTTATATCTAATTGTCTTTCTTTTGCCACATCTACAATTTGTTTTAAGTTTTCTAAGGGACAACCTAGCATACTGGATGATATAGGGATTCCTTCTTCTCTACAATATTCTAATAAATCTTCTAGATCTTTTGAATTCTTGTGGAAAATACTTCCTGTCATCTTTTGATTCGTTGTTTTCCAAATTCTAATATCTTCCTTTACTTCTTGTGGGGTTTGTTTAAAAGCCGTTGAAGTGATTGGAATATTGTTATTGATACATATCTGGATGATTTCTTCTATCTCTTCTATCGTTCTTCTTGAAATAGCTGCTCCTAGTTGTGTTTCAGGAGTTAATTGCATCCCAAATCGATTATGAATTTGCTCGATTCTTTCTTTTTTTACTCTCAAGATACTTGTGTTTTTGTTTATAGCGGCCACTCCATAATTGTTTTCTACATACTGATAGGTTTCTCTTAAGTCTCTTTCGTTCACGACTAAAATATGTAGACAGGTTTCTACATTATAGATTTCTATTTGTTTTTCTTGTAGGAATTGATAATTATTCTTTATCTCCTCTACTCTTCCTAGTAAGATACTAGGACATTTTTCTATACTTCTTTTACTAATATTTAATTCATCTATTAAATAATCAAGTATTCTTCGAATGTTTTCTCCATTACCATATTTTTCAAGATAACGCCTTTTTTCCTCATTAAAATGAAGATCATATTCAAATAATACTTCCAGTATTTTCCATTCAGTTTTCATTAATTGACCCCCATATTTCTATATTTTCTTCTATTTTTTCAAAGGATTCTACCCCTAAAGATTCTAATAAGTGATCTACTTTTTCTTTAAACGTAATGGAATCTATTAAAAAGGTTTCAGGATAGTGTTCTACCAATTCAAAAACATCCTTGTAACCCAAAGATACAACATATTCAATATTTTCTATAAAAGTTTCTTTGTTGTCTCCCATTTCTTGTATGAAACTTTTACCAAATAGTTCCTGTATTTTTTTCATATCTAATTCCATACTATACACCCTATTATCATTTTACTATAGTTTATGCAATCTTGCACAAGAAAAAGGCATGGTATACATGCATTTTACTTGTTTTTAAAATGGAAAAAACACACTTCTTTTAGAAGTGTATTTTTTTAGACTTTTTCTACTTTAATGTAAGCCTCTTCCTCATTTAAATCACATTTTTCTGTTAGAGAAATATCTTTGATAAGTTCATCTCCTAATGTTTCTCCCATTACATAATCTTTAAATTTCTTTAACATTTCCTCTACTTTATCAGTTCCATTATAGTAGATTTTAATATGATCTGTAATTACGAAGTCTGCTTCTTTACGTAGAGATTGTACTTTACGAACAAACTCACGTGCCAAGCCTTCTAAGATTAATTCATCTGTTAATTCGGTATCTAAAACAACAATTGTTTTATTATTGGAAGTAGAAGCATATCCTTCTTTTTGTTTGATAGAAACTAATGTGTTTTCACTATTTAGTTCAAAGTCTTCTCCCGATAGTTTTACCGTTAATCCTTTATCACTAATTTTTCCAATTTCATTACTTGTTAATTTAGATATGATTCCTTGTAGTTCTTTCATTTTTGGTCCTAATGTTTTTCCTAAAACTTGGAAATTAGGTTTTACTACGTACTCTAAATATTCTGTCATATCTTTTTTAAATTGAACTTCTTTTACATTTAATTCTTCTTCTATAACTGGTAGTAAATCTCCAATTATTAGTTCATCACTTTTTGGTAAGATTAAACTACTAATTGGTTGACGAACCTTGATATTAGCTTCTTCTCTTGCGAATCTACCTAAAGAACAAACATCTCTTACTAAATCCATTCTTTCTTCTACGGTCTCATCAATTAATGCTTGATCAAATTTAGGGAAATCTGCTAAATGAACTGATTTTTCTCCTGTTAATTTCTCATAGATTTCTTCTGTTAAGAATGGAGTCATTGGAGCACATAATTTACATAAAGCTACTAGTGCTTCATACATAGTTAAGTATACTGCCTTTTTTGACTCTGTTAATTCTGAATCCCAGAATCTACGTCTATTACTTCTGATATACCAATTTGATAAATCATCATTTAAGAAAGGAACAATTAGTTTTGCCGCTTTATTTAAATCATATTCATCATAAGCTGCGGTTACTTCTTTTACTAACTTGTTTAATTTAGATAAAAGCCATCTATCGATTAGTTCTCTTTCCTTGATTGGAATCTCATATTTTCTTGGATCAATCTTATCAGCATTGGCATACATTTCGAAGAATGAGTATGCATTTTTAAAGGTTGAAATATATTTAGAATAGATTTCTTTTAGTCCATCTACATCAAATTTCAATGGTGTCCAAACAGGCGATGCATATAACATATAGAATCTAACTGTATCAGCTCCATATTCTTCCATAATCTCAAATGGAGAAATAGCGTTTCCTCTTGATTTATGCATTTTTTGTCCATTTTTATCTAAAAGCAAATCATTCACTAATACGTTTTTATAAGGAGATTTTCCCGTTACAAATACGGATACGGCAATAAGAGAATAGAACCATCCTCTTGTTTGATCAATTCCTTCACAAATAAAATCTGCAGGGAATTGTTCTTCAAATAGTTTTTTATTTTCAAATGGATAATGATATTGCGCAAATGGCATAGCACCACTATCAAACCAACAATCAATTACATCTAATACTCTCTTCATTGGTTTTCCACATTTTGAACATTTGATATGAACTTCATCTACATAAGGTCTATGTAACTCAATGGTCTCATCTATTTCTTCTATGGCTTTTTCAACAAGTTCTTTGCGAGAACCAATCATTTCATCATGTCCACATTCACATCTCCATAATGGAATGGGGGTACCCCAATATCTATTTCTAGAGATAGCCCAATCATTCATGTTTTCTAACCAGTTACCAAATCTCTTTTCTCCTACATAATCTGGGACCCAGTTTACTTTATTATTTTCAGCAATAATCTCTTTTTGTTTTGCTGTTGTTTTAATGTATAGAGATGGTTTTGAATAATATACAAGTGGTGTTTTACATCTCCAGCAATGTGGATAATCATGGTTCATTTTTTGTTTCTTGAATAATTTATCTTCACTGGCTAAATACTTGATAATCTCTATTTCCAACTCTGGATCTACTACTAATCTACCCTTCCATGGCCCTTCTGTAAAGCATCCATCTTCGCCTACTGGATTTAACATCGCTAAATCATATTTTAATCCTACTTCATAGTCATCTTGTCCAAAAGCAGGGGCAATATGAACGATACCTGTACCATCATCCATGGTTACATAATCATCACATGTTACGATAAAGGCTTTTTTATTTTCTTGGGTTTTTAAAATAGGAAGTAATTGTTCATATTCTCTATTTTCTAAATCTTTTCCTTTGTATTCTTCTACTACTTTATAGTCTTCTCCTAGGATTTTATCTGCTAGTTTTTTAGCAACAATAAAGTTATATCCTTTAGATAAACATTTTACATAGGTTTCTTCTGGATTTACACATAAAGCTACATTAGAAAGTAATGTCCATGGAGTAGTTGTCCATACTAAGTAGTAAGTATTATCTTCGTCTTTTGCCTTAAAGGGAACAAATACAGTATTGACAGCGATTTCTTTATATCCTTGAGCCACTTCATGAGAAGCAAGTCCTGTTCCACAACGTGGACACCATGGTACAATTTTTAAACCATCATAAATATAACCATCTTCAAAGATTTTCTTTAAAATCCACCATTCTGTTTCTATATAATTATTATCATAAGTTACATATGGATTTTCTAGATCAATAAATTGACCCATTTCTCTTGTGAATTGAGTAAAGTATTTTTCATTTTTCCATACACTTTCGCGACATTTTTGGTTGAATTCTTTGATACCATATTTTTCAATATCCCCTTTACCATTGAATCCTAATTCCTTTTCTACTTGTACTTCTACTGGTAGACCGTGAGTATCCCATCCAACTTTACGCACTACACGATATCCTTGCATTGCTTTATATTTACAAATCGTATCTTTCAATAGTTTTGCCATCATGTGGTGAATTCCTGGCATACCATTTGCCGTAGCAGGTCCATCATAAAATACATAGTTTTTCTTTCTTTGATCTACACTCTTTTCAAATATTTTATTCTTTTCCCAATATTCGCTATATTTCTTTTCTACTTCACTGATTTTTGCTGTATCCAATTTTTTAAAACTCATACTATCACTCCTTTTACACTAGTACTACATAGCTATAATACATAATCAATAATAATAAAAATGTTATTCCCTCTTTTTTTGATATTTTATAATCATTTAATGAAAATATTAATAATAATATGGTTGCTATTATCATCACAAGTAAATCGATCCAATGAAATCCTATCACACGTATACTTCCTAGGATGGTTACTGGGATTCCCATGACCATTCCTATATTGAAAATATTGCTTCCTACGACATTTCCTATGGCAATATCCACTTCTCCTTTATAAGTAGCTTCTATCGAGGTTACTAATTCAGGAAGTGAAGTCCCCAAAGCAATGATTGTCAAGGAAATCATTCTTTCTGTTACTCCCATCTTTTGGGCCATGATGACAGCGCTATCTACGACTACATTTCCTCCTAGAATGATTCCTATCAATCCCACAATTGTGTAGACAACAGCTTGTTTGATGGGAATCATTTCTGGTTTGATGGATTCTTCTTTTTTTTGTGTCATTTTTACAAGATAGTATAAAAATATACTAAAGAATAATACTAATATCATCCCATCTCCTCTTGTAAAGATATTAGGAATCGTAGCATCCAATAAATGATCTGACAATAACACAGCAAATGCACATGTCATCATTAACATAATAGGAATTTCTCTTTTTACGGTATGATTTTTTACTGTTAATGAATGAAATAAGGCGGATGATCCAATAATAAGCAATATATTTATAATATTACTTCCTATCACATTTCCCAGTACGATATCTCCACTCTCTGTGATTAAAGATTTTATACTCACAGCAAATTCGGGAGCACTTGTTCCAAAGGCAACGATTGTAAGTCCAATTAATACTTTTGATACTTTACAGTTTGTAGCAATCCCGCTGGCACCCTCTACAAAGAAATCTGCCCCTTTGATCAAAACTACAAAGCCAATGATCAATAATATTAAATTGATTAACATAATCCCTCCCTTTTAATCCTATGAACAATGAATAAAAAAAGAACTTCATCCCTAAGGACGAAATTCTCGTGGTACCACCTTAATTTATAAGTATTATACTTATCTCAAAAACTATAACGCGTTACCGTATTTATCTTATCCATAAATCGCACTTGAAAGTGATCTAAATGTTTTTTCGCTATCTATTTTCACCAGCCATAGACTCTCTACCAATCCCAAAACATTCCGTCTTTCGCACTTGCTTTCAGGAAATAATATAGCACACTTTTTTCTTGAAAACAACCATATTTTGTGATTATTACTGGTTTTACCCATTATAGCGAGCAGAAATCTTTTCCTTTGGCTCTAGTAGTTCTCCTTCTGGAGAAGCAATAAAAGTTTTGCCATTATTCAACGTAATACCTGGAACCAATTCATCCTCTTCATTTCTAACTTCTCCCAATTGGTATTTGCAAGAGGCATCTTTGTAGGTACAAGTACCATCTGCATATAGATTCATAATTCCCTCTTCTTCTTGTTCGGCTGTAAGAATTTTATAAGCCCCATATTTAAACGATCTGTTTCCTAGAGTAAATGTCCCAGAGGTTTTCTTTTGTAATTCTTCTTCTTGGGCTTGTTTTTCTGCTTCTTCTTTTTCTTTTTGTTCTTTCTCTGTTTTCTCTGTTAGATATTTATGATAGGCTTCTTTAATTTCTTCTTGTTTTATATTGTTGTCTTTTAATAAATCTTTTACTTTAATTGTATTTTTTTCAATTGTTTTGGCGTCTAATTGTTTATCAAATTTATAAGCAATACAGTGATTTAAGATTGGTTTTTCTTTATAAGTTTTTGTTAAAGAAAAATAGGTATTTAAAAAATCTTCTTCTTTGATGATTTTTTTAGCTGAACTAATAATGGTATAATTCTTCTCAGATTCAGTATACCAGTAATTCTCATCTTTTTCTGAAGAGTAAGCATATCCTAGTGAATCTTTTGCATCTAGTGGAAAACTATCTTCATAAGAAACCGTTATTTCTGTATCTAATTGAAGTAAGATTTTTTTATTACCATCTACATATACAACTAGACCATAGTCTCCATCAGAATCTAAATCCATTCTTAAGATACATACAGAGTCAACCTCTACACCATTTTCTCTTAATCCCTC
The DNA here is from genome assembly GCA_017511375.1 of Bacilli bacterium. Classification (GTDB taxonomy): domain Bacteria; phylum Bacillota_I; class Bacilli_A; order RF39; family UBA660; genus UBA3789. Next base: position 21,584 of record JAFWKJ010000005.1, on the reverse strand, counting down.
TTGAATGGCCTTGTCAAATTCACCGGATTTTAAGGATTCTTTTAATACGCTTACGAATTTAGAGTCCTTGCTTTTACTCACTTGATTGCTAGAATCATTCTTTTTGTTTCTTGGTAAGAAAAGGATTAATAATAGAATTATTAGGAATAGAATCCCTCCTACTATTCCTACTATCATCCATATTTTCTTCTTATTTTTGGGAGGATTTTTCTTTTCCTCTTCTACAGGTGGCTCTGTTGAGGCTGTTTTTTCCTCTTCCTCTTCCTGTATAGGTTCTAATTCTATTTCATTGATATTTTTAATTTCTTTTGTTATTTCTTCCTCTTCCATTTTTATTCTCCTTAAATGAAAAGTAGACCTTTGTCTACTTATTCTTGTATTTCTAATTCATCAATTTTATCAACAATAATATGTTGTTGTTCTATAATAAGTTTTAGTTTTTTCTTAAAGATTCTCATATTTCTTTCTAACAATCTTCTTTGGTTTTCAACTTCTTCTGCTTGCTTCAAGGCATCATTTATAATTTCAGAAGCATCTTGTTTTGCATTCAGTATGATTTGACTTGTTTCTTCATTTTCATTACCCGCAAGCCTTTTCTTCTTAAAGCGTTCTAATTCTCTTTGTAGTTCCTTGATGCTTTGTTCTTGTTCTTTGTACTTTTCTGTCAAGTTTTCTGTTTCTTTCATGATTTCGCTTAAGAATTTGTTTACTTCTTTTCGATTATATCCATTAGTTTCCGAACTAAACTTTTTCATATAATCACCTCAGAGATTGTGTTTATTTTTAAAAGAAATCGTCCTCTGTATTCTCTTTTTCATTCATATAGTCTGCGTTAGCCTTATCATTTTTAGATTGAGCCGCCTCATCACTTATTTTTCCATCTACTACCACGTTGTTTGGTGTACATAGGAAAATGCCTCCTCCTAGTTTTTGAATATCTCCATCAATGGCATAAATGGTTCCGTACAAAAAGTCTACAATTCTCTTTGCTTGATCAGGTGTTACCCTCTTAAGATTCACAACTACCGCATTTCTTTTCTTAAGATAGTCAGCAATTTGTTGACTTTCAGAATAGGCTCTTGGCTCTAATAACATCATTTTAGATCCAGCAATCCCATTTTGTTCATGATATTCTTCTCTAGAAGTCTTATAAAAACTTTCTTCTTCTGCTCTTTCTTCTGTTTCTTCCCCTGAACCGAAAAATCCTTTTAACTTATCTTTCATATGATTGATCTCTCCTTCTATTCTAATCTGCACATGCATACTTATTTACTATTTCAATTTTATCATATTTTTAAAAAAAGAAAAAGATTATTTTAAAAAATCTGTCCATTTTAAGTAAAAAAAAACATAAGCAATAGTTATCACCATTGCTTACGTCATGTAGATTAAGTTCATGAGGCTTAATCTAGGTTTTTAAAAAACTCATCTATTAGCTTTATAAATAAATTTTTCTAAGTTTTCCTTCTTATGTGCAATATTGCTAGTACAATAGCATTTTTACAAAAAAGTATTTTCATTAAATCAATCACTTTTGCCGACTCTAATAACTTTCCGTTATTATTATAAATATTTTCTATTTATTGAATCCTATTCTGTGTCGTTTAATTACGATACTTCTATACTATTGTCAAATTCATTATAATTTATATTTTTTAAAATGTCAACACTTTTTTTAATTAGATAACTGCAGGGTTTACACTTCCTGGAGGCGCCATCATTCCTGGTTGTGGATTTGGTTGCTGTACAGGTTGTGGTGCAGCTGGTGGCATTGCTCCCATTGGTGGTGGTAACACTTGCCCTTGTGGAGCTGCTGGTGCTTGGGCTACAGGAGCTGGTGCTGCCTGTGGAGCCTGAGTAGCTTGAGGTACAATCTCCATAACTGGTGATACATCTTCTGGTCTTGCAGACGCTTGTGCTGTATACCAAACCTTTTCCAAATCGACGTTGTTGGAAAGTGGCCTTGGATCAGGAAGATCAATATACATAGAAGTTGGTACTTTAAAGGCACTTCCGAAAGCAATACAGTTTCCTGGTTTCAAGTTCTTCAATTGTAAACATATTTCACTCGAAATACTTGGAACCATTTCTTTTATATATTGTAAATCTACAGGGTGCATCGTTCTTAGGATGACAAAGTTTGCACACTGCGATACACAGGTATCTGACAACTCACTTGGACGCTGCGTAATCATAGCTAAGAACATACCATATTTACGTCCTTCTTTCGCAATACGTTCAAATATGTTGTATCCTAATAATTCAATATCTTTATCATGTTGTACATAACGGTGAGCCTCTTCAATGATGATATGAAAAGCTCTACTACCCCTTGGCTTAATGGTACTTGATTTTATAAATAACATTCTTGAAATAATCTTGGTAATTACTTTTGCTAAACGATCATCAATATAGTTAATATTAAAGTTAACTATTTGAACACGTGATCCTTTTTGGGCATCCCATAAAAGTGACTCTACAAACTGATCTTTTGTAATATATTTTGGATAAGTAAAGTAGTGTCTATTTTCTCCTGTTGCTAGGGAGTGAAGACGAACACTCATGACATTGGCATTATCAAAAACCTTATCACTTTTTAAAACACCTTCACTAATCAAAGCAAAATCCATTGCTAACTCTAAATCATTTAAGGAATAGAATGGGTTTGCATCTGATTCATCTAATACTTCATCTTCAATAATATACCCACGAATGAATTCTACTACCAATTCCATTTCTTGCATCTTACCTGTTTTATCTACGAACAAACATTGTTTTAAGGTTCTTGTATAACCAGGTTGTACAATTTGGCTTTCCAAGTTAAGAGTTGGTGTATTAAATTTAGTTAAAACACCGATTACTTGGTCTCTGATTTTGGTAGAATCATTACCACTTAACAAGATATCTTGTAGGGCTCTTGCAATAATATCATTTTTTCTTCTAATAACTTTTTCACTCGTACCTGTCAAAATACGAACTAATTTTAAAGTTTTTTCAATAATTGGTAATTGAGCTGGTGTATTCGCATCTAAAAGTAATGCTAAATCGTCAATATCCAATAACCAAATAGGAATTCTTAATATTTCGCAATCAGGATCAATAATATTTGTCGTATAGGCTTTATAACCTAAAGCTGGGTTGTGTTCATGTATTTTTCCAAAGGCATGTGTATACTCACCATATGCATCGAAAAAGAACAATCCTGAATTGACTGGTGGGGTTGGTGATGATGTAAAGAGTTTTTGTAAAATAGAAGCAACGGTACAACTTTTTCCGGCTCCAGAGTTTCCTAGGATAGAAAAATGGCTATTGAAGAATTCATTAATACTTACATTTATTTTATAACCATCATATACGTTACTAGTACCAAAGTTGGTATAACCAAGTGTTGTTTCTTGTTTTCCAAATACCAATTCCAATTCAGACATTTCAATCAGTCTTACTTTAGATTTGAAGGATGGTTTAACACTTGCTCCTGGGATAAAGGAATTATCTTCCAACTCTCCTACGACGTTTACAGTCATGTGTTGTTTATCCGTATTGGCAATCTCTCCTACTATTTTTTTTGAACCATCATCAAAAACAACATGCAAGTTTACTAAACTTGGTTGTTCTGTTATGTCTATATCTAGTTTAATTTTGACCTGGTTATCTTGAATCTCTTCAATTTTTCCTAGCATCACAAATCACCCCTATTATGTATTCATTATAACAAACATTCTTAAAAAAAGAAAGAAACTTATACATCCAAAAGAAAAAAATGTCCGATTGGACATTTTATTACTTATTTACTTTAAATAAATAGCCCCTGATGCATTATCTCTTCCGTGAAAAGGAAGAATATATTTAGATAGTTTTTTTCGTCTTAATCTTAAAGGTACTCGTAAGTTCTGTTCTATATAGACTGCTTCATAAATCAACTTCTTCAAGATAAGCGATTTTCTATTACTAGCAATTATCTTTTTAATTTTTTTGTCTGTGATTAAATCTGTTACGCCATCTGTCAATAATAGTAGGATATCATAATCATTATCTATGATTTGGGTACTTATATTACAGATGTCTTCTGATAATCCAATACAGGCTGTAATAATATTATTGTTGAAAAAATATCTTAAATCATCTTTTTGAACAGCTCCATATTTATAGTAATACCATACATCAGAATCATCTTCTGATACTTGAATCAACTTTTTCCCTTTATAAATATAGATTCTTGAATCTCCTATATTTCCTAGTACGGTTCCTGTTCTTGTTATAATGGCAACTGATAAAGTGGTGCCCGAAACATTTTCGCCACACTTTTTAATAATAGCTGTATTAATCTTTTCAATTAACTCCACTAATTCATCTTCTGCTTTTTCTAAGTTGTTTAATGTTTTAGGAGATTTTGTTTTAAACCATTTTTCAATGGATTTGGCTGTATAAAATGAAGCATATTCCCCATGTTCCTTGCCGCCCATTCCGTCCGCAACTAAAAGAAGGTGAATATTTTCATCTTTTGGATGTGTCAATGCAAGAGCAACATCTTCATTGTTCTTGCGAATTAAACCAATATTTGTTTCTGCTTGAATTACTTTCATATTTATACCAACCTGATTTGTATTATAACATTAGTTTTACTTCCCGAAAAGTTAATTGACACATTTTATAGTAAATTAACACTTTTATCACAAAAAAAAGACAATTATTTGTCTTTTTAAAAATCACAATTTCCTGGTGTTCTTGGGAAAGGAATTACATCTCTTATGTTTTCTATTCCTGTCAAATACATGATTAGTCTTTCAAATCCCATTCCAAAACCTGAGTGAACACAGCCACCATATTCTCTCAATTTTAAATACCACCATAATTCTTCCTTTGACATTTTTAAGTCATCCATACGTTTATTTAAAACATCTAGTCGCTCTTCTCTTTGGCTTCCTCCCATTAATTCCCCACTTCCTGGAACTAATAAATCTACTGCAGCGACTGTTTCTTTGTCTTCATTTAATCTCATGTAAAATGCCTTAATATCTTTTGGCCAATCATATACAAATACAGGAGAATTAAATTTTTCTTCTGTTAGATATTTTTCATGTTCACGAGCTAAGTCTTCTCCATACTCTGGTTCAAACTCAAACTTCTTTCCAGATTCTTTTAAATACTTTATCGCATCATGATGCGTAATTCTAACAGCATTAGAAGAGACTAATTTTTCTAGCTTTTCAATTAACCCTTTTTCTACAAAACTATTTAAAAATTCTAACTCTGCTTTACAATGATCCAAAACATATTTTACGACATATTTCAACATATCTTCCATGATATTCATATCTTCTTCTAAGTCACAAAAAGCAATCTCTGGTTCAATCATCCAAAACTCATTGGCATGGGTTTTGGTATTAGAGTTTTCTGCTCTAAAAGTTGGTCCAAATGTATAGATCTTTTTGAAGGCTAAAGCAAAGATTTCTCCTTGAAGTTGTCCTGATACAGTTAGAGAGGCAGGTCGTCCAAAAAAGTCTTTCGAATAATCCACTTTTTTATCCTTCGCAATTCTATCTAAATCTAAAGTTGTTACTTGGAACATTTCACCTGCTCCTTCTGCATCAGCAGCTGTTATGATAGGAGAATGTAAGTATACATAATCTCTATCTTGAAAATATTCATGAATCGCAAAGGCTGCTCTACTACGCACTTTAAATACAGCTTGAAACAAATTGGTTCTTGGGCGCAAGTAGGCTTGTTCTCTTAAAAACTCTCTCGTATGAGGTTTTGGCTGCATGGGATAATCTTCAGGACAATCTCCTAATAATTCCACTTGATTTGCATGTATTTCAAAAGACTGTCCTTCTTTAGGAGACTCTACTACTTCTCCTTCAACTCGGATGGCAGATCCTACTCTAAATTTTTGAATTTCGTCAAAATTATTTAAATCTTTTTCATATACAATTTGAATTTGCGTGAAATAGGTTCCATCTGAAAAGGAAATAAATCCAAATTCTTTTTGTTTTCTATGATTCTTAATCCAACCTTCTAATACAACTTTTTTACCTAAGTATTCTTGTGTGTTAACAAATAAATCTTTGTCTGTCATAATTTCCCTCCTAATCTACATAAAAGTAGTTTCCTTCCATTGTGGCAGTTAACTCTTTTTGTTCATTATAAAAATTACATCTTAAATAACAAATCTTTTTTCCATTTTTTATCATTTCTGCCTCAGCTGTTAATATGAGACCAGTTGAAGGCTTTAAGTAATTAATAGTACAATTTTGCGTTACCGCTTTTTTGCCAGTTGATCTGGCAATAAAACCCATGGCCGTATCTCCCAAACTAAAGATTAGTCCTCCGTGAGCATAACCATATGGATTTCTTGTTTCTTCGGTTAGTCTTACTTTTAAAATTGCTTTTTTTGCTTCCTGTACTTCTACAATTTGAAAATGATTATGTTCAATAAAGCCTGAATAGAAAGCATCTATTGGTTCATCTCTCATTGTTACCCCTCCTGATTCATTATACCACTATTTTTCAAATAGGCCACTATAATACTTCCAAGCAATAATTCTCATTACAGCATTATTGATGGTAGCCTCTTCAATCGTACCCTCTTCTACTGCTTCAATAATTTCATTTTTCATGTCAATAAAATCACTAGTAATAATCATATCATTTCCTGCTTGTACAGCAAGCGTTGCAGCATTTCCATCTTCTACATAGCTTTGTACGGCATCCATCGCTAAATCATCTGTAATAATGATTCCGCTAAAGCCAAGTTTTTCTCTTAATTCTTTGACCATTTTTTGACTTAAAGACGCAGGATAATCTTTATCAATGGATACTACCACATTGTGAGATATTAAAATACAAGGAACCCCTTCTTTAATGCCTGCCTCAAATGGTTTGTAATCATTCTCGCGAATACTCTCATAACTTCTTTCATCAATGGATGAACCTGTATGTGTATCAGAATTACTACCATATCCAGGGAAATGTTTTAGGCAAGAATTCATATGATTTTTGTTTGCATAAGAAACCATGTTTTTAACAAACTCACTTGTCTCTTCTGGCCCTTTTCCAAATGAACGTTCATACATATAATCTTCTTCGTTTGTTACCATATCCGCAACAGGAGCTAAATTTAGATTAATTCCTAAACTCTTTAGAAGTTCCATTTTTTCTGTTTCCGTCTCTTCTAATAATTCATAGCCACCTTCCTCATAGTATTCACGAGGAGATTTAAATATATGGTCACGATAAGAAATATAACGACTAATTCGGGTTACAGTTCCCCCCTCTTCATCCACTGCCATAATTAAAGGATATTTATTCAAAGATTGATCTTTTTTAATTTCCTCTATCATTGCCTGCTTATTATTCTTTTGAAAATCTTTCGCAAATAATACATATCCTCCCGGATAAGAATTACTAAGGTATTCTACATCATTTTGATTATATTGTACTAAAAACATTTGCCCCACTTTTTCTTGCAGTGTCATCTTGCTTACCACTTCTTTGGCTTGCTCATAATATTCACTAAAAATACCCTTTTCCACTAATTCATCGGTTATTTCTAATTTTTCTTTTTTCTCTTGTTTTAATGATATGACTCCGTAAATTAAAAGGATTAAGATCCCTAAAAGAATCCCCACAATCAAGATAACGATGATATTCTTTTTTTTCATATTGTTCTCCTATTTCATTATTTTTTTAAATTCATTCGGTGTAGGTGTTTCAAATAATAATTCTTTTTTTATTTCTGGATAATAGATTTTTAATCGATTCGCATGTAAATAAAGTCTATTTTCTGTCTCTTTTAAATCACTATACTTTTTATCTCCTACAATAGGATGTTTCATGCTAGATAAAGCCACTCTAATTTGATTTTTTCTTCCTGTTTCAATGGTTATCTTTAAGAGAGAATATTTTTCTGTTTCTTTTAATACTTCATAGTTGGTTATCGCTTCTTTTGCTTCTTTATCCTTTGATACATAAACTAAGTTTGTTTTTGTCTCTTTTAGCTTTTGTACGATTCTTTCTTTTTCTTTCGGCATTCTTCCATGGACAACCGCCACATACTCTCTTAAGGTTACATATTCATTCCAATGTTCCTGAAGTTGATTTTTTGTTTTTTCATCTTTCGCAAAAATAACGATTCCGCTTGTATCTTTATCTAGTCTATGAACAATAAAAACTCTTCCTTTTTTGTTCTTTCCTACTATATATTCTCTTATCATATGATAAAGTGTCTTTTCTTTTTCTTTTTCTGTTGCTATTGTAAGAAGTCCACTTGGTTTATTTACGACCACAATGTGGGAATCTTCAAATAAAATGTCAAAAGGTAGTTGGTTTGTATTTACTTTCTCTGTTGTAATGACAATCTTCATTCCAGGAACTACTTTTTCGTTATATTTTGTTGTCTTATTATTATCTACGTAGATAGAGCCATGAGTTAAATATTGTTTAATTCTTTTTTTGGGCATATCTAAATGATTCAATAAATAGTCTAGTAATTCTCCTTCTTTTTCCACAACTAATTTCATAGACTCCCCTCCTCACATATAAGATATTATATCATCTAATTCTTCTTTTTTCTATATACGAAAAAAGGAATTATTCTAACATAATTCCTTTTTGATTACGGATTCTACTCCTTTTAATTTATTCGATTTAACTAGATTGGAAGTTTGTTCTTTTAATTTTTTTGATGCATTTCTCACAACATAAGTTTTGGGAATAGCATGTAGGATGGATTCTTCACTATCATTTCCAATGACTCCTACGATATTTTCTTCTTTTACTTTTAGTTTTTTAATCGCATCATAGGGAGTATTCTTTCCAATCTCTAAGAAACTCTCCTGGTTTCTTTTCAATAACGATGTATGATATTTTGTATTTTTCCACTCCTTTAAGCCTTTAATTTCTAGTTTATAAACAGCCTCTTGTGGAATGATATTCCAAATATCGTCTTTTGTATAGTACCATATTTCTTTTTCCACAAATTCCTGTGAAATCATTTCTAATTCCTTTTGAGTAAAAGACTTTAACTCTATGGTTTTCTCATGGTTTACATCATAGATTAAACTTCCATTTAAGGAGATGATATAATCTATAAACGGATAATCTTGATTATAGTATAAAACTTCATTTTGAAGACGATTTGTCGTAATAGCAAATTGAACCTTCTTTTGTTTTAGATGATCAATTGAAAACATCGTAGAAGTTGGAATCGCATCTTCTTCATCTATAAGTGTATTGTAAAAACTACTGATAAACAGTTTTATCATTTTCGTTCCCCCTTAAAATGACGATTCAACAAAGTTACACTTGTTATAAGTAGAGGAGCTGCTAATAAATATCCTCCTAGTACATCACTTGGATAATGGACTCCTACATAGATTCTACTAATTCCGATGATTAAAATCAAAACGGTTAATAAAGATACACAAATAATTTTTAATGATTTGTTTTTGATTTTTGTCATGGCAAAATAAATTAAAATCCCATACAAACAAAGAGATACCATAGAATGACCGCTTGGATAAGAATAACCCCCTTGCGTTACAAGTCTTCTTTCTAATGGGGGTCTTGGTCTTGCAATCACATACTTAAGGATTTGATTGAAAGCTACGGTTAAGAAAAGGGAAAAACTAATATGAATTTTATCATTCCAATCCTTAAATACAATGAGTAAAATCATAGCTATAATCATTACGGGAACGGTATCCCCAATATGCGTAATAGTTGTAAAGAAGAAATCTAAATATTGATTATGATGCCCATAGATTGCTTGATAGATTTTTTCGTCAAATAAGCTTGTATTGTTCGTTACTACAAGGACGGTAACTAGCAAAAACCCTATGAGACATAAGAGACTTATAATTACTCTTTTTTTCATTTTATTTTCCTAACGATTCTCTCACTTCATTTTTATAAACTTCTACTCCTGGTTGATTGAATGGATTAATTCCAAATAACAATCCAGAATAAGCAGCTGCTAACTGAAAGAAATAAATCATAGAAGCAATGGTATCAGCATCCAATTTTTGTAGGGAGATTTCGATACATGGTACCCCTCCACTAAAATGAGCTTTCATGACAGAGTTTTCTACAATATTATTAATTTCGTGTAATGATTTTCCTTCATAATCAATATAGTGTTCTGATTCTTCTACTTTTATAAATGTTTCAAATAATATCTTGTTTCCTTCTTGAATAAACTGACCTAGAGAATGCAAATCTCTTGTATGTACATTGGATGTTGGTAGGATTCCTACTCCTCCTTTTCCTTCTGTTTCTCCAAAAAGTTGTTTTAACCACTCTGTAAATGGTTGCATATTTTCATCATATACGCAAAAGTTTTCTACTACTTTTCCTTCTTTAAATAAACAATTACGAATAACGGCATACTGATAAGCATAATCCCCTAATCTTTTGCCTCGATAATACCCTTTTACAATTTCATCTAGATTATGATTAAGAGCTAATGGGAATAAATGAGCAGGTGTCATAAAAGAATATCTTCCTCCAATATCATCAGGAATAACGAAAGATTGATAGCCTTTTTCCTTTACTTCTTCTCTTAATAAACCTTTTTCCTTATCGGTCGTGATAATGATATGTTTGATTAATTCTTTTTCATCATACTTTCTCTTTAGTAAATCTTTTAAAAGTGTATAGGTAATAGTAGTTTCCATTGTTGTTCCACTTTTACTGATTACATTGATACAAAAATTCTTATCTTTTAAATAATCAAGTAATTCATCCATATATTTACTTGAAAGAGAAGTTCCTGCATAAATTACTTCAAAATGATCATCATTAAAATACTTCCTCTTCATGCTTTCAAAAGCATAGCTACCTAAGAAAGACCCTCCAATACCAATGACAACTAAACATTCAAAATTCTCTTTTACATAATCTGCAGTAGTCTTTATTTTTTCTATTAGGTCTTCCTCAATGTTTTCAGTCCATCCAATCATGTCACAACTGTTAAATTGATTGACAATCTCTTCTTTCTTTGTCATAAGTTTTTCATATTCTGTTTTATCTAACAATTGATCTACAAATGTATTAAAATCAAATTTAATCACATTATCACTCTCCTATTTTTATTATAACATAATACATCGTAGAATGAAAAAAAGAAGATTATTAATCTTCTTTTTATTCTTCTGTTAAATATTGATATTCGTCTTTATCTCTAGGTGAAAAATACTTTGTACACATATCACTTTCTGTTTGACAGAAAACTCTCGTATAACTACTTACCCTAGTAAATCTATAGGTGTATTCTGACCCATCTTCCATTGTGCAAGTTAATCTATATACATCGCTATCATATTCGAATTTATAATTTCCCTTGATTGTCTGTCCCTCTTTGGAAATAGATATGTTTCCATCTTTTAATGATATTTCTTCTTCTCCAGATATCCAAGTTCCCTCAAAGTCTTGTGGTAAAACAATTGCCAAAATCACAATTAATATACAAAATAGGATAAAACCTGCGAGCAAGCCAAGACCTACAAACAAAATTACCTTTTCATTGGCTTTATGGTTCTTTGGTGGGGAAGTCTGAGGTTGAGCCTGGGGTTGGGCAACTGGTTTAGGATTTCTTTTTTCCATGATGTAATTATAACGTGTTGTATATTTTTTCTGAATTTCATTTAATCTATTTGTGATAGCTTTTCCACACGCATAGGGTCCATACATTTTTCTTCCGTTATTTACTACACCCGTGTCATATCTACGTTTTTTTCTAATTAGATTGATTGAATTATTAATACTATCTATTAATACTAATTCTAAATTTTCATTATCTTTTAATAAGGAATACAAATATTCTTTTTTATCTAAACAAATATTAAGGTGTGTGGTTGCTGCTATCATATTATTTAAATTTAAGTTACTGTTTTGGGCATAAGCATCAATACCACTTTCAACAACACAAATGACAAGATTACATTCCATGACAAGACTATTAATCTTATCTTTATTGTTGTCACTTTTTGATAATTCTTGATAGGCATTTTTCATCCCATTCACTACAGAGGCAATATCAAACTTTGGATACTTAGCTAATAAGGTTTTGCATATTCCTTTTCGGACAATCGCATAGCAATTGTCTGGATCAAGTTCGCATACTTTTGAATACTTCTCATATGCCTCATCATACTCTCTATCATTATAGTGTCTCTCCGCTAATTTTAGAAGGTTTTCGACCTTTGGTAGATTTTTTATTTCCACTTCTCCTGATAGCTCTATCTTATATTTGGCAATGGCATCCTCTACCAAAATCTTTGATTTACAGAATTCACATTTTGTTGAATCACTATCTTTATCTACATCAATTGCCGCCCCACAATTTGGACACTTTGCAGAAACTAACTTCATAAACTTATCACCTTACCTTTATTATATCACTTATTTTTTATTTCCTTCATAAATAATTGCCTCATAAAGAAGGTCCACCAAATGATTAGATGGTTGCAAGTGATACTTATCCATGATTTGATTAAAGACATCTTCTCTATACTCTAATTGGAGATAGGGATAGATTAATTCTTTTTTATTTTCTAATTCTTTTAAATAATCTGGTGTATAATGATCTTCTATTATAAGAAGAGGAAAATCCTTTGACCATTGTTTAAACTTCTCTAATATAAAATAAATATTATTTACATACGTAAAACTTTTTTTATCATACTGAATCATATTTTTTAAATCCGGATTTTCTATGAAGTGATCTTCTACTCGATAATCAAACCGATCTATTAGTTTTATTCCTTCTAGTTTTAAAGCACTAATTTGTGCGATGAATCCTTGTGTAGATTGACTGTGTGTTGGGATTATTTCTACAATGATATATTTATCTTTTTGTAAATCCATATAATTCATCTCCCTTTTGTTCATTATAACATAAAAAGAGAAGATTCCTCTTCTCTTTATTTAACGGTTAATACAACTGTATGCTTCTTACCATCGTTTTTCAAAGATATGTTATCTGATGTTAGTTTTTTACCATCTACTTTTAACTCTTCTTTTTTATCTTTCTTTACTTCAATACTATAATCTGTATCAATGTATCGATAATTCATTTTAAAGCCGTCCCAAGCAACTGGCATTCTTGGATCTAATTTTAATTTATCTCCCATCTTATGGATACCTAATATCTCTTGGGCTCCCACACGATAGAACCATCCAGCAGAACCTGTATACCAAGTCCATCCTCCTCTTCCTGGGAAGGATTCTGAAGAATAGATATCGGCAGCAATTACATATGGTTCTACACGATACTTCGTGACATCGTCTTGATTAAGTGTACGATTAACTGGATTAATCATCTGGAAATAACGATAAGCTCTATCATGATATCCTGCTTTGATTAAAGCCATTAAATACCAAGAAACAGCATGGGTATATTGTCCACCATTTTCACGAATTCCTTTTGAGTAGTTCATAATATAACCTGGGTTATTTAATGTCTTTTCAAAAGGTGGCGTTAATAGTTTTACAATCTTATTTTGATCATCTACTAAGTTTTCTTCCACAGAGGTTATCACTTTTTCGGCTCTTTCTTTTGGAGCAACCCCACTAATGATTGAGAAACTTTGTGATATTAAATCAATCTTACATTCTGCGTTTTCATGACTACCAAGTTTATCTCCATTATCGAAGAAAGCTCTTAAATAATAATCCCCATCCCATGTTTTCTTATTTAAGTTTTCTTTTAACTTAGCATTAAATTCCGTATAAGGATTCAAATCCACTTTATGTTTTGTTTTCTTAACCATTTTTGTGAACTGATTAATGATCGTGTAAAGGAAGAATCCAAGCCATACACTTTCTCCTTTTCCTTTGATTCCTACACGGTTCATTCCATCGTTCCAATCTCCTCCACCCATTAAAGGAATCTTATGTTTTCCTAATGAGTTCATAGCAAGTTCAAGTGATTTGATACAGTGTTGTAATAGGGATTCTGTTTTTTCTGTATAACTAAATACAATTCCCTTGTCACTTTCATAGTCACTTAATCCCTCTCCTATGATATAAGGAACTTCTACATCTAAGATACTATAATCATTTGTAATATCTGTATAATAGGCCGTTGCGTAAACTAACCATAAATAATCATCTTTATATCGACTTCTTAAACCAAAGTGATTCTTTTCATGCCACCAATGTAGAACATCTCCTTGTTCAAATTGATGTGCCGCATTTTTAAGAATTTGTTCTTTGGTGTCTGCTGGATTCACTAAGGCGATATTCATGGCATCTTGTAATTGATCACGATATCCAAAAGCACCACTTACTTGATAGAATCCCGCTTTTGCCATAATACGAGCTGATAAGGTTTGATATAAATACCAACCATTCATCATGTAATCAAAACTTGTATCTGGTGTTTTTACTTGAATTACTCCTAGTGTTTGTTCCCAGTATTCTTTTACTTGTTTTAATTCTTTTTGAACATTTTTTACATTGGTATATTTTGCAATTAGTTCTTTGTTTTGAGAATCACTCATACTACAACCAAGTAGGAAAATAATATCTTTTTCTTCGTCTTTTGCAAGTTCTACATCAAAGGCAATATCTTTTACTAACATTCTTTCTGTAATCGCTTGATCAATCTTTTCAGAAGCAGTCATGAAGACATTTACATCTCCATAATTGATACTATAAACATTACGCATTTTTACGTAGTTATCGTCTCCCATAAATTCTGTTAGAATATGACGAGATGTTTTTTCCTCGAAATTACCAAAGGTTGGATTAATCCAAAAATCTACGTTTACTTTATGATTTTTTCCTGTCTTGTTCTTTAATTTCATCCAATAGATTTTTACATTATCTTTTTGTGCAATAAATTCTGTAATTGTATGTCCTAATTCTTTGGTTTCACTTTCTAGAATCGTATAACCAAATCCATGGGTACATTTTTCCGGATCAAAGTTTTTGTCATTAAATTTAAATCCTTCTGATTTATCATTCAATAATATATCATTGGTCCAAGAAGTGATTTTATATTCTCCTGAATTATAAGCATATGTATAGCCACAACCATTGTTTGTAATGACTGTTCCAAAGGTTGGATTAGCAATCACATTGACCCAAGGTGTTGGAGTATCCTTATTATAGATTACATATTCTTTTCCATTTTCTTTGAATCCACCATAACCATTGTCATACATTAATTTTTCTGTATTCTTATATGGTTCATTTTCTTCTAAATCATATTGTTTATAATCACTAATCTTATTTTCCTTTTGCATTTTTAATACCGCTTCTTTTAAACTAATATGATCATCAATATTAAAGTGAATTCTTGGAACCATATTTAGAAGGCTTCTATCTTCTGGTGTAATATTACTACTGTTTATCACTGTTACAGAACCTGGTGTATGATAGAAACTATTTAAAGTATAGATTCGATATAGTTCATCTTCTATTTGTTTTTTAATTAGTTTTTGAGATTGTCCTGTTTCATCATTAATAATGATAATATCTACAAAGATAGATTTGTTTTTGAAATACTCAAAAGCTTTTAAGATTTCATAGACAAAACTCATATCACTAATA
Source organism: Bacilli bacterium (assembly GCA_017511375.1). Taxonomy (GTDB): domain Bacteria; phylum Bacillota_I; class Bacilli_A; order RF39; family UBA660; genus UBA3789. The sequence goes on along the minus strand of JAFWKJ010000005.1, from coordinate 6,029 downwards.
TTTTTAATTTCTATTGTGATAATTGGTCTATCTCCACTTACACCAAATTTCCATAATCCTGATTGTCCTAAGGCATTGTTTCTTAATAAATCCATTCTCTCTTCATTTACAGATAAACGGGTTGTTTGATACAAATAATTCAACATAATATTAAAGGTTCTCATATTATCTCCAGTAATATTTAAGTTCTTTGTATCAATGACATTCATTAAAGTAGAAATTTTAAATTCTTTATCCAGAACATTCTTTGAATCATAATATTCTACGGTATCTCTTAATTGTTCCGTACTGCGTCCAAATCCTGCTAATAAGTAAATCGTTACTTTTTCATTTGCTGGAATTAACACTCTATTTCTTAAAGAAAGAATAGGATCCAAGTTATCTCCTGCGTAATTTGTTAATGGTTCGCTTAATGCTTTAGAGGTAGATAATGTTTTATTTCTTCCAATAAAATCTTCTCTTTCTGTTTCATAGCTATAGTCATCTAAAGGATCATTGATAATCATCTTCGTAAACATATAGTTACTTACATTAGAATCTCCTCTATTTTTTCTCTTAGCAATCAAACAATTTGTTTCTTTATCATACTTTGTATGAATAAACATATTGTTAAAGACCTTATGAGTTACATCATCCATGTTCTCAGAAAGAATTGGTTCTGTATAAGTAGTCAATTCAATAATTCGATCTTCATTTGATTCATTCTTAAAGGATATTTTTCTGATTTCAGCATGATGGGCTTTACATACTACAATTTCTGTTTTGGTAGAGATATCTCCATCACGTCTCATATATTTGATTTTATCTGCTGCAAAAACAATTTCATATTTATCTGGTTTTTCATTCATTGGAGCATACGTATTACTCCAAATTTTATTAGTTTTTTCATCTTTAATAAATAGGAAAATACCATAATCTTGTTCTGTTACTTTACGATATCTATTTAATTGCGTTGTACGATATCTTGAAAAACTATCTCCACGATCATTCATAATCAAAGAGTATTTTTTGTTTGATAAAACAGACATTTCTGGTAAGTATGAAATGTAGTTAAAGTAACGTATATCATTTTCAATGGTTTCTTTTGTATAGTTATATTTTTTATAACCAGCCATCTTTAAATCAATAGAAGCTTTAATTTGAACTTTTTCTTTTAATAATAATTCAAAAGTTTTTATATTGATATTCGAATGGAAATAATCACGAATCACTCCTTGTTTTAAGTAATTTGTGATTCCTAATAAACTCATTCCTTGATGGTGGGCAAAGTATGATTTTACGACTCCTTTATTATCATAATCATAGGATTCATATAATCCATATTCCCCATACATTTCTAAATCTTTAAAACGATTAATGTTATTGTAAACATCATTTGGATATAAATCTAAAACCATAAGAGAAGAATATGGAGAAAGTACGATACGACTTTCTTTTTCTTCTTTGGCTTTTAAATATGGTGTTGAGAATGCTTTATACTTATAATTTAGGGAATTATCTAATTCATTATAAGCAGACTCTGAAATACCCCATGGTAATTTATGAGACACTTTATTGATATAGTCTTTTTGACACATCGTTGCGAATTGGTAAGATTCATCCAATAAAGTATTTGGATAATTCTTCATAAATAAATATGGCATGTAGTATTCAAAAGCAGTTCCACTCCAAGAAATTAATCCTTTATGCCCTTTGTGAGTTGTCAAAGATTTATCAAGGCAGAACCAATGTTTTGAAGGAGCATCCCCCAAACAAATAGCTAAATAACTCGTTAATCTTGATTCACTGGCAAACTTATTATAGTTATATCCTGATAGTTTTCCTTCATCTTCATCATAACCAATACTGAACACATCTTTCTTGGTATATAATTTTTTAAAGTTTGTATTTTTGATTAACTTATCACATAATTTTACATACTCTTCATTTCCAATTTTTGATAGGAATTCTCTTGCGACAATATAACTTGCTACTAAGTTTCCAGAGTCAACAGTAGAAACAAATTGTGGATTAATTACCTTCATATCTTTTATTTCATACCAATTATATAAATGACCATGCCATTTATCTAATTTATCCACAGACGTAAGAATGTTACCTAATAAATCCACTGCTTCTGCTTGATTGATAAATTCTAGTTCATAGGCACTTACAACAGCTGTTAAGGAATAACCTATGGCTGTTGGAGAGGTTCTATGATCTAATCTTTGGTCTCTATTTTCTTGATAATTATCTGGAATTAAATAATGATTTTCTTCTGTTAAACCATCTGCAAAATAATTCCAAGTTCTTTCAGCAAGTTCTTTAATATCATCTATTTCTTTTGCCTTTAATGCAATTGGATGATGATCGATATCTTTACTTACAACATATAAAACAAATGGAGCACTCATGAAGATGGCTGCTAAAACGTAAGCTAGAGGATTCTTTGTAAATACTCCGATTAAAATAAAGATGCCCGCAACGAAATAATTAAATAAGAAATTTCTAATGTAGTTTAATAAACTTCCATTTACAGTTCTTTCTACTTCTTCTGCTGTAATCCAATTTAATAGATTCTTATGACTGTAGAATAAACGATATAAGGTTCTAAAGAAAGCATCCATATATAGTTTTGTATAAAAAGGAATTGTTGCAAAACCAATATAAGCTCTTAGAAGAATTGATTTTCCTCCAAAATATAAATTCTTATAATAAACACTCTTCTTATGTCTTTCTTTTAATGTCATTTTACTTCTTAAGAAGAAGATGATAGAAATGGCTAATTCTAAAATGACAAGTCCTACCCATAAGAAAGAATATAATCCTTTAAAAGTAAATGCTAATAATAAGACTAGTAATAGCATCGGATTTAAGAACATACGAATGATATTATCTAATATTTTATATTTTCCTAATAAATTAATTGGGTTTTCTCTTTTTCCATTTTTACCTGGAACTTTCTTTCCTAACCAAGCAATGATTTGCGTATCTCCTCTAGCCCATCTATGATGTCTTGTAATATCAATTAAGAATTTAGATGGGAAATCATCAATTAATTCAATATCAGATACATAACCACATCTTAAATAGTTACCCTCTAATAAGTCATGAGAAAGAATCAAGTTGTCAGGGAAAGTATCTCCTAGAATCTTATTAAATACTTCTAGGTTGTAAATACCTTTTCCTACAAAGCTTCCTTCTCCAAAGGAGTCTTGATATACATTTGGAATAATGGCTGAATAAGTATCAAAACCACCAATTCCTGCAAAAATCTGACTATACAAACTTCTATTAGTTGCTTCTATGTCTAATCCAACTCTTGGTTGCATTAAACCATAACCTTTAATAACTTTCGTTTGTTTGTTATTTAATACAGGCTGATTAAGAGGATGTGCCATTGCCCCTACTAAGTTTAGTGCTGAATTTAATACTAATTTTGTATCCGTATCTAGTGTAATCACGTATTTTATTTTTAAGTTATTGTCATGCAGCATATTGACATTGAAGTATTTCTCCTCATCAATGGTTTCTCCTAACAATATCTTATTGAATTGAACAAGAGCTCCTCTTTTTCTTTCATATCCTAAATAACTGTTTTCTTTCTTATTCCATATTCTCTTACGATAAATAAAATAGAAAATATCTTTTTTATACTTTTGATTTAATTTTTCGGCATACTCTTTTCCAAATTCTGATATTTCTTGATCATAATCTGTTTCTTTTTCATTCGCAGCCTTTACATCTCCTAATAATGTGAAATATAAATTATCTGTTTTATTTACTAGATAGAAAGACTCTAAAATATCAAACATGGTTTTAATTTTTTCAGTATTTCCTACAATGGTTGGAATAACTACCATCGTTTTAGATTCTTCTGGAATCCCTTTAGAATAATCTAATTTTGGCATAACATGAGGTGGTACAATAGACGTTAAAATATGATTGGTAATCTGAATGACTAATTGTCCAATTGGAATTAGTAAAATGATAAAACCAATAGCTCTTGGTCGAATAAATATTCCTGATAGCAAGTAACATATGATACAAGTAATGAAGGTAATATACATTAAATACATTACTACTTTTGGCGTATTACTTCTTGTCTTAAATAGTTTAAAACCAATATGTTCGTCTGGTGAAAAGATCTTTTCCAAATAACTATATTCATCCATATGAGCTTTTTTTGCAAGTTTTAATAAACGTTTACGATAAGAATACTTAGATTCGATAGTCATATTCTTATAGTTTGGATCTGTCATTAATAGTTTTTCTGTTTTGGATACCTTTTCAAATAATTCTTCTGTTGTAAATTCTAAAAACTCATTAAAATCATTAAAAATATTAGAGATAAGTACGTTACTATTAATTTTATTTTGGAATTCTTCGTTAATAACATCTTTTAAACTAATTTGATTTTCTTTTAAATACTCATTTAATTGTTTAAAAATCTCATTTCTATTTTTTAATCGATATAATTGATTATTAATTTCAAAAATATAGTGTCCATTATTTTTAACATCAAAATTTTCTTGAATAAATGACTGAAGTGTATGATTTTCCTGTCTTTTAATAATGTTATCTACATCTTCTTTATCTACTAATTTGGCATATTCTTCTCTACATAAGTTATTTAAACGTTCTGTATAGATAAATACTAGTGTTGGCATTACATTCTTAAGTTCTTTGTATGTAAAAGCCTTCTTTGTTTCTTTTTGATAAGCTTTTAATTCCTCTACTAAGTATTTAAAACTGATATTATAGTTTTTCTTACTTACAATATTTTTTAGAATAGTATAATTACTATTAATTTCTTTAATATCCTTTTTAATATCCTTTATAGAATTCATGATGGTATTCTTGTGTTCTGCTAAAATATAGTAATTATCAATTAACCATTCATTGGTAATATCTACATACTCATGATTCTTTGTTTTATTTACTAAAAAATTATAATATTCTGTAATATCACCAAAATTATTTAAATAGTTTTTTATTAGTTTTGCCATATCTATACACTCCTGAATTGATTATATCATAAAAACCCTTTCTATACCACAAAAAAACTTGAGTATTACTAACCCAAGTTTATCTTTTTTATGGCGGAGTAGGAGAGATTTGAACTCTCGCAGCAGTTGCCCGCTCTACACCCTTAGCAGGGGCGCCTCTTCAGCCTCTTGAGTACTACTCCATCTCAAATTGCGTCCGCACATATATTATCGCATTTTTAGGCTTGAAAGTCAACAAAAAAGTAGATTATCTTTCCTCTACTTTCTTCATATTATCAATAAAAATTTCTAAGTTTGTTGCCTGTTGACGAAAGGTGTTTACTACTGTCGGAAACTCTTCCATAAGGCTCTCCCAACGGATTCTATACATCCCGGCTAATTCAGAATCCCAAATACCCATTCCTGAATTGATATTATCCTTAATCAAAGCATTTACATGATTTAAATTATGATCAATCCCATCCGTTAATTGTTTTAGTTTTGTTAAGGATTTTTCTAATTCTACTAACTCTACGTTTTCTTGCATCTTACTTTCTCCTCTACTCAAAACTATTTTCTGCTTGGATAGCAGCCGCTTGAATTTCTTCTTTTTTTAATTCTAAGATACGTTGTAATTCTTTTATCATAGATTCTATTTCAAGAAGTTTTCCTTTTTTCTCATCATATTTTTCTTTAAATGACAAATAAGCGGATTGATTACGACTTCCCCATGTGTTCTCTAACTTTAGTATTTCTTGATTCAAGGAAGATACTAATTCTTTATATTCCAAATAATAGGTATTTAACATGTCACACACTTCATTTAGTTTTGTTGTATCAAATGATAGTTCATTCATGATATCACTTCCTACTCTATTATAACAAAGAACTCTTTTTAATTAAACAAAAAACCGTTGAAATCAACGGTATTTTTCAAAATGGTGACGAGTACGGAATTCGAATCCGTGAATGCTGCCGTGAAAGGGCAGTGTGTTAAGCCGCTTCACCAACTCGCCATAAAAAAATGGCGCCCCAACTAGGACTTGAACCTAGGACCCCTTG
>JAFWKJ010000004.1 GCA_017511375.1 Bacilli bacterium | reverse complement strand
CAGCACCAGCAGCACCAGTAGCACCAATTGCGGATGTTACTCCCGTGGCACCAGTATCACCAGTTGGTCCTACAGCACCAGCAGCACCAATGCCACCACAACAACCATAAAAAAGTAAAAAGTATTTTCCAATACTTTTTTTTTGTGATTTTATTGGTCTATGATTAAAAAAATGTTATAATTTTTATAAGGTGATATTATGAAAAAAATATCTATACTTGCTTTGCATTTGGGATATGGAGGAATTGAAAAATCCATTGTATCCCTAGCAAATGTTTTATGTAAACGTTATCAGGTAGAAATTGCTACTTGCTATAAATTGTATAAGGAATCTGTTTTTCCTTTAGATAAGAAGGTGAAAGTGGTTTATTTAAATAAAGACTACATCACACCTAATCATGAATCTTTACGAGATGCTCTTCAATCAAAAAATATTATACGTATTTTAAAGGAAGGATCTTTTTCTACCAAAGTTTTATATTATCGAAGAAAGAATATGGTACGCTATTTAAAAAAATGTGATAGTGATGTCATTATTTCTACCAGAGATATTTTTAATACTTGGTCTTCTTTATATGCAAGAGATGAAGCTTTAAAAATAGGCTGGGAACATAATCATTTTCATGAAGATGAGAAATATGCACGAAAAGTGGTTGATAGTGCTAAAAAATTAGATTATTTAGTTTTGGTTTCTAATGAATTACAAAATTATTATCAGAAGAGATTATCTGGAAGTAAATGCATGTGTATTTATATTCCTAATTGTATTGATAGTTTTCCACCTAAGAAATCCTCTTTGCGTTCTAAACGATTAATTAGTGTAGGAAGATTGTCTCCTGAGAAAGGATATTTAGATTTGTTAAAAGTTTATCAAATCCTTAATCAAAAGTATCCTGATTGGAAGTTAGATATTATTGGAGATGGAAAGGAAAGAAAAGCATTAGAATTGTTTATTCGATCTCATCATTTGGAAAAGAGTGTAACATTGCATGGTTTTCAGAGTAAAGACTATATTGATCAAATGATGCAAGATTCTTCTATCTATTTAATGGCTTCTCATACAGAGTCTTTTGGAATTGTTTTAATTGAGGCTATGAGTCATGGGCTTCCTTGTATTGCGATGGATTCCGCTGAAGGGGCTCGCGAAATTATTCGAAGTGGAGAAAACGGCTATTTAATTAAGAATAGAAATACAAATATGATGGTTCGTAAAATAGGAGATTTGATTAGAGATAGGGATGAAAGAGTAAAAATTGGGGAAAATGCTCGTAAAAGTGTGGGAAAATATACTAGTGATGCAATAGGTGAAGAATGGTTCACATTAATAGAAGAGAGTGATGTTTATGAGTAAGAAGAATGTATTATTTATTGCTTCTACTGGTGGGCACTTGGAAGAGTTATTACAACTATCTCCTATGTTTGCTCATTATAATTATCGTTTGATTACGGAAAAGACTAAATCAAATTTGTATTTAAAAGATAAATATAAGGATAAGGTGTCTTATCTTGTGTATGGGACAAAGCATCATATGCTTACTTATCCATTTAAACTTATTTATAATTGCTTTAAAAGTTTATATTATTATTTAATATTTGCTCCTGATTATATTATTACGACAGGAGTTCATACAGCTGGACCTATGTGTTGTATTGGAAAACTATTTGGTAGTAAGATTATCTATATTGAAACTTTTGCTAATATGGTTACAAAAACAAAGACAGGAAAACTTGTTTATCCTATTAGTGATAAGTTTATTGTTCAATGGGAGAGTATGAAGAAATTATACCCCGATGCTGAAGTAGGGGGGTGGATTTTCTAATGATATTAGTTGTTTTAGGTACGCAGGATAAACAATTTACTCGTTTATTAGATGCCGTAGAAAAGGAAATTAAAAAAGGTACTATTAAAGATAGGGTAGTTGTTCAAACAGGACAAACAAAATATGAGTCTGATAAGATGGAAATCTTTGATTTGGTTCCTTCTCCAGAGTTTGATAAACTGATGGATGAAGCAGACCTTATCATTACTCATGGAGGAGCAGGAACTATTTTAACAGCTATTAAGAAGGGTAAAAAGGTGATTGCGGCTGCTAGACTTGAAAAATATAAGGAACACCATAATGATCATCAGAAACAGATTATAGGTGAATTTGCAAGTCGAGGATATATTTTAGAATTAAAAGATTTTAATAAACTAGGAACTATGATTCAAAAGGCTAAGAGTTTTAAACCTAAAAAATTCGAAAGTAACACTAAGAATATGATTCATAGGATTGAAAAATATATAGAGGATACGGATCATACAGCATGGTATCATAAATATAAGGAAGTACTTATGTATTTACTGTTTGGAGGTTTAACAACCGTTTTAAGTGTAACAGTAAGAATTATTTTGTTTCATACGTTATGTAATCCGGATAAAGCATTTGATGTACAAGCAGCTACCATTATATCCAATGCTGTGGGAATTGCCTTTGCTTATTTTACTAATAGGGCTTATGTTTTTGAAAGTAAAAATACTCATCGTTTGAAAGAGGCTGGAAGCTTTGTATTAGGAAGATTATCCACTTTATTCATGGATATGGTTATCATGTATGTAGGTGTGACAGTTCTTGGAAGAAATGAAAGTATTATAACGATTGTTTCTCAAGTGTTAGTCATTGTATCAAATTATTTAATTTCAAAATTGTTTGTATTTAAAAAGTAATGGAGGGATATTGTGATGAAAAATAATAAAGGATTTACGATGATAGAGGTTATTGCGGCTGTAACATTGATAGGAATTATTTCTATTATTGTCTTTCCACAAGTTTTTGGAGTAGTGGAAAGGAGTCGTAAAAAGATATATGTGGAGGATGCAACAAGGCTTCTTGCGAAAGCACAATTTGTTATGAACTCAAAAAGTAATGAAATTGTTAAGCCAAATGATAGAGGAATACTTATTTTGGGATTGGATTTCTTGGATAAAGATGAATTTCAAAATACACCAAATGGAGGAGAATACTTAGTAGATTATACCTATGTGGCTGTTGTTAATAATGCAGGAAAGTATTATTATTCGGTTATGACTGTTGAAAAGACAAAACATGGGGATTATCAAGGTATTGAATTGTCTTCTGAGGAAGAGGTTCATAGTAGTAAAGCTGCTAATCATGTAGTAACCTTTACCCCTAATCAACTTCGATATATTGCAGATGATGCCACTATCATTAGTTCTTCTTCCAAGTTGGATGCTGCCTACATTAAGAATCACTTAGGAGCAGCTGATTCTGGCTCATGGAGTAGAAGTACAACGATTACAAATACCTATAATAAAGTAGATTAGTGTAAAATAAGTAGTAAAATATGCAAAAATAAATGTCAATCTATGTCATAAATGTGTCTTTTTGTGACAATTTGACATTTTTTTGTTATAATTATACTTAGGTGATACTATGAATATTCGAAAGTTAACAGTTTTATTTTTTAGTATAGGTTTTATTATGATTATTTCAGGAGGTTTCTCATCTTTTTTAATCAATTTGCGTGAGGATCATCAAGAAGTATTACGTAGAATGGAAGATGTTTCTGCTATTTTTGAATCTTTTAGTACAAATACTACGGCTTTTGAAGAGTATCGTGATGTATTATATACAGATGTTTTGGAAAATATATATTATGACACGATGTATGAGACAAATCCTAAGGTGAAAGAAAAAATTGGTGAATATGAGGGAATTGTCAATACATTAAAAGAAGATACTAGGAAATTGGATAATCTATGTGGAAAAGTATATTATCCAAAAAGTGATGTAAATAATATGTGTGTTAATTATAAGAGTATTTATGAACAAGTTGTTAACTATTATGTATCTGATATTATGATGTATAATAGTAATATAGATAAATATAATGAATATCAAAAAACGGTTCAGTCTGAATTATTAGTAGATGAATATAAGACGAATTATCATTATATTGATTATAATGGGGATAAGGTTTTTGATGGTAAAGAGGAGTAAAGAATGCATAAGGAAAAAAAGAAGGTTATTCGACTTAAACGTTCTGTAAAACGTAGACTTTTTGCATTGATTTGTGGTTTATATATTGTCGGACTTTCTTGCTTCTTATTTCTTTTTTATGGGCCCGTTTCTGGGTTTCAAAATTTTTGGATTACTAGTGCCATGACAACTATGTCACATCAGTATTTGGCCACGTGGTTTTATACAGATGATTTTATTCAGGAAGTTTTGGCAAAAAATAGTGTGATTGAAGTAGATGAAGTTAGTGATCCTAATCAGATTAAATTTCGTAAGTATTCTACAACAATCTATCGAAATCAATATGAAAAAGAAATATTAGTGCATGATAAGGATGCGGTGTATAAGTTAATCAATATCAGTGGTTCTGGATATCAAGGATTCTTGGTCGCTATTTATGATCCTTCAAGAGTTCATATTGCGACGACTGCTTATTTAGGAGAAAGAGGAGAGTCTATTCTAACAGTAAGCAAACGTGAGAATGCGATTGTGGCGATGAATGCAGGAGGATTCTATGATCCGGATTGGAATAGTAATGGAGCTCTTCCTCACGGAACAGTTATTTCTCACGGGCAAGTTGTGAGTGATTATATTGATGCTGGTATGGGTGGAGGATTTATTGGTTTTACGAATGAGAATAAATTTGTGTTAGGTAATATGTCTACTTCAGAAGCCCTTAATATGGGATATCGTGATGCCATTGAGTTTGGACCATATTTAATTGTAAATGGTAAGAGAAGTTTCTTCCGTGGTAATGGAGGATGGGGAATTGCCCCAAGATCAGCAATAGGACAAAGACAAGATGGAATTGTTTTATTCTTAGTTATCAATGGTCGTTTAGCATCTAGTCTTGGTGCTGATATGATTGATTTATGTGATGTTATGGAGAATTATGGTGCTTATAATGCTGCTAATTTAGATGGAGGAAGTTCTTCTGAACTTGTTATCAATCATGAGATTGTCAATACTCCTGTTGCTGGCGGAACGAACGGATTAAGAGATATGTCTACATTTTGGGTAGTTGTGTAGTATAATAAAGAAAAGGAGAGATTTTTTATGAACGATGTTGTATCAGCTTGTAATGATCCGGGATTAATCCCTATCTTGGTGGCTATCAAAAAAATGCTTTCTTTAATGCAAATTATTGGGCCCATTTTAGCGCTTGTAATGATGGCTATCAATCTCATCATGTTAGTTAATAATCCTGAAAACAAAAAGGCTATTCCCAAAATAAGAAACAGTGCTATTGCCTTGGTAGTATTATTTATGGTTCCAGTTATTGTCAATGCCTTCTTTGGATTACTTGATAATTCTACTTCTATTAGTAGTTGCTGGAACAGTGCTGTTACTAATAATAATGGAAGCGGAAATCATTATATTCCTCCAGAACAAACGACTCGACCTACAGCGAAAGTTTATGTAAGTCCTGAGGAATATCGGAATAAAAAACGCAAATAGGAGTCATCCTATTTTTTTTGTTGTTATTTCAATAAAAAAGTGGGTATAGGGCTTGTACAACTTTTTTTATTTTGATATAATTTCATAAGATGGAGTTGTTAGTTATGGCAAAATTTAGAAAAGAAAAAACAGAAAAAGCAAAAGAACAAAAAACTACTAAAAAGAAACTACTATCTAGAGATAATAAGAAGACTAAAAAGAAAAGAGAACTTCATTATTATGGACCTATCGAGTTTAGTTTTAATTTTCTTAGTTTAGTTCTTGTTATTTTTGTAGGAATTTACTTTGGAGGTAGAAGTTTTTATTACTATAGTCTACAAAATAGAAAAACAAAAGAGACAGCCATGACATTAAATGGACTATTATTAAATAATAATAAACTTATGAAAGCTGAGGAAGAAGGACTTCATCAAGATGAAGATGGATACTTCTTTAAAGGAAATGTTCAAAATAATTACGTATGGTTTGCTAATCGTATGTTTCGTGTTATGAGAGTGGATTCTGATGATTCTGTTAAACTAGTTACAGAAGACTTAGTTTCATCTTTTATGTGGGGAGAAAGTGCTGAGTATAGTAATTCAAACTTACGTTACTGGCTTACCGACATCAAGGATAAAGATGTCACAGGTATTTATTATAAGACAATTCCTTCACAAGATCGTTTTGTCCAAAAAACAAAATATACGATTGATAAAATGGTTGATACGAAGGTTGAGACAGGAGACGTTTTCTTTGATGATGATATTGTAACGATTACTTTGGGAGATTACATCGAAGCAGGAGGAAAAAATAGTTTCTTAAATAATGGGAAATTGTATTTTATCCTTGGCTATAATGATAATGATGAAAATTTATATATTGAAGAAGATGGAAGTATCATGAGTTGTGATTACATGGATGGATATGGCATTAGAGCAGTATTTACGATGAAGAAAAATATCCCTGTATCACAAGGGGATGGTACGAAAGATAATCCTTATGTCATTGATCAAGGAAATGATACCAATTATGTTGATAGTTATGTCAAACTTGGAGACGATACTTGGAAAGTTTATGAAGAAACTGATGGTGTTATTAAGATGTACTTGAATGGTTACCTTAAAATAAATGGAGAGGAACTTGTTCGTAATTATAGTGATTATGATAATCGATTCAATTATTTTGCAGAGGATAACATTGGATCTTATTTGTACAATGATTATATGAATAGTTTAAGTTACAAGGATTATTTAACGAATGCTAAGTTTCCATATGGAGAAATTAGTGATGAAGTAGGACATACTTTTTTGAACGCTTATAAAGATGTATATACCGAAAGAATTGGACTATTAAACATTTTTGATTATGTTTCTAATAATGAATTATCTAATTTCTTCCGTGATAATACGGGGGGACAAATGAGTACCACTCAGTATTCGGTTGCTGCAAATGGATTGTTGGAAGAAGCAGAAGTTACGGATCAAAAACATGTTGTACCTGTAATCGCTATTAAAACAAGTTCTATTAAAAGCGGTAATGGACGTATAGATAATCCTTATGTAGTGGAGTGATGAAGATGAAGTTAAAGAAAGAGAAAGTTGCTTTCAATTCGGATGAGGAAACACCAAAGAAAACAAGAAAAGAAAAAAGACAAGAAAAAAAGATTCAAAAAGAAGAGAAAAAGCAAGCTAAAAAAGAGAACAAGATAAAGAAAAAAGAAGCAAAAAAGCAAGAAAAAATGGATGCAAAACTAAATGGTAAAAGAAAACTAAGATTAAGAATTAGTATCTTTACTATCTTTGTATTCCTAATGGATATTGGTGTTGCTGCTGGTTTATATGTGATTCATACAGAAGAATTTAAAACTTTTTGGATTCCTTCTGCTATGACTACTATGACTCATCAATACTTAGCTTATACTTTGTATAATGAAGATGAAGTAAATCGTATCATGAGTGAAAACTATATTGAAACACCTTCTGAGGAAGTAAATTTGGATGATATTGTTATCAATGAAGGAGATTTATTTACTAAGAGATATACAAATAAGTATGATAAAGAAATCTTTACCAAAACACCTGGAAATGATGTTTATAAATTAATTCGTATTAATGAAAGTAAATATAAAGGTTGGTTAACTGTTATTTATGATCCAAGTGATGTGGAACTTGCTGTTAGTAGTAAATTAGGAAGATCTGGACAATCTGTTAATACGCTAGTTCGTGATAATGGAGGACTAGTTGGTATTAATGGAGGAGGTTTTGAAGACTTAGATGGTTGGGGAAATGGTTCTATTCCTTATGGAGCTATTATTAAAAATGGTGAAGTTATCTGGGAACACGGTGGTGGATGGGGTAGCTTGATTGGATTTAATAAAGACCATAAAATGGTACTTACTTATCAATCTCCTCAAGAAGCTGTTCAAAATGGAATGGTGGATGCAGTTGACTTTGGGCCTTTCTTAATTGTCAATGGTAATGTTTCTAAAATCCATGGTGATGGTGGATGGGGAACAGCTCCAAGAAGTATTATTGCTCAAAGAAAAGATGGAGTAGTTCTATTCTTAATCATTGATGGTAGAATGCCTGGATATAGTATTGGAGCTACTATGAATGATGTCATTGAGATTCTTCTTCACTATAAAGCTTATAATGCTGCGAATTTGGATGGTGGTGCTTCTACTACTATGAGTGTCAATGGTAGTTTATGGAATAACCCATATGCTGGAGGAGAATATGGTGGAAGAACGGTTTCAAATGCCTGGATTGTTACGAATAAACAAAATAAGGCTGCTGCTGATCCTAATAAAAATGATTATTAGTAAAAAACACATTTATTCAATGTGTTTTTTTGTTTTTTTTATGATATAATAGATATGATATGGAGAGTGATGATATATGATGAAAATCATGGATGGTAATGAAGCAGCTGCTCATGTGTCTTATGGATTCACGGAGGTTGCTGGTATTTATCCAATTACTCCTGCAAGCCCTATGGCAGAGCTTACAGATAAATGGAGTAGTGAAGGGAAATTAAATTATTTTGATACTCCTGTTAAAGTAGTAGAAATGGAGTCTGAGGCTGGTGCTGCTGGTATGGTACATGGTTCTCTACAAGCAGGGGCTTTAACGACTACTTATACGGCTTCCCAGGGATTATTATTAATGATTCCAAATATGTATAAAATTGCTGGTGAAATGTTACCTTGTGTCATTCATGTTGCTGCTCGTAGTTTAGCATCTCATGCTTTATCTATCTTTGGAGATCATCAAGATATATATGCATGTCGTTCTACTGGTTTTGCAATGCTTGCAGAAAGTTCTGTACAAGAAGTTATGGATTTAACAGGTGTTGCTCATTTGAGTGCTATTAAAGGTAGTGTTCCATTTATCAATTTCTTTGATGGATTCCGTACTAGTCATGAACTTCAAAAAGTGGAAGTAATTGATACAGATAAGTTAAAGAAACTTATTGATAATAAAGCGTTGGCTGAATTTAGAGGAAGAGCTATGAATCCTAATAAACCTACGATTCGTGGTACTGCTCAAAACCCAGATATTTATTTCCAAGCTACGGAAGTTCGTAATAAATTTTATGATGCTATTCCAGATATTGTTAATAATTATATGGGAGAGATTAATAAGTTAACGGGAAAAGATTATAAACCATTTAATTATTATGGAAGTCCTAATGCAACCAAGGTGATTGTAGCAATGGGTTCTGTCTGTGAAACCATTAAAGAAACAGTAGATTATCTTTATAAAGAAAAGAATGAATCTGTTGGTTTAATGGAAGTTCATTTATATCGTCCATTTAGTACAAAATATTTCTTAAAAGAGTTACCTAAGACTGTTAAGAAAATAGCGGTACTTGATCGTACAAAAGAAGCTGGAAGTAATGGAGAACCATTATTCTTAGATGTGGTAAAAACTATTAAAGAAATCGATGCGAGAGTCAGTGTTTATGGAGGACGTTATGGTTTATCTTCTAAAAACACTACGCCTGCTATGATTAAGGGTGTATTTGATTTCCTTGATACAAGAGATGTTCATTCTAACTTTACTGTTGGAATTGAAGATGATGTTACGAATCTAAGTATTAAATATGATGAAGAGTTTATGTTACCAAGTAAGAATGTAGAATTCTTAATCTATGGTTATGGTAGTGATGGTATGGTTTCTGCTTCTAAAGATATTATGAAGATTACAGGAACTTATACTAATGCTTATGTTCAAGGTTATTATCAATATGACTCTAAAAAGAGTGGAGGAATTACGATTTCTCATTTAAGATTTGGTAAAAAGCCTATTAACTCTACTTATTATGTAGAAAGAGCTAGTATAGTCGTATGTACGAAGGATAGTTATATAAAGAGACTTAAGATGCTTGATAAGATTAAGGAAAAGGGTGTATTTATATTAAATACGGCTCTTACTCCTGATGAAGTACTTGCTTCTATGTCTAATCATGATAAAGAAATCTTACAAAAGAAAGAAGTCAGAATGTTTATTGTGGATGCTAGTAAGATTGCGAGTGATTGTGGACTTCCTGGAAAAATTAGTACTATTATGGAGACTATTATCTTTAAATTAGGAAAGATTATTGATTTTGATTTTGCTGTTGGTAAAATTAAAGAAAACTTAAATGCTAAATTTGCTCATAAGGGTGGAGATGTAATTGAAAAGAACATCAAAGCGATTGATAACGCATTAGAAGGTTTAACTTCTGTAAAAATCCCTTATGTAGATTTTGATAAAGAAATAACTCATAAGAAGAGTGTCTTCCAAGTGATTGATGAAATGGATGGAGATAGTCTTCCTGTTAGTACATTCTTAAAGATGCCTAATGGTGAATTTGAGGCAGGAACTTCTAAATTAGATAAACGTGATAGTAGTGATATGGCTCCATGTTATATTAGTGAAAACTGTATTGAATGTAATATGTGTAGTTTGGTATGTCCTCATGCTGTTGTTAGACCATTCTTGTTAGATGAGAAAGAGGTATTAGATGCTCCAGAGTCTGTTACTCGTGATTTATCGGATGCAAATATCAAAGATAAAGATTATAAATTTACTATTGGTGTTAGTATAGAAGATTGTACAGGATGTGGACTTTGTGCTGAAATGTGTCCTGGTAAACAAGGGGCTAAAGCTTTAGTGATGAAAATGAAACATGAACTTTTGGAAGAGAAGAAAGATGAAGAAGCAAAATATTTATTTAACGATGTTAAACCAAAAGAAAATGTCATGCCAACTAATACGGTTAAAGGTAGTCAGTTTGTTTCACCAAAATTTGAATTCCCTGGAGCCTGTGCTGGTTGTGGAGAAACTCCTTACTTGAAATTATTGACTCAGTTATTTGGAGATAGAATGATTGTTGCGAATGCGACGGGATGCTCTTCTATTTATGGCGCAAGTACTCCTTCTATGCCATATTCTATTCCATGGGCAAACTCTTTATTTGAAGATAATGCGGAATTTGGTTTTGGTATGAGAGTAGCGGATGAAGCTATGAAAAATCAAATTATTACGTTAATTCAAAATAATAGTAGTTTGATTAAACGTAGTGAAAAAGAAATCTATGAAAAATATGTGAAAGAACAAAGTGTTGAAAACGCAAAAGCATTATTAGAAGTCATTGATGATACAAAGATTGATAGATTATTAAAATTGAAAGAATTCATTTTACCAAAATCTGTATGGATGATTGGTGGAGATGGTTGGGCCTATGATATTGGATATAATGGAATTGACCATGTTCTTTCTACGAATAAGAATGTTAATATTCTAGTTCTTGATACAGAGGTTTATTCAAATACAGGTGGGCAAGCTTCTAAATCTACAAGAACAGGTGCTGTTGCGAAGTTTGCGGCAGGTGGAAAAGAAACTGCTAAGAAAAATCTTGCTAAGATGGCTATGAGTTATCCTCATGTATATGTGGGAACGATTTCTCTAGGAGCTAATCCTATGCAAGCAATTCGTGTTATGAAAGAAGCTGAAGCTTATAATGGACCAAGTATTATTATTGCTTATGCTCCATGTATTGCACAAGGAATCTTAAAAGGAATGAAGAATTCTATCAATGAAGAGAAAGAAGCTACTCAATCAGGTTATTTCCCAATCTTTAGTTATAACCCATCTAGTCAAGAATTTAAACTTGATAGTAAAGCAGACTTTAGTAAATATGAAGAATTTATTATGGGAGAAGATCGTTATAAATCATTACAAAAACTTAATAAAGAAGGAGATAAGTTGTTAGAGAAGAATAAGGCGCAAGCTGAAGAAACTTATCATTATTATGAATCTCTTCAAGGAGAAGTAAAAGAATAAAAAGACCAAATGGTCTTTTTTCTTTTCTTTTTATCGTCCTATGTGCTATAATAAGGGCTAACTGAAGAGAGATGATTTTATGTCAAAAAAAAGATATGATGATTTTGATGTTTTAGATGATTATTATGAAGAAGAAGGAGATCCTTTTTTATTTAGTCAGAGTGTGGGTTCTGATTTTAGCAATGTATCTTATGATGAATTTAATAAAGCAAGAAATGAATATGAAGATGATGATGATGATGTGGTTTATGTAGAAGAAAAACCAACTTATCATCATAAAACAACGATTAAGAAAAAAATAAAACGCTCTTCTTTCCTAGAAGATAGAATGGTTGGAAATGAAACTCTCATGGATGTATTGAATGTATTCTGGGTTTGGTTTAGAAGATTAGGCGTTGTCATTGCGGTTATTCTCATTGCCTATTATATTGTAAAAGGATACTTTCAAGAGTTGTTTTCTTATTTGTTTGCCCTTGTAGTAGCCTTCTTCTTTGGATTTGGATTTATGGCTCTTCTTACGAAGGCAAAAGAAAATCGTTAATTTATATTTAGAAACGAAAAAAGAGATGTCGGCCACATCTCTTTTTGCTTTTCATACTAAGAGGCTGCACCCCCTGAGGGCAGCCTCCAAAAAGAATAAAAAGGGGTTGGCTAGTGTGATACTAGCGACCAATTCGCCTAATTCCGAATTGGTG
>JAFWKJ010000003.1 GCA_017511375.1 Bacilli bacterium | reverse complement strand
CCTACAAACTTATCTTTCATATATGCCTCCTTTGAGTATAACTAGTTATACTTTTCATACTTTATTATAGACTAAATATTCTTAAAAGTAAACATATAAAGAGTTTGGAACATTATTTATTTTACGAGCAATTATAACTGCATTTATAAGTAAGGGTTTGACTAGATGTTACCAATTCTTCAATTCCTAGTCAAAAATTACTAAAAAAACAATGTTTTTAGCAAAAATACCAACTTTTACTATTATTCTGAATAAAAAAAGCAAGATCTAAAATCTTGCAAAGCCTCTAAATATAATGATTTCCTCTAGAGATTGAATAAAACGTTACCAACCAGTTTATATTAGTTTTATTTTCATTCATTTGGATCAACTCCTTAAGTATAAATCATTCAAATTATAGCATAAAAAAAGTAGATTTTGTACTAATCTACCTAAAAAATATATCATTTTTGTGGTTACCATAAATCAATATCAAATATACCATACAAGTATCCAGGTCATATGGCTAATCGTAATATCAAAAGTTTCCGAATTCTTATGCTTTTACTTTTTTATTAATATATAAAGCATATCCTAAGCACATGGCAATTAATATAATACTACTGATTATACTACTTTCACCTGTACCAAAAATATTAAGTGCATTGAATACAGCATGAAATATAACACATGGAATTATTGATTTACTCTTATAAAATACCATCACTAACATGTATCCAATTGCTACAGCATATAATACTTGTAACAATGTTGGAACTAAATCAGCTCCATTTAATAAATTAACTATGTGACCTATTCCAAATGTAATAGAACTAACTATAATAGCAGATTTAACATTATCTTTCTCCATCATCTTAAATAAAAAGCCTCTAAAAAGTATTTCTTCAAGAAATCCTACATTAATCATTGTTAATATGTGAAATAATATTTCATTAGTTGTATTATTTATATGAATTCCTCTTCTTAAATTAAAAAGTGAAATTATGATTAAAGGAACAAAATATAAAAATCTTTTAGGATCGCTAGCTCTATTAATACCATAATAATTTACTCTTTTTAATGCTACAATTAAGGTAATTATCAAAACAGATAAAATTGTATTAGCTATAACAGATTGTAAACTTGTATAACCAAAATTTTGCATTAAATATGAATTAACAACAACATATATAATAATCAATAGAATTGTAAACAGTGTTTCATGCTTCTTAAATACTTTTTCCATTTTATCATCTCCTATAAAAAATTATACCACACAAAAACGGATTCTTATCCGTTTTATAATTATCGCAATCTCAAAAGTTTCCGATTCCTTTTTGTTTATTAAGGTATTATCAATAGCAACCTATTGCAAAGAGAATACAATCATAAAATTATATTATCTTTTTAATATCTTCTTCCATATCTTCTGGTTTATATGTTGGAGAATATCTTTCTATTACTTTACCTTCTTTATCTACTAAAAACTTAGTAAAGTTCCATTTAATATCTCCATCATTTTTGGTTGTCTTACTTATCTTTTCAACTGCTTTCATTGCCATTTTGTTTTTTAATCCATCAATTTTATCTTCTTTTATTTGCTTTTTTAAATATGTATACAATGGGATTTCATTTTCACCATTAACATCTGCCTTAGTAAATTGATCAAATGATGTATTATATTTTAATGCACAAAATTCATGTATCTCATCATCAGTACCTGGTGCTTGATTCCCAAATTGATTACAAGGAATATCAATTATCTCTAATCCTTTATCATGATATTTTTTATATAGTTTTTCTAATCCTTCATACTGAGGAGTAAATCCACAACCAGTAGCTGTATTAACTATTATTAATACTTTTTCTTTATATCTTTTTAAATTAATTTCTTTACCATTTCTATCTACTATAGAATAATCATATATTGACATTTTATCAACCTTCTTTCATATATAATTATATCATAAATTTTTGAAATCTAAGAATTTGGAAGATTATTTATTTCTTGAACACTTTTAACTACTTTTTATATACGGGTTTGACTATGCGTTACCAACTCCTCAATTCCTCGTCAAAAATTACTAAAAAAACAATATTCTTATCAAAAAAATCATACAAGTATCCAGGTCATATGGCTAATCGTAATGTCAAAATATTACGATCTCATTTATTTTTCTTTTTCATTCAAGAATTTGGCTAAATCTCTATATGCATCCATACTCCAAAAATTCCATCTTTCTTCATCTGGAAAACAACCTAATGTTTTATCTTCACCTTCAGGAATGAATACAAAATCCCAACTCCATCCATGTGTTCCTGATTTTTTAACATCAATCTTTCCTTGAGTTAATCCTTCGAACACAATTGGTTCTTTTCCTGGTTCGCAATACGAAATTGATTCTTTAAAATATGCACTTCTATCTTCCATACCTTCCATTAATTTAAGAAGTCCATCAACACCAATTGTATCATCAGCATAGTGAGTATAAACTCCAGGAAATCCTTTTAATCCATTAACAAACAAACCGGAATCATTTTTCAAAACAGGTATATTTAATTTTTCAGCAGCCCATTTTGCTGAATATTTAGAAACTTCCGTTACATCGTCAGCTTGAATTTCTGGTGTTTCCATTTTAATATTATCAATTTCATATCCTAATGGTTCTAAAGCTTGTTTGGCACTTGCTATTTTTGCCCAATTGCCTGTTACATAAGTTATTTTTTTCATTCACATCACTTCCTATATTCATTATATCATATCTAAAATAATTGTTTTTTCTCTAATAGTTTCTGGTCATCAATGGCGACTTCTAAATCCGTCATGTTGTCTCTTAAATTTTCCTTTCAAATACCTTTATATGATTTATATTCCTGTGCAGTCATTCCAGACCATTCTTTATAAATATCATTCGTAAGAATAGCATATTCAACACCATCACTAACTCCGTTTTCCTTCCATGTATTAGTAAGTTTTTTACGAGCAATCATTGCTTTAATTCTAGTTTCAATCCATTGCAAAGAATATCCTTCTTTTAAATAAAAATCTATCATTTGATCAATGCCTTTGGAAGGATCAAATACTTCATCGACTTTTTCTCTATCTAATTTAGCCAACCACACTTTGAATGGTTCTGCTTTTGGAGATGGAATAGATTCAATCAATTTAAAAATTCCTGTTGTATCTAGTGTATCAGTTTCTCTTAGTTTTCCATCTTTAGCTTTCATCTTCAACCTCCGACAATTTGTCGGAAGTTCACTTTTCTCTTCTATTAAAAGACTTCTCTTTAATGTTGTCCAATAATCACTAGAGTCAACAGGCTCAGCTAATATAGTAATTACATCAACCACACTGAAATAGTAATCTTCCTTTTCAGAGCCCCAGATGCTTCTTATTTCCTTTCCTTCAAAAAGATTTGTGATTGTTGCTAATTTATTGTCCATATGCATTCCCCCTTTATGCTTTTATTAACTACTTATATTATTCAATTTTTTATGTTATTCGAACATATTATCTATGCTTTTGCCATAAAAAAAATAAGATTATTTATCCTATTTTTTTAATACATTCTGGCAATTCTTGTATATTATCAATTTTATATATTTCCTTTAAGTCCTCTCCAAAGCCATACAAGCACTGAATGAATGGTACGTTTGCTGCTTTGGCTGCATCTCTATCCTTTTTGGTATCTCCTACATAAATACCTTTTTCTATCTCATTCTCATTCATGAGTTTTTTAATTGCCTCACTTTTGGAAATAGGAATAGCGGAGGCGGCAATATAATCCTTGAAAAAATTTGAAAAGTTTCCTCCTTTTAGGAAGGCTTCAATATAGGTCTTATGAGAATTATTTGTGATAATAAACAATTGATAATCTTTGTGAAGTTTTTCTAAAACCTCTTTGACCCCTTCATAAATACAATCGCAACTCATATTTAGATTTTTGATGATATCTTCATCTATTTCATTTAATAGTTTTTCTCCTTCTTGATAGGAAAGATTAGGAAAAAGGTTTTTAATTGTTTCTTCTTTGTTATTTCCAAAATTGTTTTTAATTCTTTCTTCTGATATAAACTCTATATTCTTTTCTTTTATAATTCTATGAAAGGAAATAACTGTTTGTTTAGTAGAATCCCATAAGGTTCCATCTAGATCAAATAAAATTGCTTTTTTTGACATAATCTCTCTCCTTATTTTTTATGTGCTGTGATGATACAAAAATTATTCTTATTAATCGTAAGGATGATATCTTTTGTTTCACAATATATATTTTTTCCTTTTTGATTTATTTTACACTCTCTTTTTAGAATTATATTTTTTATAGTATTCACAACATTTGTATCTGATAGATTTAAATTCTTTTGAATTCGCACTTCTCCTAGTTTGGTTGTGTGTAATTTTTCAATATTTTTTATTAATTCTTCTTTCATATCTTATCCTATTTATTCTGGTCTTTTACATACATCTACCCACTTCAATGGATGAGAGGCTTGTTCTAATTCTCCTAAAGATAGTTTTACAGCACTTTTTGCATCTCCACAGGCAGGATAGATAATTTTATGATTCTTTAATGATTCATCCATATAAACATCAATTCCCTCATTGATTCCAAAAGGGCAAACGCCTCCAGCAGCATGACCAATTAATACTTCCACTTGTTCAAAAGGAATCATTTTGGCTTTCGTATGAAATTCCTGCTTATATTTACTATTATCTATTTTAGAGGATCCTGATACAATGATGAGTATCGGTTTATCCTCTATTAAAAAAGATAAAGACTTTGCAATCTCATCTTCTTCACATCCAATCGCAATGGCAGCGTCTTTTACGGTGGCAGATGAAACGTTAAATGTCAAAATCCTATCTTCTAATCCTTTCTTTTTCAAATCATTCTTTGCCTTTGTAAATGACATTTCAATCCCTCCTATTTTGCTTTTCCTTTTTCTTCTAGATATCTTGATTCGTAGACATATGTCTTTCTATTATAAGACATCATAGATATTTCTTCTAATACTTCTTCGGATGTCTCTTCTCCTACATAGGCAATGTCTTCTAAGTCGATAATGACTAAATCCCCCTTTTGATAATGATGACCATTAAAGTCATAATCACTCATCATTTTTCCTGTATTTTCTGGTAAAGGATCATTCCAAATATATCCATAATTTCTTAATGTTTTGTAAGAAGTATATACCTCTTCTTCCTCTATTTGACTTGTATCAACCATAGGAGCAATTTGCATCGAATAGTATTCTCCATCGGCTATCTTAAAACTCTTATCAAATAATACAGGAATAAGGCAAGGATAATCACGATATTTTTCTATCATACTACTTGTCCACTGGTTTTTACTTTTCCCAACCTTTAAAACCATATCTCCAATTCTAAAGGCAAGATGGGTATGACCTGATCCCACAAATTCAATTTCCTGTATAATGTTTTGCGCCTCTGGATTTCTTGATCTATATTGATAGTAGGTTTCTTCCATTTTTTGTTGTAAGGCTTTGAAGAAAGCTAATCGTTCTTCTATATTATCAGAGTTTTTTACAAATAAATCTCTATCAAATAAGATTTGACTCATAAGATTTACTAGTTCACTTAGATACTTACTAGGATCTTTATATTCTTTTACAGAATCAAATATTTCCTTATAACTATTTCCACTCATTTTAACACCTCTATGTTTTTCTAATAAAAAAGAGAAAAATTATAGTTATTTTGATTTTTTCTCCTTTTGTTTTTGATAAATATATTTTCTAACAGGTCCCATTTTCCTTAGTTTTTGTTTTTCTTCTACTAAGGCAACCATGGCATCAATTTCTGCGTCTTGTTCGGTAGGAGTTATTTCCCATATGTGTTGTTGGACAGAAGGTAATAATTCTAATTTCAATAATATATCTTTTATCTTTTTTAAACGTTGAGGTTTTTTTACTTCCCCTTTCACGTTTTCTAACTCTACTAATCTCAAGAGATAATCATATAGTTTTATTGCATAACAATCTGGTAGTAATATCCATGAAATATCATACATTTCATTGTTATGAAGTGCTTCGCTAAATACGTCTACTTCACTCATTTCTCTTATTCTTTTTTGTTGTGTTGAGTCAAGGAAATCTTCCTTCCCATTTATTTGCTTCATATGGTAAAATCATTCTCCTTCATTATATTCATTATAATAAAAATCTTTTATAAAAGTCAAACACTCTATTCATACCATAATGGATACTTTTTCGTAATAGATATTACTTGTTTAGATAATTTCTCTAACTCTTCTTCTTTCTCTCTATTTTTAAATGTCTTATCAATAATTTGAGCTATTTCTATAAAATCTTTTTCTTTTAATCCTCTACTTGTCATGGCAGGAGAGCCTATACGAATTCCACTTGCTACCATTGGCTTTTCTGTTTCATTTGGAATGGTGTTTTTATTAACCGTTATATGAATACGATCTAATAGTTTTTCGGCGTCTCTTCCTGTGATAGAGGCTCCTTGTTTCACATCTAATAGTATTAAATGATTGTCTGTTCCTCCGCTAATGATGTGATAACCTAATTTTTTAAATTCATTGCTCATAGCATTTATATTTTTTAATACTTGTTTTTGGTATTTCCTAAATTCTGGTTGAAGGGCCTCATAGAAGCACTCTGCTTTGGCACCAATTACATGCATGAGTGGTCCTCCTTGTATTCCAGGAAAAACTACTTTATCTATTTTCTTGGCAAGTTCTTCATTATTTGTCAAAATGATTCCACCGCGTGGTCCACGTAAAGTCTTATGGGTGGTAGAAGTAACAACATCTGCATAGGGAATAGGAGATGGATGGAGACCTGCTGCTACTAGACCTGCAATATGGGCCATATCTACAAATAGGTAAGCCCCAATTAGATCGCATATTTCTCTAAACTTCTTAAAATCAATCGTTCTAGAATAAGCAGAAGCTCCCGCAATAATCATTTTTGGTTTTTCTTTTAGAGCTAGTTCTTTTACAGCTTCATAATCTATTTCTTCTGTTTTAGGATCTACTCCGTAACTGACAATTTCATAGTCTACTCCACTAAAATTTAGTTTATATCCATGGGTTAAATGTCCCCCATGATTTAAATCCATACCCATCACTTTATCGCCATGATTAAGTAAGGCTCTGTATACAGCAAAGTTAGCACTAGATCCACTATGGGGTTGTACATTCGCATATTTACAACCAAATAATTCTTTTAAATACTCAATGGCTTTTGTTTCAAACATATCAATGTTTTCACAACCACCATAATATCTTTTCCCGGAATATCCTTCTGCATATTTATTGGTTAAAATACTCCCTTGTAGTTTTAAAACATCTTTTGATACATAATTTTCGGATGCAATTAGTTCAATATTTTCTTCTTGCCTTTTTCTTTCTAGTTTTAATGCTTTTTCTAAATACTTATCCATTCTTATTCCTCCCTTGCAAAGAATATCCTAATTAGTTTTTATTATAACAAAAAAGGAGATTGGCTTCTACCCTTTCTCCCATAATTCTTTTTTATACTTCTTAAGTTTAAACATCTTCCATTACCATTATTCTTCTGTGTCAGAACTATCATTATCATTTGTTGGTAATGGTGGACGTTTTACAAATTGTACACCTTTTTCTTCGATTGTTGATGCAGCTGCACGCATTCTAATTTCATTGATTTTTTCATTGTAAGATTCTAACAATTGTTGAATCATATCTCGAATATCTCCCTGACTAATATTTAAGAAGTTAGAGATAGATTCTACTGAAAAGCATTTACCATTAACTAGTCCAAATCTTAAGGAAATAACCACAGCTTCTGCAATCGATTTTGTTTTTAACATATCCACAAATGTCGTAGATTTTAATAAATCGCGAAGGATCACATAATCATCTTTCGTAATCGTAGAGTTGAAGTATATTTGTCCCCCTGTTGATGAGGTTGAATTACTTTCTTGACGGTTTTCCATTGATACTGATTCATCTCCAATCTCTTTATCTTCCACAACTAAAATTTGTTCTGTTGTTGATTGTTTTTCTATTTCTACAACTTGTGTTTGCTCTACTGATGCTGGTTCCCTTGGAATTTGCTCTTCTATTTGATTATTTTCTACTGTAAATAATCGATTCATAATTCTTTTCATTTTAGGAATTACTACATTATAATAGTAGTTATTTTCTGTTCTTAAAATTTTTCGTCTAGTCATATCATCACAGTTAGGATCTACTCTTAGTATAGCAGATGCCTTCTCTTTATCAGACAGCATTTCAATTACTTCATCAACTTGCTCTTTTGTATAATCGCTAAAGTACTCATAAATTGTTTTAATAGGTCTAGGTGCATGACTAATGTCCTTTTTTCTATCAGAATAAAACGATTTTGTTCTATTATTTGGATCACTATACTTTTCTCTAAACTCTTCCAAGTTTGATAACGCTTTTTGTTGGAATGGTAAGAAAGAAGCTAGTTCTTTTACTTTTGGTGAGCATCTTAACTTTCTCATAGCCTTTGCTTCTAATTGTCTTACTCTCTCTCTTGTAAGGTTGTAATACCTTCCTACTTCTTCTAGGGTCATTGGGTCTTTTCCATCTAATCCAAATCTTAGTGTCAATATTTCTCTTTCTCTATCTGATAATTTGCATTCATTCACAAACTTCATCACTTGTTCTGGAAGAAGTTGTCCTGTTAAAACTTCTTCTGGAGTATCTTCATCAGAAGAAATAAATTCTTCCAATTCTGTATCACGATCATCCCCAATTAAAGTATGAAGACTTACGGCTCCTTCTTGTAATTTAAGATATTGATTAATTGTTTGAACAGGCAAATTCATCTCTTTTGCAATTTCCTCTGATGTTGGAGTTCTCTTCAATTCTTTTTCTAATTCTGTTGATAATCTACTTATGTAATTCACTTTTTCATGTACATGGACAGGAAGTCTAACAACTCTTGCTGTGTCGGCAATGGATCTTTTTATTCTTTGTCTAATCCACCATGTTGCATAAGTAGAAAATTTAAATCCCTTTTTTTCATCAAATTTATCAATAGAAGTTAATAAACCTAAGTTTCCTTCTTGGATTAAATCCATTAGTGGAAGCCCTCTTCCCATATATTTTTTGGCAATACTAACTACTAATCTTAAGTTTCTTTGAGCAAGTTCTTCTCTTGCTTTTTTATCGCCTTGTTTTATTTTGACCATTAATTCCTGTTCTTCGTCAAAAGTAAGAAGTGGTTGATCTCCAATATCTTTTATATATAATCTATAACTATCGTTAAGTTCTTTATTATCTATAAAAACAAATTCATCTAGTGATTCTTCTATTGTAATTCTTTCAATTACACAGTAAGCTTCCATCATAAGCATGCTTGTCTCATCATTTAACACTTGATCCATGTTTCCTTTTTTTATTAAACTTGCATACTTTTCAAATACTTTTTTAACAATATCTTTTAGCTGTTTATTCTTTTCAAGTAGATCTATTACGAAGTTCAAATCTGGTTGGATGTTGTTTAGTTCCATGAAATCACTTATTCTTTTCATAAACACTGCGGCTTGATCCCCTGTATTGATTTCTTTCTCATTTTTGGAGATAAATGCACATATCAATTTATAGTTATTATCTGGTTCTGTTTTACTAGGATGTATTTGCTTGTTGATATTATTTTTTATCTGCTCTACTAAATAATCTTGAAATGATTTTGAGTGATCATAATTCTTTTTTGAATAATCGATAGATTCCAAAACAATTTTTATAAATTCTTCTTCACTCAAAAGACTACTTTGAAATTGTTTATATAATCCTTTCATCATAGGTTTTAAAATATTACATATTTCTGTTGTCCCCATGGATAAATACATTTCATTATTCGAACTCATAATACACCTCCTTTACTAAGACATAAAATTTCAGTTCATTATTATAACACAAAACCTTTTATTTTTCTATCTTTTTCTTCTTTATCGTATGTTTTTTTTCAAAAAAAAATCTACAATCGTAGATTTCATTAATCATTCTTCGATGATTTGATTTCTTCTTCATACATTTGTCTTGTAAAAGAATAGTAGTCCGTTTTATGTTTGTATTGGTCTCGTTCTCGTACTTTTTCTTGGGTACACATATATTTAAAGCCTAAGGCTAGACATACTTTCCTGCTTCTATCATTTTCTTGAAAACAACCATAAATAAATTTATTACCATCTAAATCTTCAAAGATGAGTTTTTTTAAAGCCTGTACTACTTCTTTCGCATATCCTTTCCCTTGGTGTTCTTTCGCAATACAAATTCCTGTCTCCTCATAGTCTTTTCCTACTATTTTTCTAACTCCGGCAAAACCGATTGGCTCATCTGTTTCTTTTAAACATACAAAGAAAGCTGGATACTCTTTTTGATATTTGATTGTTCTCTCTAGTCTTGCTTTTGCTTCTTCTTTCGTAGTCGTGACTTCCCATAGCATCATTTGTGTTAGTTCTTCCTGACTCCAAACGTTTTTCCAAATTGGTTCGAGGTCTTTTGGCTCAGCTTTTCGCAAGACTAAATGTTTTGTCTCTAATCGTTCTATCATTTTAACCTCCAATCACATGTGTCTTCATGAGAAGAAATGATTCCAATCGCTTGTAAATAAGAATAGATGATTGTGCTTCCTACAAACTTCATACCTCTTTTTTGTAAATCGTTTGATATTTTATCTGATAATTCGTTTGTCGTTTTATCGTTTTCTTTTATAATCTTCCCATTCCAAAAAGAACGTAGATATGTTTCAAAACTTCCGAATTCTTCTAAGATTTCTTGAAAGATTTTGGCATTATTGATAGTGGATTCTATTTTTCTTTTATTCCGAATAATTCCTTGATTCTTCATCAATTCATCTATTTTTTTTTGATTGTATTTTGCAATTATATTCCAATTAAAATGATCAAATGATTCTTTAAAATTTTCTCTTTTATTTAAAATGCATTCCCAAGATAAACCAGCTTGAAAAGACTCTAATAGTAGCATTTCAAACAAGTACGAATCATCTAATTTTAAAATCCCCCATTCACAATCATGATAAGTGACATATGTGGGATTTTTTTCATTACACCAACGACATCTATTCATGATTATTCCTCATTATTTCCTTTAAACTTATGTGTCGCAATATACATTAGTAATATAAAAGATGCTATCAATGTAATAATAGATAATATTGTAATAAATGTGGATGTTCCCAAACAAGCTATTAGTGCACTAAGAATAGGAGAACAACTTACTAACATTAGTGTTTTTCCAATATAAAATCGATAGCTTTTCGTAATGGTTTTCTTATAATATTTTGGTATTAATGGATGCTTATCCACCATAACACATGCTCCATAAAGAAAAATACAAGCCCCAAATATTAACATTAAAATAGAATATGGATTCATATTAGTTCCTCCTCTACTTTCATTATATCAAAAAAACATTCCTTTAAGAATGTTCTTTGATATATTTTTTAATCTCCTGTACTTTATCTAGTTGTTCAAAAGGACTTGTTTTTCTTCCAAAATGTCCAAAAGAAGATAATTCATGATAACACATGTGTTTCATGTCAAACTGTTCTATAATGGCATCTGGTCTAAAATCAAATAAGCTGTCTATTAGTTGTAGAATGTATTCCTCTGAATAAGAGCTAGTTCCAAAGGTATTGATTGAAATACTTACCGGTTTTGAAACTCCAATTGCATATCCAACTTCTATCATACATTCACTACATATTTTACTAGCAACAAGGTTTTTACAAACATATCGTGCATAATAGGCAGCAGAACGATCCACCTTTGTGTAGTCTTTTCCACTAAAAGCCCCTCCGCCGTGTCTTGCATATCCTCCATAGGTATCTACTACAATCTTACGGCCTGTTAAACCCGAGTCTCCATAAGGCCCTCCAATTACAAATCTTCCTGTTGGATTAATGAGATACTTTGTGTCTTTCAACAAAGACTTATCAATTGTTTTTTCTATGATTTCTTTCTTTATATCTTCTTCTAATTTTTCATGTGTAATTGTATCCTCATGTTGTAGAGAAATGACTATGGTGTCTACTCGAAATGGTTTATTATCTTTGTACTCTACTGTTACTTGCATTTTTCCATCTGGTCTCAAGTATGGTAATATTTTTTCTTCTCTTACTTCTTTACTCCTTTTTGCTAGTTTACTGGATAATACATAACATAGTGGTAAATATTCCTCTGTTTCCGAACAAGCATATCCAAACATGATTCCTTGATCTCCGGCCCCAATTTCTTCACGATTTACTCCTCTTGAGATATCAGGGGATTGTTCATGAATGTCTATAAGAATTGGGATGGTGTTTCCATTAAAACCCAATTCATCTCGATCATAACCCACTCGAATGATCACATCCCTAGCAATACGCTCTACATCACAGGAATAGGTACTTGTTACTTCTCCAAAAATAAAGACCCTTTTACTACTAACAGCTGTTTCTACAGCTACTCTTGCATTCTCATCATGTTTTAAATATTCATCTAGGATAGAATCAGATATCTGATCACATAGTTTATCAGGATGCCCTTCGCAAACCATTTCACTTGTAAATAATTTTTTCATATACTCCTCCTTCTTGTTACCTTAAAAAGAAAAGCATTCTATAACCTAGAATGCTTTTTTATAAAACTCATCTTCCGGTTATACCGCAGGATTTAGCACCCAACTTAAATGGGTTGCTGGATTTCATAGAGCCTGTTCTCTCAATCTCTCTTGATAAGGTAATAATAAATTTATTTACAATCTTAGTATACAAAAAAGAAAGCAAAAATACAATCCTCTCTTTTCATTTTCATGTGTCAATTATCCTATTTTATATTTATTTTTGTAATAATCTGTGATATAAAAAAGTCAGAGAAATAAAAGGATGTGATTCTTATGGAACTAGAAACATTGCAAGAATTACTAGAAGCAAGGAAAAGAAGTGAGGTAAAAAAACTATTATCAGAAATGAATGAATTTGATATTGCTTCTTTGATTGAAGACTTGCCTGAAAAACAATTGATTCAAGTCTTTCGTTTACTTCCTAAAGATATTGCAAGTGATGTTTTTGTTAATATGGATGAAGAGGTTCAAAGAAATTTAATTTCTTCTCTTACAAAAGATGAAGCCAAAGCCATTATCGAGGATATGTTTACGGATGATGCCGCCGACTTATTTGAAGAGATGCCTGCTGTCATGGTTTCTCGACTACTATCTAACGTTGATAAAGAAACACGTGCTGATATTAATAAGTTATTAAAGTATCCTGATAATTCGGCGGGTTCTTTAATGGCAATGGAGTATATTCATTTAAAAAAGGGCCTTACGATTGAACAATCCATTGGAAGAATTCGTAAACAAAAAGATGATTTTGTATCTTATGATTCTTGTTTTATTACGGATAAAGATCGTACTCTTCTTGGTTTTGTTAGTGTAAAAGATTTATTGATCAATGAACCAGATACTTTAATTGATGATATTATGGAAGAGTCTGAACATGTCCTAACAACACAAATGGATCAAGAAGAAGTTGCCAATATCTTCCAAGATTATGATTATAGCACTTTACCAGTTGTGGATTCCGAAAGGCGTTTAGTAGGAATTATTACCGTTGATGATGTTATCGATATTATGGAGGAAGAAGCAACAGAAGATATCGAAAAGATGGCCGCTATCACTCCAACAGATAAATCTTATATGAAGACCGGCGTTCTTGAAACTTGGAAAAAGAGAATTCCTTGGTTATTACTTTTGATGATTAGTGCTACTTTTACAGGTAGTATCATAACTCATTTTGAGAAAGCTCTTGCTACTTATGTAATTCTTACCTCTTTTATTCCTATGTTGATGGATTCTGGAGGAAATGCAGGAAGTCAAGCCAGTGTCTCTGTTATTCGTAGTTTGTCTCTAGATGAAATTGAATTTCATGATACTTTTAAAGTAATGTGGAAAGAAATTAGAGTTGCCCTACTTTGTGGTATTACCCTTTCTCTTGCAAACTTTGTAAAACTTATGGTCATTGATCGTGTAACCCTTCCGATTGCGGGAGTTGTATGTAGCACTTTGCTTATGACAATTGTCTTTGCTAAATTTGTTGGTTGTTCTCTCCCTATTCTTGCTAAAAAAATAGGCTTTGACCCAGCAGTCATGGCAAGTCCTTTTATCACAACGATTGTGGATGCTTGTTCTCTCTTAATTTACTTTAAAATTGCAGGAGTATTTCTAGGTATATAAAAATATAGTAATTGTTACTATATTTTTTTATTCTTTTAATAATTCATCTAATGTTTCAAATTGATATCCTTTTGTTTTTATATAATTGATCATGATAGATAATTCATCTAGATGATTATCATTTAAATGGATAGAAAGGATTAATCCATTTTCTAACTGGTTCTTTACTTGATAAGTTAGATCTTTAGATAAAACTAATTTGGGTTGAATTGTATGATGCTTGTTTTTTCCACAGATATTTAATAGTTTTTTATTATCTTCTTCTGTATAACAATACTTCGTTTCTTTTTTTGTGATGTTTTCTAAATAGGTCTCTGCTGTTTTTATATAATAGGGATTATATTCTCCTTCAAAAGATAATAATTCATATTCATGATTGGTATATTTTTTTATAAATAAAACTAAATCATCTATTTGATTCCCATCTATAAAAAAAGTTCCTCTTATCTTTTCTCTTTTTAAAATCATGAGTATTTTTTTCATCATTTCTTCGTCTGTAATAGGAAAGACTAAGGCAATTCTTCTTTTTTGATTATTTCCTTTTTCTATATATTTATCATAATAAGAATCTATAGATATATTAGGTTCTACTTCTTTCATAACTGTTAAAGTTTCATTATAATTACCATATTGTTTCATTTTATTATAGCTTTTTTCTCGATCTACCATTTGTCCTTTTACACCAGGTACTATCGTTTTTTCAGATACGATAGCATCTATAGAAGCTATTGTATATTTTTCACTATTTTTATCAATTTGTTTCATTATTTCATCTTTATCTCTCATAGTTAATATTTCTTGATTTGTGAAATAAAAACTACTGAATAAAAATATGATTAATAATACATATTTCTTGATTTGTTTCATAATCCACCTAATCCATTATATGAAAAAAGAACTCTTTTATGAGTTCTCTTCTTTTATTTTATTTCTTCGAATATAAATGAGACCACCACATGTGATTAAGATTCCTAAGAACGTCTCTCTTGTTCCTGAACTTGCAGTATCTGGAGAATTTACTGTTAAAGTATCTTGTATTGGTTCTAGGTCATCGTCCTCTTCTTCTGTTGTTGAATCTTCTTCTGTTGTTTCTGCAGTTGATTCTTCTACTGAATCAACATGATTGTTTTCTACAACATTTACGGTTGTCTCTTTCTTTTGACTATTGCTTTTTGTAGTTTTATTTGCAAATTTCACAATCAATACAATAACAATAATGAAAAGAATTGCTAAAATAATCCATTTTATTAATCCTCGTAATAATTCCATCCAAATCCTCCCTTTGATAGTTTTTTATTCTAACATAGTTTTTTTAGAAAAGCAAAAAGAAGATAGAATTAATCTATTCTTCTATTTTAGCTTTTTCTTTTTTCTTTTCTTTTGGTGCTGGAAGAGCATCTTTTCTTGAAAAGTTTTGTCTACCTTTTTTGTCTAATCCTAGTGCTTTGACGATTATTTCGTCTCCAACAGATACAACGTCTCCTGCTTTTTCTACTCTTTCATGAGCAAGTTGTGATACGTGTACCATTCCTTCGCATCCAGGCCATAATTGTACGAAACATCCGAAGTCTTCTACTTTTACAACTTTTGCTTCATAAATTTTTCCTACTTCTACTTCTCGAACAATTTCTTCAATCATTTCACGAGTTCTATTGATAATGTTTCTATCTGAGTGATAAATAATTACGCGTCCATCATCTTCTAATTCTACTTTTACAGCATTTATATTGGTTACTTCTGTTACGTTAGATGCTTCACAAATAATCTTAGTAATCATTTCTCCGCCCTTACCAATTACATCCTTAATCTTAGCAGGGTTAATCATAAATGTTTCCATCTTTGGAGCATATTCTGAAACTTCTGGACGTGGTTCTTTAATTTGTTTCTTAATTACTTTCAAGATTTCTAATCTTGCTTTCTTTGCTTGCGCTAAAGCTTCCTTTAGAATCTCTTCTGTAATACCACTTATTTTAATATCCATTTGAAGTGCCGTAATACCTTCTTCTGTACCTGCTACTTTAAAGTCCATATCTCCTAAATGATCTTCCATTCCTTGAATGTCTGTTAGGATTGTATAATCATCTTCATGTGTAATTAATCCCATGGCAATTCCTGCTACTGGAGCTTTAATTGGAACACCCGCAGCCATTAAAGACATACATCCTGCACAAATACTTGCTTGAGAACTTGATCCATTTGATTCTAGTATTTCAGATACTACTCTGATAGTATATGGGAACTCTTCTTCTGTAGGAATTACTTGTGCTAACGCTTTTTCTCCTAAGGCACCATGACCAATTTCACGTCTTCCTGGAGCTCCATATCTTCCTGTTTCTCCTACAGAGAATTGTGGGAAGTTATAATGTAACATAAATCTCTTTTGATCTTCTAATCCTAATCCATCAATAATTTGATGTTCATTTAAAGCTCCTAGTGTTGTGATAGATAAGGCTTGTGTTTCTCCTCTTGTGAATAAAGCAGAACCATGTGTTCTTGGAAGTAAATCAATATCTGTAGAAAGTGGTCTAATTTCATCCATCTTTCTTCCATCTGCTCTTTTACCTTCTTTTACCACAATACTTCTAAATAATTGATATTCAATATCTGATACAACCATCTGTACTTTTACAAGTAATTCTTTTAATTCATCTTCTTTCATAGAATCTTCATATTCACTTGTAAATAAATCATTCATTTCTTCTTTGATGGCATCAATGGCAGCATACTTTTCTAGTTTATCTTTAATACGTAATGCTTTATCCATTTTCTTCGTAACTAATCCTGTAATTCTTTCTATTAATTCAGGTTCTGGAGTAAGAGTTTCATATTCCATTTTTTCTTCTCCAATATCCTTAATAATCTTCTCTTGGAATTTGATTAGTTCCTTGATTGCTTTATGTCCAAACATCAAAGCTTCTAACATAACATCTTCTGATACTTGTTTGGCAGAAGACTCAACCATATTAATAGCGTCTTTTGTACCTGCAACCGTTAATTCTAATTCTGATACTTCACACTCTTCTGGTGTTGGGTTAATGATAAACTTACCATCTACTCTTCCTACTTTTACTCCTGCAATTGGTCCATTGAATGGAATTTTCGAAATAGATACAGCTAAAGATGAAGCAAGCATGGCTGTTAATTCAGGAGAACAATCTTGATCTACTGATAAAACAGTTGAAATAATCTGCACTTCATTCTTAAATCCTTCTGGGAATAATGGACGCATAGGTCTATCAATCATTCTTGCTGCCAGTGTAGCTGCCTCACTTGGTCTACCTTCTCTTTTAATAAATCCGCCTGGGATTTTTCCTACTGAATATAATTTTTCTTGATAATTTACTGTTAGTGGGAAGAAGTCACTTAGTAAGTTAACATTTTTGGAAACAACAGCTGCTGTTAAAATTACCGTATCATTGTAACGCACTAAAACTGCTCCATCTGCTTG
The DNA here is from genome assembly GCA_017511375.1 of Bacilli bacterium. Classification (GTDB taxonomy): domain Bacteria; phylum Bacillota_I; class Bacilli_A; order RF39; family UBA660; genus UBA3789. The sequence continues at coordinate 47,941 of JAFWKJ010000003.1, read as the reverse complement.
CTTAGCTAATTCTCCATTCTCCACAATAATTTTTCTTCCATAAAAATCTAATTCATACACCTTTTTCTTCATAAATACCTCTCTTTTTCAAAAAAAATAGACACAAAAACAGTGTCTACTTTCTTAAACCTAATTTTTTAATAACTTCACGATAACTTTGGATATCTCTTTTTGCTAAATATTGTAACATATTTCTACGTTGTCCAACTTTCTTTAATAATCCTCTACGTGAATGGAAATCGTGAGTGTGAACTTTTAAATGTTCTGTTAATTCATCAATTTCTTTTGATAAAATTGCAATTTGAACTTCTGCAGAACCAGTATCATTTGCACTCTTAGCGAAATCTTTAATGATTTTTGCTTTTTCTTCTTTTGTTAAAGCCATTCTTACACTTCCTTTCTTTCAATTCACCACAACTAAGTAAAAAGTCGGAAATTCTATCTACCTGGTTGAGGTAAGCAATTTGTATTATACTACTTGGTTTGGTAAAATGCAAGGGATTTTGCTCTACTTCTTTTGCCTTCCTATCTATCATCCAAGTATCTATCTTTATTTTAACATAGGTTAGATAATTAATCAAACCATCTTCTTTTTCCAAGTAAACTAGACAGGTGATTTCCTTTTCTACTCTTTCTTTCTCTTCTTTTCTATGTTATTTTATATTTGGTGATATCTATGAGAGATAAAATCAGCGTGATTATTCGTAGTAGTATGCTACTTTTCTTATATTTTAGTTCGATTGCTTTTCAATATTTACCTTTTATAATATTTCATGCAGATATAAATCAATATCAAGGAAATACTCGTTTGGCTGTGTATTTATCTTTATTTTCAGATTTTATTATTTTGTTTATTATTCTATGTATGTATAAAAACGATATTCAAAGAGAGTTTTCTATTTTTCTTAAAAAGATTCGTACAAACTTAGATACCGGTTTTGCCTGCTGGATTGCTGGTTTAATTATTATGTTTCTATCCAATTCTATTTTAACTACTGTTTTTCATGCAGAAGGTGCCAATAATGAAATTGTTGTGCGTAGTTTAATTCATGCTCTTCCAATTCTCATGGGTATTAATGTATGTCTCATGGCTCCCTTTATCGAAGAGTTTGTCTTTCGAAAAACGTTAAAAGATGTTTTTTCTAATCCGATTGTTTTTGTACTCTTATCCTTTTTGTTTTTTGGAACCGCCCATGTTTATGGGATGGCAAAAACATGGATAGATTGGTTATATGTGATTCCTTATGGAGCCCTAGGTGGTGCCTTTGCTCTTGCTTATTATAAAACCGATACGATATTCACTTCTATGTTTTTTCACATGTTTCATAATCTATTTGTCTTAATACTCATTTTATTAGCCTTATAAAAAAAGAGGAATTATCTTCCTCTTTTTGTATGCTTATCTATCAAAGCTACTGGAAAACACAATACGACTTCTATACCTATTGTGATGAAGTATTTTAACCAGTATCCATCTAGAATAACTAAATTTAAATAAATCAATGTATAAATCATGTAATAAACAATAATAGAAAACAAGTAGTTTAAATAAATTAAAATAAATGGGCTTCTTGTATTGTTCATGATAAATACATAAATCATGAGATTGACAAATTGACTCACAACATATCCACAAAAATCCCCTACTAAGTTGGATAATACAATTCCTCTACCAAGAGCAAATTCCATAGCCACCATAAAGCCAACGAAGGCTACTCCTGAGATGGCAATCGCTGCCACGGATTTTTTATAATCATATTTTTTACAAATAAAATTCGTTAAATAATAGATTCCTGGTATTAAAAATATATTATAACTGATGGCACAACCTTTTATCGTAATGGTATAGCTTTTTAGGGATTGAATAAGAATTGTTAAGGTTGTCAGTAATAAAACATAAATCCAACAATCATTATATTCTGTTTCTAATTGCTTCTTTTTCATAATAAACTCCTCAATGTTTTATTATTTTTCATTGATTTCTTTTATGATTTCTTCGATATGTTCTCCATAAGCGATTGATTTGTCATAGATAAAGTGTAATTCTGGAGTATGACGTATTTCTACTTTATCTGCCAATCTCGTACGAATAAAAGATGATGCTTTTTCTAAGGCTTTTTGCGTAGAGTCTTTTTTGGTTTGATCTAATACAGTGTAATATACTTTAGCAAAACTCAAATCACTCGTTACCTCGACCCCTGTTATCGTGACAAACTTGATATCTTGATCTTTGATTTCTCTCATCAAGATTGTGCTTATTTCTTCTTGATATGTATGATTTAATCGTTCTATTTTCACATTTGTCATCCTATCACTTCCTAATCTTTATCTCTTTACTTCTACTAGTTCGTATACTTCGATGATGTCTCCTTCTTTATAGTCTTGACAGTTTTCTAAGGTCATACCACAATCCATGTCTTTTTTTACTTCTTTTACTTGATCTTTTTCATGTTGTAGGGAACTTACAGAACCATTGTATACAATAATGTCATCTCTAATAATTCTAGCTTTCAAATTATTTTTAATAACTCCGCTCGTTACATGGCATCCTGCAATTAAACCAATTTTAGAAAATTTAAAGATTTGTCTTATTTCGGCTGTACCTAGAACTTTTTCTTCAAATTCTGGTTCTAACATTCCTTTCATGGCATTTTCTACATCTTCTACTACTTTATAAATAATATCATAGGTTTTAATATCAATTCCGTATTGCTTTGCCGTATCCATGGTAGATGTGTTTCCACGTACGTTAAAACCGATAATAATTGCATGGGAAGCACTGGCAAGAACAACATCACTTTCTGTAATAGCTCCTACTCCGCCACGAATAACGGATACTTTAACTCCTTCTACATTGATTTTTTCTAAGGCATTTTTAACTGCTTCTAAAGAACCATTTACGTCGGCTTTTAAGATTACATTAATTTCTTTTTGTCCTTCTTTGATTCTTCCAAATAAATCTTCTAATGTCATTCCACTGAAATTACTGTCTTCTTCTTTGCTTCTTAATGTTCTTTCGTGAGCAATATCTTTTGCTTGTTTTTCTGATTCGAACGCCATAAATTTATCTCCAGCACTTGGTATTTCTGAAATACCGGTTACTTCTACTGGAATAGATGGTTTGGCTTCTACAATATTATTACCTTTGTCATCTTTTAAGGTTCTAACTTTTCCATAGAAGTTTCCTATAACAATTGGATCTCCTAAACGAAGAGTTCCATTTTGAATAAGAAGGGTTGCGACAGAACCTACCTTACTATCTTTTCTAGATTCAATGACTGTTCCTGAAGCATATCGATTTGGATTGGCTTTATATTCTTGCATTTCAGCTACTAATAAAATATTTTCTAATAATTCATCAATTCCTTGACCGGTCTTAGCAGAAATCTTATTGACAATAATATTTCCACCCCACTCTTCAGGAGTAAGACCATTTTCTACTAAAGCAGTCATAATTCTTTCTACATTCGCATCTGGTTTATCTATTTTATTGATTGCCACAATAATAGGAACTCCTGCAGCTTTTGCATGATCAATTGCTTCTACTGTTTGTGGCATGATTCCATCATCTGCAGCTACAATGATAATTACAATATCGGTAATAGAAGCTCCACGTGCTCTCATTTCTGTGAAAGCAGCGTGTCCTGGTGTATCAATAAAGGTAATAAGTTTTCCATTACATTTTACAGAGTAAGCTCCAATTGCTTGGGTAATTCCTCCGGCTTCTCCGGCAACAACATCTGTATTTCTAATCGCATCTAGTAATGTTGTTTTTCCATGATCTACGTGACCCATAATGGTAACGACTGGAGGTCTTTCTTCTAAATCTTCTTTTCGGTCTTCTATTTCATAATTCTCAAAATTAGAAATATCTGCTGTTTCTTCTTTCTTTAACACTTTATCGTATTCAGAAGTAATCACTTCAGCCGAATCATAATCAATGGATTGATTGATTCCTGCCATGACACCTAATCCCATTAGTTTCTTTACTAATTCAACAGGTGCTACTTCTAATTTTTCGGCCAACTCTGTTACTGTCATTCCTTTTTTGTATAATATTACGTTTTCATCTTGAGGGATTTCATTACTTTGTAATTTTTCTCTATGTTTATAAATCTTTTTTCTTTCTTTTTGGAAATCTTTTTTATTATTTTCTTGTTTGGTTGCATTTTTTGGTTTTACTTTGGTGAAAGAAGTTGTTTCTAAATCTATTTTTGTATTGTATGCTAATTCTTCGGCTTTATCTTCTACTTCTTCTTCCAATCTTTTTTCTTCAAGATCTTCTATATCGCCTTCTACATAATCTTCGGCGTCTTGTAGTTCGTTATCCAATAGAGTAATACTTACATCATCTAGTAATGAACTTTCATCTTCATAATTGATTCCTACTTTATCACATAATGCCATGATCTCTTCAATTGTCTTTCCTACGTCACTTGCATAATCTTCTAAAGTCATCATAGTTTCCACCTCACTTTTCTATACTATTTTTTATTTCTTCGTATACACTTTCTTCAACAGGACATTCTAGTCTCTTTTCAAGAATCTTTGTCTTCTTGGCTTGTTCTAAAACATTTAAGTCCTTTTTAATATATGCTCCTCTACCATTTAACTTTCCAGTTTCATCTACTTCTACTGTTCCATAAGGAGTCCTTACAATTCTTAATAATTCCTTTTTAGGTAGAGATTCTTTTGTTACCACACAGGTTCTTAATGGTATTTTTTTTACTTTCATAGGATCCTCCTATCTAAAGTTAATGCCTGCTTCTCTTGCTTGTTCTGTTGTCTTAATATCAATTTTCTTGAATTTTGTTAATCTTGTTGCAAGACGAGCATTCTGTCCCTTTTTACCAATAGCTAATGAGAAATTATCTCCATCTGCAATAACCATAGCTTCTAACTTTTTAGGATCTGTGATAGCTACTGTTATGTTTTTGGCAGGAGACAATGCATTTTCAATAAATACAGCTGGATCTGGATCATATCTTACAACATCTAATTTTTCTCCATGTAATTCATTGATAATTCTTGAAATTCTTGATCCTTTTTCTCCAATACATGCTCCAATTGGATCTACATTTGAATTTTCAGAGTAAACTGCTACTTTACTTCTGTTTCCTGGATCTCTCGCAACACTATAAATCATTACTGTTCCATCATTGATTTCGGGAATTTCAAGTTCAAATAATCTTTTTACAAATCCATAATGAGCTCTACTTAGTAAGATTAATAAACTTTTTCCATTATTATCTACTTTTGATACATATACTTTAATTTGAGATCCCATTTCAATTTTTTCTCCGGGGATACAATCTTTTTTAGGTAAGATTCCATTCGTTCTTCCTAAATCAATAAAATAGTTATCTGTATCTTCTAGAGCCACTGTTCCGATTAGTAATTCATCTTGTTTATCTCCATATTCTTCCATGATACTGTTTCTTTCAGCTTCTCTAATTTTTTGTGTTACTACTTGTTTTGCTGTTGAAGTAGCTACACGTCCAAAATCTTTTGGTGTCACTTCTGTATCAATGGTGTCTCCTACTTCTAATTTCTTGTCTATTTTCTTTGCATCACTTAATTTGATTTCTGTTTCCGGATTGAAGAATGAAATTTGTTCTTCTTTTTTCTCTTCTGCTCCTTCTCTTTCTTCTCCTTCCGTTTCTGCTTCCACTGGTTCTTCTTGCTTAGTATCTAAGTCTTCATCTTCTGCATATTTTTCAAATAATGCATCTTCATATTCTTCTTTTGTCATTTTATCATCAGGTACAACGGTCAAATAAGAATATACTTTTATTTCACCTGTCTCACGATCAAATAAAACTTTTACATTTGTTTTTGAATTAAAATTCTTTTTATAAGCAGATGTAAGTGCTAACTCCATGGCACTATATACTACTTCTGGATCAATATCTTTTTCTTTAACAATATTGTCTAAGGCTGCTTTAAATTCCTTTCCGTTCATTTTTTTACTTCTCTCCCTTCTCTTTTGAATAAATATCTAGTTCATCAATATCCTTTAATAAACTATTATTTTCATCCATTATTTTATTGATTATTCTTGAGGCTTCTGTTACTTTGTTCAAGTCTATTACCTCCTCACTATCAAGGACGATATTAAATATTTTTTTCCCTTCTTCTGTACTTACGAATGCATCTTCTACAAAGACATTTAACTCCTTTATAGAATCATTTACTAGACTTGAGACTTGCTCTCTCATACGTCACCTCCTACAAATAATAAGAGTGGGTAAATCTCTTTCCCACTCCTTTCAGTTTGTATTATAACACAATTTTTTGATTTTACAAATGTTTTTTATTGTTCTTTTTCTTTTTCTTGTGAAAAATTTTTCCATACTTTTAATTTATTTTCATCGCATTCATAAATTCCTAACAAATGATTTTCTTGATCTTTCATTAATACTTTATCTTGGATGTTCCAAATATTATCTATTTTTACTCCATTTTTTATTTTAAATGCTAGAGAGGAGTCTACTATCACTTTTGGAATATTTAATACTTCTTCTATAGATTGCATCTTGTATTTTCCCTGTTTAAATTCCTCTAAAGTACATGCCTCTTCTAAGGATATGTTTCCTTGTCTCGTTCTTAATAGAGATGTCATTATGGCATAAGTACCTAATTCTTTTCCAATATCATTAATTAAACTTCTGATATAACAACCTTTTGTCACTTCTGCTTTCATGGTAAAGGTATCTTCTTTTTTTTCTAATAGTTCAATCTTTTTTATAGTTACTTCTTTTTTAGGTAATTCTACTTCTATATTGTTTCTTGCATACTCATATAGTTTTTTTCCCTTTACTTTTACGGCCGAATAAATAGGTACTTCCTGCATATAAGTTTTTTGAAAAGATTGTAGTACTTCTTTTATAGGTAAGTTTTTAGGAACCTCTTTGGTATCTAATATATTTCCTTCACTATCATAACTATCTGTTTGAATTCCTAATTTTACTTGGGCAACATATTCTTTATCATAGGCCGTCAATAACTCCACTATTTTGGTTGCTTCTCCTATACAAACAACTAATACTCCTTCTGCTAGAGGATCTAGTGTTCCTGTATGTCCCACTTTTTTGATACCTAGTTCCTTACTAATTGTATGCACTACATCAAAAGAAGTTATCCCTTTTGGTTTATTGATAACAATTACTCCATTCATAGAATCACCGGTTTCATTATATCACAAAAAAACACGTATCACTACGTGTTTTAAAACAATGATAATTGATTAGAATCTGGTAGATCTTTTAAAATTCCCATTTCTTTCATCTTATCAATCAGAGTTTGAGATATCTTGGCTCTTTTTTGTACATCTTCTATACTTAAGAATTTACCTTTATCTCTTTCCACTACGATATTCTTTGCAACTGTGTCTCCTAAACCTTCAATCGCGTTAAATGGTGGATAGATTTCTGTATCATTTTTTACTACCCATACGGTGGCATCACTCTTGTATAAATCTACTGGCAAGAATTTTATACCACGGGCTGTAGCTTCTAGTGATACTTTTAAGGATTCAGCCTGTCCATTTTCTTTGTTTGTTGCTTCATATCCTTTTGAACCTATATCTTCTATTCTTGCTTTAATAGCATTGTATCCTTTAATCATATTCTCAACATCTACATCTGTTGCCTTAGAAGTCAACCATGAGGCATAGAAATATACTGGCATATGAACCTTATACCATGCGATACGGAAAGCAGATATAACATAGGCTGCTGCATGTGCTTTGGGGAACATATATTTAATTTTAGCACAAGATCCAATAAACCAATCTGGAATATTAGCGTCTTTCATTAGTTGTTCATACTCTTGCCATTGTTCCTTATCTTTTGGTTTAGAGGCTCTTCCTTTACGAACAAATTCCATTATTTTAAATGCTTTGATTGGTTCCAATCCATGATACATTAAATAAACCATAATATCATCACGACAGCCAATTGTTTCTTTAAATGGAACTATATTATTTTTAATTAAATCTTGGGCATTTCCTAACCATACATCTGTTCCGTGAGACAATCCTGATATTTTAACAAGCTCGGCAAAAGTTGTTGGTTTTGTATCTTCTACTAAAGAAATGGTAAATGGAGTTCCGAATTCGGGAATTCCTAATGTTCCTGTTGGACACATTATTTGTTCATTTGTTACGCCTAATACTTTGGTAGAAGTAAAGATTGACATCGTATCTTTATCATCTAATGGTACTTTTAAAATATCTGTGCCTGATTGATTTTGAATTAAACGCAATTGCGTAGGATCACTATGTCCTAAAATATCTAGTTTTAATAAACATTGATCAATTGAGTGATAATCAAAGTGTGTGGTTTTCCATTCTGCCGTTGCATCTTCTGCTGGATATTGATAAGGGGTAAAATCAGATACTTCCATATAGTCTGGAATAACAACAATTCCTCCTGGATGTTGTCCCGTTGTACGTTTTACTCCAGTACATCCAATTGCCAGTCTTTCAATTTCTGCAGTCCTTACATCATTAATTTGTTTATCTTCAAAATAACCTTTTACAAATCCGAAGGCTGTCTTATCTGCTACTGTACCAATGGTACCTGCACGATAAACATTGTTTTCTCCGAATAATACTTTGGTATATGCATGAGCTGATGCTTGATTTAAATCCGAGAAGTTCAAATCAATATCAGGTACTTTATCTGCATTAAATCCTAAGAATGTAGCAAATGGCATATCTTGTCCATCTTTAATCATTGGTATCTTACATTTTGGACAGTTGTGATCTGGAAGATCAAATCCTGAGGAGTAAGTGGCTCCTAGTGGTTTTCCTTCCTCATCCTCAAAGATACTTAGTTTACACTTTTCACAACGGTAATGAGCTGCGAGAGGATTTACTTCTGTAATTCCCATCATGGTAGCTACGAAACTTGAACCTACAGAACCACGAGAACCTACTAAGTAACCTTCGTCATTTGAGTGCTTAACAAGTCTTTGTGAGATTAAGTAGATAGGATCAAATCCTCCACCTATGACTCCTCCTAGAGTCTTCTTTACTTTTTTCTCTAGGGCTTTTTCATCTAGTTCTTCTTCTGTTGTTTTTATGACATAGTCTCTTACCATTTTTTTGATGTTGTCTGATCCTTTTAAAATTTCATCATGTAGTTCTTTATGTACTTTCTTTTCAAACTCTTCTTCTGATAGTTTTTTATCTTTATATTTTTCACAAATGATTTTATAAACAATATCTCCATATAATTCTGTGGCAATTCTCTCTTCAATCATATAAGGAAGGGGTTCTCCATACCAATCTTTCGCTTTCGTATAAACTAGCTCTGTTACTACGACAGGACAGTCTAGATAACTTTCTCCATCATCTGATTTTACTCTTGGAGAGAATGGAATTCCTCCCGTATCGATGATTACTTCTACAATCTCACACATATCAGCAATTAAGTTTGTATTTTCAATTACAATTTCATGAGCAAGATCTTTTCCTAAAAATTCAAAATTTTCTAACATTTCGTCTGTCGTTCTAAAATGATTCGATGGAATTTCTTTGATATCTCCTTTTGCAAGAGGATGTCTTCCTCCTCCTGGTACTTTTTGATTAACGATAATTTCTCTAAAGATTTTATCTTCTGGATTGATATGATGTACATCTCCTGTTGCGACAATTATTTTTCCTGCTTCTTTAGTTACTCTTATTATTTTTTCAATATTAGCCATGACTTCTGCAGGAGAGGCAAAATCACTTGTTTGAATTAAATGATCATAGCATTCTACTGGTTGTACTTCTACATAATCATAGAAACGAATGATGTTTGATAATTCATCATCACTTTTTGATTTTGCTTGATTCCATACTTCACTTTCATAACAACCACTACCTACTAATATGCCTTCTCTATGTTCTTCTATTACACTTCTTAAAATACGTGGTGTCTTATATAAATAAGTTGTATTTGCAAGAGAAATAAGTTTGAATAAATTTTTTAAGCCTCTTTTATTCTGTACTAATAGATTAATATGATGCGCACGTCCATATTTATGTATTTCAGATTTATCTACTAATTTATCTAAATCAGACATTACTTCAATATTACGATTAGATAATTTCTTTAGCATTTTATGAAATACTAAAGCCGTTCCTTCGGCATCATAATCTCCTCTATGATGGGAAGACTCATCCCATGGTACATCATAACGTTTTACTAAGGCAGATAACGAATGTCTTGCATAATTATTATCTAGCGTTCTTGACAATTCCAATGTATCAATTACTGGGTTTTTAAAAGTCCCTAACTCATATTTTTTATAGGCCATTTCTAGGAAGGAAACATCAAATTTGGCGTTATGGGCAACCATAGGACAATCTCCAAACCATTCAATAAACTTTTTGACTGCGTTTTCTTCCGTGTCTTTATCTTTTAACATTTCATCTGTAATATTTGTTATTTCTGTAATCTTATCTGGTAGAGGTCTTCCTGGATTAATTAGTTCATCATATTTTTCTATGATTTCACCGTTTTTGATTTTAACAGCTCCAATTTCAATAATAGAGTCTGCTCCCCCAGCATTGAATCCTGTTGTTTCAAAGTCAAAAACAACAAAAGTTTGATCTAACATTACTTCATCATTTGGTCTTGTAACAATATCGACAGAATCATCTATCATCGTTAATTCTGCTCCATAAATTGCTTTAAAAGGTTCTTCTCCTTCTTTCAAATTTTTATTATGATCTGTTACAAAACTAAATACATGTGGGAACCCTTGTACGCCATTATGATCTGTAATAGCAACAGATTTCATTCCAAACTTCATAGCAGTTTTTACAACATCTACTTCATCTGCCACTCCATCCATTTGACTCATTTTTGTATGGCAATGAAGTTCTACTCTCTTTTCCTCTGATGTATCTTTTCGACTTGAATCTTTGGAATCAATTTTTATTATATCTCTTGCATTAATGACTAATTCCTTAGAGTATTTATCATTGACAGAGGCTCCTCTAATTTTATACCAGTTTCCTGCTTTCAATTCTTGTGTTAATCTTTGATATTCCTCTTTATCTCGAACAAACACCTTGGAATAAATACTATCTGAATAATCCGTTAGTTTTAAGGTAATGATTTTAAAATCTGTCTTAGGGGACTCAAAAAAGTCTGTACCAAAACATTTGGCTTCTATTACCACATTATTATCTTCTCCAATAATGGTTTTTATTTTAATTGGTTCTTCTTTGATTCCTCTTCCAATGATGTTATTTTCATCAACCGCTTCTCTTTTGTATTGTTTTTTTTCTTTCGACGTGTCTTCACTCTTTTTCTCTTTCTTTTCCGGTTTTGGTTCTAGTTGATTGACCTCCTCTATCAATTCTTTTTGCACTTTTTCTAGTACACTTTCTGTTTCTTCTACTTCAATATCTATTGGATTTTGATAACCCATTTGTTCATAAAACTTATTGATGGTTGGGAGTGTTTTTTCTAACGTTTCTTTTTCACTTTCATTGGATACAACTAACTTTAGTTGATCATCTTCTATCTTCATACATTCTTGATAGATTGCCGTTACCTTTAGATCTTTCTTTAATCTATTTAATAAATAGTTTTCATAATAAGATTTATAAATTTCTAAATCTTTGTTTTTAATTTCAAAAACGAACTCTATGCTTTTTGCATTTTCATCTAATAGTTTCTTTTTTTCTTCTACTTCTTGTAATACTTCTACAGGTAATAGTTCTTGTTTCTCTATATAAATATTCCAACTTTTTGTTTTGGGATTTACTTTAATTTTTAATATTTTGGCATCATTAAAATATTGGAAAGATTCTTCTCCAATATTTATTTTGTCACACAATATTTTGATTTTTTCTTCCATAAATCCCCCTGCTTTCTGTCTTCTAAAGTTTTGGTTCGCGGATAATATATTTTTGATTTCTAATGCAGAAGTCAATAAACTCTTCTAGATTCATTTTCTTTAACTCTTTTTCATAAGGATATTTAATCATATCAAAAGATATTTTATCTCTTTTCATATAAGTTGGGAAATCTTCTTTTGGAACACCCAAATACATTAACCAATATGGATATATCCATCTTTTTAAGGTAAGTAGTTTTGGATTTCCACTTAGATAACAACTCCTTTTATTTAAATTCGTAGCATATTCATTTAAAACAGCAAGTTCCACGATTGCTTTTTTAAAATCTTTTACTTCTTCCTCATATACCTTTATGTTATTCATCACAATATTCATCATAATCTCATATAAAATCATATACGGATTCTTTGGATCAATGCTCTTTCCTAATACCATACTACCATTTGTAGGATGATCAATGAGACCAAGTTCTTTATTCACAATAAAAAAAGTATATTCTGGGATTTTTATTCTTACCACTTTTTCCATGAGTTGATTGGCTTCTTTTTTATGAGCATCCCATAATTTCATTACTTCCATACGATATTTCTCTGCTTGTTTTTTTAGACGTTCATAATATTTATCCTCTAAAACATTATTATAAATTGTATCATTATTAGGAATAAAATTCTTATAATCCCTCATAATAGCCATTTTATCTTTAAATGTTTCATTATATTCATTTCTATATGTTTCCCAAAGTTTTGCTTTCATCTTTGAGATTGTATCACTAATAGATGCTTGAAACAATAAATTCCATATTAGTGCGTAGTCATTTACTATAAATTTTGTATTCATTTTTTGCTTCACCACTCTTAGTAATATCATACCAAAAAAAAAGAAAAAGTTGAACAACTTTCTCTCGATTATTTTAACTTTAAATAAACAAAATAGGCCCCTACCACTAAGATAGATATTATTAGCAATACAATTAAGACTTTAGCGAAGGTTGGAATGCCTTTTTCTTCAAAGTCATCTGCCATTTCTAAGTCTTTTGTAGAAAGATCCATACTCTTCGTAAAGAAGTCTGTATCTAGTGTTTTGTTTTCTTGGGTGTCTGAAGCTGGTGGTGGTGGCACAATTTCTTGCGTTGATATTGTGTTAGTCGTTGTGTCTGGTTGTACAGCAATTTGGATAGTCTCTGGTTGAACAGGCGCTACGGTTGTTGGAGGCTCTTCTGTTGGTGGAGGTGCTATTGTTTGCGTTGCTTCCACTGGAACAGGCACCGTAGGTTGCTCTCTTGTTTCTTCAATCATTACCGTTTGTGTTGCAATGATTTGAGGTTCTTCATTTGGGTCTCCACCAATCTCATCAGCAGGTACCACCTTATCTAAAATATTAGTTGCCATCAAATCACTTAATAGTTCTACTGTTTCTTCTTTAGATATTTCTCCTGCTAATGTTTTAGAAGCAATGGTATCCATTAAATTGTGAATTTCTTTCTCTTGTGGAGTTTTTTCTCTCTTCTTCTTTTCTTCACGATACTTTGCCAATTCTTCTAGATTGATACCAGAAAAAACATTGTAACTTGTATATTTTAATTTTCTTTTTTCTTCTAATTCATCTTTTTCTTGTCTATTCTTTCTAGCTTCTTCTAGTACACTGTTAATATCATATACTTTCTTTTCTTTTTTTTGATATAAGTAATTAATATCATCTAATTCTTTTTTTACTCTTGGTACTTCTTCAAAGTCTCCATATTTTTTCATCTGTTGGTATGATTCTCTTGATGCTTTACCTTCTTGTGGAGATGATAGTTCATAGGCATTTACATTCGATACATCCGTAATATTTGCTACTTTGGGATTATTCACAATATCTTGATATAAATCTTGGTTTTTTTCCATACGATTTAATCTATTGGTGTCTCCCTCATTATATCGGTCCATTCGTCTCATAAGAATCACCCTCTTATTATAAGTTTACCACATTTGTCTATAAAACAAAAGAAGATTTATTTCGACTTTACGATTTCCAAGAAAAAAGGTCTTTACCTGCTCTTTCTTTTTCGTTATAATAAACATGAAAGGAAGGTACAAAAATGAAAGTTAAAGTAAATCATGAAGCTTGCATTGGATGTGGTGCTTGTACTTCAGTTGCAGATGACCTATTTGAAATCAATGATGAAGGATTATCTACTGCAAAAGTAGAAACTGTTCCAGAAGATAAAGTTCAAGAGGCAAAGGATGCTATTGAAACTTGCCCTACTGGTGCCATTGTTGAAACAGAATAATAAAAAAGGAATTTAATATTCCTTTTTTTATTTCTTTAAACTATAGACGATAGCCACTTCTTTAGGAGTCAGTTTCCGATATTCCCCTGATTTTAATCCTTCTGTTGTGAAAATACCCATTCGTTCTCTTTTTAATTTTTCAACATGGAATCCTACCGCTTCAAACATTCTTTTTACTTGATGATTCTTTCCTTCATGAATCACAATCTCTACCATACAGGTATTGGACTCACTGTTTATTTTTTTTAATTTTACACGAGATGGGATTACCTTCACATGATCAATTTCAATTCCCTTTTTTAACTTATTGATTTGTTCTCCTTTGATGATTCCTTCTAATTTTGCGAGATATACTTTATCCACTCTGCTTTTAGGATGCATCATGATATTGGCAAACTCTCCGTCATTGGTAAGTAATAGAACTCCTGTTGTATCATAATCTAATCTTCCAACTGGATATATTCTTGCTTGGGTTGGAATTAATTCCGTTACTACTCTTCTATTTTTATCATCATCTGTGGATGTAATCATCCCTCTAGGCTTGTTTAATAAATAATATTCTTTTGCTTCTTTTGATAGAATTTTATTCTCTATTTCTATTTCATCTTTATCAGATACTTTGGTACCTAATTCTGTTACTATTTTTCCATTTACTTTAACTTTGCCTTGTACAATTAATTCTTCTGCTTTTCTTCTAGACGTATAACCTGATTCCGCAATTACTTTTTGTAGTCTTTCCATAATCATCCCTCTTTTTCTGTCTAAATTATAACTCATATTTCTATCTTTTACCAGTATAGATAACAAAATCCTTTGATTTGTATAGAATATTATGAGGAGGTTTTTATGATCAATCAATATCCAAATTATTATAATCCTGAAGATGAAAGATTCTTATTAGCACCTTTTTTATTAGGTGGCGTTGCGGGTACAGCCCTAGGATATGGAATTAGTCAGAACAATCAACAAAATCAATATTATCCAATGCCAATGTATCCTGTTTATCCTTATCCAACCTATCCATCATGTCCTAATTGTTCCAACAACAATTACTATTATTATTAAAAAAGAACTGTTTTTACAGTTCTTTTCTTATCTTATTTCATCAATATACTTTTTTAATTGCTTTGACTCGGAACCTAATATTATTTTTAATTGATTGTCTATTTCCACAATCCCTTTAGCTCCTAGTTTTTGAATTCCCTCTTTATTTGCTTTTGAAACATCTTTTAGTGTTACTTTAAATCTAGACATATTGGTTTCTGTAGATATAATGTTATCTTTTCCCCCTAATAATTCTACTAATTTATTAAAATCTAATCCTGCATCTTTCTTCGTTGCTTTAATTACAGCAAATAAAATAATAATCATTACAAATGCAATTATGATGTATTCCATATAATTCATATTCTCACCAAAAACATTATAACGTATTTTAGAGGAAAATGAAAGTTTTTCTTTTTAACTCTTTAACTGATTTACTTTATTTATAAAACTTTTACTTTTTAAATAAAGTCCTGTAAACCTTTCATAATAGTCATCTAAAAAAGCATTGATTTCTTTTGTAACATCCTCACTCACTTGTAGTTTCGAAATGCTTGCGATATCTACATAATAATACATTCGTATCATTTTAATAGTTTTTTCACTTACTAATGGTTCGTTGTCATAACAGTCTTTGCATATATATCCCCCTTGTTCAGAAGATAGCGTTACAATTTCTTTGGTAGATCCACAATGACAACAAGAATCTAAATTAGGAGCTACTCCTAAATAATCAAGAAGCTTTAATTCTAAAATATTTGTTAAAGGTAAAGGAGGAAGCCCTTCCTCTATTTTTAATAAAACATTTTTTAGTAGTTCAAATATTTCTTCACTATCATTTTGTTTTAATACCTGGTGAGTTAAATCTAAAATAAAAGAAGCATAGGATATTTTTTCTAAATCCATCATAGTCTTTGAAAAAGAGTTCTTCACATCTACTCCAATCAAAGTAGATAGACCTTTTTCCTTATAGTAAACATGTAGTGTTCCATAAATCAGTTTTCGGCTCACCCCACGTAGTTTACTCTTCATGTTTCTGCAGCCTTTTGACATGACGCCAATTAGGCCATGTGTATTTGTCAAAACATTTAGAATTTTACTAGATTCACTATAATTCGTTTCGCTTAGAATAATACCCTCAAAGCTTTCTATTTTCATACTCTCACTTCTTTTTTATCTTCATTAGTAAATTATAATACTTAATGTCACCGGTTCTTTTAAATAATTCCCATAGTATTTTTTCATTCATAAAATCACCTCTATTAATATAGTGGTGATTCTTTTTGTTTTTTATTCATCTTCGTCTTTTAAACCTAGTTCTATAAAGTACTTTTCTTGTTCTCTCCAATTTTTTAGTGTTTTAACATAGGTCTCTAAAAATACCTTTTTTCCAAGAAATTTTTCCATATCATGTCTAGCTCTAGAACCAATTTCTTTTAACATAGAACCTTGTTTTCCAATAATAATCTTTTTAATATTATCTCGATCTACTACAATTAACACCTGAATATGAACTATCTGGTCATCTTCCTCATAGTTTTCTGTATAACAAGTTACCGTATGGGGAATTTCATCATGTGTTAATTCTAATACTTTTTCTCTTACAAATTCAGCCATAATAAATCTAGTTGTTACATTGGTTAATTCTTCTTCTGAATAGATTTTATCCATTTCTGGCAAATCTTTCTTTAAGCAATCTATTAGTACCTTTATATTATCCTCTTTCTTAGCAGAAATTGGAATGATTTCTTTAAAATCAAATTCATTCTTTAAATCATCAATCTCTTTTAATAGGTTTTCTTTATTTTTTACTAGATCAATTTTATTTAATAATAGATAGATAGGAATTCCTTTCTCTTTTAGTCTTTCTAAGATGAATCTATCTCCTTTACCAAATCCTTTAGAAATATCTACTAAAAATAGAATTACATCTACTCCTTCTGTATTATTATAGGCCTTTTTATTTAATAAATTCCCTAATTTATCATTTGGTTTATGAATCCCTGGAGTATCTACAAAGATAATTTGAGAATCATCATCATTATAAATACCATTAATTACATTTCTTGTGGTACCTGAAACATTAGATGTAATTGCAAGTTTCATTCCTAGAATAGAATTCAACAAGGTACTCTTCCCAACATTAGGTCTACCTACAATACTGACAAATCCACATTTCACTGAAGATCATCCTCTCCAAATGGATATGGACATAGTTCACTTACTTTATATACTTTTGTCTCTCCTGTATTTGCATAAAAATATAAATTAACATCTTTATCAAACAATTCTGAAATGACTTGTCTACAAGCAAAACAGCTTGTACTTACTCTGTTACTGTCAGCACATAGACAATGTAATTCTTTAAAGTCTCCTTTTTTATAGCCATTTGAAATAGCCGCTAAAATAGCACTTCTTTCAGAACATATAGAAGAACCATAGGCTGCGTTTTCTACATTGACTCCTTTAAACTCTGTACCATCTTTCATAATAACAATGGTTGCTACCCTATAATGTGAATATGGACTATATGAGTTTTCTGCCAGTTTCATTAGTCTTTCTATCATAAATAACCTCCAATAAAATCAATTAGTTTTGGAATAAAGATAATTAATCCAATAATGGCGGAAATAATGGCCATCATAAGTACTCCTGCGCTTGCTGTATCTTTGGCTGCTTTGGCTAGAGGATGAACCTCAGGAGATGCTAAGTCGACCACATACTCAATGGCTGTATTAATAAACTCTGCCATTAGTACAAGTCCAATTAAGATTAAACAAGTAAGCCATTCTGTATAACTAATCTTTAAGAAGAAACCAAATACAATTACTAAGATTGCGATAAAGGTATGTATTTTTAAGTTTTGTTCTCCTTTATAAGATTGAATGATACCTTGCCATGCATATTTAAAACTATTGGCTAATCTCTTATGATCAATTCCTAATCTTTTCTTTACTTTTACTCTAACTCTCTCTTCTGATTCCATAGGATTCTAAAACCTCCTCTTGTTTCGCAAACATTACTTTTTCATCTTCTTCTGTCATATGATCATATCCTAACAAATGATAAAAACCATGGGCTGCCAAAAAGGATAATTCTCTTAAAAGAGAATGTCCATATTCTTTGGCTTGTTCTCTTGCTTTATCAATGGAAATATAGATATCGCCTAGGATTCTTTCCTTTCCTGGTAAAACAATTGTATCTTCATCTTCTAAAGCAAATGTAATTACATCTGTTGGTCTATCTATATGACGATATGTCTTATTCAACTCATGAATATAATTATTATCTACAATAATTAAATTAAATGAAACATTTTCCAATTTTTCTTTTTCAATAGCACTCATTAAAACCTTTTTTACTGTGTCTAATTCTTCTATTTCTTCTTCTACTTGAACAAATAATTCTATGTTACTGCTCATTTTTCCTCCTATATTAGTAAAATAAATAATCCCACTAAAGCTAATACGGCTCCTATATTTAATACCCATTCATTATGAAATACTTTGGGGAACTTATTTCCAATCGTACGTAATGTGTTATAGATTAAAAAACCTACTGTCCCTCCTAAGAGATTTAGGATAATATCATCTACATCAAATACTCTTCCAATACACATTTGTACAAACTCTACAGCAATTGATGCGATTAAAGTTAATAACAATATTAAATTAATTTTTTCTACTCTTAGATAATAACTAATAAAGAAACCAAATGGTAAAAACATAATCATATTTCCTACTACGTTTTTCCAAAACAAACGATGAGTAATACTGTATCTCATTATTTCTTTAAAAGGAATAAAGTTATTACTGGACCATGTCACATCATCTTGAAACGTCACCACTTGGAATAGACATAAAATATAAATGGCAAAACAAAGCATTAGTAATTCTTTATAGATTACTATTTTCTCTTTTGCCTTAATTAAATATGTTAATCTAACAGAAACCATAATCACGATAGATATGATTAACATTGGCCAAGTAAAATTAACAACTCCATGTAGTGTGTCTGATAATGGTCCCAGCATTTTATTCCTCCTTTTTTTCTTCTTGTATTGCTTGATAAGAAGTTATGTCTTCTTCAATTGCGAAAAATACATCTACTATTATTTTACTATTTTTTAGGCTCTTTTTCAAAACTTTTTTCCTGATTATAGTAGGTTTCTTTTGAAAATAGGAGTTTATGATTTTTTCTGCTTTTTGATAGGCTTCCTTATCTACCTTTTCTAATGTTAATTCTTTTGTCCTAATTTTCACTTCTTGTAGGTATAAAACACTTATTTGGAAAGGATATATATTACTTTTAACGATTGAATACTCTTTTTTTATTACCCAGTTATTCGGTTCTTTCTGATCCTTTCCTATTTTAATTTTCCACTTATAGTTTTCTTTTTTGTTTTGTTTTGTTATGACTTGTGGTATTTCTACTTTTACTCGATACCAAGTTTCTCCTAGGACTTTCCCTTTAGCACACTGATTGGATACGATATCTTCTTTATTGTGTATTTCTCCACTGATTAGGATTTCACCTTTTTCTACGTAATCATTTTTCTTTTTGAGGATTTCTCCGTTTGATGCCTGAATACTTCTAATAATGGCTTTCTTTTTTGAAACTATGTTTCTTATCGTGCAAGTCTTTTCCTTTTGCTTCTTTTTTTCCTCTATTGTGACTATATATTTTGTTCCTTTTTCTTCTATCTCTAACCACTCTATCCTATCTTTTAACAAGAGTTCTTTTTTGATTTGAGTAATTTCTTTTACATCTTTCTTGAAGGTGAAAGGTTTAAAACCTAATTGATACAATTCCTTTTTTACATATTCTTTTAATTCTTGATTTGGAGTTTTTATTTCTATTTTAAAAATAAACTTTGATAAAAAAACATTTAATAGAATCCCTATTACAATACTTAATCCTAATATCTTATATTTTTGAAATTTATTCTTTATTTTATAAACACCATAATAATCTATGATTTGTAATTCTTTGATTGTTTTCATTTTTTTAAGTTTTTCATAATCCTTATTATCTATTATTATCTCTAAATAATCTTTTTCTTGTTTTATTTCATATAAGTTCATTTCTGGAATTAGTTTTTGGAGGAGATGATTTGGTCTTCTCACAAAGACTCGTACTTTAATTCTATCTTGCATCTTCTACCTCTATTCTATTAATGATTCCTGTTAGTAAGATTTCTTGTTCTACTAGTTTCTTTGTTTTTAACTCTTTGCCATAAATATGTATCTTTTTATGAAGTGTGCTAAAACAAATATGATTTTCTTCCAAAATAATCATTCTTTGAAACTGATTTATATAGATTCTATCTTCCTCCACAATCATTTTAAAAGGATTTTCCTTTACCCATTCTTTTATTGTTTTCAGAACAATCACCATTATTATGATATGTTTTTTCCAAATAAAAAAGGACTTTTTCTAGTCCTTTTCTTTACTGTAATTTTTCTCTTATCATGGTGGAAACTTCTTTCATGTCTGCTTTTCCTTTTAATTTTGCTTGAGCTTCTTTCATTACTTTTCCCATGTCTTTTTGACCTTCTGGTTTTACTTCGGCAAAAATGTCATCAATTATTTTTTCTACTTCTTCAGTTGAAAGTTGTTCTGGAAGGTAATTAAGTAAAACATCTATCTCTTTTTGAGTTGCATCCACTAGATCTTGTCTTCCACCTTTTTCAAATTCTGTAATAGAATCTTTTCTCATTTTTATTTGTTTATTTACAACGTCAATTAGTAATTCATCATTTATTTCTTTTTTATGATCAATTTGTTCTTGTTTTAAAGCTGCTTTAACCATACGTATTACGGTTAATCTTTCTTTTTCTTGAGCTTTCATTGCTTCTATCATATCTTTTTCTAATTGTTCTATCATATTTTCATCTTCTTTTCCTTATTATACAATATTTTGTTAGAATTATTATGGTAAAGTATCAACAGAAGAAGTGCATAAAGAACGCCCTTCTCCTGCAGCACATATATTTCCTTCTTTTAAAATAGAAACACTTCCTTTTTCTACCAAAAATAACCATGTTTCAATCTGATTAACTTGTGTACTATCAGCACAGGAATATTGTTTGCCATTATCTGTATTTGTTTCTTCGCAAGTAAAACTAATTGTAGTTTTCCAATTTTCCATATTAGCTTTATTGATGGCATAATACGTACTTCGATAGTTTCCTGTGTATGGATCTTCTTCTGGTATTCCTTCTTGAAAGTAATACGCCGTATTATTGATCATCATTCCCACTGTTGTAGTTTGAATCCTATGTCCTGAAAGTCCTAACTTTAAGAATACCGTTTTTCCTGTCGCTGTCACTAGATTCTGAGCACTACTATAGGTAGTAATATTATCGGGGAAATACTCACCAATAACAAATTCTGTTTGATCTTCCGCATAATCATTTACAACATATACTTCTGAAGTCCGTGGAACTGCATTTTCATCGACTTGTGCATATACTAATCCCGCTTCTACACTAAAAGTTTGATCTGTCGTTGGTAATTCTGATGCATTCGGATTATATGTAATTCTAATCTTATATGTTTGTTGGGAATTTGCTGGTAGTGTCTGTCCTAAATCAACAAAAACTCCATCTCCATATCTACATGATGTATCGAAGTAGGATGGCAATGATGGATTATCATTTCCATTTACTCGAAATATTTCGTCGCTAATCATTGCATCTATTGTTCCAGCGTTTACCGCATCTACTGTCATTTCTATGTAATCGCCTGGTTGATTAAAGGTGCAATTATAAGTTATTGTTGTCGTATCGGTTGAATCAATTGTTGGATAATTAGTACAAGTGGTCCCAGACGACTTTGTAGAGATTAGGTTTTCAAAGTGTACATCCCATTCATTACCACTTATTCCTGTAGAACCATTCAGTGCTAGATTAGAATTTAAGTAAGCATAACCAATTCCTATGGCTAATACTAATAATACTATGATTAATCGGGTGTTTTTTTTCTTTCTCATAGCACCACTCTCCTATATTAATATATACTCTTATTCTCCTTTTTAGTCAATGAAACGGACAGAAAAAAAGAACTATTTACAGTTCTTTTATGTGTTCTTTTTTGTTGAACGCTTGTCATTTAAGGTCCGAAAATTAGTGTGTTTTCGAAACAGTAAGATTTTCCATCTGCTTCTATCGCACAACAATATCCTCTTTTAGCTACGGCAGCAAGTCCGTCATTTAAATTTATAATTAACATATAATTGTTTGCGCCATCGTTGAATATACCACAACCAAATTGGATACTTGTTGAATCACATGTCCATCCATTTTCATACGCCATTTCTTCGAGTATAGTTTTATTGGGATTTTGACGTTCCATTCCTGTAAGAGGATCATTTTCCCAATAAATTCCTCCTTCTATGTATTGAGGAGTTCCATCTATCATAATCCCAACCATACTCTTTTGGATTGATGGCCCTGCCATCACATGTTTTACAAATATATTTTGTCCTGTTTCATTTACTAATTCCTGCAGAGTATTATATGTTGTAGCATTATCAGGTATCATGTTACCAATTTGAAATTCAATGTTATCCTGTGCTTTGTTGTTGCATGTATATATTTCACGTGTCCTTGGAACAGCATTCTCATCTGCTTGTGTATAAATGATTTCCAATTCTATATCGACAGAGTCATCTGTATCTGGCAATTCATCTGGATTAATATTTTGATCATATCCCATATGGAATACTAAGGTATGAGTTGCATTGGCTGGTAATGTTTGATAATAATTAAACAAAATCCCATCATTGTATGTAATTTCAGTCAAAAAATAATAAGGGACATCTCCAAATTCTACTCCATTTATGCTCTCTCTAGCATCATTAATCATGGCATCGATTGTACCATCATTTACAGCATTGACTGTGATTTCTATATAGTCTCCAGGAAGATCAAAGGAACAATTATATATAAATTTTGTGTTATTATTTGGATCTATTCTTGGAGTTTGAGTACAGGTAGTTCCAGCAGATTTAGTATAAGTTAGGGATTCAAAATGCACATCCCATTCATTACCACTTATTCCTGTAGAACCATTCAGTGCTAGATTAGAATTTAAGTAAGCATAACCAATTCCTATGGCTAAGACCAATAATACTATGATTAATAAGGGGTTTTTTTCTTCTTTCTCATAGCACCACTCTCCTATATTAATTGTATATTTTATCGTGTACAATAGTCAATAAAATGAACAAAAAAAAGAACTGTTTACAGTTCTTTTTAATTATCTCTACTTCGATTGGCTCTATCTCTTTTTCTCGTATTTTTAATACCTTCTTTTTTAGCCGCTCTTCTCTTAACCCCTGGTTTATCATATGCTTCACGTTTTTTCCATTCAGAAGGGACACCGTCTCTTGCTACTTTTTGTTTGAACTTTCTTAGAGCTTGATCAAGATTACCTCTAACAGTTACTTTAGTTGCCATCTACTTTTTCCCTCCCTTCGCTTTAACTAAAATGAATTATAACAAAATAAATCATTATTTTCAACCGTTTTTCGACATTTTTGTTACTTTACAACGAAAAAATAGAGATTTTTGATAAAATAACCTACATTTTTTCCAATTTGTAAAAAAAACTTAATGATTAACGGTACGAAAGGTAGTGTAATATACGTTATTACAACGTTTTTTGCGATTCTTACCCCCTCTTTTATTCTAACGGACATATTTCTCCTTCCGCCATTCTTCTAAATCCAGATCCCAAATCATAACCTGCATCTCTGACAAGCTTAATAATATTTACAATTGCATTAATGACTGGTCCTGTTACATAGGAGTCTCCTCCTTTTATTTCCTCTAATGTTTCCTCTTTTATTTCTCTCATGATCCACACGCCTTTGGATTTGCAATGCCATCAACTACGCCTGATAAAAATATGATAAGAGCTGCGACTGCAATTCCTATCCAAACATAGGGAACTGAACCTCCTTTGATCTTTTCCATTTGTGTATCATCAACTTTTATTATTTTTATCACCATCCCAACTATTTATGATTCCATCCACCATACTTATTTTTTTATCTTTAACTGAAATATTTATGATTTCATTTGTTTTATTCTGTTTCCATTTTAGTTTTATGCGAAGTTGTACATATTGATGATCTTCTAGTTTTGTTTCTTCCAATATCTCATATGGTATCTTTTGATTGTTCCAATAGAGAGTTGCATTCTTATATAATTCATTTTTTTTCTTTTTTTCTATTACAATCATTCCCTCATTTTTACTTGTTATCATCATGGTTAGTTGATTATATTTTGTGATTTTGTATTGAAAAAATTCTAATAATAGTATGATTTCTACTATCCATAACACAATAGATAAGATAAAGGTCCCTATCATTCTCTCATATTTTCTTTTTTTCAATGATTTTCCCCTTCTCTAATTTTAATACTCTATCAAATAGTTTTTTATTATTAAATCGATGAGAAATAATAATAACTGTTTTTTCTTTTAAATAATCAAATAATTCTTCTAGTATTTTTTTCTCTCTTTGAATATCAATTTGTGCTAAGGCTTCATCCAAAATATAAATGTTTGTATTTCTGATTAGACTTCTCGCAAGAATGATTCTTTGTCTTTCTCCATTACTTAAATCAAAACCATTTTCTTCAATAATAGATTCTAGCGTTAACCCTTTATTATTTAGTAACTCGTTTACGCAACACATTTCACAAATTCGATTCATTTTTTCTTCCTCTACTTCTTGGTATAAACAGATATTATTCTTAATGGTATCTTGAAACAAATATTCATTACTAGTGATATAGGTAATGTTTGTTCTTATGTTTTGAAGATGATAATGATTGATATCGATTCCTGCTAGTTGAATCACTCCATAATCCGTTTGAATATATCTCATCATCATTTTAACTAATGTAGATTTTCCACAACCACTTTCACCACTTAATAGTATTTTTTCGCCTTGTTTGATTTCTAATGACAAATGATCAAATAACTGTTTCGTTCCTTGTTTATAATTTAAATTTTTGATAGAAATAGGTCCCTCCAAGGTATAGGGAAGAAAAAAATAACTATTTTTAAAGTCTTCTTTTTCTATCATAAATAGTTCTTCTACTCTATCTAATGTTAATCGAAAGGATTGATAATTACTCATTAAATATAATAGATTAGAAAAACTAGAACTGTAGTAACTTACAAAAGAATGATAAATGATTAAACTACTTAATGATATCTTATTACTAATCACAAAGTAACTCCCTACTCCATATAAAAGTAATAACATAATATCTTTTAAATTATCTTTCAGATTTTTTTCTAATTCTAAAGATGTACAATATTCATAAACTTTTTCTTGTAGGCCTTTATAATTTATTTCAAATTTATCAATTAATCTTTTTTCCATGTGACTACTTTTTATAGTGTCTACATTATTGATTCCTTGAATAATATAAGAATTTATTACATCTTCACCCATTTTGACTTTTTTAATTTGTTTCCTTTTTTGTTTAGCAATTAAAATTATATATATGGCACTCAGTAAAAGCATTCCATTTACTATAAGTGATAATGTCTTGTTATATTTCCACATGATGTATAAAAAAATCATACAAGATAATAAGTCTGTTGTGATCGTAGAAAAAAAACTGGTTATATAATCTCTAATGGTATTTAAATCTTGAAATCTTGATATGATTTCCCCATTCGTTCTATTTTTAAAATAGAGATATGGAAGCAAAAGTATTTGTTCATAAGTAAAAGTTGTTATGTTTAAAGAAAAAAGAGAACTCCATTTATTTAATAAAATACCCCTTATACAATTCATACAGTTTTTTAACACACATATAAGTGACATTCCTATACTTATTGTTAAAAGATTATTGGATACATTATAATTTATTGCGTACTCAATTAGGTACTTAAAATGAAAAGAAGTTATAATATTTAATATGAAATAATTTGTTGTTAATAGAAAAATGAAAATGAATATTTTTTTGTTGTCGATTAGTATTTTTTTTATATTGTGGTATACGATGTTTTTTTTCTTTAATATGGGAATTTTCTTTTTGGGTTTTAAAAACAAATAATAATTGCTTGATAGTAAATGATATTCTGAAAAAGAAAGTGTTCTTTTTCCTCTTGCAGGATCCATAATCGTGACTTGTTGTTTTATCCTATCTATTTTATATAAAACAACAAAATGTTTACGATTATTATTCATATTAATATGGGCTATACAGGGCAAATTGTTTTCTGATATATCTTCTAATTTACCAGTTAACCCATTGGCATCAAAACCTATTTTTCTCGATGCTTCTTGCAAGTTAAATAAGGATACTCCTTCTTTGGTTGTGTTTGTTAAATCTCTTAAGTATTCTTTAGGCACTTCTCCTCCATAGAACCTTATAATAGATAAGAGACAACAAACACCACAGTCTTTCATCCCATCTTGCAATACAACTTTCACAGTGATTACTTTCGCCTCCACTCATATTATTCCGATATTTTTGAAAGAACCACACTTTTTTTGTAAAAAAAAGAAGAACTATTGTTCTTCTAAACGAATACTTATAATCTTGATCAAACGCGTGATAAATGACTAAGATAATAAATGAAAGTAGACAATTGAACTACTATATTCGTTCATAAGTTATATTATCACATTCTTTCCACTACTACAATTATTTCGACGTTTTTTTTATAGATTTACAGCTAAACTATACAAAAAAAAGACTTTTTCAAGTCTTTTTTTACTCTTAATGGTGGAGCATAGCGGGATCGAACCGCTGACCTCCACGGTGCAAACGTGGCGCTCTCCCAGCTGAGCTAATGCCCCAATGTCTGATGGTATTTCACACCAGTAATTGAATTATAGCAAAGCATACTTTTAAAGTCAATAATTTTTACTAATTTTTTCATATTTTGAAAAGAGATAATCTTTCTCTGAAATAAGTGTATTTCCCTCTTTGATTATATTGTTTTTATAACGATACATCTCTTTTATATTATCAATAATTATGGTTTTTTTATACTTATATTTTTTTAATAATCTTTCTAATATAAACTTATGAAAATATAGATCCTTTTTCATTTCTTCTTTACGAATAAGAAACATTAATACACTATATAGGATTATGATATTAATGCTTATTTTTGTTTGACTAAACAAAATAAAAGCAGTACAAAGGTAACTGATAATAATAGATATCTTAAAAGATTTTCTATAGGAAGCAAAATGATTCACAATGATATTGGTAATTCTACCACCATCTAAAGGATAAATGGGTAGTAAGTTAAAACTTAATATTCCATAATGAATTTCTTTTATGAATTCTTTATCTTTTAAAAGAAACACTAATAAAAAATAAGCAATCCATTGAAAGATGGGACCCATCAAGAGGATTAATAGTTCTACTTTCGGGTTTTCATTGATATCCATCTCTAATTGGCAGATTCCTCCTAATGGATATATTATAATATTTTTAGTTGAAATTCCCATTTTCTTTGCACATAAAAGATGTCCACATTCGTGAATTACAATGAGTACAAACATGATAATAAACTCTTTATATATTCCTATTAACATAGAGATAAATGCCATACTATATAGTAATGGATGTATTTTAAAGATAGTTTTTATAGTCGTAATAACTTCCTTCTTTAGAAAATGAAATGAATATTTCCTCGCTAGATGCTTCTCCTAAATACTCTCCTTTTTCCAAATAATCATATAATTTATAATTCTTTATTTCTATATTTTGGTAGGTTGCGGTTACCCCATCAATTTGTTCCACTATAATTGTATGATTATCCATTAATATAATGATTCCACTTTCTAACATAGGGATTGGTTGTTGTGACTTCACTGTTAGTTTTACTCCCGTGTCTGTTTTTTCTTCTTTTTTACTTTGTATTTTTTCTGCAGCTACGCTTTGTACTTCTTCCTCTTTTTTCCAGGAAAAAAATTTATTATATTTGTTTTTTAAATTCATCATAGGAATACTTTTCTTATAAATAGCCTCTTCTATCTTTGCCTTTAACTCTGGATTTTGTTTTGTAATAATCATTCCAACCAAAATAAAAATGATTGTCCATAATAACTTTTTTACTGATTTCTTTAATACTAATTTTTCTTGCATCTTATCACCAGTCTATTTTATGTATAAAAAAAATAAGTATTCTAATTAATACTTATTTTTTTATACTTCTTTGGTATGATCTTAATAATAAAATACAATAATTCTACATAGACAATATTTAATAATAGACTATGCGTTATTTTATAAAAGACTTTATCAATCGTTACAGGAACCATATTATAAGCATATAGTATAATCCCTGTGAAGGATTCATAAAGAATAATCATTCCTATGGCTTGCAGTAATAAGTTAAGGGCGTTAGGGGTCGTCCATCTTTGAACTTTAACATTTATCCAGGCAATGATTAAAAATAATACGGCATTAAAGAATATTAAATCTGTATAAAACAAATCATATATAATTCCTAAAATAAATACTGTAATAAAATATTTTCTATGATTTTTTTGATAAAATGGAAATATTATCAAGATAGATATCAGTGTTAATAAAGGCGTGAGTAAAGACAAGTTGTTTACTAAATATGGTAAGTGATTCGTAAGAAAACCATCTAATAGTAAGGATAAAATCATAATAATATAGGGAATCATGATTTCACCTTCAATACTGTTACATAGTGCATGTCGTTAAAATTTTGTTTTGTTTTTACATACAATATTTTACTTAAATTATATTTGTCACTTTCTATTTGTTCTACCTCACCAATATAGATCCCTGCAGGAAACATTTCTCCTAATCCACTTGTTAAGACAACATCCCCTTTATTAATAGCCGTTGTTTTATCGATACCTGTGATAATCATTTCATTTTTTTCTAAATCATAACCATTCATAATGGCATAATGATCCATTCCGTTGGTTCTTACTGTGACTCCTACTTTAAAATTAATATCATCGGATGTAATTAGTTTTACTTCACTACTATTCCTATAGGCTTTGGTGATTTTTCCTACAAAACCATTTTTTGTTACAACCGCCATGTTTTCTTCAATCCCAGAAGAAGTTCCTTTATCAATGGTAATTGTATTAAACCAATAACTTTTATTTCTAGAAAGAATGGTTGCGTTTATTGGTACATATTCTGTTAGTGTCTTATTTAATTCTAACATTTCTTTCAATTCTTTTATTTCTTCTTGCAAAGCCGTGTTCACATTCTTTTGAATCAGATAACTTTCATTCTGATTTGTTTCTTTTCCTTTAGAAGAAGATGGGATCATTAATACTTTGTTAATTCCCATAGCAATTTCTTTTAAGAGATTATTTTTGTGATTCCCATTATTTTGAAATAACAACGATATTGTTAGTAATACAAATAAGGTTATGATGATAGCCAATATAACAATTGGCTTTTTTTCTTTTTTTTCTTTTATACATATTATCACTCTCTATTTCATTATATTATAAAACAACACTACATTCAATTCTTGATTTGATTATCTTCATAAAAACTATAATATTTGTCATTTCCTACTATAATATGATCTACAACGGGAATCCCTTGTATTTTTCCTGTTTGTACCAAGGCATTGGTAAATGTAATATCTTGTTTACTAGGTGTAACATCATTGGATGGATGATTATGCAAACAGACAATACTACTTGCACTTAATTTATAAGCTTCTTTAAACACTTCTCTCGTATGGGTAACTGATTGGTTGATTGTTCCCATATATATGATTTTATGGCTGATAAGTTCTTGTTTTGTATTAAAATAATAACAAACAAATAGTTCTTGTTTTTTACCATAAAATATTTTTTGAGAATCTTTCCAGATGGCTCCTGGATTATCTAATTTTTCTTTGTTATTCTTGCTTAACAATACTCTTTTTCCTAATTCGATAGAGGCTAATAATTCTATTGCTTTTACTTCCCCTATTCCTTTGATGGTCATTAGTTCACTCAATGATATATCTTTTAATTCTTCTAAAGAATATTTCTTTAATAATTCTAAGGATAGTTCACTTACATTTTTATTTTTTAAACCTGTTTTTAAGAGAATAGATAATAATTCTTTATTTGTAAGATTTTCTATCCCTACTTCTTTACATCGTTCTCTAGGTCTTTCCTCTAACGGAATTTCTTTCATTGTATATTTACTCATATTCCCCCTTTTATATTATTCCCTAGATTTTAATATTTCTTCATAACTTGCTAAAGCAACTTCTTCTATTTTTGTCACTTCATCAAAATTAGAAGTCTTTTTTATTAATAAATCTAGTTGTTCAATGTTAATACGAAATTCTTCATTTTGTAACCATACTTCTTCTATCTTTATAGGAATATGATTACTTTGATATATTTTAGATATTTTTTCCGCAACCTTCTTATCTTTTGTGATTCCTATATACACATATATTTGATTGTTTCTATACTCTAATACCTTTTTACTAATATCCGTAACATTTTCTTCAAAAATATTATCATTTTTATAGACCCCCTCCTGGAGAAAATAATATTTTTCAGGAAAGTTTTTTTTAATTTCTATTTTATTTCCTAGAATAAATCCTATGATCATGAGTAATAAGCTTGTTAGTAATGTCTTTTTCATTTTTTCACCTGTTCTTATCATACTGAATTATTTAGGAAAAAAATGTCGAAAAAAAATAAGTCTCTATGAGACTTATTTTGATTTTTGTTTTTGTAGTTCTTTATATGTTGCGAAGAAAATGAATAATAATCCTCCCACTAATAGATATAACCAGAATGGTAATATTTTCCATACCTCTTTTAGATAATAGATAATGGTTGCTGCTATCATCACAATACCTGTAACGAAGATTGGATAGGCATCATCCTTTTTATATCCCGCAATAATTAAAATAATAGCTAATATACCAATATACATTCCTGTATATACACTTTGTACAAAGAATGGTTGATAACAACTTACAATAATTCCAATAATCAATATAATATTTCTTAACGATGCATCTTTAATAAAGAACTTGATAAATAAGAATACTAGATATATTTTTTCGAAACTTTGTAATACTAGTTGTATATTGAAATCTACTTGTGGCTGTTGGAACAAATATGTTAGTGGAACTAAAAAATAAATATAAGTAGTCTTCTTAAGCCACTCATTTTTAATAAATGGTAGAATACAAGCAATTAAAGCCATATAACTTAATGATGTAATCCAGTATGATAAATTTAAAACATTATAATGGACAAATGGTAAATATAAACTTGTTAATAACAATAAATAAGAAATAATTAATTTAGTATATGAAGCCCCACTCTTTTCATCATGTTCTAAATAAAATCTAGAGAATATATAAAGACTTGTTACAATTAACATGATGCTAGCAAATAACTCTGTTGACTCTATTTTGAATTCTAAGCCTGCTACTATAGCAAACATGGTATAGACTTCAATAATTCCTCTATCAAAACTATCCCGAGATAAACAATGCATAATTGTATAGAGTATGGATAAGAAGGCATATACATAAACTTTTGAAATCGTAATATCTACACTGAAAATGATTCCTTCTACTAACATAAATAGAATGAAAGGTTGAATACAGTTAGCAAATTTCCATGGTTCAACGTTAAATATTCCTCTTTTGATAATCCAGTTTGTTCCTAAGAAAACAACCGGAATACTTAAACTAGCTATGATATTTGCTAATTCATGGCTTTGAACAGCTCCTACAAATAAGCTAAGCATAATACAAGTATAGACACAAGTACTAATTCTTTTTGTGCTCTTCTTGGTAGGAATTATATTGCCAATGATACCTAGCGTATAGGCTGTACTTACAAATGCAATCGTACTATAATTGAAATCTCCCAAGTCTGTGAATTTTAGGAAAGCAATAATAATTAGTGCATAGGTAATTAATACATTGATCGTTGATTCATCTTTCTTTTTATCAATCCATGTTAAATAATTCAAATTAATAATATTGATTAAACAAGCAATTAATCCTTCTATATTATTATCTGTTCCTACTGTTATGATTGCTCCAAATAATAGATATGAAATAATTTTACTAAAGGTATTAATAGCTCCTTGTTTTTTATTAATAAAGTTTAATACCATTACAATGATAGAAATAATCGTTACATTTGTCATCTGTGATAAATTTGCATATTTTAAGGTGTATGAGATAGCTATTAATACAGCTCCACAACAGAAGAATAATAAAACATTTTTTGGATATTTAAAGTATGTTGTTAGTATAAATCCTGCTGCTGTGTAGAATACAATGGCATAAGCAAGGTGTTTTCCTGCTCCTGCAAAAGATAAATATTCTCCAAAAATTCCGAAATATAAGACCCCTACTATTGTTAATAGAAATAAGGATAAACTTAATAACCAATACATATAGGCAGAGCGATATAATTTTAATTTTGACTCCGTGAAGAATGATAATACTAAGAATATAACACCAAAAGAAATAAGTCCAAATGCTTTTACATAGTCGTTAATAAAATGCCATGAAGTCGTTGCAAATAATAATCCCGCAACAAACACCATTGCTACACCTAGTTTTATTAAAAGGTCTATTTTTATAGATTCTTTGTCTCTTTTATATATTATTTTAGGAGGTGCATTGATACCATTTGTACCTCTTTTATATCTTCCTACCCCATCTTGGGCTATAAAAACTAAGATAGATCCAACTAAATTAGTCATGCCCGCAACAGCTAATATATAATGGAATACTCTATTTTTATAAATCGTATCTTCTGATTCATTTGATTGGGCATAAAAATAAATTCCACAAACGATTAGGAAAATACCATATGATGGGATTCCAAGAAAAAGAACACCCATGATTCCGTATAAAATACCGGCTATTTTAAATAATTTTCTTTCTGCATCCATAGCACCACTCTCCTATGATACTATTATTATAACGCTTAGAAACGGTTTTGTCTATTAATAAGAGGATGAATTTCTATTTTCTTTTTCTAATATATAAACACACCTCTTTCAACCTTTCCCTTTATCCAATAAAAAATAGGCCTTAATAGCCTATTTTTTCTTTTTCATAGCACTTGTTACTATTCCTACTCCCAGTGCAATCATAATGATAGAAATAATCACTATATAAGGAGATTGATTCTTGAATGTGTTTGGCACTTCAATAATTTCTTTTGCATCCTCATTATCAAATTGAGCATAGAATTTCCAATCAATGTATGAAAAATCATTATAATCTGTATTATCATAGTATTCTGACAATTCTGTTTCTACCACCATTTTAGACTCTTTAGAGGGTGTCATCTTTCCAATTAGAATTGCATCTTGTAGATTTACCCCTTGGTCTTTATAATCTAATCCTTTTGCCTTCCCTTCATAGATAGTATCTCCATCTAATTTGATTTTCATATTAATGTTATCTAACAATTCATCTGCTTCCACACTTTGTTGTCTAGGTGCAATTTTAAAATACAGCGTAAACTCTTCTTTTGTTTTGTTTTCTATTGTTAGCTCATCTGTGAAAGAATCTCCTGGTGTCATTTCAACATGTTTCATGAAAAAATCTTCATCTGTCAACTTGCTTTCATAATATAATCTATTTCCTGTTTCTTTAAAATATAGTTTGTTTTCTTTTGCTTGTACAAATGTGATACTTAATACAAAAGCCATTATTAGTAATAAAACTTTTTTCATACAAACCTCCTTATTTTTTTAGAATGTCCATGCTACATTTTCTCCCGTAATGGTTGCAGTCTTTCCCCATATTTCTGAAATAGCATTCGTTTTAGCTTGAATAGCTTCAAAGTTAAAATCTAGTTCATAAGTATATGACTTGTATTCATTATAATAGGGAGAAGTACTGATCAAGTTTTCTTTTAATTCAATAGAATTAAGGACTTGAACAGATTCTTTTGCATTTAAAACTTTCTTATAGTAATACCATCCATCTCCGCCTTCTATAAAATCCTGAGTGAAGGCTGTTGTCCAATTTTTTGTAACAGCATTTTCTCCATTAATATTATTATCTAGAATTAGTTTCGTACCATTTTCCTCTTTACTCCATGACTCATTATAATTAATTCGTAATACTACCGGTGTATTTGTTTCTTCTTTATTTACAAAACTTACTTGTTTTGTTCCCCAAGTATTATTATAAACCTCTTCTATTTCCACATGATAGGTCATTGTTCTAAACTGATTTGGAACGACTACTTCTGAATATAAATAAGCATAGGTGATTCCTACAAGTCCTAGTGCGAGAAGTACAAAGAGAAAGATGAATGATTTTCTTTTCATTATTTTTTTCATTTCACTAACCTCCTTGTACCACTTTGTTTTCTACTCTACCAAAGGAGTGAAAGAAGCCTTTTTTCACAAATTCATTGGTAAAGGTAATTATGTAATTGTTGTTCTCCTCCACTAGAAGATTTTCCCCATTAGAAGTTAATCCTGTAATACTCTTTATTGTATATTCTTGTGGAACTATTTCAGTTATTTTATAAGTAGAAGGATCTACATAGATTGTTTCACATTCGTCTTTTTCAAGAACAACCCATGTATCAAAATGATTGGAAACTCCCGTTATATGAAATTGAAATTTATTATCATTATATAAACCATCTATTTGCTTACATATTTTTATTTGAGATTGTATTTTAAAAGAAGTTGTTCCTTTATATTCCTTATCTTCAAGTTGATAATTATTATCTGCTAAGGCTCCTTTTATTTCTGCCGTATTATAAATGGTTCCGTGATCTGTTTTTAATACTGTATAGCTTGCATATAAATCTATACTTTCGTTTGTAGCTAATGATTCTATCGTTGCTATATGATCAGAAGTTACTTCATAACCTTCTCCTAATTCAAATGTAGTATTATCATTATCTTCTTTTACCATGATATTTTTAATAGGGAAATCTGCTGTATTCGTAATCGTTATCTTAAATCTTATTACATCTCCTACTCGGTAATAATTATTATTCCCTATTACTGTTTTAGAAATTGTTGGTTCAAAAGTTCCTGCTAGTATTTGCCACTCTCCATAGATAATAACATCTTCTTCTGGCATTTCAAATTCTTCCTCCTTGTACCACCCTAAGAATTTATATCCAACTGGTTCTCTTAATACATCTTCTATTGTAACAATATCTCCTGGTTTATAAGATTTTTGGGCAGGTAAATAATCACCCGCATTTGGAGGTAATACTCCATCGTAGAATTGGTAAGTAACATGATAAGTTACTTCTTCGAACCTACCCACCAAGGTAACATTCGATGCTGGCATCGTAAAATCTCTATCTTCCGAAATGGTTATATCTTCTGATGCCCAGCCTAGAAAACGATATCCATTTATAATATCCCCTTCTTTTAAGGAATCTACGTTTACTACTGTTCCAGGAGGATACTCTTTGGTTCTTGGAAGTACATATCCTTCTGGTGCAGTTCCTTCTATTGTATAAGAAACGCTATTTTTATTTTTGGGGGTAAAAGATCCCCTTAATGTTACATCTTGTTCTGGCATATAGAAAGAATTATTTGATATCGTTGCATCTGTTGTTTCCCATCCGCTAAAAGCGTAGCCTTCCACTTCTACCGAAGAAGCCACTCCTACTTTAGCTCCTTTTATATAACTAGAGGTACTTGGTGCAAGGGGCGCATTCTCTGGAACCGTACCCGTATATTCATAAATAACATTGTAAATAGTTGGTTCATCTTCTCCCATAAACACATGGACTGTGTTTGAGTTAATTGTTAACGTTCTTTCTCTTGCGCTTGCAAAATTATAAAAGTCTCGTCTTGTTTCTTTTTCTGGCGTTGTAGAATCATCTATCGGTGGAGTTTTAGTAATAATACCTACTGTTAATTTACAGCCAGCTTTTAAATTTTTCACTTGAAAAGAAACCGTTCTGTTTTCTGCATTATAGTGAAGTCCATGATATGTATATTCAGTTTGCTCTTCGTTCCATACTCCTTCACTCATACTTTCTTCGTTGGTATCATCTACTACTTTCCCTGTACAAAGTGAGCCATCGCTTCTTTTGACGGCTCCAATTGATCCATCGTTTGTAGTAACAAAGTCAATAAATATAAGTCCCTCTGGTATTTTATCCTCAATGAATATTGTTCCACTTGTGATCTCAGAAATTGTTGTATCAGATGATTGAACACCATTTTTATCTACTCCATCATACGAAATATTTAAGTAATAAATGAGTTCTGATTTTGGTTGAACTTCCACATCATTTTCTAGAGTTGATAAAATACTTCTAAATTGTGGTTTTAGAGGAGACAAAATGTTTTTACCAAAGATAATTGCTAATATAGTTGCCATTACACCTAAGATGATTAATCCTAGTTTAGTCTTTTTAGATTTTGTGTCCGCTAAAAAATAATTTGTAATTTTACTTTTTATCTTATGATTCAACCTTTCCGTCTCCTTTCTTTTTGAACTAATTATTTGTATCAATTATATATGGATTCGCCATACTTCCATCACCTTCACAAAATTCTAGCCCTGGTCTTAAGGAAATTGCGGGACGCACACCACGATCCGTTTTATCAACGCTTCCAGCAGCTATGGCGCCGTTAATGTTTGTTTGACAATTTGCAAATTTGGAAGCAAGGCTTCCATAGGGTGAAATTAACCAATAGTATTTTCCTGTTTTGCGAATGGCTTGATTATTTAGAATATTCATCTCTGAACTAGATATCAAACCAACTTTATAAGTTAGTTTTGCTTTAGGATTTGATACACTAAATTTATCCGTTATATTTGTACACCTTAAATCATTTGATTCATCAATTCCTTTGAATTCTATTATTTCATTTATATCTCCTCCATTTGGATTCCAGCCACCTTGTGTCTTTATACTTCTATTATTACAAAATATCGTATCCTCAATATAATCGTCATAATCTAATAAAGTATGCTTATACCACGCATCTACACCAATCTTTATAGTTGAGCTAGTTACATTGATGTCTTGATTCTTAATCATTTCATTTAGAGCATCTTCTACACTTTTTCCATTAGTTAATTCAATAGAGCGTGATATAACGCTGTCACCACTTATATTTAGGTTAAATATATAATATATCATATTACATTTACCATTTTGATTCCAACAAGTATAATGTGCATTATTTAATTTTTCTGCATTTGTAGCAAAATTCCAAAACGTGACACTTTCTCCATCTAATGAATAAAGCCCTGTGTTTTCATCATATGTAAATCCTTCAGCAAATTTATAAGGTGATTTTACTATATAATATTGCATCGCAAGAGGTCCAGTTTCCCTCATTATATATCTTACTTCTCTGCAACTACCACCTGAATCTTTACATAAATAATCTCCTACTTTTACATTTGAATAATCTGTATACCATTCCCATCTGTTAATTGTTGACGGGTTGTTTATTGTATAAGTTCCATCTCCATTATCCGTGTAACTATCTCCATATATATATATATCATTATAGTCTTCTCCATTTTGTTTATTTGAATTTGACATTTCTATATAAATCATTTTTGAATTATTAACCTTATAGATATAATATACAGTTGTGTTAGTGTATGTCTTTAAACTGTTAGAAAATGTATATTCTCCTTCCAGGGATGGATAATCTGCCGTTGAACTTATCTTGTAAGGATTAACTAAATTAAATTTTCTTCTGACCGGACTTCCCCATGCCACTTCATGCGCATACCAATAGTTTTTTGATAAAACAAAACTATAAAATAAATATTCATGATCAAGCGTTAATTCTGTTCGTTCTTTATTATCATATCTAGTATTATACATATAGCCTGTGTCTGCAAGGGATGAAGCTTTCTCATTAAACTGTAGAGTTCCAAATTGTGAATAATGAGAATTAGCATTTATTGGTATTACCTTTGCATTAGTTGATGTAGAAAAATCTTGAACTAAATAAAGTATTGTGCATGTATCATCAACATTTTCTTTTTTACAAGTATATTTTCCTTGTAGTCTAGGAAAAGTTGATTCACTCCACGTTGCTTGTTCCGTTGTACCACTGACTTTAAATGTTTTTGTACTACTATCATATATATAATCCGTTCCATACCAGTAATTAGAAACTAGATCCGTTGTAGTCATATATTGATATCCTGCATGTGTCCCACGAGTATTTAGGCACTGATCATTTTCTGCTTCTCCATTATAAATCATTTTAACGCCACCAGTATCTGTCGTCCTGATCATTTGCCAACATTGACCCGCAAATATTACATTGTTTCTATCCAAAATTTCATTACCTTTTTCATCATCATCACCATAATAATAGTATATCTTCTTAGTTGATTTGGATGGATCTATACTATCCTGATGTTCTCCTGTATATTCTCTGGCATATATTCCTTCTTCCGCTTCTTCTTGTAATACCTTATACAATGTTGTGGTTTCATATATTTTTCCATCCATTGACTTTTCAATAGATTGTTTTGTCCAAGTTGCACGTATTGTCACATCATGACTCGGCATTATAAATACATCTTCATTTACATTTGTTATATCTTTTTCATCTTCTTCATCGATTTTCCACCCTTGAAACAAATAACCTTCACAAGATAATTCTTGTGGATTTTTTGAGACATTTTGATAAATATATTTTTTCTCTTTTACAATTTCAGGAAGTGTACAATCACTTGGCGTATTTGTGTCATAAATTACTTCATAGGCATTCTTTAATACCGGTATATTTGTACTATTGACTATTATTTTATTTTCATTTGGCAACTTAGAGGCAATGGATTCTTTTTTGTTTGTTGGATAAAAGCCTTCACTTTCTATGTATTGTTCTTTTAAAGATATTTTTATCGTCATTTTTTCCTGTCCACCGGTCATATATATACCTGTGCCTAAGTTCCATGTTATTTTTTGGACCCCTGATTCTTCTATTAAGGATACCGTTCCTTTGGTCACTTTAATATCTTCTGTTGAATTAATTCTAAAATAATCATCATGGATATAGTCTGTAATAACAAATTCATCATATGCTATTGGGGAAACAACTGCTTCAAATAGAACATTATGTAAGGTTGAACAATCGGCTAACCACTGATAATCTGTTATTGCCTTAATCTCCTCAATGACAGTAGTTCCCATTTCATATTGGACTCCATTAATTGTCATGTATGGATATTGATCTTTTAAAGAACTGTAAACTCCTTCTTGATTTGGGGATTCAACATTGGGATATCCATCTGTTAAGAATAATGTTACAACATCCTTATCAGGTTCTTTCACATAACCATCCATGACTGTTTCTACATTTTTTAATGCTGCATAATAGTTGGTTGAGTCAGCGGATAATATATTATTCAACTCATCTAATAATGATTGTTTATCATTTGAAAATGGGGAAACAATAGTTGAAGTAGTATCAAAGGTAATAATCGCAACTCTATTATGTGAATTAGTGAGTAAGTATTCAACTAGTTCTTTTGAATCGTCAATGGCTTTTTGCAATTTTTCACCATCCATTGAACCCGAATTGTCTAATACTAATATAACATCTTCATTTTTTTCTTCTGTTGTTATTACAGAATTTACATCGAAAGTAACTTGTGCAGTCGTTGGCCCTATCCATTCGGCCGATTTATCAATGTGCCATGATCCTGGTTCATCATAATCGGATGATTCAATTTCTACACTCTTCACTTCTTCTGTATAGATTCCTAATCCATTTAATACTTTTTTAGCACCGCTCGTTATAATGTTAGTTCCTGTTTTCATAGATGATACGATTAAAAATAATACAAGCACGCAGGCGAAAACACTTGCTAATTTAATGAATGAAATTTTTTTCTTACTCTGTTTTTCATATTTTACCGATTCATTAAAATCAAGGATTTCTATTTCTTCCTTCTGGGTTAAAAAAGATTTCTTCTTCCACACAAAAGGAAGTCGTTTAATACTCGACTTAATAAAAGCAATAATTCCTTTCTTTTTGTCCATTTTTTCACCAGCTTTAATCCGATATCTTCTCATTATACTCTATATAAATCATATCATTTTTCGATATATTATTCAACAATTACTTTCTATTTCATCCTTCAAAAAAAGCAGATGTTTTTATCTGCTTTTTATTTCATTAATTCTTCTAATTTCTTCTTTTCTTCTTCTAGTTTTCTTCGATCTAATTCTACTATTTTTTCAGGCGCTTTTTTAACATAGTTTTCGTTTGATAATAATTTTTCACGTCTTGCGATAGATTCTTTTAATATTTTGATTTGTCCTTCTTTTGCTAATTTTTCTGCCTCTGTTTCAATCTTTTCAAAGAAAATTTGTGCTTTTACTCGATTAGAGAATACCTTATAAGCTTTGATTCCTAGAGGTTTTTTAACTAGATGGTCTTCTAGTTTCAACATTTTAACAATCAAATCATTATCATCTTCTGTATCAAACATTACTTTCATTTCTTTTGTAATATTGTTTTCTGCTTTTATATTTCTGAAGTTTTTGATAAATTCTATTTGATCTGCAACCGCTTGTGATTCCTTATCAAATATTAATTTCTTATTATATTTTGGATATTCTGATATCATGATAGATTCAGATTCTTTTACTGGTAACATTTGATAGATTTCTTCTGTTACAAAAGGCATAAATGGATGTAGCATTTGTAAGATACCTGTTAGAACATAACATAATGTAGATTGTGTAGCTGTATCTTCTAATGAATACTTTGCCATTTCAATATAGTAGTCACAGAAATAATTCCATGTGAAATCATAGATTTCTGAACTCGCAAGATTAAATTCATATTTATCCATGTGTTTTGTAACACTCTTTAGGGTGTGTTCAAATACGGTTAAAATCCATTTGTCTTCATTCTTTAAATTCTCTAATTTGATTTCCTTTAGGTTCTCTATGTTCATTAATACAAATCTAGAGGCATTCCAAATTTTATTGATAAAGTTCCAAGTAGAAGTTAATTTTACTTCATCAAATCTTAAATCCATTCCCATAGCACCATCTGTTGTGAGATAGTATCTTAAAGAATCTGCTCCATACTTATCTACCATATCGAATGGATCTACACCATTTCCTAATGATTTAGACATCTTTCTTCCTTGTTTGTCACGGATAAGGCCATGAATAATACAATCTTTAAATGGTCTATTATCTGTTACGCTTTCTGATTGGAATGCCATTCTAGCAACCCAGAAGAATATAATGTCATATCCCGTTACTAAACAGTCTGTTGGGAAATATCTTTCATAGTCTTTTGTTTTCTTTGGCCAACCTAAGGTTGAAAATGGCCATAAAGCACTACTGAACCATGTATCTAAGACGTCTTCATCTTGTACCCAACCTTTTTCTTTTGGAGCTTCCATTCCAACATAGATTTCTCCATCTTTATACCATGCAGGAATTCTATGTCCCCACCATAGTTGTCGAGAAATACACCAGTCATAAGAGATTTCCATCCAGTGTCTTAATACTTTTTCAAATCTCTTTGGAACGAAATTAATCTTTTTATCTTTCTTAT
The DNA here is from genome assembly GCA_017511375.1 of Bacilli bacterium. GTDB lineage: Bacteria > Bacillota_I > Bacilli_A > RF39 > UBA660 > UBA3789. The sequence continues at coordinate 6,219 of JAFWKJ010000003.1, read as the reverse complement.
CCTGAAATTTTAATACTCTCTCTGCTAGTGGACCCATTTTAACGAACCATTGTTCCTTAATCATTGGTTCTACCATAACATCTGTTCTTTCACTATGTCCAACTTCGTGTGTCAATGGTTCTATTTCTAAAAGTAATCCTAATTCTTTTAAGTCTTTAATACACTCTTCACGACATTCTTCTCTTGTCATTCCTTGATATTTCTTTGGAACATTTTCATTCATGGTTGCATCATCATTCATGATAACAATTCTTTCTAAGTTATGTCTGTTTCCTACTTCAAAGTCGTTAGGATCATGCGCTGGAGTAATTTTAACAACTCCAGTTCCTTTTTCCATATCAGCGTGTTCATCTGTAATAACAGGAATTGGTTTATTCATAAGAGGTAAAATAACATTTTTACCAACAAACTTTTTATATCTTTTATCTTTTTCATTTACGGCAACGGCTGTATCTCCAAATAATGTCTCTGGACGAGTTGTTGCAACATCTAAGAATTCTTCACTATCTTCTAATTTGTATTTAATGTGATAGAAAGCACTCTTCTCTTCCTTATAAATAACCTCTTCATTCGATAAGGCTGTCTTAGCGGCTGGATCCCAATTTATGATTCTTTCTCCTCTATAAATTAGCCCCTTATTATAATAGTCTACAAATACTTTTCTAACGGCATAATTCAAATCGTCATCTAAAGTAAAACGTTCTCTGTCATAATCCACTGAAAGACCTAAAGCTCCCCATTGGGAACGAATACTATCTCCATATTCATGTGTCCAATCCCAACAAGCTTTTAAGAATTTTTCTCTTCCATATTCGTATTTATCAATACCTTCATCTTTTAATTTCTTAACAACTTTTGCTTCTGTGGAAATTGCGGCATGGTCCATTCCAGGTAACCATAACGTATCAAAACCCTTCATTCTTTTATATCTTACTATTGCATCTTGTATTGCTGTATCATATGCATGTCCTAAATGTAATTTCCCTGTTACATTTGGAGGTGGAATCACAATACAAAATGGTGTTTTATCAGACTGATTATCTGCTTTAAAATACCCTTTTTCTTTCCATTTATTATATTTTTCTTTTTCAACTTCTAAATGATTATATTTTTTATCTAACATACTATCTTCTCCTTTATTATTTCATTCTTAAAACTCGTACACAGATCTAGACTCGTACGTTACGATTGTAATAATCAATCTTTGTTTTGGTAGTTTGCTTCATAATACCCCTCCTAAAACAAAAAACGAGACATCATCCAAAGGACGAAAATCTCGTGGTACCACCTTATTTTCTACAAAATATGTAGCTTGTTTTTGATAACGGATCTCTCCGGGAAAACTTACTTCATTCAGAATTCATGCTCCTCTGCTACCTTCCTTATTCTTTTTTGTTTATTTCCACCTGCCATAAACTCTCTATTAAAAAAGTTATAAGTACTCCTCAGATTCTCTGCATCTGGAAGTAATTATAACTCTTTTTCTCTTAAATATCAACTATTTCTTCAAAATCATCCTCATCATAATCATCATCTTCATCAAAATAAGCATATTCATCATCGACATCCATATTACTCAATTGATTTCCATAATAGTGATCTGATTCTCTATCTAATCTAACGGCATGATATGGTCCTTGAGCTATTCCCTCTTTTTTTGTATTTTGAGGAGGTTCTTCTGTCTCCGTTAAGATTTCTTCTTTTGGTTCTTTAAAATCTTCTAAATAAACTTCTTCACTCTTCACTTTATGATATTTTTCACGTTTACTATAAACATCATCGACTAAAACTGCTCCTATGGAACCTGCTATTCCTGTTGCGCCGATTGCTACCCCAATTGGAAGAGTATCCACTGGTTTGTTCTGAACAGGGGTTGTTTCTGGTAAAGGAACAGTTGTTATACTACTATTATCTGGATTTGCCATTTGGGTAGATAAATCAGATAAATTAAAGGTGTTTTTTGTTCCTACTAATTTTGATAAATCTTCACTTGCAGGAGTTGCTTTATATATTTCAGTAAATTCTTTGATATCCTTATCCGAAAAACTATTAATTTTCGTATAATTTAGTTTTGTTCTTTTTAAAGCTTCTGCTAATTCATTTGTTTTTCTTTTTACAATTTCTAAATCAGCATAAATTGTTGATAGAGAATCTTTATATTTTAAACAGTTTGAATGTTCAAAATTTAATTGTCTAAAACATTTTTCTATATCTTCAAAACTATCCGATAAATCCACTATATTAATAATATTTTCTATAGAAGAAAGGGTATCAATACTCGTAGATATTTTTTCTAAATCAATATGTCCTTGTTTATTCATACCATTATCCTCCTACAACGATTTCGCAATATCTAATCTTTCGTATAATTTTTTTATTCTGTCATTGATAATGTATTTTCTATCTTCTTTGTTTTTTTCTGTTTCTGTTGGATTTGACATATCTTTGTTAGAATCAACTGCTTCTAGTAATTTTTTTTCTTTTTCTATTTTTTCTTCAATTGCATCTATGAGTTGTCGTTTTTCTATTTCTTTTTGGTTAGCAGTTACTTCTCTCACACTATCCATTAGACGTTTCATCGTTTCTTTTATTTCATCAATGGCATTAATAATTTCAATAGCCATTTCATTTGCTGGAGATATACCAGAAACATGAAAAGCTTCTTTTGAAAGGCCCCCTCTTTTTATTTCTGTATATAGTTGATCATAAACCATGGAATTCATATAGGATTCATAGTTATGATAATATTCATTTATTTCTTCTTCTATTTTTTTGGGATTTATAATTTCTTTTGGATCTGTTTTCCATGTGATCCAATCTACTTTTGACATAGGTACCCTCCTATTACTCTTATCATAATTATTATAGTAAAAATATACATGATAGTCAAACAAAAAGAGGGATACCTCCCTCTTAGTTTTTACTAATATTCACTTAGTTCTTCTGTACCGATAATAGGAACAGGGCTTTCGCTTGTATGATAATATTCATCATCATCTTGTTTATCTTGATTGATAAAATCTTGATTATCTTCTTCCTCTAAAGTTTCTGTTTCATCCCCAGAGTCTTCTGTCCAACCATCAGCAAGGAATTCATCATCTTCATCGTATTCATCCTCGTATTCCTCGTCTTCTCCTGTTGCATTATTCTTTTTATGATCGATATAAGCTTTTGCTCCTAGACCTGCTGCTGAGGCTACACTCAATCCTGCAGCAATTGGAATCACAGAACTTGATCCATTTGCTTTTTGAGCAGTGATTGGTTTTTGTGTAGTTGGAATTCTACTATATTTGCTTCCTTTTATAATTTCATCAATTGAACCATCTGTTTCATCAAGTAAGCTACTTAGCGAAGCTACTAATGAATCATCTGGTAATTCAGTTCCATCAAATTCTGTTCCTGAATGAGTTGAATCATCCACAGTTCCAGATGAACCTGAATCTGAGCCTGAACCTGAACCTGAATCTGATCCAGATCCAAATCCTGATCCTATACTTGCATAGCCATTTCCAGAATCGTATGAACCACCACCTACTCCTGCTCCCGCACTAGCGGCTGGTAGCGTAGAAATTTCTCCTGTAGATGTTGGTATTGTTGGTAACGTTGGGGTTGCAATCGTTGAAATTGGCGTTGTATCGATTGTTGGAACAGCTGTTGTTGGAATTGGTTGCGTATTGATTGAAGAACCTCCTCCGCCGCCTCCACCTGATGTCGTTGTTGGCATTGCTGTCGTTGGCACTGCCGATTTTTGTGCTACTGTTGTTGAGGTTGCCGTCGTTGGCGTTGCCGTTGTTGGCACTGCCGATTTTTGTGCTACTGTTGTTGAGGTTGCCGTCGTTGGCGTTGCCGTTGTTGGTTGCGCCGTCGTTGGTGCAGATGTTTTTGGAGTAGTCTTTTTTTCTTTTGAAACACCCGTTCCAGTATCTGGACTTGTGATTCCTCCTATTGGTTTTGTATCTGTATAGTTGACGGTTCTGGTTCCATTTCCACCACCAGATCCACCCGTTCCACCGGATCCACCCGTTCCACCGGATCCACTTTGACCACCATTTGGTTGCGTTACAGCTTCTGTTTTTGGAGTTGTTGCTGGAGGTGGAGCATATAGGCTTTGAGATGGTTCTGGAACTGGATCTGTATGTTTTGTTGTATTTCCTTTTCCTCCGCCGTTACCATTACCACCATCTTCATCACCCGTTGATCCGATTCTTGGTTTTGTAGTTGGTTCCATATTTTGAACCACTTCGCTTAATTTATTACCTGCAACTACCATTGCTACACCAGGTGTAGCTGGATTCTTGGCAACAGTAGCCGCTGCTCCTCCAATTGTTTTAAGTGGATGTTTAGCTGCTTCCATTGCGGTATCTTTAATTGTTTCTCCTGCAGATGAAAGACCATCTTTTACAGTTTCTTTAATACCATTGGCTTTAACTGATGCCAAAACATTTTTGCTACCAGATGCTGTTTTTTGAGCTGCAGCTCCTATCGTTTGACCAATTGGGTTTTCTTTAGCTAACACTTTTAAATCTTCTTTAAAGACTGCTTGTGATTGAGCGGCTACATCTGTTTTATAGGCTCCATCAAGTGTTCCCTTGCGTATTGCATGAGAAGCTGAAGCAGTATCTCTTAATGCAGTCACACCTGATTTGGCTGCATTAACAGATGATTCTCCAAATCTTTGTCCTGCTTTGGTAATAGCATCACTATATCCTTGGAAATCAGATAGCCTTGCGTTTTTGGCAGACTCTAGTGCACTTTCTGCTACTGATTTTTGAGCCATGGCTTTTCCTTGGGCTTCTAATAAATCATCCAAATTATTCTTAGCTACATCTGCCATGCCATCTGTAATAGTTGGATCTTTCAATTGTTTTCCAATATCATCAATACTATCACTAACAGATTTTAAAGCATCATCAGCTTCGTCTACACCAGCTTTTGCACTCTTAATTGCTGCATTTTTTGCTAATTTTTCTCCTAATTTACCACCGGCAAAGGCTAAACCACCTTGAATAGCTCCAGATGCTAAACCTTTTGTAGCAGCAGCACTATTGATATCTAAGCCTGCATTTAATCCTGCTTCGGTTCCACTTCCTAAACCACCTACGAAACCAGCTGCTGTTGCCCCCCAAGTTGTACTGGATGCCAGTTTTCCCGCGGCGCCTACTACTTTGCCGACGACTCCTCCAACAGATCCTAAAGCAGAAGAAGCTGCACCAGCAATAGCTCCACCGGCATATAAGTAACCAACTGTCTTTCCTACTAACTTAAATCCACCAGCAATGGCGCTGTCTTCGGTAAAGGCACTTGCTTTTGCAAATTCACTATTATAATAAAAATTGAAGGCATCGTGTGACCATTCTTTCTTTACAAAGTCTGTACACAAGTTTTCAAGGCCAGAATCTTTTGGAGCAATCCATCCTACTAAGGAAACAACTCCATCACCAAGATCTTCTACTACGGACAACAATCCTTCTCCAACCTTACAAAGTCCCATAGAAACTGTACTAGCAACTTTTGTATACCAAGGACTCTCTTCATATGCTTTTATGTCTTCCGCCTTGCCTTCCATGGTATCTGCAATTCCATTTATAGTCGTTGTTACAGAATCGAAAAAAGAATCATAGTTACTAATGGTTATGGCACCAACATATTCTTTTAATCCATTTACTGAGTTTAATTGGTTTAAAGCAGAATATATTTGATCTTGTGCATCTCCTACTGATTTCGTGGCAATTGTTCGAATTTCACTCGTAACCTCCGCAACTTTATCATAATTTGCATATACATCTGCTTCTTTTTCGTCTCGGCCTAATAACCAACTCCAAAATGACATATATTTCTCTCCCTTCAGACTATATGATTTGCTTCTACCAGGTGATCTTTATACACTATACCTACTATATCAAGTATAATAAAAATACGATATTTAGTCAATGAAAAAGATGGCATATAGCCATCTTTACATTTGTTTACTATTTCTATTAAATTGCATCTGCATCTGCTACTGGTGCTTGCTCAGCTGGGTTTCCTTGTGCTTCTGCTAATTTCTTTTCTCTTAGCTCTAATCCGCCTTTTAATACCTTTGAAATTTCTTTTTGAGCATCTGTCTCATATCCTTTGTATACAATCTTCTCTATTTGATCATGATTGAATGCAAATAGTTGATCACTTGTGATCATTCCTTCTGGATATACACATCCTCCGTAATCAAACATTTTGTTT